>CALFCF010000037.1 GCA_937951345.1 uncultured Granulosicoccaceae bacterium
TATATATACATCAACTATCAATATTATATACACTTAATTCATGCATGAAAATGAATAGCAGATTCTATTTCAAATTTCTCTTATGCAATGTCCAATTAAGGATTAATCAGAAACTTATATTTACATTTCAGCAGTAATATAAGTATTCCAAATAGTTTATTAATGATAAGGGAAGGATCATGACAAAAGAAGCCAAGAAGGTACAACTAACTGCTCATTTTGCCAAATTACGAAATCTGAACAGCGATTTAAAAAACGCGCTATCGGAGACAAAAAAGCAGCATGAGAAATGTGGTCGCATAGTTCAAGAGCAGGACGAGCAACTACGAGACTGTCAGAGACACCGCTATCTTCCGGATTAATATTGGGGTCGGACCATGGCAAATCATTGATAACAAATGAAACTTCACGGTAGTCTTTACCCACACGAGTCTTAGGTTGCGTTTTCGAGCCCTAAAATACAGTTTAGGATCTGGAACCGTAAAATGTTAATGCAACTCATAGAACAGGGACGAAAAAGGAAGGGACGCATAAAATAAATTACAAATATCAACGCCTTCAAATAGAGCGAACGCATGAGGGATACCCATACGACTTATGTTTGTGTATCCTGTTTGCTGTCAGCATCTACACAAGAACGGATGATAAAAAAACTAACAAATCCATGCAGTGGCGCAAAGCACACGGTGTCCTTGAGGGCAGCGTTATGTACAGATGTAGGATCACACATTGATTATTGAAATAATTTCCATATTTTGCTGTGGGACATTTTTTGGTGCTGCAGTTTATATTTCTATAGCTCAGCACCCCGCGGCATTAAAGGCAGGAGTAGCTGTAGCAGGACGTTTTTTTCCACCCATGTACAACCTTGCTGCTCCTATGCAAATAGCTCTTGCGGTAATTGGTTTCTTAACTGGACTTTTTGCATGGTTCTCAAGTTCAGATATTCTCTGGCTGGTAGGTTCACTACTGTTGATTTCAGTAATACCTATAACGCTTATTATAATAAAGCCGGTGAACGACATATTGCTTGATCCTGCTAGTGATCCAGATTCATCGGAGACTGAGGCGCTGTTAAAGAAGTGGGGACCTAAGCATTGGCTACGTACAATCGTTAGCGGAGTAGCGTTTATCGCCTACCTGGTAGCTGCACTAAATTCTGCATAACAATCCCTTGCAGCGGGACATTTCACGTTACGTTCGTTTTTGTTAATGGTCGTTCCCGCCAGTCCGTCACACCTCTGACTCTATATGAAATGCCCCTGATGGCTGAGAATCAGGAACACACCCGGAAATTGGATCAGTGATTTATCCCCTCGTATAGAGCAGAATTTCGGGGACCCCCACAAATTGGATTGCAAATATTATGCTCCCTTAAATAGAGCGAATATTCTTTTGCATCTACCACACCCATCGCCGATGAGGTAACACGGCTGTGCCACCACATCCCGACCACATAGAAATGTCTGAGAACGTAGCGGGCTACGTAGTGATAAAACGAGTCACGTAGACAGAGGTGTCTCATCCGGCAAAGGCTCGGACTTACCCGATTCAACCAAGATCAATCCGGCTAAGATTATTCCGAACGATAACCAGGCTACCCAGGGTAGTGATTCTTGCAATAGCAACATGCTCCATACAATCCCTGCAAAGGCTTTGATATAGCCTGCCTGGCTGCCAAAGACTGCACCAGCAGTTGCGATAACTTGTGCAAGCAAACTCATACCGATCAACGTTTTCAGTGCCAACAACAACAGTGTAAGTTCCAGCTTACCCGGTACAAGGCTGATGGCGAAGAAATCTGACAACAACACTACCAATGGGAGCAATAGAATCGCAGCGACCAGTGCGGTCAAACCGACAATTGCGACCAGATCAACACCTTCTGGCATTTTGGCGGCCATCAGTAGATCTTCGAGTGCGAAATTGAGTGGCACCAGCAACGCAAGCACGATCCAAATCCATTGGCCGGCACCTTCAAGTCCTTGTTGAGTCATTATTAACGACACAATACCGACAAAACCCAGTGATAAACCGATCAGGCGTTTTGGCGTCGGGCGCTCAATTCCAAAAATTGCAGCAATAATAAATACGACCAAGCCTTCGGTTACCATAACGATTGAAAGAGCAGAAGCCGCGACGTGGGCTGCTACCCAGAATATCAATACAAAGCCACTCGCAGTCAGTACTCCCCATACGAGTAAGAAATTAATCAGCTGCCGGTTTATAACTGGAAGTCGCTTTCTTGCGATGGCATACCCCACGCCTAATACAGCCGCCATCACATTGACCCAAAGTGCAATGCCAAAAGGATGGGGTTGCAGCTCGGATGCTATGCGACTCAGAGGCATACCCAACCCCAGAACGGCGCCTGTGGCAAACAGTAGAAGTATGTTTTTGAGTGTTACAACCTGTTGCCTTAGTCGGCGCTCACGCCTGAATATTTGCTCCGACATATTGGTAAATATGCGGCCAAATTGACCCAGCGCATCATCGACAGCAGTAACCGGCCGCAGTTTCAGTGCGTCGGGATTGTAGTCGCCGGTATTTATTGTGGTGGCCGCGTCGGTAAGCAAATCAATACGCATCAGAAAGTTAAGTTCGATATCTCTAATTCGCTTTTTTTCCAGGCAGGCTTCTATACGGGCATTAAGGATTTCAACGCGAAATTGTTCTTCGAGATAATCTTCCGCGCCCAGTTGTATGGCCCGCGAAATACTGTCTCTGTCATCAAGACCAGAAATAACGATAACCGGGATATTTCGTAGATAGTTGTCGGCTTGTAGGGATTCGAGCACCTTAAAGCCGTCGAACTCAGGCATCAGGAGGTCAAGAAGGATCAGGTCTATGGGTTGACTCGCCACAATTTCGAGCGCCTGCAAACCGCCTTCGGCCTCGATTACGTGGTGCCCCAGATTTTGGGCTGCCTTGGCTATTTTAAGGCGTTTGGTGGTTACATCGTCTACAACCAGAATTCGACCTGGTGAGCCGCTGTCGAAACCTGATCCGTTGTGAGTCATCGACATGCTATACAGAGATTACATATCTTTATATTCTAGAGTTATGGTGATCAAAACGCGAGGTAAAAATTGGCAGGAAACAGCTGGCGCGATTATTTGGACCGCTGAGCGATGCGATCAGGTAATCAAGCATGTACCGCCGTCGATAGATAGAGTTTCCATGCAGCCGTATTTATCGCTGAAAGCCGGATATCATTACTTTGCTTTGTGCTGCTAATTCTTTGATAGAAAAAGCTATCCTTTTGTTTACTGTACCGATCATTGGAAATTGCGTTGCCTATAGCTATTGACTGGCCGCAGAAACAACGCAGAAACGACCGGAGATACGACAGGGCACTCGTAAATTGGTGTTATTCTGATTACACAGGTTTATATCACGGGGTTTAACTATGAATAGGCGACTGTTTCTTCAGTGGAGCGGGGCAAGTACTTTATTCTGGGCCTTTCCTGCTGTAGATGCTACCGATCCAAGCGGCAGTAATATTGAACTTACAGCCAAACCCGGCAAAGCAAAAATCGTAGGCCGGGATTTTCCTGCCACCGATATATGGGGCTTCGACGGGCAAATACCCGGTACACCGATTCGGATCACCCACGGTCAAGCGCTTTATGCAACAATCAAAAACGCACTCAACGTGCCGACGGCTGTGCATTGGCACGGCATACGGTTACCCAATGCTATGGATGGTGTCGCGGGTCTGACTCAACCGGCCATACAACCCGGTGAATCCTTTCACTACCAGTTTACCCCGCCAGATAGTGGCACGTATTGGTATCACTCGCACGTTAATGCCTATGAACAAGTGGGGCGAGGACTTTCTGGTCCCTTAATCATTGAAGAAAAGGAACCACCCGTTGTTGATCGGGATCTTGTTTGGATGATAGACGACTGGCGATTACTTGATGATGCATCGATAAGCAACGACTTTGGTGCGGGCCACGATCTATCGCATGCTGGTCGGATCGGTAACGTTCCAACCGTTAATGGGCGCTTCCGGGATATTGTCAAAGTGCGTACCGGTGAGCGCATCCGTCTGCGATTGATCAACGCATCAAACGCTCGGAATTTCGCCTTGTCCTTCGGTGAACTTGCCCCGTCAGTGATTGCCATCGACGGGCAAGCTGTCAAACCCTTCCAGACAAAAGAACCCATCGTCATCGGCGTTGCCGGGCGTGTGGATCTGATGCTCGACATGAGCGGTGACCCCGGATCAATCATGCCTGTGGTTGATAGCTTCTATCGAGAAACATTTGATCTCACCAAATTCGTATACGAAGAAACGCCATTAAGAAGTTCAGCACTAGATAGTGTTATAGATCTCGCACCGCCCGAATTACCGGAACCCGATCTTTCGAATGCGATGGCGCACGAGGTGACGATTGCAGGCGGTGCCATGGGCGGACTCCGTCGTGCTCAGTTCAACGGCAAATGGATGAGTCTGCGCGAAATTGCCCGACAAGGTTATGTATGGGCCATCAATGATGTTGTCGGAAACAAGCTCGACATGCCGCCACTTATTGATACAAAAATGGGGCAGTCGATTCGACTAACATTACGCAATCAAACAGCCTTTCCTCATCCCATGCATTTGCACGGTCATCACATGAAACTGCTGACGATTGATGGTCAACCGCTACCTGATCCTCGCTGGGTGGATAGTCCGTTGCTCTTGCCAGAACAAACGATGGAACTTGCGTTCGTGGCAGACAATCCTGGTGAATGGTTATTTCATTGTCACGCTTTGGAACATCACGCCGCCGGACTCGGTGCACTTGTACGTATAACGTAAAGATCTTCAGGTGAGACGACAACAAAACACCCATTAATTCACGGAATCATGGGTGTTTTGGTGTTTTTCTTGTTTTTGTAGGTTGCTTGTAGTGGCTACTCTACGGGCAGGTAATGCCCGGGAATGTGCCCTCAGATGCGAAGCCCAAAGCAACAATTCGGCTGTCTCTTGATATCGCGGCAATTGTGTATTCAAGGGTTTGACAGGCTGTCACCGAATCATCAAAGAATGACGGTCCGGGTGTTGACGTTATGTATTCACCATTGCGAAATACATCGAATTGAGTCACCAGCGTATTGCTAACGGGTCTTTCCCAGAAGATTTCCAGACTTGTGGCGCTATAGCGAATGACTTCTACACCTGATAGCAGATAGTCCGGTGAATCCATTGTGTTTCCTGTGCTACCTGAAGGGGCTTGAGCGCCGCTAACTGTTGTAACGATTAGCGGTTCCGAACGCTGGCTCTCTCTGCCATCGCGCAACACCATGGATACTTCATAAACGAAGGTGCTGCCAGTTTGCAAGGTATCGTCGAAGAAGCTGGAGTTTCCGGTTGTAAAGCTTAGTAGTTCACCGTCCCGGTATATGTTAAATCCGTTTATCGGGCTGCTAAATGAACTAAGATCGGTTTGCCAGAAAAGCTCGCCTGATGAATCGGAATATATGGCGGCTTCAAGGCCGAACGGTTGCGGAATATTCAGTTGCTCACCGGGCAGGTTGTCGGCAGGCAAACTGTTGCCAGCACACAGTAATTCCCCGTCAAAACTTATTCCACATAAACCGTTTAAAGACGGACCGGAATTTCCGAGTTGAAAATCAACTAACGGTGGCAGTGCGTTTATTTCAGCTAACGTCTCCTGATTAACTGCGTCTGTCGGACTTGTGCCACCAAATGCTCGAACGTTGCAATCGATTTGACCACCAGTTTGCAGACCGCAAAAAAAGATGCTGTTAGTTTCAATTTGTGTATAAGGTCCATTGCCGGGCAGAGGTAGCTGGGGATTGTTTGACCAACACTGGATGAATCCATCAATTAACCCACAGGCGGGTGACTGGCTACCGGCACCTGGAAATGCAAAATCTGTCCAACCCGTTCTATTGAATAGAAACTGCGTGGTAAACACAAAGTCGTTAGACCAGCATACTGCATCGCCAGTGATGGTGAGGCCGCAGGTACCCAGTTCTCCGGCGTGAATAGAAACGAATGGTGGGCTGTCAGCTGGTACGTCCGTTTGGCCATTCGTGTTAAGCCCCCAACAGAAAGCCTGACCATCAGCATCAAGTGCACAGGTGTGGTTTTCGCCCGCACTTAATGAAATAAAGGAAGCTGAAGATATGGGTACGTTGTTTAACTGCCCGAAGCTATTCTGACCCCAGCAACGAACTTCATTTTCCTGAGTGATCGCGCAACTGTGCGCGCCACCCGAGACTACTTGTTCGTAAAGCGTGCCATCGTCTGGAGGCAAAAAGGTGTTGGCGTCGAATCGGGTTGTACATTCTAGAGCACCATCAGCATCTATAGCGCAGATATTCTGCCCACCCAGCGCGAAATCGGCGAAGGCCTGTGCACTTGCATTTGATGCGCTTGCGGCCAGTAAAACAAGCATACCTACAACGCTTAATGCGCGGCCGCTCAATGCACAACCGCTCAATGCACAACCGCTCAATGCACGAAGAAAGTGAGTTTTATTGGTGAGTAAAAACATCCTATCCCTGATTTATAATTTTTGAATTATTTTAGAATACACTGACTTGAAACCAGACGCCAAAGGGTGTTTTGTCCCTAACCTGTGACAAAGTTGAAAGAAGACGGGTATTTCTGCTAAAGCAGGAACACCCTGTGCGCTCGGTCTTATGCAGTAGTGTGGTCGAGACGCATATAATTCATTGGTTGTGTATTTACTACCACGCAGATTCAAGACGGCTGTTGACCAGTATTTCTGCCACAGCTGCGTCGTTCGGTAGCGATAGTGCGTAAGCCGCACTTGCTGCAATCGCCTCGGGAGTTATTTTAAACTCATCGGTTGGTGTATCTACGTGCGAAACCATATCAGTGTCAACAAGGCCGGGGCAGATTGCGGTTGCCCGTAAGCCGTCTTTCCAACCTTCGTGACGAATCGCATGCGTCAGTGACAGTGCGGCATATTTGGAAGCGCAGTAACCTAGATTGCTGCCGCTTAACACGCGCTTGCCGGATAACGAGACAATGTTGATAACGCGGCCATGACCGGATTGCTTAAGGGCAGAAAGCGCTGCATTCACCAGTCTTAGCGGTCCTTTGAAATTTACATCCCACATCTGATCGAGATTGCTTTCATCGGTTTCGCCAAATCCGACCGGATGCAGAACACCTGCATTCATGACGATCGCGTCAATACGATTGTATTGTTCGAGTGTGCCAGCCACCCATTGCTCAGCCGAGCCCGTTTCACTCGCATCATAGGTGAATACCGATACTGAATCGCTGAGATTTTTTTTGTCAATGCTGTTTTTGTTGCGCGCACCCAGACTTAGCGTATAGCCGTCAGTTGCGAGTTTTTGTGCGATGGCTTTACCAATGCCACGATTGGCACCTGAAATCATCACGACACGTTGTTGCGGAGATAACATATCAGTTCCTGTATTTTGTGCTGGTCTTGATTCCAATCGTAGCAGCTGCTTAACCGCCTGTTAGACACTGGCGAAATCTATAACCAGTTTGGCGCGGCTGGTATCGTCGTGTTGTCCGTAGATTCCGTGCTCGGTAAAGATACGGCTGGCGATAAAATAAGTGGCTGCATCAGGTTGGGCGTAGCGCACCATCAGCGATGCCTGAATGGTACGCGCCAGGCGGGAGGCCAGTTGTCGGGCAGAGCCCTCGCTATAGTTTGCCTTTTTGATATCGTCAATCAAGGCATCCATAAACCCGTCAAGTGCACTGTCGACACCGCGAGCCTGATTGATTTCGTTGAACAGTGCATCTACCGCGTTTGGTGACTTTGCCAGTACACGAAGAATATCAAGGCTTTGAATGTTGCCACAACCTTCCCAGATCGAATTCAGTGGCGATTCGCGAAACAATCGTGGCATACCGGATTCTTCTACATACCCGTTACCGCCAATGCATTCCATACATTCATAGACAAGTGCCGGCGCACGTTTGCAAATCCAGAATTTTCCGACCGGTGTTGCGATGCGTGCATACAGCTGTTCGGCTTCATCACTGGCATTATCAAAAGCTTGCGAGAGTCGCATGGTTTGCCACATGGCCGCCTCTGATTCAACAGCCATGTCAGCCAGTACATTCTGCATGAGCGCATGTTGATTCAATTTGCTACCGAATGCCTCGCGGTGGTTGCAATGATGTATTGCCTGACTGACTGCCTGACGCATCAGTGACGAGGACCCGATCATGCAGTCGTAACGAGTCATTGCAACCATTTCAATGATGGTGTTGACGCCGCGACCTTCCTCACCGAGTAACCACGCTTCGGCATCTCTGAATTCAATTTCACTGGATGCGTTTGACCAGTTTCCTAACTTGTCTTTTAGTCGCTGTATATAGAAACGATTTAACTGGCCGTCTTCCGTCCACCGGGGCATCAGAAAGCAACTTAAGCCTTTCTCTGCTTGCGCCAATACCAGAAAGCCGTCGCTCATCGGGGCTGAGCAGAACCATTTATGGCCGGTCAGGTGATACAGTTTGCCGCCACCGTTGCCGGTCACCGGTTTTGCGCTGGAGATGTTTGCGCGTACATCCGATCCGCCTTGCTTTTCTGTCATTGCCATACCGATGGTCAGACCCGGCTTGTCATACCACGGGATGTTTCTGCCGTCATAATGTGGTGCGGTGACTTTGGGTACCCAGCGTTCCGCGATGTCTGGCTGATGGTGCAACGCCGGTATTGCGGCAAACGTCATTGTCGTTGGGCAGGTCGTTCCACATTCGGCTTGATTGTGCAGGTAGACCAATGCTGCGCGTGCCGTATGTGCGCCAGCACGGTTTTCGCGCCAGGGCAGGGATGGTAAGCCGGCTTCGATCGCTTGCGTCATCAATTGATGGTAAGCCGGATCAAAATCCACCTGGTTTATACGGTTACCGTAACGATCATGCGTTTGCAGTTGGGGTTTGTTGATATTGGCGCGCACACTTTCGTGCATCAAAACGTCTGTGGCGAATTGACCGTATGTGTCTAATTGCGTTGTCGCCCAGTCAGCGCCGAAACTGGCGACGGCGCTTCGCAGTGCTTTGTCTGTAGTGTAAAGATTGGTGTTAAACGCCGGAGTTTGATTCAACACCTGGTGAGTATCGTAGGCCGGCATAGTTAAAGGTACTCCGAAGTTGTTGAATGTGCTTTCAGCCGGCGTGCAGCAAAGCCTTGAGTAGGCAGTTTGTACCTATACCTGTCGACCTAAAAAGGTTTACCATCTGTCCGCAGCTTGTAAGAAGCGTTGTCTCTAGCCTGCTCTATTCACGAAGGGTTCGCCACCAGAGTCTGGCTGCCTAAGCAGGTCGCTCGATTCAGCGAAATTCGTAGAAATCTACGGGTTGAGCTCAATCGAGTGAGCTGCGACGGCAGACGGGGACTGGGGGTGAATAGAAAACAGTGTGCGAACACCCGCAGCGACGCTAAGTCTGCTTTTCTAACTGGAAATTGCGTTGTTTTCATTGTCACTGTTTTCGCCTTCGTGAATAGAGCAGGCTAGTATATCCAGTTAGTAACCGGTTAGTTCCAGATAACCTCTGCCGATCGCGGCGCCATTTGCATCTGTCAGTTTTATCGCTCCTTCCCAGTAACGCACGGTCAGGTTCATTTCCTGATTGTCTATTAACGGTGCAAATCTGATTGTCTCACTTTGCTTAACGGTCCCGTTTTCGTTATCCGTTTCATTGCTTTCGTTGTTAAATGTCAGGCTGCCGTCGACCGGGTAACGGGCACCCGACGGGCTGGTCCACCAGCGTGTTATGTCGTATTCCGGCAACGGCAGTACCGTTTTGGTGCCGTCTGGATCAATGGTCACTGCATAACTGTAGGGGTCGATGCTGCCATCCTGTCTTCGCAGGTGGTACACCATTAGGTCTCTGCCGTCGTCGAGTTGTAGCGCGAACCAGTCCCAACCGATCTGATCGTCAGCCAGCGCACTGCTACTCCATTCGCGATCTAGCCAGGCACTACCTGATACCTTATGCGCTTTACCGTCGCGACTGATAGTACCGTCAACCTGTAGTCGCGGTATTGAATAATAGTAGGATGAATTGCACGGATCACGGCTCTTCTGACTATAACCCCGGATGCCTTGTTCAACGACAGGCTTCAATGCCCGCAATGATAGATCCAGATAATCGTCGTCCTCTGCAAGCGATAACTGCCAGGTGGTCGTGCGAAAGTCTGCTGGATCAGTTTGTTGATTGACGATAGTCCAGTTATCAAGCCATACACGTAATTGGCCTTGTTCGGTTTGCGCACCCGCCAGACCGGCAGCGGCGCGGGCGAAGCGCTCATGTGCGACCACTGCGGATGTCTCATCTTCCGTTATCGCGAAATGCCCCATATAGAACTGACTGGCTGACCAGGTAGAATTTTGTGCAGAAATCGGTTGCCGGTCGGCATCGTCCCGAGCAGGTTGCGCGTTTACCGCGATTCTGAAAAATGTCACATGGAAACCAAACCGTGTACCTGACTTGCTTTCAACATTGCCGGTAAAGTACCACCACTCGTTTCGGAACGATGGGTGAGCGTTGTGATCTTCAGGAAAATTGAATGCCACCGGTTCACACGCACGCTCGAAGCCTGTTGCATCACCGCCCAGTTCACTGTGTAACGACACAACCGGTGCTGAATTTTCTGTTGTATCACGCTGACATCCGACAATCAGGAGCAGACAGAATATACAACAGCCAACTGAGCGCATGGCTGAACTGACACTAGTTGGGTAAATCGGTTGCTGGAAACTCATGGGCTTCGCAAGGCTTCGGCCGGTGATAAACGACTGAGTTTCCATGCCGGATAACAACCGGCGAGTAGTGCTGCGACTGCTGCGAGCAACAAACTTTCGATCAGTACACCCGGTGGCAACTGGAATTGCATCGTCCAGCCAAATGAACGCAAGTTGATGACGTTTATAAGTATGGATGACATCATCACGCCCAGGGGTAAAGCCAGCAATCCGGCAACGACACCCATCAAACCGGTTTGTAGAAACATCAACCGGCGCAATTCGTGCGGTGTCAATCCGAGCGAGCGCAGTACCGCAAACTCGCGACGTCGCTCAAGCATCAGTGCCAGGAGCGCACTTAGTATTCCAACAAATGCAACACCAACTGTCAGAAGCCGCAGCACATGTGTGATCGCAAACGTTCTATCGAAAATACCCAGCGACAGATCGCGTATATCTGAATTGGAGCGAAAAATCAGACCGTTTTGATTGGCGAATTGTCGGAGTGTTGTCAGCGTTTGCCGACGGGATTCTGCGGTAATCGCCGGGTCGAGATGTATGCCCAGTGAATTGATAGCACTGTCCTGCCAGCGCGCGCGATATTGCGGCATAGGCATCACTACAAGACCAGTACCTGCGTTGTAGTCAGTAAAAATTGCGGCAATTGTGAAAGACTCTGTTCCTGTCGCAGTCAATATATCTATCGGGTCGCCAACTTCTTTTGCGTGCTGTCGTGCCAGGGGTTCGGATACCAGAACAGTAGTTTGCTGTTGCCACTGCGGCCACAAGTTGGCTGCCGGCAGGCTTGTTTTGATTAACGCGAAGCCCCCTTGTGCAACACCGGTTAGCTCGAGTGCTAACAAATTTGACGGCGAACCTTCAATATCGGTTTCGCGTATGCGCGTTTTACGAATGCCGATAATGCCGTTTACGGTACCGAGGTTATCGATGGCTTGCGCCGATACTGGATTGGATATCGTGTGCTTGTCGCGAAGATAAATATCGGCCTGTAAGGACTCGTCGAGCCAGTCAGCAACTGATGCGCGAAAGCTGCCAATCATTATGCCGACACCTGCGGTTGCCGATACGGCAACGACAAGTGCTGCAATGGCAACTGCGGTACGACTCAGGCTGGCGCTCAGCGACCGCAAAGGATACTGACCGATCGGTCCAGACAGACGTTGCGCAAACAGGTTGTTGTGCTTGCCTGTAACTCCCGCGCTTAACTTGGCGCCCAATGATGTAATAAGCAGTAAACATAGCGGAATCAGCAAGCTGTATCCGAACACAATTAGCGATAATGCCACAAACGCGAGCCACAATGATTGACCGGCGCCCAGCAGTAGGTAGCCGGCTGCGATACCGATAAGACCGGTTAGACTGATCAATGGTATCAATCCGCGTGTACCACGTTCCAGTGACGAGCGTTGTGTCAGTGTTACCGGCGGGCTGCTTGCTGCCTCACGAGCGGGAGCCAGTGTTGCCAGAAGTGCGGCCAGTAAGCCGACAGCAACAGTTTTTAAAACTGACAGCCACGATACGTCAAGACGTCGAACATCGAGCGTAAAGAAAAGATCGTTGATCGTACGGGTCACCAGATGTAGTAGCGCACCGCCGAGTAAATAACCGAGCAACAGACCAAACGCGACGCCTAGTGCAGCGAAAATTGCCGCTTCAAATAAAATCGTATTAAATAACGCGCGGCGACTGACACCACTCATACGTAACTGACCAAACAGGCTTCGTCGCTCCAGCACCGATAGTGTAATCGTATTGTAGATAAGAAATGCACCGACCAGAATGGCCAACAGGCTCATTGCCAACAAGTTGGTATGGAAAGCTGCTGTCATCTGTTGCAACGCGTTATTCCTGCGCGCGGCTTCAACTAGACTACCGGGCGGAAACTGTTGCTGTTTCAACCAGTTGACGACTTTTTTGTGCGATTGCTGATCGTCGAGAATTAAATCTATGCGCGATAACCTGCCGGGCATGTTCAATAACAGTTGAGCGGTTGATATGTCGACCATCACCAATGAGTCAAACACTGCTTGATCGCTAACATCGACGAGATTGATAAGCCGTACCTGATGTTGTTGACCGGCTGAGATTACGTCGAATGTGTCACCCAATGCCAAACCCAGGCGGTTAGCAGTGGTGTCGCCCATTATCATCGTGCCAGTCTCAAGTAACGACAGGCGTTGTCGTGCACTAAAAGTTTCACCTGCACCTGCTTGCAGTGTATCCAGCTGATTTCTGAACATGGGCTCGGCAAAGAGATCAACCCCCAGCAGTTGCACATGCTCAGTACGGACTGGTGTCGAACCGTTGTCTGCGGAGCGGCTGCGAATGGTTATATCACTATCAATTATCGGTGCACTTTGGCGTATACCGAGTGAGGTGCGTAACTGCGTGTAGATGCTCTCATCGATGCCGTCGCTTCCGGCACTGAGTTGATGCGTCGTGCGTCCGGTGACCGCATCAAGCGATAGTGAAAAAGCCCGTTTGGCACTGTGGTTTGCAATATCAACGCTGAATACAATTGCGACACCCATGGCTACGCTTATCAGCATCAATGCAACCTGGCGTAAATGCTTTTGCCAGTAACGCTGGCTACAAGTTGCCAATACCTTGTAGTCAGCAACCAATGAGGAGCTTGTTAGCAGGTTTGGGTTGCTTTGGAGTGACCTATTGTCAGGCATGTTACTGGCTGTGCCTGTCGTTGTTGTTTGCGTTGCTCTGATCCGCCTGTTTAACCACTACGTTCGAGTGATGGTCGATGCGTCCGTCAATCATTTCAATCACCCTGTCAGCCGCTTCAGCAACTGCTTCGCTGTGGGTCACCATCAGCACGGTTTGTTTTGTGTCACGGGCAATTTCATTGAACAATGTTTGCATGTCCCTGCCGGTCGCCGCATCGAGGTTGCCAGTGTGCTCGTCCGCCAACACTAGTGCCGGTGAATGAATCATTCCGCGGGCGATGGCAACCCGTTGTTGTTCACCGCCTGAGAGCTGGTCGGGGAATGCCTCGATGCGTCCGGACAAACCGACGCGCTCAAGCATAGTGCGAGCCTTTTCCAGTGCGTCGGCCGGTTTGAATCCGTTCAGATGCAGCGGAATCTGAACATTCTCAATGGCCGTGAGTGTTGGTATCAGATTGAATGATTGATAAATAAACCCAATATGCTGCCGGCGAAACAGCGTAAGGTCTTTTTCAGACAAGTTGTGTAGTGCTATGTCTGCAACGTGAACTTCTCCCTGATCGAGTCGGTCGATACCGGCAATGATATTGAGCAGCGTTGACTTCCCACAACCGCTTTGGCCAAGCAATGCGACCTGCTCTCCGGCTGCCATCGTCAGGGAAACAGATTGCAGAACCTGGTTTAGCTGTTTGCCATCGTCGTATGTCTTACTAACGTTCTTGAGTGACAGATAGTGGCTCATGGTCGTTAACAGGGCGCGGGTTACGGAATAGCGAGTGACAGGTTTATTTCCAATCAATTTCATTATACGCAGCCAGACCGCATTCGGTACGCAGTCTGGTGCAATACACACCTCGACGTGCCGTCACTGTTGAGCAGTGCAGAAGCTAAACAAAAAGAGAGGGATATCTCGGTGGCGTTGGGGTTCATTCTGTAATCTGGCGGTAACCCGACCCGGTACTTACCGTTAGATACTGGCGATCCTTAGTATTTATAAATCAATGGTACTAACCGACCTGCACGAAAGGTATTATCCAGAGGAACACCAATACGCACAGCTACCTGATGGCAAAACCTATCTCTCAATCTGCAGTCGCTGAATTGCTTGGCACCTGTCTGTTGGTCATGACGGTGGTCGGCTCCGGCATCATGGCGGATCGGTTGTCTGATGATGTGGCTATTTCCCTGTTGGGTAACACGCTCCCGACCGGCGCCATACTGGTGGTTTTAATCACGCTGTTTGCACCAGTATCGGGCGCTCATTTCAATCCGGCGGTGACATTGGTCTTTACCGTTCGTGGCGATCTGGGTAAGGGTGCTGCCGTTGTCTATATGGTAAGCCAGGTTGTCGGTGGCATTATTGGCGCATTGTTGGCTCATGCGATGTTTGAACTGCCGATTTTGCAGGCGTCCGCGACTGTCAGAACCGGTGGTGCACAATGGCTCGCTGAGATCGTAGCAACGTTCGGGCTGCTGCTGACTATTCTTGGCGGGCTCAGAGTCAACCCGGGTGCTATTCCCTGGTTGGTCGGTCTCTATATAACCGCCGCCTACTGGTTTACCGCATCGACCAGTTTTGCCAATCCGGCTGTCGCCGTTGCCCGTGCGTTTACGGATACGTTTTCCGGGATTCGGCCATTGGACGTGCCGGCATTCGTAGTGGCCCAGTGTGTTGGAGCGCTGCTGGCGTGGTGTGTTGCCGGATGGGTCTTCAGTGATAAGGGGCTATTGGATCAGGAATGAACCGGTATTTAACCAATGTCGCATGGCTGTCTCATTCCTTATTCACCGGTTACCATTGCCTGTGGTTTTAACAATTCTTGGCGCATGAGCGGGTTGATTTCGGTAGTGGTGATAGTAGGATTGATCGGCTGAATAGACGTAGAGATAGTTGCCCGCTAACATGTACTACATTGCATGAAATTTCACTATAGCAGAGACAATTACGGTTAAAATGGCACATCTGTCGCTTGTTGGTACCATTCTGACAGCAAACCGGGCGTATCAATCTGCGACAGGGCAGGTTTGCGTTATTGATCAGGTAGATGAATACATCTAACTTAAAGCTACAAAGCGCACTGATGCGCGTAGCTAAATAGAGGAACTACTCGGTGCAAGACGAACACCTATATCTGCAAGCTACACAGGAAGTCGATGACAATCGTCAAAACCGTGAGATCTGGTCCAAGTCATTGGCCATGACCGGTGGTGATCACTTCAAATCCAAATACACTTACATTCCGTTGCGTGTTGCTCAACTGCTGCGGGAGCAGGGCATTGATCCGGATACAGTACCCGGGCTGGTGTTGCCGACAGAAGACGATTTCGAGGCGATGGATACCGGCAGGTTTGCGTCGGAAGATAGCGGCTCGAGCCGTGCGGTTATGGGAGCAGGTGCGGTTGCCGGTGCCACTGCAGTTGCTGCAACAGCAGCTGTTGCTACTGGTGGTTCAAATACCGACCGCAGTTCAAGTTCCCATAGCGCTGCATCATCGTCCAAACCTACAGCCTCACGTGCAGACTCTGTGGCTCATTCGGCCCACCCGCTGGATGATCTCGATGATACAATGCTGGTACACAATGAGGATCAGCAGGTCGACACTGGCATCTGGTACAGCGAGTCAAATAATAGTTCTGATTCTGCCCCTGGCTCTAATACCGCTCGTGTATCTGATTCCAAACCTTCAGCAGCTGAAACCAACCGGAGAGAATCTAAAATGGCCAGTAGTTCATCCGCTTCGACATCCGCGGCTACGCAAGCAGCTTCACATGCAGCCGGTAGCGCAGCGAGATCGACGTCACGACTTGATAATGATCCGACCTTATTGCCGTTGTCAGAATTTGCACGTCTGACAGGTATGAGTGAATCTGACGCAACACTTGAGATTCATCGCGGTTCGATTGCATCAGTAACGGATGATGGTGCGCATTACGTTAAACGTGACGAAGTCACTTCATTCGTGCGCAAGCAGGCAGCAACCAGACCTGTGGAAAACAACACGCTCGAAGAAGACGGAGACTACGCTGTGAAGTGGTTGTTCGCAGTCGTTTTTGCAGTAGCACTTGCGTATGCTCTGTACCGTTTTTCACCCGCGTTGGTTGCTTTATTCCCAACTTTGGCCGGATAAACGGGGCTGCATAGAAAAGCAGCGATATCATAGCTTCTGATTGGTTTATCAATCAGTGTACAAACGGACAGATCCGGGGTAGTGGCACAAGGACAAGGCTCGCCAAATACCGGGGTGTCCGTTTTTTTTTGCTTTTTTTTTGCTTTTTTATAAGCGTCGGGTTTTCTCAGATAATCCCCGCTACTGCCAGTGTAGCGCGGCTACCTCGGCAACAACGACCTACAAAAAAAAGATGTGCAGCTCGTGTTGCACGTGAAAACCTATTATTGACTTAGCCTGATACAGTCTTTATCCCTTTTCCCTTAACCACTTGATTATCACATTCCCGATAGCTTAGGGCGTATTTTGTCAGTAAAATTCCTGTAACTCGAACAGGATATTTTATGTACGCTTCAAGTGACGGTAAAACCCGCGATCTAGTCACCAGTCAGGCTGGTGCTGGTTGGGACTTTTCTTTGGCGCGCCACCCGTATCACAACATCGAGCGTCCGTTGGGACCACATTATTGTGTGTACAACCGGCGGCAGATGGCCTGCTGTTTTGACAAGCTATCTACCGTGGACGGTTACTGGCACCTGAGACGTGGCGTTGCTGTTTTGCACACCGGCGAACTACCTCTGCAGTTTAAAGGCCCGGACGCTGAACGTTTGCTGGATTTGCTGTTTACCAAAGACATTTCCAAAGTTAAACCCGGCCGCTGTGGTTATGGTATTGCCTGTTATGAAGATGGTGGTCTGCTGGTCGACGGTGTGCTATTGAGATTATCCGACGATACATTTTGGTATGCGCAGGCTGATGGTGACTTCTACAGTTGGGCCCGTGCGCATGCCCATGCCCGCGGGATGGATGTCGCTATAACTGATCCGCGGGTATTTGTCTCGCAGGTGCAGGGGCCAAAGTCCATGCAAGTACTGGCGGATGCAGCAGATGATGGTATGCCCGACCCGTTTAACTACTTTGGTATTGCGCGAGTTAAATTCGGTGGGCAGGAAGTGGTTATTACGCGTACCGGATACACCAATGAACTCGGTTGGGAGTTTTACACAGAAGCACACCACGATGCTGATGCGCTGTGGGCGCACCTCTCGGCGGCTGGTGAAGCGCATGGTATGGTCATTTTCGGACTCGACTCGATGCATATCAGACGCATTGAAGCCGGCATTATGAATGCCGGGTCTGACTTCGACTACACGACGACACCTTTCGATGTTGATTTGTCAGCGTTTGTCGATATGGAGAAAGAAGACTTTATCGGACGAGATGCATTGCTGACAGCAAACACAGAATCACGTCGTTCTGGACTGCTTTGTGATGCTGAACCGCATATCGGAGGCGAAATACGGGTTAATGGTGAGCGTTGTGGTCGGGTAACCGCTGGTGCGTTTTCTCCCTACCTGCAACGAGGAATAGGTATTGCGTTAATGGATACCAGTGCGTTTAAACCAGGGATGCCGGTTGAGATTGGCTGTATTGATGGCAAACTGCATCAAGGCGAGTTAGCAGAACTACCCCTCTATGACAAGGCCTGCGAGATCCCGCGCGGTAAGCGGGTTGATGTCCCTGACCGGTGCTAGCGCCACAACAAGCGGACGGTTAATCAAAAAACACGAAACAGCGTGTTTCCAGACTCTCGCGTGCGGGCATATCCTGTTCGGCGTTATGCGGTTGAAAGGATGTGTGCAGCGTAAAACGTGCACGGCCGTCGTCAAGCGCATCAAAGGTTTTAATCAGTAACACCTCGTCGGGCGTCATTTCCGGGAAGTACAGCCAGCGATGGCGATCATTGTAGAGCGCAAGCTGTAGTTCGCCGATACGATTTTTTGCAACGCGTTTCACTGCAACCAGATCTTCAAAACATGATGACCGGGCATCGCACAAGGCAAGCGGTGATTGCAACACCGGTCCGTTAATTGAACGCCACACGTTGATTATGGCAAAGCGTTTTTTAATCAACGATTCAAGCTCGTTTTCTCGATCTTTAAAATGTCCTTGCAAACGAGTGAGTGCTGATTGCTCACTGTAGTCGTTGTGTATGACAGCAGCGGGCTCACGAATAGCGCGTTGTTCGCGGATGTTGGAAGATGACGAGCGCCGCGTGTGATCAAACACTTCAACATGGGTCGCACCCGCAATAGCCGCGAGTGTTTCCTTGATTTCGCGGTTATAAACTTGATCTAACGCAGTGTCATCGTAGAAGTCCTGTACATCTGAAACTTGATCCACCAGCGCGAAGCCGTGGGTGTCAACGGAGAACGTTTCATCCAGCAGCCGGGCGTTGGCAACGGCAACATCGACATTTACAAAATCACCCTGATGCTCGGTTTCACGTTTTTCGTTCACACCGACGTTATAGGCGTGTTGGCCATCGGCATGTTCCAGGTATTTTAGTGAGGCCCGAACGTTGGCTGTGGTACTCGCCTTGGTCATGAATACTCCGGTTGAGGTAAAAATGATCTGATAGTGCGCATACTATCATCTCAGTCAATCCGGAAAAGTCAGAGACTCCGTTATTGGCGAATCGCGATGGAAGGGTGTTCACGTGTTGTTGCCGGTATGCGATTTACGCCTTTTACTGTGGCAGACGGGGTAGAGATCTGTCGCTAGAATCCTGCGTCAGCAAACGGTTGGTTGGCATTTACCGATGCGGGTGCCAGAAGTTGTGACAACGGCACGCGTGTGCCCGATGGCAGTGTTACGTCGGCATTCAGAACCTCACCACCTGCAAGTTCAAAATAAGTCAGGGTAATCGGATGATCACCGGCGGCCAGATTCAAGGTTGCAGATATCTCGACCGGTGCGTGAAGACCGTCATTGTTCACAACCAATTGATCATTGATAAATAAATGACTGCCGTCATCAGAGCGCACATGAAACGTGTAACTGCCTGACACGCTCAACGAAAGATTGCTCGAAAAACGAAACGCAAATTCATCATTTTGTAAACGCGAGTCCAGAGAAATTTCTGCCAATGTACCGGTAACTTCAGGTGTCAGTTGGGTGAAATCTGGCAACTCTGTCCAGGTGCCTTCATAGTAGGAAAACGCCACCGGCTCTGCCTGCGTAGTGACAGGTGTGTTATCACCTGACGCCGAACTGCTGCTGATAAGATCATTCAAGTCGCTGCGTACGCCGAAGGTATCCGTCATGGCTACATCAAGTACATCCAGGCCGGTTCGCTCAAAGTATGTAACGACAATATCGTGAGTGCCGGCAGGCAGATTGATATTACCCGTGATCTCGCGTGCAGCATGCAGTCCATCGTTGTCGACTACTAACTGACCGTTAACAAAGAGCTGTGATCCGTCATCTGAGCGTGTATGAAAGCTGTATTGTCCGGCAGTTGCAAGTGATACCTGAGTCGTAAAGCGGAACGCGTAATTGTCGGTAACTTGTGCTGATGCCAGTGAAATTTCATCACCGTTGCCCGTAGCTACAGGTATTAATGCGTCAAAATCCGGTAGCGCACTCCATATGCCTTCGAAGTATTCGTAGAACACACCGCTGCTGATGCTAGGTGGCGGATTGGTGCCACTACCTGTTCCACCGGGGTTGGTGCCCTGATTGCCACCGTTGTTACCACCGGTAGTTGTTCCACTACCGGCCTGCGTGTCAGGCGTCACCGACTGGCGTGAACCACCCGGTGGAATCACATCGACCAGCAGAACTTCACCTCCACTACGCTCAAAAAACTGTACTTCAATCGCATGTGCGCCGGCAGTCAGAGCTACTGAGCCGTTTCTGTCACGTGGTGCATGCAGACCGTCATTCTCAACAACAGTCTGACCGTTGACCAGTAACCGACTGCCATCATCGGAACGGGTTATGAATTGATAGGTTCCGGTAACCGGTGCGTTATACACTGTGCGAAAACGAAAACCGAAGTCATCATCCCGCAGGCGAGGAGCGAGCGTAATGGTGTCAGTAGCACCGCTTAGTACAGGCACAAGGGTGTTGAAATCGGGTAGCGAGGCCCAGCTACCGTGATAGTAATCGTATGAAACCAGCGCTGTACCACCGGTGTTAGCCACGACACCCAGGTTGTCAGGACTTGCGCTAAATGTCTGCTCGCCGGGTGCACCGGGTGGTTGCACGCCGACTGACAATGTCTGACCGCCACTGTTCTCAAAATATGTCACGACAATGTCGTGCCATCCGGGTGTCAGAAACACACCATTAGCGGCGCGAACCGGAGCATGCAGACCGTTATTGTTAACGACCTGTACACCGTTAATAAACAGTTGGCTACCATCATCCGATCGTGTTGAGAACGTGTAAACACCGGTCTGCTCCGCCAGCATACTGGTGCTGAAACGGAAACCGAAGTTGTCATCCTGTTCGCGCTCTTCGAGTGAAAAGTCATTCTGAATACCGGTTTTGACTGGTGTCAGTGCATCGAAATCGGGCAGAGTATTCCATTGCCCTTCATAGTATTCATACGCAACAATCGTTTCTGTCGCTAATCGCGACTCGGATAAAGGTACTAGAAATGAGTTAATCGATGTTCTCGTTATACCGGGTCCTTCAATATCGATGTTCAGCGATTCACCGTTGGCACTTTCGAAGTATTCAACAAACAGATCGTGATGACCGTGACCGAGTACCACGCTGCCACTGCGTTGGCTGGGTCCGTGCAGACCGTCATGATCAACAACTACGCTGCCATCTATGCTGAGTCGGCTTCCATCGTCTGATACCAGATAGAATGTGTACTCACCGCTTTCAGGAATTGCTATCCGCCCGTCGAAGGTAAATGCAAATCCATCATCAACTTGTGCACGCGACAGAGAGATTGAAGTTGTGATGCCTGTATCGACTGGTGTTAGCGCGGTAAAGTCCGGCAGTTGATTCCAGGTGGTACCTGCAGGTTGTTCGTAGTAAGCGAAGTTCAGTCGGGCGTTGTTTGTAGTTAAAGCTTCAATGCCTGTGATAGGGTCCGTGACAACGTCTATTTGTACGGTATGTCCAATTGACGGCGTGCCATTGGCATCCAGCGCGAATAACCAGTAATAGCCCGGCAGCAATACGTTCGGGTTGTCGGGCAATTCCAGTGTGTAGTTGCTGTTGTTGCCAATTCCATTACCGTTGCCATTTCCATTGGCTGCGTTGCTACTGGATATTTCTAACGGGATAAGACGTTGGTCGGTGGAATGATGATGTGTTAGCGCAATCAGGCGATACAAGCTAAACTTTTCGATATTCGAACTGGCTGTGACATTCAATGTCTGTGCAGGTGCTGCAGTTGCCGGGGCATTGATAATTTCAGGCCGCACCGCGAGTGTTGTTTCGTCTTCAAACAAATACGGTGGTTCGAATATTTCGGCGCTCTGGTGATTGGTAACACAAGTTCCGCATAACCCCCCACCCATCGCGATCACGCGCGCATCCTTCATCAAGAGTGCTGTTGAATGGTAGTTGCGCGGTGTCGAATGATTATCCATGCTGCGCCATGTTTCGGTTTCAGGGTTCCAGATCTCGGGTGTCAGTATCGTTCCCTGATCGCTAAACTGAATGCCGCTGCTGTTGCCACCGATGACAAGTACTTCGCCATTTGGAAGAACTATCGTGTTCTGGAACGTTCGCGCCTGCGTCATTGCATTGGTCGGTGCGATCTGAGGTGTACCGGAAGTCAGATCAATCTTCAATGCTGTCTCGGACGGTGGAAAGCCACCTCCTGCCATTAGCATCTTGCCGACGTCGTACATCACGGTGGTATTGTAGAGCCGATGAAAGTCATCACTTTCGCGCTCCCCATGGGCTGTCACTGCAAATTCAGAAAGCAGATCGATCGAAAATGTTTGATTAACCGGGCCCGGATGATACAACGTGCCATCTGGAGCAACGTTTATCGCTGGAAACCAGTCGGCTGTGCCGGGTTGGGCTGTGTCATCGTTAATAACTGATTCTAAATCAACGCGAAAAGCGGATTCGTACCCGGTGTCCGGTGACCAGAGTTCTGACTCACCGGCGGTTTTGGTACCAAGCGATACTAATACCTGTCCGCTTGGCAGTACGGTGCTGGTGGGATACCAGCGCGGGTTGATCAAATCGTCATCGAGTTGCCATTCATCATTGTTGAAGCGGCTGGTCGTGGTGATGATTTCGCCACCCCCTGCTGCGAAGACGCTGCCGTCCGGAAGCATCGCGACACCTGCACAAAAAGCATTGTGCATATCGTTGTCTGCGGCGGCGAAGGTGTTTGTCTCCGGGTCGTAGATGGTGCCGTGGGCAAATTCTTCCGGACCGCCGAAGTTATCTATCGAAGTGGCGGCCCAGGCGAGAATACGACCATCGGGCATGTTGGCCGCCCCGGTTGCAATCAACGGCCAGTCCATTGCTTCACTCCAGCGACCTGCCAGTGCACCGTTAGCGGGAGCGAGATCCGGTGGTGCCACGAACGGCTCAAAGCCCTGCGCTTGCTCGGCCCAGAACAAATCACCGAATCCCTGCTCGGCCGCTTCGGATTGCGCGCTGACGAATCCGGTATCATCACTGTCGTTGTCCTGTACGCTGCCGTTTTCGCAGGCGACAAGTACACACGATAATGCAAATACTGTCAGTGTCGGTGCCGATGGGCGTTTAATACCGATTTTGGATCCGGTTTTCATGATTCTTCTTTTCGCGAAAGTCACGAATAAAAAATCGGCAGATAGCGGTGGATCTTTGTTACATCAGGTGGCATGCGGCCGGAAGTGTGAGCAGTACCGCGCTCGGTGGGAATGGCTCCGCGTTTCAACTGCGACCGGTATTTTCTTCAACAGAATGCTGCAGGGAAAACCTGCATATGACTGGATGTTCAGTTGCTGGGAAAGGTATAAAATGGACGGTTAATTCGTGTTGGAATTCACTCGTGACAGACAAAACATCTATCTATTCTGGCCTGCAACAGTTGGGTTCACAGGTTGAGCAACCGGCTTCACCTGAGGAGGCCGTGATTGAGTCTGTGCCTAACCCGCAGGCTGATGTTGACTATTGTGTGCGTTTTACGGCACCTGAATTTACATCGCTTTGTCCTTTGACCGGGCAGCCGGATTTTGCGCATCTGGTGCTTGACTATGTACCCCGCGAGCGACTGGTTGAGAGCAAGTCGTTAAAATTGTTTCTTACCTCGTTTCGAAATCACGGTGCATTCCATGAAGATTGCACGGTTTCGATTGCGCGTCGCCTTATTGATGTCATCGACCCCAAATGGCTGCGCCTCGGTGGCTATTGGTATCCGCGCGGCGGTATCCCGATTGATGTGTTTTTTCAGCATGGCGAATTGCCTGATGGTGTCTGGGTTGCTGAGCAGGGTGTGGCAGGGTACCGTGGGCGAGGTTGATGAGCGTACTGAAACCGGTGTCGGCGCATCAACGTAACTTTTTTGCTAACGGTGAACGAGTTGTTTGATCTTGAGCGTGTTCGTACTGATGTGCTGGAAGTCGCTTATCGGGTTGCCGGCGATCCGCAGGGCTGGCCGTGTATTCTTAACCACGGTTTTCCCTATGATGTTGAATGTTACAGCGCTTCGATTAAACCACTGACTGAAGCCGGTGCACGGGTTTACGTACCTTACCTTCGTGGTTACGGTCCGACTCGATTTTTAAGTTCAACCATTGTGCGTTCCGGTGAGCAGGCAGCTCTGGCTGCAGATCTGTTGCAGTTTATGGATGCATTGTCTATTGATCGTGCAGTTCTGGGAGGTTTCGATTGGGGCGGACGGGCAGCCTGTATTGTCGCTGCGCTGTGGCCGCAACGTGTGGCTGCGTTAGTCTCCGGTAACTCGTACAACATTCAGAATATTCCCGAGTCGACAACTCCGGAGGCACCGGAACGTGAAGCTGCTTACTGGTACCAATACTATTTTCATTGTGAGCGCGGACGGCGCGCATTGCTGGAAAATCGTCAGGGCATCGCGCGCTTTCTGTGGCGGCAGTGGTCTCCAACCTGGTCGTTTAGCGATGATACCTTCAAGCAAACAGCTCACTCTTTTGACAACCCGGACTTCGTTGATGTGGTGGTGCATTCCTACCGCCATCGCTACGGGCTGGTAGCGGGTGATCCTCGCGTTGCACATATCGAGACGCAGCTGGTCACCCAGCCCGACATCACCGTACCGACCATTGCCATTGATGGAAACGTCAATGGTGTGATGGATGCAACGGCATCGCATGCCAACCAGTTCGTTGGCATGTACGAGTACCGTGTTTTTGACAATACCGGGCATAATCTGCCGCAAGAACAACCGGCGCTTTGGTCTCAGGCGATTTGCGATGCTTACGCTATGTCCGGAAACCGGGGTTCTACTGCTACCTAGTTGGCTGACAAAGCCCTTATCTCTTCAACTAGTGCCTGTGGCAATGTCATACCCTCAGCGTTGGATCGATCGCGTATGTCGTGACGGCGACTACCCGGTAGACGCACACCTTTCTGAGCGAGCATGACATCAATTAAACGTTCGATTCGGCTATTGTAGTTGCCACCGGACAATGGTTCTGGTTTGAATGCAATCAACAATTGCCCGACGCCAGGGTTATCGCCTTCAGCATCAAAAAAGGACGATGCTTCAAAACCGTAATTGGCACCGGTCAGGGCCGCGGCTAACAGTTCTACCATCAACACCAGCTGCGCACCTTTAGCATCACCCATGGGTAACATGGTTCCGTCGAGTGCCGCCTTGGCATTTGTTGTCGGGTTGCCTTGACTATCCAGTGCCCAGTCATCCGGGATGGCTTCATTGTTTTGCGCTGCAACCAGAATTTTGCCGCGCGCAACCTTGGATAACGATAAATCAATGACAACAGGCTCGTTGTGGTCGCGTGGTGCAGCGAATGCTATCGGGTTTGTACCGAAAAGCGCCGCATCACCGCCCCAGGGGGCAATTGCTTTGGGGCTGTTGCCGACAATGATTGCGATCAGTCCGTGTCTGGCGAGTTGCTCGACATGAAAGCCTGCAGCGCCGAAATGGTGTGAGTTGAACACGCTGGCGCAAACGATACCGGTTTCGTTAATCCGCTCGATGATCTCGCGTCGTGCAAGCGTTAATGCCGGATAAGCAAAACCCCGTGCAGCATCGATGCGTAGTGCGGCACCAACTGCCTGCGTAACAGATGGTTCAGCGAAACCATCAACCTTGCCGCTGGCTGACTGTGATGCATAGCTGGGTACCCGCGACAGTCCATGACTCGATAAGCCGTCCATTTGTGCTGCGACCAGCGCTTCGGCTACTGATGCAGCATTGGCTTCGCTGGTCGACGAAGCAACAAGCGCATTAACAACCAGTGTTGATGCATCCTCGATTGACAGTGTGAGTGTATCGTTTGACATTAATTTTACGTATTCGTTGATGAGTGCGTGCTGTAGGGTAGCGTTAAGTGACGTTCAGTGACTCGGTGGTCCATGGTGTGAACGGTAATCGATCTTCAATTGCATGAGCTATCCGGAACACAAAATTATCATCAAAACGTCGACCGACTATTTGTACGGCAGTGGGCAGCCCGTTATTGCCCGGGCCAGCCGGTACTGACATTACAGGACACTGCGCAATATTGTTAAATACCGCGGTCATATCTAATCCATGTAAACGCCCCTGATTATCAACAAACTCGAAGCTTGCATCGTCGCGTGTGACCGGTGGCGCCACCTGTGTCATGGTCGGGCATAGCAAACAGTCTGCTTGTTCGAACACCACTAACAATGCCTGCCATTGCCGGGTTCGGACTTTGTCGAGTTGCCGGTATTCAACGGCTGATAAGCGTTGACCGTGATGCATCAACTCTACCAGAGCAGGGTCCATCTGTTCGTGCCATTCAGGTAACAGGTGACCAAATGC
>CALFCF010000038.1 GCA_937951345.1 uncultured Granulosicoccaceae bacterium
AGTGAGCTGCGACGGCAGACGGGCACTGGTGGTGAATAGAAAACAGTGTGCGTATACCCGCAGCGACGCGAAAACTGCTTTTCTAACTGGAAATTGCTTAGTTTTCATTGTCACTGTTTTCGCCTTCGTGAATAGAGCAGGTTAGTTAAACGCCAGTTTCACATCATCCAGTATGGCTTGCTGCCCACCCGGCACGATCACTTGCAGTCGTGCCTGTGTCGTTCCCTGAGGCACACTTACCGACACTGTCTGGAAACCGTTAAAACCATTGATCGGGCTGCTTGCGCCAGCATTGTCGCGCGCTCCACACTGCCTGAAC
This sequence comes from uncultured Granulosicoccaceae bacterium, assembly GCA_937951345.1. GTDB lineage: Bacteria > Pseudomonadota > Gammaproteobacteria > Granulosicoccales > Granulosicoccaceae > CALFCE01. Next base: position 320 of record CALFCF010000038.1, read on the forward strand.
TCACTACCATCAGTGCGAGTGAGCGCTAAACACAATTGCGCTGATGCACCGCGTAACCAACCCGACACAGTCACCTGACGACGACCATTGAAACCAAAATGGGCACTCGAGAACAACCGGTTGCTGCCCGCTGACGCAGTCAACTCGATAACACACCGGCCACCCAGACTGGCGCCACCGCATTGCTGCCGGACAGTTCCCGGACCACTCCAGCTACCGGGGTTGAGTTCGGCATCGTTCCCTTCAAAACTGACAACGCGCGCAGTATCAGCTGTCTGGTTGCCCGACAACGAATAGCCACTGCCGACAATCGATCGACGTACGTTGCGTATGATGTTGTTTGTTACTGCGATATCAGCTCCAATGCGCGTACCTGAATTCGCGCCCACGCCCCAGGCGTCATGGTTTTCCAGGGTATTGCGACTGATTAGCACATCGCGCACGCTAGCCTGCTGTGGAAGACCTAGCTCCAGCGCTGTCACACCACTACCGGCGCCGGCCGTCACCAGACAATTAACACAATAGCCGTGGCGGATTGTGTTGTTCTCTAATGTCAGGCCGTTAGCCTCGGCGATATACACCTGACCACCACCAGTGAACCCCGTACCAAACTGAGGCGCGACTGCAAACTGGCCACGCCAGTGATTGCCAATAAAGACATTGTTGCTGATGCGGTTGGCTGCACGGCTGCCGGTTAAACCGAGTACCGCCAAACCATTTGTCTGATTAAATAAAAATCGCGAGTTACTCACCCGTATGTTGCGTGATGGCTGACCACTGTGCCCAATGTACATACCCAGCACACCGGAATTGCTAACTTCGCCGCGCTCAAACGTAAAACCGTCAACACCCTGAAGCCAGGTTGCATACCCTTTACTGTTAAGAATCGACACGCCATTCATTCGAATGTTGTTACTGGTACGTATGTCCAGCATATGCGGACAACGATCAGTCAACTGACACCCTCGAACACCCGCATTGTCATCCAGTACCCAGTTATTGAAAGTGATGTTGCGACTTTGGCGCATATCGATGAGATGACACTGTCGATGCCCCGAATTTCGTGTCAATCGATGGCCGTTACCCTCAATGCGGATATTGCTTTTACCGATTAACGACAGTGTCGAGGCACCGGCGCAACACGCGTCGCCACTACAACTAAAGCTCTGTTGCACAGTGATCAGTGCGCTGTTGCCATTAATGCAATTGCGTAGTTGGCCCAGCGAGCGAACCTCGCAACCACCATTGGCAGAATTATTTACCGGGGTCGGCGTTGCCGTTATTGAAGGTGCCGGCGCAGGCGGCTGAGGTACAACCGGGGAGGCAGCCTGCAGGTTTTGTTCTGCGTTTGTTGGTGCAGGTGTTGGAGCGGGCGTTGGTGCTGCTGTCTGTGTCTGGTCGCTGGCAGGCGTTTGCGTGGACGCAACCGGCTCACGGGCTGATGCCGATGCGATTGTCTGGCTGGAGCAGAGCCAACCACCGTCGTCAGGATCGCAGTCCACTCTAACGTGCAGTGGGCACTGCGCAGCAAAATTCGCCACTGCCTGTTGCAGCGACGTGCCGCTGGTCATGCAGACACCCTCGGGCTGCGGGCCTCTATCAGTGGCCCCCGCCAAGGCTGGCTCAGGTAACGATACCACCGCAACCACCGGCTGCTGCGGTACGGGCTCGCTGACCGCAGCAGGCGGTGTGGTTTCGGTTACACCGCTATCCCCGCTGACAGACAATGCGATCGATGTCTCAAGCCGCGAGCCGATGAATCGCGACGGGCCAGAGAAATCGCCGGTCGAAATTTCAATCACCCGACTCTGCGGCGCGATCTCCCCGGCAGGCGATTCGGACTGCAAATCGAAGCGGTAGAGCTGAGACGGGTCGAGATCGTCAATAAACAAGCTGCGTGTATCGAATGTGCCTATGTGCTGTCCATCGCGGCTGATGCGGGTCAGCTGCCCGGGCCTCGGCACGAAGAAAAGCTCAGCGCTTGTCACGGAATACACCAGCGCATGGACATTGTCAGGGGAGTTGGCGCGCGCTTGTGTACCGGTGAGGATCAAAACCGGTATCAGCAGCACTAATGCACTGACGTTATCTGCTAGGCCAGCGTGGGGAAGATGCTTCGCTACAAACCCACAGTTTTCTGATATCTCGTGCTGCCTTCGAGTGCGGCTGCGGTCGCAGTTTAAAAAAGTTTGAAAAAACAACCGGATATTATGCGGACTGTAGTTGATCATCGAGCGCCTGAACTGCGTCAAAAAACAATCACGAAGGTTATCAAACCGATGCCGACCGATTCTCGATTTTCAGTGTGAATTACTTGGCAAAAACAGAAATTCCTCGAAATACACCTCATTTTCGTGACTATGTGTAAGCGACATGATCAGCCATTAAACCGCTCAGGTTTGTCGCAAATCATCACCACAAGAGATCTAGCGAAATGGGCACGAACTGCACACAAACTGCGGACACGCAATTCTTTGCATAATTTAATGCTGCTAACAGTTCTCACTTTCGTATACTCCAGCCTGGAGGGTGCCCATTTGCTCGAATAACGGCGAAACGACAGTCGGCCATATGCGTTTGATGTAATCGCCGTCGATGAGCAGACACCTGAGCAGCGGGTTGAGCTGAAATATAAAGCAATTGTGCAACGGGAAGACACTGCAGGATAAAACCCCCACTGGCCTTCAGACTAACCCACAATAATCGTGGGTTTTACGATTAAGCAGTCGCCGCTTAAGGCCGTTAACTAACGGATGTATCGCACTCTTTTCTTGCCGCCGAACAATTCGACAGCTGTTAGGCAGCTCGGCGAAAAAGTGCACGTTTTAAGAGTCTAATTTTTATCAGTAACCGGATTACTCAAACGAGTTTGGAAATCAAATGAAAGTAACTGTGTATGGTTCAGGTTATGTCGGTCTGGTCACCGGCGCCCTACTGGCAGATGTTGGTAATGAAGTACTGTGCGTGGATGTGGACGAAACCAAAGTAGAGAACCTGAAAAAAGGCATCATTCCGATCTTTGAGCCGGGGCTGGACGAGATCATCAAACGCAACATGGAAGCTAGTCGCCTCGATTTCACAACCGACAAGGAACGCGCTGTAGCTCATAGCGAAGTTCAATTTATTGCGGTAGGTACGCCACCGGACGAAGACGGCTCTGCCGACATGCAATACGTAGCAGCAGTTGCCGCGACGATTGCCGAACACATGGCAGAGAAAAAGATTGTTATCACCAAGTCAACAGTACCAGTCGGTACCGGTGACATGGTTGAGCGGGTAATAGATGAAGGTCTGGCAGCCCGCGGCAACACGACTGACTACGTAGTGATTTCTAACCCTGAATTTTTAAAAGAAGGCGCGGCAATCGAAGACTTCATGAAGCCCGATCGCATCGTCATCGGTACCGACGACGAATACGCGCGCGATCAAATGCGTGAATTGTACGCCCCGTTCTGTCGCAACCACGATCGTTTGATATTTATGTCACGCCGCTCATCAGAGCTGACCAAATATGCAGCGAATTCACTGCTCGCGACAAAAATCAGTTTCATGAACGAATTGTCGAACATTTCTGACCGTTTGGGCGCCGACATTGAAGACGTCCGTCACGGGATTGGTTCTGACCCTCGCATCGGCTACCACTTTATTTACCCCGGTTGTGGTTATGGTGGTTCCTGCTTCCCGAAAGACGTAAAAGCATTGATCGCCACCGCGCGCGAAATGGATTACAAGGCAGAGCTGCTCGAGGCTGTCGACAACGTTAACGACCGCCAGAAGCATGTATTGTTCGAGAAGCTAATGAAACACTTCGACAACGACATCAGCGGCAAAACGTTTGCTGTGTGGGGACTCTCATTCAAACCCAATACCGACGATCTGCGCGAAGCACCTTCGCGTGTACTCATCGAGCACATACTGGAGAATGGTGGCAGCGTTAAAGCCTATGATCCGGTAGCTATGCAGGAAATGCGGCACTTCTACCCGAACGAAAAGCGACTGCAACTGATGGGTACTGCACAAGACTGCTGCGACGATGCAGACGCTTTGCTAATAAACACCGAGTGGCGTGAGTTTAGAAGCCCGAACTGGGACGGCATGAAAGAATCGCTTAAACGCCCGCTGATCATCGATGGACGTAATCTGTATGATCCGGATGCTGTCATGAAGCTGGGTTTTATTTACGACTGTATCGGACGTCCAAGGCAGGATCGACGCAAGGCAGGTGTAAAAGCCGCCTAAGACAACAACAGCAATAGCATTGGCGCGCACAGACCTCTTGTCTGTGCCGTACAAAACCCCTCTCACAGGTTTTTCGGCACATTCACCCAGTTTTCCTTTGTAGCGTTGCCTCTATTAGGAGATACCTGCCCGGCGCTGCAAAACCAATAAGCTCCTGGCTACGTACCGAACGTTGGACGTGTTGGTTCACAACTTCGAATACTGACATTTAGAAGGTGAATGCACCCCTGCTTGTGGTGGGCATAGGCAGGGTATCAGTAGGTACCGATAGCTCTTCGCCGCGCGACATTCATTCCGCTACGTTATTAATCGAAGCCAGCAACCCGGATGGGTGCTGTCATCACATTGACGGCAACCGTAACTGATTCACAAATTCTGCCTCCCCGAGATTTTAGCTTTGTTGAGGCATGTGACAGTATCGGAAGTTTTGAGCAAGACCATGCGAATCAAAGCCGTTCGCTGTCATAATTAAACCTACCAAAACGGCTTTTCTGCTAAACCGCTATTCTCGTGCTTGATCTCGATCTGGGGTTCTTACGCGGCAGCAAGCTTTCCGTTTGCAAAAGAAAACTCGTTAAAATGACACAGAGTAAGTCAGATAAAACCTCAATCTGACCAATATTGATGCAGATAAGCGGTTTTCGTATGTTCATCCAACTGCAGTGATTCGGGCTTTGAAAACGAGTCGTATGCTAATAGTTTTTATAGATATTTATCTTTAGATATTGTGGAAAGTTTAAAAAACAAATTCGACGGCAAAAAAGTCTTTCTCACTGGACATACCGGTTTCAAAGGTGCCTGGGCCACCATATGGCTCACTAGCCTCGGAGCTAAAGTTACAGGTTACTCGATTGAACCGCCAAGCGAACCCAGCTTATATCAAGTTGCAGGAATTGCTGATCTCGTAGAAACCGACCATCGGGATAATCTGACCAATAACGATGCTCTATTCCAAGCTCTGAAAAAAGCCGACCCGGATCTAGTGCTGCATCTGGCAGCTCAATCAGTTGTCAGCGTCGGCTACGATGAGCCTTACGAAACTCTGAACACGAATGTAATGGGGACCGCCTCTTTGCTGGAAGCCGTAAGAAAGCTCAACAAACCTTGCTCGGTTCTGTGTATAACCAGCGACAAGTGTTACGAAAATATTGAGCAGGTTTGGGGTTACCGGGAAAGTGACAGTTTTGGTGACAGTGACCCTTATGGCGGTAGTAAGGGGTGTGCTGAAATCGTAATCAATTTTTACAGAAAATCATTTTTTCCAGTCGACAAGGTCGGCGACCACGGTGTCGCTGTTGCCAGTGCCAGAGCAGGAAATGTTATCGGTGGTGGAGACTGGAAGAAAAACGCACTGTTGTGTGACGCCTATAGATACTTGTCATCAAACGAACCAATACAGATCAGAAATCCCGGGTCATTTCGACCATGGCAACATGTGCTGCAGTGCCTGAGCGGCTATCTGACAATCGCCAGCAAATTGTTGGTTGATAATAAAGAAAACTATTGTTCTGGCTGGAATATCGGTCCATTACCGGGCAGTGAATTGAGCGTGGCCGATGTCATAGACAAATTTATAGAAGCATGGGGTAGCGGGGATTGGATTGATGTAAGCAGTCCGGATCAAAAAAGAGAAGCCAACATTCTCAGACTGTCGATCGACAAAGCGATTTGGGAATTGGACTGGAAGCCAGCCTGGACTATCGATGAAGGCATTTATCACACTGCTGACTGGTACAAGAAGTATATGGAAGGAGACTCACCACTGACTCTCTGTCAACAGCAAATTGCCGGTTATGAAAAAGCCATGTCGGCCGTTTCGACTTCAAAAGCGATTTAAAGGCCAGTTATGAAAGCAGTGATTCTGGCGGGTGGATTAGGTACCCGTTTAAGCGAGGAAACTCTGGTTAAACCGAAGCCCATGGTCGAGATCGGCGGCATGCCGATCATTTGGCACATCATGAAAAGCTATGCGAGTTTCGGAGTCAAAGAATTTGTGATTTTGGGTGGGTACAAAAGCCATATCATAAAAGAGTTCTTCAGAGACTACATGATGCGATCCTCGAGTGTACGTTTCAATATGCGTGAACGCACAATGGACATTATCGATTCACAAGGTGAAGACTGGACAGTAACCGTTCTTGACACGGGTGAAAATTCAAATACAGGTGGACGACTACTACGTGCTAAATCTGTTGTGGGTGATGATCCCTTCTTTTTCACTTACGGAGATGGTGTGTCTGACGTCGACTTCAACGCACTATTGAAAACGCATAAAGACTCTTCAGCCTCTGTCACTCTCACAGCAGTTCAGCCTCCCGGACGATTCGGTGCACTGTCACTGCCAGATGGCGAGGAAATGGTCAGAAGTTTTCAGGAAAAACCGCAAGGTGACGGCGCCTGGATCAACGGTGGATTCTTTGTTGTAAACCCTGATGCAATAGATACCATTTCGGGCGACAAAATAGCCTGGGAACAGGAACCACTCGCGCAGTTGGCAAAGTCCGGAAAATTATGTGCTTATCGGCATAATGGATTTTGGCAAAGCATGGATACATTGCGAGACAAAGAATTTTTAGAACAATTGTGGTTGCAGGGTAATGCCCCGTGGAAACCTCAAACCTGAAAAGAACAGCTTATAGAACACGTAGTTTCTTACGCCTTGAGTGTTGATTGCCCGACTGATGCCAATTTTCTATCATCTCTAGATTTACAGGCTTTGAAGCAGCCTTACCGGCTGGTTTCTTATTCAACGATTCATTGAACACAATAACAATTCTGTTTTACGGTAAATTCAATGACAACTAATAACTGTGCATTTTGTTCTGCCAAACTCAAACACACGTTTGTAGATTTGGGCATGGCCCCAATGGTCAGTGCATACCTGGATGACTCCCGGCTTACAGACGTAGAGCACTTCTATCCAATGCACGCCTATACATGCGATCAGTGTTTTCTAGTGCAGTTACCGATGGCTCAAACCCCATCGGAGATATTCGGTGATTATCCGTACTTCTCATCTATGTCCACCAGCTGGCTGCAACATGCTGAACGCTTCGCTAAGTTTGCGGTAGAGAATTTTAACCTGACGAATGATTCTAAAGTGATTGAAGTGGCCAGTAACGATGGCTACCTGCTTCAATATTTCCAAAAGCAAGGCATGGAAGTGCTAGGTATTGAACCCGCAGCTAATATTGCCAAAGTTGCCAATGAAAATGGCGTGCCGACGGTGTCAAAATTTTTCGGTGAAGAAACGGCAATTGAAGTTTCTTCAAAAGGTCAGGCTGATTTGATCGTTGGCAACAATGTGCTGGCCCACGTACCGGACCTGAATGACTTTGTTAAAGGACTAAAAACACTGCTTAAACCCACAGGTACGATATCTGTTGAATTCCCCCATTTACTGAAAACAATTGAAGAGAATCAATTTGATCAGGTTTTCCACGAACACTTTTCCTATCTTTCATTATTTACTGTCAACAAAATATTCAGTAAATACGATTTGCAGATATTTAACGTCGATGAACTGCCGACTCACGGTGGTTCGATCAGGGTAGCAGCCCAACATATTGAAAGCGGCCAAATGGCTGTACATGACAGCGTGCAATCCGTCATGGATAAGGAAATATCCATGGGCCTTGATACAATTGATGTGTATCTTGAATTTTCAAAAAGAGCGGTTGATACCAAACTTAAGCTACTCGCCAGCCTTCTTGAGATAAAACAAAGCGGAAAGTCCATTATCGGATATGGTGCACCAGGTAAAGGATGCACCATGCTGAATTATTGCGGCATTCGATCAGACTTTCTCGACTACCTTGTAGATATCAGTCCGGCCAAACAAAATTTGTATATGCCGGGCGTCCATCTTCCTATCTATCACCCGGATAAAATAAAAGAAACAAA
>CALFCF010000039.1 GCA_937951345.1 uncultured Granulosicoccaceae bacterium
CCTCTGATTTATTAGGCGAGGCAGGCAGGGCAAGGCGAAATTTGGCGAAAAAGCGGAGTGTATATGCGAATACATGAGCATTTTGAGCCGAATTTCAACGCAGCCCTGGCAACGCAGGCAATAAATCAGAGGTTCCTTAAATTGGTAATTACGTGTATTTGTAGGTGCTGGCGTTGTCCGGCAATCACCATGACTGTATCCGGATTAAGCGACATCAAAGTACTCACGTTAAACAACAACACCGGAAACACATAAGCCTTTTTATTCGAATGCCGGGCCGGTAACAAGCCGCACAAGTTTCTCAGGCCTTCGACACGCCGAGCGTTACAGCGCAGAACCTAACTTTGCTTATTCCAGACACAGACAGCGTTCCGGTACCGGCACTGACAGCTGTCGGTGATGTTGACGGTACCTTGCCCGCAGGCGTATCTGGGGCTGACGTGCTGGCCAGTGCACCGGCAAAGTTAAATCTTTTCCTGCACATCACCGGTCGGCGTCCGAACGGTTACCACGAGCTGCAAACCGTATTCAGATTCATCGATCTGCAAGACAGACTGACGTTTCGCGTGACCACACACGGCGATGTAACACTTACCTCGGTGTTCGACGCGGTGTTGCCGGAAGATAATCTGATCGTCAAGGCCGCCCGCGCCCTGCAGGCTATGACCGGTTGCCGCAAGGGGTGCCACATTACGCTAGAAAAGGTGATACCCGTAGGTGCCGGTCTTGGTGGTGGCAGCTCTGATGCGGCCACAACACTGGTTGTTTTAAACCATCTATGGAAGACGCGGTTGACGCTCGCGCAGCTGCTGTCAATGGGCAGGGAGCTGGGTGCTGATGTCCCTGTTTTTGTCGCCGGGCATGCCTGTTGGGCGGAAGGCACCGGCGATGAGTTGCAGTTGCTCGATTTGGAGCCTTGCCATTATGTGGTTGTGCACCCCGGGGTGCATGTTGACACCGCGAGTATGTTCGCGGCTCCGCAATTGACACGTAATTGTTCTACTATCACAATACGCGACTTCCGTAACGGTGCTGTGCAAAACGTTTTTGAACCGGCGGTGTTTGAGCGCTACCCGCGTGTTGCCGCCGCAGCGGCTGCGATAAACGCGTCGATCGAGCAGTTGCAAATGAGTAGTCCCGGGGAGCAGCGGCCGGGCGGTTTCAGCCGCGTGAGCATGACGGGGTCAGGGTCTTCGCTGTTTGTGGGTAATAGCAATCAGGCAGAAGCTCATAGCCTGCATGACAGGCTGAATAATGAGTTGAGTGGTGACGCGTTGGGTGGAGACAGTTCTCAGCCCATAACTGTTATTCAGGCGGCGGGTTTGGACAGATCGCCGCTGTACAGGACGACTGGCCCTAAGGGTGTTCATGTTAGGGTGTAGAGTACGCATTTAAGGGCGGTTTGGCACCTGCCCAGTGAAGCGGTCAAATGCCGATTCATGCACATTCGGCGCGGAGTGGATGTAAAAAATCGACACGGAAACGGGCGCATAAAAGGCGTTCCCGGTCCGGGCTTTGCAGGTAGGTGGCGAAGGACGTCGCAGATTGTATTTAATTGACAGCGGTAGCTAATCTCCAAACGAGTCGGCTGCATATTAAAATGGTTTTCAGTTGGGCCGTAGCCAAGTGGTTAAGGCACCGGGTTTTGATCCCGGCATGCGTAGGTTCGAATCCTACCGGCCCAGCCATCCTTTCTTCGTGGATGTCTGTGGGTTTCGTGCTGACGCACCATACAATAGCGCTGACATCGGGTAACCCCTGCTTCAAATGCCGTCCGCGTCTGCGTCGAACCTTTCGGTGGAGTCCGGGAATCAACCTTTTGAGTAAATCTCACAAAGCCGCTCATGCCTGACAGAAAACTGCTGATATTCGGTGGCAATGCCAATCCTGACCTGACTCGCAGTGTTTGTGCTTATTTGCATACGCCGCTGGGAAAGTCTGCGCTGTCGCGCTTCAGCGATGGCGAAACCGCATTGGAAATCCGTGAGAACGTGCGAGGCGGCGATGTGTTTCTTATCCAGCCGGTCTGTCAGCCCACCAATGACAATCTAATGGATCTGCTGGTGATGGTTGATGCCATGAAGCGTGCGTCGGCTGAGCGGATTACGGCCGTGCTGCCGTACTATGGCTACGCCAGACAGGATCGTCGTGTACGCTCCGCTCGCGTACCGATCACAGCCAAGCTTGTCGCCAATATGCTCAGCGTGGCCGGAGTTGACCGTGTCCTCACTATAGACCTGCACGCCGAGCAGATTCAGGGATTTTTCGATATTCCTGTGGATAACATTTATGCCTCACCGCTGTTGATGGTGGATATCTGGCGTAAGAAATACAGCGATTTGATTGTCGTGTCGCCTGACGTTGGCGGTGTGGTTCGTGCTCGCGCGATAGCGAAACAGCTCGACGATAGCGATTTGGCAATCATCGACAAACGCCGTCCACAACCGAATCAGTCTCAGGTCATGAACATCATTGGTGATGTTTCGGACAAAACCTGTGTGATTGTTGACGATATCGTCGATACCGCCGGTACGCTATGCCAGGCCGCTGATGCGCTCAAGGAGCACGGTGCCAACCGCGTGGTCGCACTCGCGACCCATCCGGTGTTATCAGGCGCTGCGATTGATAACCTGAGCAAGGCGAGACTCGATGAGCTGGTTGTCACCGATACTATTCCGCTCAGCGAAGAAGCCGAAAAATGTCCTAAAATCAGGGTTTTGTCGGTAGCTGAGCTGCTTGGAGAGGCGATTCGACGTATCCATCTGGATGAGTCAGTCAGCTCGGTGTATATGGAATAAACACTTGCGCCGGATACGAACCGGCCAGATCGACGGCCCACTGACTCAGCGGGTCAATTCCTTTCATTTTTGATATACTTACTGGCTGCCTGGCGTCTGGTCGCGGACACAGCCTGTGCAGAATTAACCCCGGAGGAAAGTCCGGGTTCTAAAACTTTTCAGAGTGACTAAACCATGAGTAACCTAATTCAGGTGGAAACCATGTCACGGACGGATTTCGGGAAAGGTGCGAGCCGCCGCCTCCGTCGCGATGATCTGGTACCTGCCATTCTTTACGGTGCAGAAGGTGAACCCCAACCGATTCAGCTGAAGCACAACGAAGTACAAAAGTATCTCAGTAACGATGCGTTCTATTCGCAACTGCTGATGGTCAGCGTTGACGGCGGTGAGCCCGTACGATCACTGCTGCGGGATGTGCAACGACACCCTTTCAAACAGCGGATATTGCACCTCGATTTCCAGCGCGTTGTTGCCGGTGCCGAATTGACTGTGACGGTTCCGATTCATTTCATCAACGAGGAAGAGTGCATCGGCGTCAAGATTGGCGGCGGTATTATCAACCACATTGAGAATGAACTTACTGTCAGCTGTTTGCCGCGCAACATACCCGAGTTCCTCGAAGTCGATATGGCAGCGCTTGACCTGGGCGAGACCGTGCAGATTTCCGACATTGTGTTTCCTGAAGGTGTTAAGTCTGTTGACCTGTCGCAAGGTGATGAGAACGACCGCCCGGTTGCAACCGTTGCCGTGACCCGTGCAACAGTCGAGTCCGATGATGCGCCGACTGATGACGAAGCGACGGAAGACGGTGATGCGCCACAAGCGGGTGATGCACCGGCGAGTTCCGAAGAGGGTGGGGATTAATACGACCCTGCTTTATCGCGAATGGTTGCCTGTCACTCATGCTGTTTTGTGATAGGCAAAACCATCGTCATTCAACTGCTTGAAACTTTCGGTGTCTATATAACAGCTGCGAACAAGTCAGCTTGTCTGCTGGTTGTCAGCAATCGAATGTCCACTATCACTACAGCTTGCGGATTAATCCGACATGTCTGCACAACAGACTGATATCCGGCTGATTGTCGGCCTGGGTAACCCCGGCTCGCAGTATGAGCAAACCCGCCACAATGCCGGGTACTGGTTGCTCGACGAGGTGGCGTCGAGCTATGGTTGTGTATTCAAACCGGAAAGTAAGTTTGCTGCCGAAGTAGGGCGTGCAACTATTAACGGCACGCAGGTTTATCTATGTAAGTCCGCTAAATTCATGAATGAAAGCGGTCAGAGTGTGGCGCCATTGTTGAACTTTTACAAGTTTACGCCGGTGCAGTGTCTGGTTATTCACGATGAACTTGATCTGCCACCGGGACATGCGCGCATCAAGCAGGGTGGAGGTCATGGCGGACATAATGGATTGCGTGACATCGCAGCGCGCACTGGTTCAAAAGATTTCTGGCGCGTGCGTATTGGTATTGGTCACCCGGGCCACAAAAATGCTGTGTCAGGTTATGTATTAAAGCGAGCATCGGCGGATGAACAACGTCTGATCGATGAGAGTATCGATATTGTCTTGCGTGAGTTTGATCGTATTGTTGGTGGTGATTTGAATGCGGCAATGAAAACCATTCACAGCCACAAACCGCCTGAGTCACAACCAGGCTAACACCCGGCGGAGAATATCTTGGGTTTCAAATGCGGAATCGTCGGATTGCCTAATGTTGGCAAATCCACTCTATTCAATGCGCTGACGAAAGCGGAGATCGCGGCCGAGAACTATCCGTTCTGCACGATTGAGCCGAACATCGGTATTGTTGAAGTGCCGGATAATCGTTTGCAGCAGCTCGCCGGTATCGTAACCCCGCAAAAAATACTAGCTGCCACTATGGAGTTTGTGGATATCGCGGGGTTGGTTGCAGGTGCGTCCAAAGGCGAGGGCCTTGGTAACCAGTTTCTTGGCAATATCCGTGAAACCGATGCCATCGCGCATGTCGTGCGGTGTTTCAAAGACGATGATGTGATACATGTTTCAGGCAAGGTCGATCCGCTCGATGACATCGCCATTATCGACACTGAACTGTTACTGGCAGATGTAGAAACACTGGAGCGCGCCATTCAGCGTGTGGGTAAAAATGCCAAATCCGGTAACAAGGAAGCCAAAGCTGAAATGGCATACCTGGAATCACTGCTGGAATCACTGAACAACGGCACACCGGCGCGCGCTATAGATTGCACAGAGCAACAACGTGACTGGACACGTCAGTTGCACCTGTTGACCGGTAAACCCACCATGTATATCGCCAATGTCGCTGAGGACGGATTTGAAAACAATCCGTTGCTCGACAAGGTACAGCAGCACGCTGAGTCTGAAGGGGCAGCGGTAGTCGCAGTTTGCGCAGCAATAGAACAAGAGATTGTGCAGCTCGAAGTCGACGAACGTCAGGAATTTCTTGCAGAAATGGGTCTGGATGAACCCGGACTCAATCGTGTTATCCGTGCGGGTTACAGCCTGTTGGGGTTACAAACTTTTTTCACCGCCGGCGAAAAAGAAGTGCGTGCATGGACCGTACGTAAAGGCGCAACAGCACCCAACGGCGCTGGGCGCATTCACACGGATTTCGAGAAGGGTTTCATTCGTGCCGAAGTAGTCGGCTTTGACGATTATATCGACAATCAGGGTGAAAACGGCGCCAAGGATGCCGGCAAATGGCGCCTGGAAGGCAAGGATTACATCATGCAGGAAGGCGACGTCGTCCACTTCCGGTTTAATGTGTGACCAACCAAGCCGCCATCCTGTCTGACTAATTTCAAAAAATTGGCGCGAACAGCACCGGGAATCGCGATAGTCCCCGGAAAATCGCGAAGATATGCGCAAGCGTTAAAAATTGCCGTTCGCATCAATGTCAATGGGTTGTATAATCCCACCAGTGGCTACATAGCTCAGTTGGTTAGAGCACATCACTCATAATGATGGGGTCCGTGGTTCAAATCCACGTGTAGCCACCAATTTATTTCAACAAAAACAATAAGATAAAGGCCTGTATCAAACAGGCCTTTTTGCGTTTTAAGGGCTGGGTAATGCATGGGTAATGGTTGAAATGGTTTTCATACATTCCTCCTATTGCCCAGAAATCTATGGGTACGGAATTGGAAGGGTGAATGACAGACAATCAAACACAGTTGCGTTGCATGGGCGAACTAGAATCATTGCTCGCCAATATGCCAAGTGCTCAAGATATAGTTAGTACAACGGATGAAGCTGTTAGTTGGAATGTCAACTTGGAAAAGACACTAAACGAGGCAGGTAGTCGTTCATTAGCTGGCTTCTGGAGCGAAATTATCGATACGGCTCGCAATCCAATTCTTCGGGACGAGCAGAAACGTCGTTCTAATATCCAGCTGTGGCATAGTGATTTTCGCTCGGCTATCCATCGCGCCGTTGAGGAATTGAAATACGATTGTCGGGATCATGGTTCGGTAGTTGTCGCGGCTGGTGCATCTTTTGACTATTTTGATGAAATCCGGCAGCGCATGCAGCACGCAACATCCGACATATTTTTTGTTGATCCTTATTTGGATGCAGATTTCATCAAGCATTACATGCCATTTGTTGGCCAAAGTGTGACTGCCCGGTTGCTGACTAGCGGCAAACAAGCTTCAAAGGAGGCAGCTGCAGCTGCCAGTGCCTTTGTGGCACAAGAAGGAATTAGCATTGAGGTAAAACAATCCAACAACACATTGCATGATCGCTGGTTAATTGTAGATCAATCAAAGTGCTATCAATCTGGTGCATCATTCAAAGATGGTGCTGTGCGTTCAAATACCACCATCACAGAAAGTATTGATCTGGCCCCAGCGATGATCGCTCACTATGAGAGTGAATGGCAACAAGCTACTTTACTCTAGGGCAAGTATGAAGAATTTTGGATTGCTTATGTGTGAAACCAACGAAGTAATTAAAAAGGTTGTGGGTGTTATCAATGAGGCAGTTCGTAGCGATAACGTGCAAGAATCGCTGGGTTCAACCATCAATCGTGAAATAGGGTATGCATATAAAATATTCAATGAGCGGGTCGATTTTGTCGAAGAATTGAACGAAAGCTTGATGTGTAGCATGCATCAAACATTCTCTACGGACAGTAAGCATAACTGTCTGGGATGTAACTTCGATGACTTGATGTGGCAAATTTCCGACTTTCTAAAGCAATCTTCGGAGCAAGATTTTGAAACTGCTAAAATCCACCATTTCTACTCAATGTATTTTCTGCTATTGAATGGTGTGTGGGAAAGAATGGAAGAAATATTTAGTCTACTCGGTGTTGTTAAGAATAATGCTTATGAGTCTCGTTTTCACCCATTCATTACTGTTCGGCGTTGGGCTAATTTTTTTAAGCATCCAAGATCATTTATCTACTTGGTCCATCATCCAGCTTATACGATCAAAGACTCCGACGATCATTCGAACCATGAATACAAATCAAGAATGGATTATTTAGTGCCACACGAAAGCATGCTAGAAATTGATACGGAGTTCGTTCGGAAACACTGTACAGCAGACACGGCGAATAACAATCCAATTAAAAAATATAGAGATAACAAGACTTCAACTGTAGTTGTTTTTCCCCACGTTGATCGATTAACCGATGAAGTATGTGGTAGCTTGGAAAAATTTGTTGAACTCATCACAGCAAACCCATATTTCGTTGAAACGTTAAGTGATGAATCTACAGTCATTAGCCAATTGTATGGTGAAAACCAGTAGTCGGTTGGACCGTTGTACATTATTCATTTGAGTGCTCGACTTGCTCATAAGATGAAATGACAATGCACGGCACTTTCTTTAGTTGCATCATATGGGCAATGCAGAACCGAAAATTTCCATCAATTATCTTATAGCTTTCATCCACAATAATTGGCAGCAGGCATTGTAGTTTCAATGCTGCCTCATATTGGCGATCCGTTTCATCCGGCCACAGAGAATCAATTTTTTCGTAGACTGGTTCGATCTTGTCGAAGTCGATGTATTCAATCTGTCTTTTTTCAATGTTCATAGTTTTACCCTGTTCCGCCGTAACGAAGTCAAAAATTTGAAAATCAAATATCTCTCCGAATGATCGGCCGCGAAATTACCTGCGGTGCATAAAAGTGCGTAAAGATCGTTCAACCAACTTCCAATTCCGGCATCTCATAACCCGAATACCTGTTATCACTCACAATCTGCTGTGCGGTCCTCAATGCTTCCGATGCTTCCGGTGGCTCGACATATTCCCCAAGCGATTCGGCGGCTTCTTGCTGCTCTGTGTGGCCCTCCGGCCGGTGCATGAACAAATCCTTGAACACTACATCCAGACCAAGCCCTTGAAGGTGGGCAAGGGCGAGTAGCTGCTCTCGGAGTCGATCACCGAATTCGGAGCTAATGAGTTCGGTTGCCCGGTCCATAGAGTCCTGCTTATGCCTGCGTTTGGCTTTTTGGTGGGCTGCTTGCGCTGTTCTGGATATTCCGGTGATCTTGTCGAGAAGGGATTGTCTCCGCTTGTTCAACAAGTCCAATTCCATAGTGATCGCAACCTTTTCTTCCATTAGGGCCTTCAATTGCCGAACGATCTTCTCCGAGGGTTCCGTGAGGTTGTTACGGAGCACGGATTCCTTGCCAGATAGATCAACCAACGTATTGTTGGCAAGGGCTATACGGTCGTTTGTGGCGTTGATGTGCTCTATAGCCGATTGAAGTTCGCTGGTTTCGTTGTTTTGCTTAGTCATAGATTTAACTCCAGTAATTTAATCGGCATTCCGGTTGCCATACTTGTTGCACTGTTGCATCGGATTGTTGCAGTGTTGCAGTCCGTTGTTGCATAACAGTTGCATTGTTTGTTGCATACCCTTTTTTCTGTAGGCCAGGGTTGTTGGGGTCTTTATGGATACTGTTGCAGTAATGTTGCATCGTTTGTTGCAGAACCTCTTTTGATTGTTGCATTGTTGCATTCCCTGTACACAGAGAGGGTGTACAACAACTTGTTGCTGCAACGGATTCGTTTGTAAATGAGCGTGGATGTGTCACGGAACCAGCTGCAGTCGTTTTGTATCATGGGGTAGGGGCTTAAGACTTCCGGTCGCTACCATGCTATCGAGTGCGCGCTTCACTGTGCTCCGGTGCTTGCCGGTCTTGGTAGCAATGTCGGCGTCGGTCAAGCCCTGCTCGTAGAGTGGCCTGTAGGATCTTCGTGCGACGGATTCGGTGGTCGGCATGGACCAAGTACCGTCTGGCGATAATTGAGCGGTAAACGGCTCGATAACCTTGCCAAATAAGTGTCGGTGTTTTTCAAAATGGACCTCGAAGGATGCCCCTGTACTGCTTCCCAAAGGTGATGGCTTCAAAGCAAGTACCAAGTCCAGTAAATCTTCTCGTCTACTGGTCCCACGTTGTTGACCTGTTTTGCCGGAATGATGAATCAATATTACCGATATACCTTGCCTGCGTAGTTGCAACAGAAATTCGATAAATAGGTGCTGGTCCTCCGCGCTGTTTTCATCACCAGTCCGAATTAGGGAAGAAAGATTATCAAATACCACCAAATTGACCTTTCGAAGTAAATCCAAACATTTGTCCTGTCCGTGCTTTGTGGACAGATCGGGCATACCTGTTTTTTGGTGTTCTTGTGACACGATAATGAGGTTTTTCTTACCTTCTTCTGTAATGCCGGATTTAGACAGTCGTCGATAGAATTCCGTTGATGGAAGTTCGGCGTCAAAATACGCAACGGTTTGAGGGATCGGTGCACTCCATTTTAAAAACTCCGTGCCGGAAGCAACAGCGCATGCCATCTCAAGTGCAAAGTAAGTTTTCCCAATTCCGCGTTGTGCATGAATCATGGACAACGATTGTTCTGGAATCAAAGGGTCCAACAAGAAACTTCTTTCCGGAAAATCAATATTCATAAACTGCTCGGCAGTGTGATAAGCAAGCAGCTCTGTGCTATTATTTTGGTTGTGTATTTTCATCGATATGCATCCGGTATTCGTCGCCGGTTGGATTAAGCCCAGAACAGTAGCTGGGCTTTTTCTTGTCTCTATTCCTCGTCGAAAAATCTGGTTTTGGCCCTTTTGTTTTCCAGCCATTCGTCCAAGTCCTCTATCAAATACACAAATTTGCGACCCGATAGTGCGGTATGTTTTGGCACGCCCATACGATTCTTACGCTTGCCGGTCGTTCGACCTTCGCGCGGTTTGAGTTTTGTACTTTTTAACTTCGTTGGGAGGTTGTTTGCCCGATGGCAAATTGACTACTTCCGCAGTCGATGCTTCCGATGTTTTGGTTGTTTTGCTAATATTGTGGTTCATTGTTTGTACCATTGGCCCGGTCGGCATTCATCAATCACGACCGGGCTTTTTTGTGGGGATGGATAGTTCAAGCAGCCGTTGGTGGAATTTCGACGGACTTCAATCGATGTTGGATAGCCGATTCCGTTGCTATTTCTGCAAGTCGCCCACGCTTAAGCCACACCAGACCATGACGGCCGGTGCTTTTCCATACATGGAATGTTCGTGGGTTTTCTACCCCAAAGTATGTCTGCGCTTGTTCGCGGGTGAGACTGGCGGGAAGGGCATCCGGCGAGCAATTACAGATCACGGCAAGTTCATGCCGAATGCCGGATTCAATCGCCGATAGGTAGTCGGGTTGATTCATGTGGAACCTCAAATATGCTAATGAGGTTCCTTATTGTCCACATAAAGAATAGGAAAAATAGGTGTTCCTATTTTTCTGTTTTAAGATGATCTTACTTTCGGTGATGTAATTCCACGACGTTTGCACTCTGTCTCAATGGCTTTATAACCATATCTGCTGTTTTTCGCTACTTCCTTGCACGCGGACTGTAAGCTCTTGCATTTTTCATCCATAAGCAGTTTTTCAACCAATTGGCAAGCATTGTCGTAATCTTCCTGTTTTTCATTGTTGCGTTTACGTTGGCGCATTCCTGTCTGCACATAGTCATCGATAAGCAATCGCTGTAGTGACTGGTATCTCACAGCAATATCGTGGAGTGCAAGTGCATAGCGATCACGGTCTTTGCAGTCATACAAGGTTCTAAAATATGTGATCGAGGTATTCAAATCTTCGACCAATTTCTTTTCTGCATCGGTACGAGGTCGTTGTTCATCAACGTACGTTTCGTACCACTCAACTTGTTCTAAAACGTCGTTTATGTAGGGAGAGACACAAATTTCATTAGTAGTTGTTTTGCGTTGAATTGGTGTTGAGCTAACGAGCTTTGAGGTAATGGTTGAAAGGAATCCTGGCTTGAGTTTTCCTTTCGATAAAACTGTGTTGTGCGCAATCTTTACCAATGGTCTTTTTGGTTTTCGGTTGTTCATTTGGTGACCTTCAAAACATGGATTTTTTTGGTGCTGTGGTCAATTCTTGCCATCTCCAGAATTTTTTCGGTGATTCTCTGCTGGTACATCCTCAACTGGTCAAGTGGAGCGTCGATGGTGTAGTGCTTTTGGGTAATGTCTTTTCCGATAGAATGGTTTAGTAGTTGCTTCCGTGCATATTCTGGTATCCCTACATGCCATAGACATATATTGCTGTAGGTTCGGCGCAAGCCGTGAATGGTCGAGTAGGTTTTCGCTCTCGAATTAACGGATTGGATAGATTTTTTCGGTTCTTGTAGATGCCCATTTTTGCCCGGGAAAACATAGATACTGTCGGTTCTCGCCCGTCGTTCTGCTAGTAATTCAAGTAAGTAGTCACTCAACGGTAATACGAGCATTTCTCCGTTCTTTGACTGCTCGGCGCTTAGTGTAAGCGTGCGTTTTCGTTGCAAGTCAATTTGGTCCCACGTCAAACTTGCTGCTTCGCGCCTGCGGAGTCCGGTCAACAGTACCAATTTCAAGTAATCGCGCGTAACAGGGTTTGCAAGAGTGTCGACGGCTGCAAACCAAGCAGGCAATTCTTGCGGTTCGATGTAATCTTTGGCCGGTTTTTCTGCAATCAATGATATGTTGCTAAACGGATTGTTGGTGAACAGTGCATTGCCTTGTTTTTCACTCACAACAATTTGATGCGAGTAAGCTGCTTTGGCTGCTCTCACTGCTGCATTAGCTGAACTCACGGAATACCTACTGGCTTTTTCATACCACCGCACTGCCATCTCATTTGTGATGTCCTTGGCAGGCTTTGAGAGCCATCCCTTTCCGGGTTTATCGTAGTCTCGGCCACCCTTTCGCTTTTGGTGCTTCCCGGCAGAGAAGTGAACTTCCTTCATACGACGGTAATTGGCTGCCGTTGTACGACGAAGTGGTTTCTTGGCTCTACTTTGAGCAGCTTCGATGTACTGCTCAAAGATTTGATCGAGCGTTAAGCCTCGTTGTCGTAGTTCCTTCAATTCGGCGTTAGGATCAATACCCGCAACAATTTCGGTAGAGCCGCTCTTGGCCCTTTTTCGTGCTTCATGAACAGGTATAAGGGTTGCATCGCCAATACGTGATCGTACGGTCTTGCCTGCACCGTGTTTCACTATGTAGTAGGTCTTGGTGGAACTACCTACCCGTAAGTAGAGTGACTTTTCCGATTGTGGGCCCCCGAAGTCGCGATATTCCACCCGTCCAGATTCGGGGTAGGGCAGGGCTTCAATCTTCCGTTTGGTGAAGTTGAGTGGAATGGCCATATTTGCGCTTTTCCCTCCGGGGTAATGGCGGGGTAATGTATGGGTAATGAGTGGGGTTAATTTTCAATGAAAACTCATTAACAATCAATAACGCAAAATATGCTTGTATAGTAGTGTATGCGAGATATTTGTTGTTCTTTGTTATGTTATGTTGTGCGATCATAACTCGTTGATAACACGGGGGACCAATCACTCATAATGATGGGGTCCGTGGTTCAAATCCACGTGTAGCCACCAATTTTTCCCTTCCGCGATCTCTTTCTTTAACTTGGCTCGTTCCACGTTCCTACTAGTCACGGGGCTGTCACATCCATCCGCGACACACCAGAAAATCCATAGAATTTGCCGAGAAAAGACCTTATTTTTTAGGACACTTGTAGATTGACTCCGTCGGTTTCCTTTCCTCCAGGTACATCTGAAACACAGGTTACCCATAGATTCGACAGATCAATTTCTATCTTTCCAACTTACCCGCGCTTAAATCATCTAGAATTCTGTTACCACGCAATTTCCCACGCATAAAGGAAAGAGTTCATGTATCGAATCAAGTGCGCAACTGTAATAGTTTCTGTTTTGATCTTTTGTAGCGGCTGTGCAATTGAAGCACTGGGTGAAGACCTTTGGGAATACACGCCACAAATTAGAACTGAGCGTGTCAAACAATTTATGGCGACTTCCACTGAGACGGAATTACCGTACGTTATAGAAAAGTCTGAATTGGTGAAGTATGCAAATTTGTTTAAGGACGCTTGTCTTACAGGGCCAATGTCAGAGGCTGTTGATTATTTGCAATCAAATAGATTTGAAATTAAGACCACAGGACGATACAAAATCAAAAATTTTGGTTATACAGACTACAAAACGAATCCGAAGCTGTTTGAAAAAGTAGTCCCACCCGAGTATCGATCGCTTGCGATTTCAATGGCAGCTGCAGATGGTACTGTCCCGGTAATTGAATCGATATTCATACCTTATAATGCGCCCAAAGAATATACCGATGGGAAAGCCGTTGCGTCAGTAAGTATCGGTCCTAAAATAAACAATCAATGCTCGCTTTCAGTTCGGGTTCCAGATGATGAGCCATTGATTGAGGAACTGGAAAGAATCGTTGAAGAATCAGGAAGAAATCTGGGTGCCCCAAAAGATACTGGATTCTTTGGTATCGGGTATGTCGTCGGTCTGCCACCAACCGAGATAATCGCATTGGGAAGACAGAATAAGCCGGGTCCTACAAGCCTTATCTACATAGTTCCCAGATGATGCAGATTTTGTCGTTTTCTGATGGTAAGTGCTGCGATACGATGTGAGTGTTCTCTTTAACTCGGTTTCGGCAACGTGCTTTTCCAGCGCACGAAGACGATCTTTGAAGCAGACAAGCTCGTGGCTTAGCGAGATGCTGCGAACCCCCGATGGGGATACGAATAAGCTTTAGGTTTTAAGCCGCTTTTCTCTGTTCAACTACCACGTGTTGTTGAAGGTAATTTTCTACCTGATGCGCAGGCATTGGTTTACTTATTAAATAACCCTGTATCAGACTACACCCCTGTAAGCGCATTCTTTCTAGTTGTTCAGGTGTCTCAACACCTTCCGCGAGTACTTCTACTCCTAGCTCCTTGCCAAGTTCTATGACGGCTTCTGCTATTTTCAGACTTTTTTGTTCGGAAGTGTTTACAAAAGATTTGTCTAGCTTGATCCTATCAAATGATAATTGATGCAGAAAACTTAGACTGGAGTAACCAGTGCCAAAATCGTCCAGTGCGACCGTAATACCCATTTGTTTGAGATCTTCAACAACTTTTGCAGCATATTCCATATCGCTGATAATTGCTGATTCCGTTATTTCTATATCCAGTCGATCTGCTGGAAAATTTATTTCACTCAAAAGCGCGCTTATATAAGCCGTCAAACTTCTATTGGCTAAATCTGCCGGAGTCAAGTTAACTGAAACCTTGTATTGATCAGGCCAGGATATAGCATCTCTGCATACCGCTTTTAATATCCACTCGCTGAGTTTTTCAGTTAACCGTTCTTTTTGTGCTGCAGCGATTATATCGATAGGTGATACATTGCCAAGTATTTCATCTTGCCATCGCAGCAGCGCTTCGAACCCTACCAGTTCGCCTGTATTTGTTTGAACTTGCGGCTGATAATGCATCTCAAGACCGTTATTGTTGATTGCATCCAGTAAGCGATCAATCATAAGGCGGTGAGACTGCTGTTCATCGCTTAAACTTCGATCATAGAATTTGTAAATATTTCGTCCTGCGCTTTTTGCATGATATAGAGCCAGATCTGCCTGGGCCAGGAGATCTGAGTCGAGCGGGCCTACGCCGTTATAGATAGACACCCCGATGCTTGCTCCAAAATCTCTTCCGACACTCTCTGTATTTCTACATGCATTGACGGAATCCAGAAGAGTGGAAGCAATTCTTTCCGGGTCAACCTCGTACCTATCTTTCCCTGAAACTACAATTGCGAACTCATCCCCGCCCAGTCGGGCCGCGATAGCATCGGTGCCCACAGAGGATGTAATTGCAGCTGCAACTCGCTTCAAAAGGGTGTCGCCTGCTGCATGACCGTAGATATCATTAACTTGCTTGAAGTTATCAAGATCCATATACATAACGGCCAGAAACTGTTTGTTCGTTTCGGTTTTTTTAACTACTTCTTCGTATTTTTCAATAAACGCGGTCCTATTGAGCAGTTTTGTTAAGCAGTCATGATGTGCCAGAAATCTGATATTTTTCTCTGCCTCGATACGATCTGTGATGTCTCGCATAACTGCCACACGTGCGCAGATTGAGCCATAGTTAAATTCTGAAACGTATAATTCAACAGGCATTAGGCTACTATCGGACAGAGCCAAAGGCAGATTGGAATAGTAGTTTTCTGAGTCTTCCAGTTCGTCATTTAGCGCTTTTAGCAAATCATCACTAAAAATTGTGTTTAGTTCTGTTTCGAGAATATCTGATTTATCTATATTCAGCATGGTTAGCATGCGATCGTTTGCGTCAAGGATCGTGTTGTCTACGTAGATTAATACTGACTCGAAAGATGCATTGGCAAGATTTCGTAATCGCTTGGTTTCGCGAATTTCACTTTCACTTAATTCTTGTTTTAAACCGACTACCCGTTGTTGGTGATTTTTGTGTAACGTGTTCAACCGTTTAACAACTAATCCAATTTCATCATTGCTCTGCCAGGATATGGGTGCTGCATCATCTATTTTTTTGTTTTCTATAGTATTAACTATCAATGCGAGCGGGTATCCAACTATCTTTTTGAGTACAGACGCAGTTATAAAAAGGATGGTTATCAGAAGCACCGCTATCAATCCCGCGAGATATCCAGCTCTATTTTGTAATGCACTGTCTATATGCTTAGTCGATGCATAGGTTGTGATCGTGGCGATATCGGACACATTGAAATCGTTGTCCAGGAAGGTGATATTTTCTGAATGTACAAGCGTTGTTGAAATGTCTCCTATTTCAAGATCGTTGCTATTATCATGGTAATCAAGTACAACACCAACGATGGCGGGGTTGGCGAGTATTCCTGATAAAGTGAAAAATGCAGCGTCTTCCTCCCCTTCAGCTAGCTGATCTGAGAGCAGTATGGATTGTCCTTGAGTAATCTGTGCTTGTTGATGCTTTAGTTGGGTGAGTTGGAACTGATAACTTTGATGTTCTATAAATAGTATGAATAAGGTGAGAGTGACAAAAAGGCATATTCCCACCGTTACCAGTACTTTTTGGGCTATAGAACCTTTTTTGGAATGACCCGACATTGATCAGTACTCGGTGCGACTGAATGGGGTCGCTGTATTAAATGGTATTACAACAGTGTCAGCGTTCTCTGGCTGATGTTGTTCCTACAACCTTATTCCAGTAGAAGTCACCTTTACGAATGTTCTTATTAGTTTTCTTACTCCAACGTTTTTTGGTGCTGGCATTTATCATGAAGAATAACCTGTCATCCACTATGGTGTAGACCAGTGGGTCGATATCTGATTGTTTTCCATAGACCATTCCGAATGCACAATTAGCGTCGTAGGCTGGAACAAAGCGCTCGGGTTGGTTTTGGAAGGTTTGCATATTCTCCTGGCTTGAAAATGCGTAGGTGTTTCCTTCATGTGTTGCGGTATAGTCTGGCGTGCCCATAACCGGGGTGGAATTGACAAAATAAGAAACCGGGTCATACCCGTGAATGTGGTAACGACTCTGCCAGTTTGCCAATACATTGGTTGAAAGAACTGTTAAAAATAGTACTACCAGAATGCGTATTGACAGAATGCTTATTGAAATTGGGGTTTGTGTCTTTGCGGTATGCATCTTCCTTGGTCCGGTTATGCGATCCTCGAAGTCGATCGTGGCTTACAGAACGGGTAACGACAGAAGGAAAGCGCAAATACAGCGCTTTTTTGATCTATTCACGAATAAGTGAATAGCGTTCGTATTCATATGAATAAAAGTGCGTATCAAGTCGCATGTTTCGGTACAGTTTGGTGAGTTGCTCTATAAATATTTCGAACCTACGGAAGCCGTTGCATGGCTGATTAGCGGGAGCTTTTCGTGATTAGTGAACGGTCACGTCTGGTGGCGTTGGTGGATGAAATCAGCTTTGACTGGTGTTCTGCAAATTTTCGATTAGATGTGCCACAAGTCTGCAAGTCCGGTGTGGCAAATACCTCGCTGCGGGGTATATATATCCATCTATCGCGGAGTTTAAGCTTATATGGTTTTAACAATTAACCAGCTTGTTGGAAGAGAGAGATTTTTGAGCAAAAAAATCAGATTCTCTCGCGATACCTAATCCATACTGTGTCGCTTCTGTATAAAAATCAACATCGTAGGTGTTAATTGAGACCTCATCAAACGGGATGTCGCTTGTAAGCGAATCTACCGCCAACTTTGACGCGGTTTATCAAGCGGCTGATGGTTAAACTGTTTCCTATCAGCTACCGACACAGGGTTTGCACATTCCCTAGGCCGCTACACCTGCATTGCGCTAACCCGCAATTGTCAGCAGCTAAGGGCTGGCGGTTTTAACCCTCTGATCGCTTCTTGATTCAGGGTGTCTGACGGCTTCTGCCTCTAGTTAATGGATATATCCGTCACGCCCCATATCCATCCGCTGTTGCTTTGTTGGAATTCAAGAATATTAACGGGCTGTTGATCAGCAATGGGAATATTAAACGTATCAGTAGAATTTAGCCGATTGTTTGGTCCGGTTGACAGTTGACCGATTGTATTGCCGTTTAATACAACGATAATTTCGCTTCGCGTATCTATATCGTAGCCTGTGACGGACAGGGTTAGATCACTATTTTGCTGTGAAAATGACGCAGTTACGCTTTCTCTATTCTGGTTGCTGCCCCAGCGCCATCCAAACTCTCGTGACTCTGTTTCGTCCGGCTCAAGTTGAATGTCTGCAGTTGCATTAGCAGCACTGTTATCTACCAACAAAATGTTTGTGACACCCCACAACCAGCCACTGTTACTTTGCTGAAACTCAATAACGTTTACTGGTAGTTGATCAGCAACTGAAATGGTGAAAGTATCGGTTGTACTTAAACCGTTGTTAGGTCCCTTGGATAAGTTACCGATTACCTCACCGTTTAGAACAACGGTGACTTCGTTGCGGGTATCGATATCAAAACCTGTAGCCGACAACATTAATTCACCATTGTGTTGTGGGAAAGAAGCAATAACTGTATCTCTGTTCTGGTTGCTTCCCCATCGCCATCCGAATTCTCTTTCTTCCGCTACACCTACAGAAAGCTGGATATCTGATGTCAGATTTGTTGTGCTGTTACCTGCCAGTAATAGATCGGTGACTCCCCAAATCCAGCCACTGTTGCTTTGCCGGAATTCGATGTAATTAACAGGTTGCTGGTCGCTCACTGGAATATTGAACGTATCGGAGCTATTAAGTTGGTTATTCGGACCAACCGATAGATGCCCAATGACGGTGTCATTTAATACAACAGCAATTTCGCTACGTGTATCAATATCATAACCAGTGACTGATAGCGTTAAGTCGTCAGTTTGTTGTGGAAATGTCGCAATGAGCTGATCTCGGTTGTCATTGCTTCCCCATCGCCATCCGAATTCTCTTTCATCTCGTTCGTTCTTGACCAAAGCAATATCGAAAGCAGGCGAAGTGACGGGGACATCGACTTTGTTCTGATAGACTTTTATATAATCAATTTCAAATTCAACAGGGAATTGTTCGGTGTCAACATCAGCAAACAGAAAGTTCCCGCCGACCGCCAAATTCAATAATAGATACATATTCTGCGAAGACACACTGGGCCCTGTATGTGTGTGTCGCTTCACCCCGTCGACATACCAATCGAGCTTGCCGGGCTCCCACGCAATACCATAGGTATGAAACCCGTCAGAGAAGCCATCCGGATGATCAGAGAATGTAGACCAGGTGTAAGAGGGTGGTCCGCCGTCTGTCGGTGACAAGTGATAAGAGTGCACCAGCTCCTTCGGATTCTCGCCGCGTGTTTCAATCACATCAATTTCAGGTTGTTGATCAACGTAGTAGCCGTTCAGTAACCAGAATGCCGGCCACAATCCATCACCCTGTGGCAGCTTGGCGCGTATTTCGGCGTAGCCGTGCGTGAATTTAAACGAGTCGTATGTCGTGACGATTCCCGATGTGTATTCAGGCAGAAACGGTGCAGGTGCTTGGCTGGGGTCGTTGGTCGGGTTGCTGAAGTTCGGGTTATTGTAGGCATCGTTATGGCGCCATTCACGGTGTTCGATAAATGCATCGCTGGTTTGTGATGGCATATCGGGCAGATCGTCCGCATCGACGGTGTCAGCGGTAATTGTCAACGTCCCGTTGCTGACAGAAACCGGTGGTGAATTATACGTTTCGCCGGCATGCGTATCGCCCACATCCGGATAGAACTGCTCTTCGTTGTTTATCTGCCAGTACGGTCCCCACAAATGATGGGTATTCCATTTACTGGTATCCAGTGCGTTGCCATTGAAGTTGTCTTCAAAC
>CALFCF010000040.1 GCA_937951345.1 uncultured Granulosicoccaceae bacterium
AATCCTGTTTGCTCCCCACGCTTTCGCACCTGAGCGTCAGTGTTAAGCCAGGTTGTCGCCTTCGCCACTGATGTTCCTCCGGATATCTACGCATTTCACCGCTACACCCGGAATTCCACAACCCTCTCTTACACTCTAGTCTGGCAGTATCGAATGCAGTTCCAGGGTTGAGCCCTGGGATTTCACATTTGACTTACCAAACCGCCTGCGCGCGCTTTACGCCCAGTAATTCCGATTAACGCTCGCACCTTTAGTATTACCGCGGCTGCTGGCACTAAATTAGCCGGTGCTTCTTCTAATGTTAACGTCAAGGCTAGCTGCTATTAACAACCAACTTTTCTTCACATTTGAAAGTGCTTTACAACCCTCAGGCCTTCTTCACACACGCGGCATTGCTGGATCAGGCTTTCGCCCATTGTCCAATATTCCCGACTGCTGCCTCCCGTAGGAGTCTGGGCCGTGTCTCAGTCCCAGTGTGGCTGATCGTCCTCTCAGACCAGCTACGGATCGTTGCCTTGGTAGGCCATTACCCCACCAACAAGCTAATCCGGCGTAGGCTCAGCCAATAGTGAGAGGTTCCGAAGAGTCCCCCTCTTTCCTCCGTAGAGCGTATTCGGTATTAGCTCGGATTTCTCCGAGTTATCCCCAGCTACTGGATAGATTCCTACGTTGTACTCACCCGTCCGCCACTCGCCAGCCAGAGCAAGCTCTGCTGCTGCCGTTCGACTTGCATGTGTTAAGCATACCGCCAGCGTTCAATCTGAGCCAGGATCAAACTCTTCAGTTGAAAAGTATTGTGCTTTTGAGTGTTTCCACCCCGATGCACAAAATCGATAGTTGGGAACCAACCTGAGCCGACGGTCAACGAGTTGACTGCCGGGACTTGGTCGTCCCCGGAAGTACCGATTTCCTGTTTATATAAACTCGGAATTAAACAAAGACTTTTAAAACATGCCTTTGACCTTCTCGTCCTTTTCAGAATGAGTTGGAAAAAAGCAATGCTTTTAACAAGCTTCATTTAGGGTACTTCTTCAGTCAATTGGCAAACCAACCAGACCGGCACAAGCACCCATGTAAGTTACAAGATTCAATTGTAAAAGAGCGGCTGAAACTTTCGTTCAGCGGAGCCAAAGAAGTATAGGGCCCCTCATCTTAAGAGTCAATAGCTTACAAGCGACAATCCAGACTTCAAATTGTCCAGAGTGGCTTTCAAGCTACCCTGAGCACAAGCTTAACTCTTAATCCGTTTGTCAGCGGTTTTCTGCCGGTAATTAACCGCATCAAGCGCTGGATAAAAATACATCCGGAATACTTATTCCGAAGATTTCTACCGCCGTCTGGCAGCTTGTAAAACTGGCCACCAGCCGTAAAAACGAATCAGCATTATAGGGGCGAAAATACTGCGGTCAAGCGTTTTGTGATCACCCTCCAAATTCGCAGTAATTGCTTCTTTTTTAAACGCTTTCAGATGGTGTCGTTTCGGTGAAATCCGTGTGTAACGCTACATTGGAAATTTTGCAAAGTGACTGCATAGACTGTTGCACGTGCTCAACTAGCACACTGATTGGCTTCGGAAAAGTCGCTGTTCTGGAACGCAGCCGCTTGAAATGACCTGCGATAAGGTGAACGAAGGCTTGTTGTTCGCGTATTCCTTCATCTTCGCAAACAAGGTGCAACAGTCTATGCACCCAGCTTGGAACTTTTGATGGTTTCATCTATCTACTGATAGGTATATCATTTCATTTCACATCCTATTCGGAGAATCCCAAGATGTTTGATTTCAAAAACCTGCAAAAAATACCCACACTTGCGCAATCTGCTCCCGAGGCTATGGAAGGTTTCAAGGCGCTTGACGCTGCGGCCATGAAAGACGGTGCAATCCCGAAAAAGTACAAGGAATTGATGGCAATAGCAGTCGCACTGACCACGCAATGTGGCTACTGCCTGGAAGTACACCGCAAAGCAGCTTTGGCTGCGGGTGCCACGGAGGAAGAACTGGCCGAGGTTGTGTTCGTCGCAACAGCTCTGCGCGCTGGTGCAGCACTCACCCACGGCACACATCTGGTGTCCGACTAACCGATACGCCGGTAAATGAGTCATTAATCTCAACACGACGACTGATGTCCCGGACAAATGCCGGGGCATCAAGCTCGCTACCGCGCTCATCCAACAGAACAGGCTAACCATCACGAAACCGGATTAAATCACCATGTCTACCGCCGAGTTATGCCACGTTGAAACAACTTCCTTTCACCAGAGTCTCGGCAGCAAGACGTTTCCAGTGGAGGATGGCCGCTATTGGTTATTCACCGCCAAGATCTGCCCGTTCGCTCACCGAACAGAAATCGTCCGTGTGTTGAAAGGGCTTGAGTCGGACATCGGCATCACCATTGCCGGCTCTATCCAGAGCGAGCAGGGGTGGCCGCTGTCGCAGCGCTACCCGGGTCATGGCAGCACTGATACACCGGTATCAGGCACAGACTTTCTGCCCGATATCTACCAGATCGCCTCGCCGGGTTACACAGGGCGGGCTTCGGTGCCAGTCCTGTTTGATACCGCGAGCCGCCAAATCGTAAACAATGAGTCCGCAGAAATTATCCAGCAACTCGACAACAACTACGATACCGAAACAACCCTTTATCCTTTAAGCAAACGTGATGAAATCAAGCAGTTCTCTAAGTGGTTGTCTGAGGAGTTAATAGGACCGATCTACCACGCCGGTTTTGCACAGCAGCAAACAACTCACAACGAAGCCTGCAATCGCGTTTTCGACGCCCTCGATGTTCTGGAAAATCATTTGGCACACGGTCGCCGCTATGCAATTGGTGACAGGATTACGCTGGCTGATGTTCACACCTTCCCGCATTTATGCCGATTCGATAGTGTCTACCACTCGCTCTACCGACTGAACAGATACTTCTTGAGCGACTATCCGGCAATAAGCGAGTACATGGAGCGACTCGGATCCTTGCGTGCGTTTAGCGATACGTTTGATCTGGAAGCGATGAAAGAAGGCTATTTTCTGTCGTGGAACCAGCCCACTAACGGGAAATTCATACCACAGGGTCCACCGATTGATGCCGCAACCGGTCTTGCGCAAAAAACCACTCGGCAATTACTGAACACACTGGACAACGTGGAGAATTCCCGATGGCTGCAGTAGCAACAATTGAACTGTATACCGCCTCAGAGTGCCTGCCTTGTGAGCGTTCAAAACAGCGTCTCAACGCAATGGGTGCAAGCTACAGTGAAATTAATATCGAGAACGATGCGCGCCTGTACGACGAGATGATCCAGCGAAGTGGGGGTGCTAAAACACTACCGCAGATTTTCATCAACAACCATCACATAGGCGGCTGCGAGGAACTAACCAGCCTGCACGAATCCGGCGGGCTGGATTACTGGTTTGACGAACCCTTGCAGACCTTGCGTTGCGCTGTTGTTCGCGATGAAGTGGTGTGCAAGTAACTCAACCCACTCCCGACCCAGGGTTGTTACTCGGCTGTGTGACGCGCCACAGTGGCATCCAATGACTCATTAACGCTGCGCATTTGCGCCAGTAATTCATTGGAAATCGATTTCAGCGCCGGCAGTTGCGATGCGGCCAGTGGCTCCGGTGACGGGAGCTCCGTTTTAAGCGGATCAACATGCACGCCGCGAATACGTAATTCATAGTGCAGGTGCGTCCCGGTTACGCGCCCGGTGTTACCAACATACCCGATCACATCGCCGCGTTTTACTTCACGACCGGTTTTAGTATCGCCGTCTATCTTTGACATGTGCGCGTACAAGGTCGTGCGCTTGGAGTCGTGCTTGATAATGACAGTTTTACCGTAGGCGTTGCGGTTACCGGCAAACGAAATGTGTCCGTCAGCAACGGCGCGAATCGGTGAACCGTAGGGTGAGCCGTAGTCAACACCGCGATGAGCACGAATTTGGTGCAGTACCGGATGCATGCGCTCAGGATCGAATCTGGATGTAATGCGCACAACATCTACCGGGTGGCGGTTAAAGGTACGGCCCTTGGCCTTACCGTCCGGTGCGTAATATCGAGTTTTGCCGTTTTCATCGGTAAACCGGATCGCACGGTGCACACGGCTGCCACGCACAAATTCCGCAGCCAGGATGTCGCCGTCGCCGACGTATCTACCGTCGCGGTACAAACGGTCATAGACAATACTGAAGTGATCGCCCTTGCGGATATCGCTACCGAAATCCAGCTCCCACTGGAATATATCCGCCAGGTTCATAATCGTGTTCTGCTTCAGCTGCGCTTTCTCGGCAGCGGCATACAACGATTGCTCTATCGTGCCGGAAGTCACTACACGCTCGTACTCAAGCGGCAGATGCACTGTCTCGACCGCGTAGCCGTCAGCAGTTTTGGCAAGCTTGACCCGCGTGTCACGGCTGACCTTGATACTCAACGATTTGAAATCGCCCTGCCAGTCCTGTGTGACTTCCATTTTCTGACCGACCTTCAGGCGTGTCAGGTGACGTTGAATCAGTTCGTGTTCTTCCAACACACCCAGTTCAGCACGCGCCACACCGTTGTCGTTAAGTATTTTTGAAAACGAATCGCCTGCGACCACTTCAACCGTTTTGGTTTGATCCTGCTGCAATGGTTGCTTGACTTCCTCGATGCCAAACGATGGCTGCGGGAAGCTGGTTTGAGTTTCCAGCGGTGGCAGGAATCGCTCAGCGTTCTTGATGTCGTCAAGCATCGCCTGCTTTTCCAGCGGTGTCGCGTCTTTAGGGCCTATCAGGTCAACAAAGGTTTGTGGTGTGAACGCCTGTTGTAACTGGTCCGGATGATTTTGATCCTGAACCGGGTCGTGCAATAACGCAGTCTGGATAGTATCTGCATCATCGAAACGAAAAGTCGGCTGCGGTATGGGTTTTGGTAACTGCGGTGCACGCAAAACAGTGTCATGAAAGGTTGCCGTTTTCACGGAACCCAGATCAGCCGTATTGTCGCGTGCGCCGTCTTTCGAGCCAGTCAGAATGCCGGCCATGCTGACCAGATAGAACGCCGCACCGGTGGCTATGCAGCCGGCACCGAATACGAACAAATATTGTCGCCCGGCGGATTGAGCCGAATTGTCCACTCGCACTGCTCCCAGTTTTTGGTTGCTGCTACGGAATTTTAACCCGACAGGCTGCGCAGTCAGTCGACTAGCCAAGCGGCCTGTAAATCCGGGCTGCGATTTCCTGGAAGGCGTCGCGCCGGGGCCATGTCCCGGCTTGAAATCGATTTGCATAGCGCAGTGAAATAAGTTTATTCAGTATCCCGCTTTTCCGGAGCTTACCCGGCGCGTTCCGGCGTTTTGCCGTCTCACTTGAAAGCCATCAGCTAAAAAGGCCTAGCTGATGAAGAGCCAGGCCGATGAAAGCAAAGTTTCAATAAGCCCTAAGCTACTGGATCCTGATGCCTCCCTGGACCCCTCCGATTATCTTTTCCCTGACGTTTTGTCGTTCTTTTTTAGTTTTTTTGTTGTTGTAATTGCCTGCGAGAATAACCTGACTTACCGTTGCAAAGATAATCCAAAAAGCAGTCAGTTCCCTAAACTCACAGGTAACTTCGAAGTTTAGAACAAATCGCGGTAATTTCTGTAATTTTTAACAAAAAATTCAGTGGGGCTGTGGACAAGTTGCCAGTGAGGATTTCGCCATACGCACCGAGTATATTCCCTACCCTGCGTATTGTTCTATTTTTGAACAATCCGTTGCTGAAATTCCCGTGATCGACGCTAGTAGCGTCACACGCAGTCGCACGAATTACGCGAGTACGAAAAACGCGAACGGATTAAGCCAACTGATTGCTGATCTGATTACTGATGCAAGATACAGGAAGGGTTTGCGGGTGTTTAAAGCAAAACCCCTTTTAATTGTTGAATCTCGGGTACCGTTTACTCACAACCGAGTGTAACTGCTCGAGCAGGATTCGCGTAAAAGAGCCGAGCACGCCGCTCAAGGCAGCGCTCACCTGTCAAAGCGAGATACAAAACAGCCGGGTTCTCAGGCGATACCCGGGATAGGAGAGATTTTAAATATCAGACCGAGAACGAGCTGCCGCAGCCACAGGTAGTGGTTGCGTTGGGGTTTCGGATAACAAACTGCGAACCTTCCAGCCCTTCGGTGTAATCGATTTCAGCACCGGTCAGGTATTGGAAACTCATCGGGTCAATCAGCAATTTCACGCCTTCCTTCTCAACCGCGGTGTCTCCGTCCTGCACCATCTCGTCGAACGTAAAACCGTACTGAAATCCGGAACAGCCACCACCGGATATGAAAACACGCAGCATCAATTCAGGATTACCTTCTTCCTCGATCAGAGATTTGACCTTCAACGCCGCCGCTTCGGTGAACACCAATGGATCGGGCATTTCAAAATCATCAAGGTTTTCTACTTCTGCATTCATTATCGGATCTCTGAGAAACTGGCAGGGCGGCTTCGCTACCTGAAACGGCAAGCTATCTTAACCTAGTAAATACGTCAAGTATTATGGGGGCGACCAGCAGAAACCCCAACATTTTTTCGTAAAGGATTTTAAAGTCGTTTAAAAACGGCGTTAAACGGTAGTAAATAGTATTATATAACTACTTTTATTCTTTTTATAACCCCGTCTACCGAGCCTTATTTGCCGTTTATTACTCATTAGACGCATCAACATCGGTATCGATCCGCCACGGGAAGAGCTTTGCGACCGGCTTGATCGTAGGACTGTAGGCCGATTCAGGTTCAACAGCAAAGCCGATCATCTCCGGTGTGAAATCATCCGGAACCTCAACGGTCACCACGAAGTTTTCCAGATAACGAAAATCAAAATCAGGGTAACGCCCGAGACCGGATGCAATCACTGCGAGTTGCGGTGATAGCGGGCTTCCGGATTCCAACAGATCATTGGCTGCATCAGGCAGTAATTCAACACCCTCGCCAGAGGAGACCTGCCGGTCTATCCAGTCGGAAGGTGAATACGATTGATCGTGCGTCGTTGCACCTGAATCACTGTCCCTTTGCGCCCCTTTGGCCCCTTGCGCCAAACTGTCTTGCGATTCGGCTTTTGGAGAAAGGGTTAGCGAACCAATATTGATTGATCGGTACTCGCCTGCAGCGTCAGTACCTTCAATGACGACCGTCTGATCACCACTGACACGCTTGCGACCACGCGGCTGCGTCAGTCGCCATTCAATAGAAAAGCGCTGTTGCCCCAGATCGGAAATAGTCATTGCATCAATAGCAATGCCTTTGCGGTCATCGCCCGCCTTTGCAAGGTTACGAAACATGACCAGCTCCTGGCGCTCACGTGAACGGGTTAATCGCAGGTCAGTCAGATCGGTTTGCAGATCACGAATGGTTTGTTCATCACTGTAACGTTGCGCTGTCAGCAGATGTACTTCGTCTGAAAGTTGCCGGTTCTGTTTATCCAGCTCGTTAAACTGACGCTCCTGGGTCAACGAGATGGTCGCGGGACCATCGCTCGTGCCACTACCGACGACCCAACCCGCTAAAAACACAGTCAAAACGCCCAGGCCCATCATCAGCGGCCGGGTTATGTGGGAATTGTCTAACGGTGTGAGCGTCATGGCAGAGTCAAGACGGGATTGCTGTCATCACAGGAATAGTGCTTGTGATGCAACAAGATTCATACCAGCGCTGTTGCCAGACAATCGCTGTGCGAACGCCACACGGAGCGCGATAAGAATCGACAGATCGTTCCACCACCCATTGCCGCAATGCCCAATGCCGGCAATATCGACGTGTGTTACGTCAAAACTATGGGCAGGAGAATATGACGGCGAGGGTACTACCGAAAATTACGGCAGCAGTGCGATGGACTCGAGTGCGGTTTTTTCTTCAAAGCCGAGCATCAGGTTCATATTCTGTACTGCCTGACCGGCAGCACCTTTAACCAGATTATCTTCAACCGTCAGCACCACCACCGTATTGCGGTCCTGTGGTTTAAATACCGCCATCCGGCAGTGGTTTGCACCTTTAACGGAACGCGTTTCCGGGTGGCTTCCGGGTGGCATGACATCAACAAACCACTCATCGCGGTAACGCGATTCAAACAGTTCCTGTAACGCTGCCTGATCGATGCTCGTATCGGTTAACGTTGCGTACAGCGTTGCATGGATGCCGCGAACAATGGGCAACAAATGCGGTGTAAATGTCAGCTGCACATCGGCGTCTGTTATTTGATCAAGGCCCTGCTCTATTTCAGGTAAGTGGCGGTGACCGGCAACCCCGTAAGCACGAAAGTTGTCAGACACTTCAGCATGCAGTGTGGCGACACTGGCACTACGCCCGGCACCACTGACACCCGACTTGGCATCAGCTATCAGAGACTGTGTGTCTACCAGAGCGGCTTCTAGAAGCGGCAGGAACCCGAGTTGTATGCAGGTGGGATAGCAACCGGGGTTGGCAACCAGCGTGGCTTGTCGAATGGCATCGCGGTTAATTTCCGGCAATCCGTAAACGGCGCCCTGCAGAAGATGCGGTGACGCATGCGTCTGGCCATACCATTTTTCCCAGACGGCAACATTTTTAAGGCGAAAGTCAGCAGACAGATCAACAATCTTCACGCCCTGCTGCAATAGGTCGTCAGCCGTTAACATGGCTGTACCGTTCGGTGTTGCGTAAAACACAAGATCAAGACGTGACAGATCCGTGTTCGCCGGGTCGGTAAAACACAAATCCGTCAGACCCCGCAGACTCGGGAACAACTCATCAACACGGGTACCGTCATTGCTGCGCGAACAGATAACGGTAATTTCGACCTGTGGATGATTGAGTAAAATACGTAACAGTTCAACGCCGGTATAACCGGACCCACCAACGATACCGACCTTTTTCATGATGGAATTGCGGGTTCCTGCTGTTGTTTATTTGAAAGCCCCAGACTCTGCATGATGCCGGTTAACTCTTCTGCCTGATAGGGTTTACCCAAATAGGCAACAACACCGAGCTTTGCCGCACGGTGTCGATACGAGTTACCAGTACGCGAACTGATCATAACAACCGGCAGCTTCGTGTAACGTTCAATCTTACGCAGCGCTGCGACCAGTTGAAAGCCATCCATGCGAGGCATTTCAACATCGACAATCAGCAGCGCCGGCGGATGATCCATGTGTTTAAGCGCTTGCAGTGCTTCCAGACCGTCGCGCGCTTCTATAGAACGAAACGGTAGTCTTTTGTCTTTCGCATCACCACCCACTGATGTCACGATATCACGCGTGTAGGTACGTAACGTCACTGAATCATCGACGATCATCACGCACGGCTCGATATCACCTGACACATCGCCTGCACTCTTGTTGGCTTCAAGCTGTCTTCGAGCTGCAGCAGTCTCCTTACCAAAGTCCAGTGTATCGACAAACAGTCTGGTGGCATGATGTGATTGCGCTTGAGCAGGAATTTGTTGCGTGTCATCCATGCTCAACGGTTCACCTGAATCGTTCAGCGCCAGAGCATCGGTATCATCTGGATCATCGGAATAAAGAGCGGTTTCAGTATCTGTAACACGAGAAGTCGTCGTGTTTGCCGCTGCACCTGGGCGAGCGTTATCAGCCGGCGAATCCAACGGGAAGTTCTTCATCAAACCGCGTGCATCCAGCACCATCACCTGGCGACCGTCTGACTGCAAGGAAACACCGGAGTAAATACCGAGCGATGCCAATTGCCGACCCGGTGGGCGCGTAACAAGATCACGAAAACCCACCAAATGATCGGGCTGCAGACTAAAACGTTGCCCGTCGTGCGCCATCAGGATTACTCTCGGTGGGCTTAATGTGTTTTCAAGCAGTTGTCGCGCGGTACCCGGATAGGCGTTGGAACTCCTCGCTTCCATACCAAGTAAGCGTCGTAAATCATACGGTGGATAGCTGTCAAACATCTGCACAGCAGATGCACTTTCAATCGAAGAGGGTAATGTTCGCACCGCGCTGACAAACTCTGCAGGCACTGCAAAGTCGGTCGCACCCAGTGTAAATACAACAGCCCGTTGCAATTGCACTTGTAACGGAATACGCACATGGATGGATGTGCCACCAGGATCGCTGGATTTAAACTGCAGCGTGCCATCAAGCTGAGACAGCGACTGGTTGACCGTACCCAGACCCACACCACGACCTGCAAGCTCATCAGTGTGCCCGCGAGTGCTTTGACCTAATTGTGGCAATCGTGCAAGCAGTGTCTGTACATCCAGTGTGTTATCACCGGACAGCTCGCGTAAGCGTTCAAAGTCGACACCACCGCCATCATCTTTTATATCCAGATCAAGATAATTCCCCGATACGCTGACATTGACTTGAACCAGTCCAACCGGTGGTTTACCCAACGCCCGACGTTGTTGCGGGTTTTCAATGCCGTGCACGACTGCATTGCGTAATAGGTGTTCAAGCGGCGCTGCGAGTTGTGCGTGAATATCACGGTCTATGCTTGCATCGCCGCCGGAGATACGAAAACTGACCTCTTTTTGCAGAGCACGTCCGGCCTGTCGTACAACGCTTTGCAAACGATGCGTCAACGTATCGAACCGGACCAGTCTGGCACTCAGAACAGTCTCATGAATTTCAGATGCAAGGCGCGAGGTTTGGGCCAGTGTTTCTTCCTCATGACGCAAGCGCTCATGCAATGCATCGCGAATGGTATCGAGATCATGCAGCACTTCACTGAGTTGACGTGAATCTTCCGCCGTGGCCAGTGTTGTACGCTCTGTTGTTCGATCGACCACCTCATCTTTAAAGCGGTCTGTGTTTTGATCAGGACTGTAGTCTGCAGGGGATGTGCTGTGCGACGAACTGTCCAGCGAAGCATTATGCGTAGCACTGGTGCTGTGACCCGGCACGGCAGGTACAACACTCGTTTCCAGATCCAGCTCGCGCAGTTTCTGGCGCAACATCACACTCGATTTATCAAGATCAAGCAGATTGTCGCGTAGCAGCGACAAGCCCTGGTGCAAATCACCCTGCTGCAAACTGATACGCGTCGCTAGCGAATGCAATCGCGATAACACCTGCTGATCAATTTCAGAACCGGGCCTGTTTGTTTCGAAAGCTTCTATTGCCTCTGCATTACCGGGTCCGTCAACACCCGCGTCGAACAGCATACTCTCGCGAGACATGGACGCTGTTGATTCAGCGGTATTCTCGAGGGTAGTCTCGAGTTCATCGATTAGTGTTTTATCCGTATCGGAAGACAAATCACGGGTGCTATCTATCGCATCAGTCGTCGCAAACGCGTCAGCTGTCAGGTTATCGTCCGCGCTTAGCTCCAGCGGGTCACTGCCGACGTTGCGCGTCGCTAATACCGAGTGCTCGTCCCCCAGTTGCTCACGATCCTGGATGAGCTCTTCCAGTAACAGGTTGAAATCACCCATCGGCTGCCCGCTACGTGCCTGCTCAAGATTGATTTGCAACGCATCAACTGACGCAAGAAATAGATCCTGACGTTTTACGTTGAATCCCGCGTCATCATGACGCCAGCCAAGCCAGTGATTTTCTATCTGATGTGCCAGCACAGCCATCGGCTCACAGCCGGCAACTCTGGCGCTGCCTTTTAGCGTATGCAGTTGACGTAAACCATCCCGTAAAACCTGATGTGCGCGTACACCCGACCCGGAAAGCGTGCCGTGCATGTTCTGTAACTTGCGCAGAATCTGATCTGCTTCATCTATAAAGGTTAGAAAAAGCGCTTGATTTGGCTTACTTGTATATGCAGTTTGTGCGGAGAATCCGGTAGCACCACTGGCTGCTGAATCGTTACTTTGCAGATTAGCTGGTATATCAACTGTGCGGCTTTCTAACGCATCCGTATCATCATAATCATGATTATCGCTGACATCCATAGCACTATCGAAGGCATTATGTTCAAGACGGTCACCGCGTGCACTCATGCTATTCAACTTCGCGATAACCGGCTTCACCATGTTATCAACAGCCTCAACACCGACACCTGACTGGCGTGCATTTAATACCTCTGCCAACTGATCAATGGCCGCGTTGATGTGTAACCATTCATCATGCGTTAGTGCAGTAGAGGTGCGACGATAACTTTCTATGCGTGACTCTAAAGCCGCCGCAAGCGAGGCAATACCTGTCTCTTCAGCTGTCAGCGCGCTACCATTCAGGGTATGTAGCGTGCGGGCGAATCTGTTACTGACCGGCACGTCCGTTCCACTACGTACAGCTGCATCGACAACACCATTCAGGGTAGCCAGGTGACCGGCGCATTCATGACGAAATACATCAAACAATGTACTGTCATGTGTTCCGTCGTTTGTCAGCGCAAGCGTATCGTCAAGAAATTTGTCCTGCAATTTTTCCTGCGACCCGACAAACTCAACGGAGTCCAACGACCGGGTAGTCGCAGATTCAAGTCGTTGCAGCAATCCCGTCAGGACACTCTCATCATCAGCCGAAGGCCGTGCTACAGCAGGATCATCGAGGTATGTATCGTTGAGTAACTGAGGTAATGTCGCGATGCTTTCTTGCAACAACCGGTCAGTAACAGCCGCATTAATAGATGACTGCCCTTGCACACCGTCCTGGTTCGATGGTTCGTCACTCGACTGTCGCAGCAGCGAACGATTAGCCTTGCAGAGCTCTGCAACGTCAGCAGCACCGGATTTCGAACTGACCTGCTCGAGTGCCCGGTATACGTCCTGCAGTGCATGCAGCGCAGCCGGGTCACGCGATTGCCGCCAGGTACTAAAGTGCTCATTCAATTCACCGAAATGACTTAACGCAATGGATGTGTACCGGCTATCGAGGCCTTTGCCATGCGTACTGTCGTTAGCCTTACTATCAAAATCACCTGTTAAATAAGAACGATCAGATACAGCACCTGTTGCATGCAACGGGCGTTCACTAATGCTGTTACTCCCTTCGCGGTCATTGGCACCGGTATCTTCAGCATCAACATCGAATTCCGTTTGTGCCCGATAGGGTGATCTGATTAGCGCCGGGTTATAGGCTTGCACATCCGTGCTACCTGACAGCGTTTCGTTTTCATTGTCCAGCACCTGCTCCAGCCACTGCATTGCGACTTCCGTGTTCTGCAATAGGTCACCGGCAACCGCCTGACCCCGAATCGTCGCATCAAGGTAGTGTGAGAGGTTTACCACCAGATCAGCAAATGCAACGTGCATGTCGGCTGTTACAGCCGCTGTTACAGCTGTAGTTGCGACTTTGTCGTCACTCTGCTCATCGCACCAGCGCAAGTAGCGTGACACAATCGCAAGTGGCGGCGAAGCCTCTGGAAGTGGAATAATCATCAACGCCTGGGCAGCGCGTTCCATTGCTGTCGCGTGCGCACCAAGCGAACCTGACTTTGCGCTAGCACGTTTTTCCGGTGCTCTGACAACAACAGCAGTTTCTGACAGTGTTTCATCAGCCGCATCCTGCGTTCCATCATTACCCGCTATGTGCAGATCGGGTTGTTCGCGTGCAGCAAGATCTTCCAACGCGATCTCGTAGTGATCGAGATAGAAATTTTCCAGTGAAGCGAGCTGTGCTCTGGCCTCTTCAACACAATGTGTAATCGTGCGGTCCATACTGAACGCCGACAAATTACGCTCAGATAAATTAAGCTCAGAGAAGGATGTCGCACGGTTGGATGTCGCTTGGTTATTTTTATTGTCAGAGAGACCGGCAGAGCTGCCTGCAAACAGACGCATACGCCCGCCATCTTCCTGCAATTGACTCAGGCGTTCCTGCAATAACAGCAACTCAGTGGCAAGCTGTTGCATCTGCTCCGGGTCGGGCAACTCGGCAATCTCTTCAATAATTACGGCAACCTGACGGCTTTGTTGCTCTGATCCATATTCGCCTAACAACAGAAACCCTGCAGCAACCTGTTGCATGTGTGTAGCGGTTTCGCGCAACTGCTGTTGTGTCTTCAATCCGGTTTCTGCGTGTTCATCAAGCAGCGCCTGGGCATCCTTTACTTCGCGCATCAGGTTATCTACGATCGATCGATCCAATGCGCGCGATAGTTTTTGTGCCGGCGCTACAGCAGCACTGTGTGGCAGGAGTTGACTCAGCTGGTTATGTTCGCGAACTGCAACGACCTGCGGGTGCTGCGATTGCGAGTAAGCCGTGTAGTACAACAGATTACGAACAAGCCGATCAGGTAACGCAATTTGCATTGCGTCATCAGCGATGGGTTGCCGGGTTGTTTGCATCCGCGCAGTTAATCCGTCCAATGTTTCCTGTAACGTGCCGAGATACCGTTCAAACTGAACCAGCAACTGACGGATTGCAGTATCAATAGCCAGCGACGAATCTGTAATCGACAGACATACCGCCTGAACCAGCGACCATAGCCGCTCAAGCGGTTCAAGTAAGTCATCAGTGCTCGCCTGCTGTAGTCGCTCAAGCAAAGGAACAACAGTTTCAGTCGCTTTACGTTGCGACTCGGTTGACTCATCTGTACGACAAATCTGCAGAATAGACTGCATTAACGGCAAGCGCACCTTACGCATTTCCGCGTTTAGCTGACTAAGTACTTCGACTGCAGCACGATCTACGTCGAGGCTTGAGCGAACACCGAACACATCCGCCGCAACAACTGTTTCCGACAGCAGCGGTTCGTGACGGCAGGCACGCAGATTGTTTACGAAGGGAACCAAAGCCGGAACGCGATCAGCGTTACCGGCGAGCAGGAAGTCAACATAATCAATGAAGGCGTTAGCGGCGGCTGGCAGCTGATATTGCGCATCCGTTAAGTTAACTGCAGATGATTGCGGATGCGTTTCGTCAGCTGCATCTGACTGTGCAGATGAGGTCTGATTATCTGCAGAAGCGATATCCGTATCAGCGTCCGTATCAGCGATGCCGTAGGCACGTTGATCAGCACGGTGAGCCTCCGGCGAACCAGCAAAACCCGGGCGCGTGGCCGCAACCGCCTGCATTTCTTCAACCAGTAAGCGCGCACCCTGCAGGTTCGCCAAAGTCAGCGTATCAGCAATAACCTTCAGACGTTGATCAACTTCGCACCAGGCAGGCTCGCTGCTCGACTCGACAGCATTTTTAAGAACAGGTTGTAGCGCGACAACCGCGTTTTGAACTTCCGCCAGAACAGGGCGTGTAAAATCAAGCGTGGCACGGCTGTCAGTCATGCCCGATATCCAGCTTTTCCTTAGTGACTGCCTTAACAACCGACGTATCAGTGTCTGATTCAATGATCAGAGTTGCATCTGAATCGATATCGACAAGTTCGTCAGCGATATCTTCAACCAGATTGTCTTCAATGGCGACGGTACCAGCAAAAAGCGGGTCTACGACTTGAGTCTTATCCGCATCATCACTATCACCAACATCAGAACCGCTGACCTTGTCAGTAAAACCCGAATCAATTAACAGCGTGCTATCAGTCTCAGCAGATGCATTGTCACCGGTGACTTGCGTCGCATTTTGCAGTGAAGTGCTATCACGCACGGAATCAAGCAACTGGGTGGCATCAGAATCCATATCCACCAGTACGTCATCTGATGCCAATGTGAAATCATCAGTGCCAGCGGTTAGGTCATTCAACTGCGTCTGATCAGTTGCTGCCTCATTATCGGGTGAATCAGCTACAGCGCCGGATGCGGATTTCGCATCGGTGTCGAGCAGAAGCGTAGCGTCGTTTTGCGCAGGTGACAGAGTGCTGTCAGCGCTTTGCGATAAATCTGCTGATCGATTTTCAACACGGTTTGCCGAGCTTGCTGAGCTTGCTGAGCTTGTGGAAGAAAGTGTTGCATTCAGTAAATCGTCAACCTCGTGTTTTTCTATGGCACGCGTCTGTCTGTCAAGCGTGTTGTCGCCCAATGCCAGCATGTCGTGATTAACTGCCAGCGTTGCCGAGCCGGCACCAACATGCTCGTGCGAGCGAATTCTGTCGGTGCGTG
Organism: uncultured Granulosicoccaceae bacterium; assembly: GCA_937951345.1. Taxonomy (GTDB): domain Bacteria; phylum Pseudomonadota; class Gammaproteobacteria; order Granulosicoccales; family Granulosicoccaceae; genus CALFCE01. The sequence goes on from CALFCF010000040.1 coordinate 15,891, forward strand.
CCGCAATCGCCGCGATATCGCGCTCAGGGAGTGAGAATTCAGCGACACTGTCACGCAGCTCAACAGACATCAGACGCAGATCTTCCAATGCCGAAGCGGACAAGCGCAATCCGTGTGACGACTGGCGTGTAACTTCGTTTATGACATCCATGTTACCGGCAAGTTTTTCAACCACGGCAGTTTGCTTACGTGCACGAGTACTGATCGAGTCAACTACCTGCTGCAGACGCTCCGATATATCATTGATTTGCGTGAGGTTGTTTTCAGCATTACCGGCACGCCCTGTCAGATCCACCATGGATGTGTCGATTTGTTGGATATTATCAAGCGCCACACCGACATCCTGTTGCACCACAGTGACCAGCGTTTCGATTTCCGCAGCCGATTGACCCAGGCGATTGGCTAGTGTTTGCACCTGATCGGCAACATCGGCAAGATCCTGTCGTGCCTCTGTGGCTGCAGTCGCATTACCGGCACGAGAGCGGATGGTTGTATTCATAGCCAGCAGCCGGGTTTTCTCGGCGGCTTCATCGATCAGGCGCACACTTCGGGTTATTTGCGACGCACTATCAACAAGACGGCGCATCATACGCGTCGCCTGCCGCGTGTTGTCATTGACTACATGAACCGTTTCGGCTGTTTGCTGAACAGCCACTGCACCCTCGGTGGCAAGCGCTACCGATTCGCCAGCGATTTCTGCAGCCTCCGTACTTTGCACAGAGAGTTGCGACATGGTGTCAGACAGCGCTGTCATGTAGGCCGATGATCGAGAAATCTCGCGCGACTGCACCACAGCGGCGTTAGCCAACTGCTGTGCGGTAGCACCGGTTTCTTCCACAGCGACTGAGACACGCTCGGATGAAGTCGACACGGTGCCTACCAAACGTCGTAGCTCGCTGACCGCGTAGTTAACACTGTCAGCAATAGCACCGGTAACACCTTCGGTAACCGTTGCCTGTGTGTTCAAATCACCTTCAGCCAGTGATTCAATCTCATTCAGCAGTTTAAGTATTGAAGCTTCGCGCTGTTGTTCATCACTGCGCGACACGCGCGTATCAACCTGTGTACGTGTCAGCGCATAAAGACTCAGCATCGTTAGCAACGCGCTGGATAACAATCCAGTTAAAAGCCCCCAATTAAACCAGTTCGCGCGCGCGCTCTGCTGGGTTATCCACGTTGATTGAAATGCTACCAGGCCGTCGTCAAGCTGTGCATGCCGGGTATCGAGCCGTGTCAGCACGCCACGCGTACTGTCGTCATCGTTTTGCTGTGTGACTGATTCGACTGGTGCCTGTTCAACCACTTCACCGCGCCTTATTGCACCAAACAGACGATTCATTTCCATCTGTCGGGCACGCACGTCATTGATCAGCACCAAATGGTTTTCTGATGACACTTCGCCGGTACCGACCATCGCCTCCATACGCTTGAGGATTTGTTCAAACACCAGCCACGGTCCCTGTGCGGCACCGATATCAGGAGAATTCGGGTCGCCAGTATTTACGCCGAGTCGATCAGCAACCGACACAGATAACTGATAAAGATGGCCGGCTGTTTCAACCTGCACCGGCGTTGCCTGGTCCCGTGCCAGCATGGCACGCAGCGTCGCCGTGGTTTCAATCAGGGTGGTCGCCTTACCGAATACACCGGTTGAGTTGCTTGCCCGGGTTATCGAACGGGTAGCTTCAGCGTCTACAACGGCAGGTGGCTCACCGGTTTCAGCCGGCAGAGCGTTGCGTAACCCGGCCAGCGCATCGACAGTTCGCTCGGATACGGCGTTGAGCGCGTCGTTGTCTCCGTCCGCTGCATTCGCACGATCAATTAGCTCACTGTGCGATTGAAGAAATACTTCGAGCGGCTTTTCCAGTTGGTCGAGACCCTGCCCCTGTGTCCAGCGTTTACGAATATTTCCGGACAGTCGATGTTGCTGTAACAAGGTCTGCTGAACAGCCGCATCGTTACCAGACTGCTGGTACGCACGATAGAAAAAATACAGCGAGCTCAGAAGACCCAATACACCGATTATCAAGAGTGGCCAGGTTAACCAGCCACGCTTGCCAAGTAACTGTCCCTGTGCCGGAACAGGCGCAAATGTCCGGTTCACACACTCCCTCCGGCAATGCCTGTCAGATGTGCATTACGAATGTCTGTGAACACCGGCGTATTAATTAAGGTACTCAAATCACAAAGCAGCTGTATCGACTGATCGTTGTCGCCAGGCGTAATCATACCAGCCAACAGTGCAGCGGCATGCGAAGGTTTGTCGGTCTTGATCGATGCCAATCTGATGGCGTCCTCGGCAGTTACCGCTGCGACAACATCGTCGTCAAGCGCTGCTCCGGGTGCGACCACCTTGCTGATCCTGTCGCCCCTGACGGCTCTGTAGCCGAACACTTCATCGACACGCAGTGCAAATTGCAGAGCGACCGAGCGCGACTCGGGGTGTTGTTCATGGGATAGCTGATCCCGCTGGTTGATCTGCGGTTGAATAATCAATAACCGTCCGCCCGTCCTTGCTGTCGCGGCGAACGGCGCGATTAATCTGTGACTACTGGAATCCGCTCGCGGAAGATCTTCGGGCTGAGCATTTTTTACCCGGAAAGGCAAACCAAGCCAGAGGCGCAAATCGGTCACCGGGAGTAAATAGCCGCGGTAGTTGGCCAGACCGGCAAACCAGTCTGACGTACCGGCCACATCATGAAGCTGTAAATCCTCGACAACCTCACACAGACAACCACTGGTATCCAGCCAATGGGTTTCGCCACTGCGAAAGGCATAGCCCTCAATAAAATCAGCGCTGCCGTCAACGACGCCTGCACCAATGGCAGGGGCAGTTGCAATTTGACTCTCGGTCAGACCATCCATCAGGCAGTTGCACCCGGCAGGTCGGCGATCGCCTGATTGACGGACGCAGTCAGCACAACCGGATCAATCGGCTTGCACAGGTAGTCAACAGCTCCCTGACGCAAGCCCCACAACTTGTCAGTCGGTTGCTTTTTGGTGGACACCATGATGACGGGAATATCAGCAGTCGACGGGAGACGGCGCAACTCGCGGGTCGCCTGAAAGCCGTTGAGGTGCGGCATAACGATATCCATCAGTATCACGTCCGGTAAATGCACGGCTGCATGATCAATGGCTTGCAGGCCGTCACTGGCGACACACACCTGATGCCCGCTCAGCTCCAGCGTCCGACGCAGTACCATCGCGTCGGTTGGAGAGTCTTCTACTATCAGAATATTGGCCACGGCCCCACCAGTTCCAATCGAGCCTGCATAGCTGTCGCAGGCATGTGAAGCTATTCTAAATAATCAGAACCCGCATCAAAACTACAGATTTTACCGCCTCCGTCTGCAATCAGCGGGCGATTTTTTCGTGACGAAATTACGAAACCCGGATCTTTTACCGAAGAAGGTGTTCACCCATCACCCGGAGCGCGCGTGACGCTTCACCGCCCGAATGAGATCGCGACGGGTAAATGGTTTCGTGAGGTAGTGTTCAGAACCGACCAACCGACCACGCGCTTTGTCGAAGATACTGTCTTTGCTTGAAAGCATGACCACGGGAATATGGCGAAAGCCGGGATTGTTTTTTATCAGTGCACAGGTTTGGTAGCCATCCAAACGCGGCATAGATACATCGGCAAAAACGATATCCGGTCGTGACGAGACGATTTTGGCAATCGCATCAAAGCCGTCATCTGCCGTGACGACATCGAACCCTTCATCCTTCAGCAAACTGGACGCTGAACGGCGGATGGTTTCGCTATCATCGACAACCATGATTTTCACCGGTTTTCGATCGGCAGACGTGTCAGGTCTACCAGTGATCGCGATGTCTTCTGCAACGGCGGGAACGTCTCCGGGCGATACGTTTGTCGATCGGGTTTTGTCTATCTGCGGTGTTTCTGTCAAGAGTTACTTGCCTGTCAAGCTAGCACATAGTTGCAATGAACCCATCGGGATTAATTAATCCCTGGGGCTACTGCCGCTTATAGTTGAACTAACTGTACGTAACCGCCGGGCCCGTTTGCATCAACGAGCACGAAACGGTGCAGCCTGATAGAGAAGGTTTACCCGGGTCGTTACATCCGTTGTAACCGGTACTTGCAACCATAAAACTCAAACAAAGCTGAAAAATCTAATGAGCTTTGTATTGCTTAAGTCTCGCGCGGCTATCACACTATTAAAGTTAACAGGGTTACGGCAAAGTCAGCACCGGGGTGTTTGTCAGCGCCTGTATTGATCAAAACTGCGCATCATATAACCACCGGCTCCGATCAACCTCAAGATTGGCCACAAACAATGGTCACAACAACCACCAAACCGCGCTGACCGGTAACTGCGCCTACCTTAGCCGAAGCGCCCGTTGCTGGCAATCAGTGCTAATGCGGATTGTCACTATTTTTTTAAATTAGCGGGAGTTGTTGATCGTGAAACTGCCTTATCGGACGCTCAGGGTTTATTTATTGACCGGCACAACTGACTACTGACAAAAATGTAAATATAGTTCCTTGCCCAACCCGTGAGACAATAGGCGTTTACCGAGTTGAGCATTATCGCGCGTCAATCGATACAAAGCGGCCAACGTTCAACCCCGTGATGCATTGTCCACCCGAATTTTTTACTGTGAAGCTATGACAATAAATATTGGTATTGTGATGGACCCGATTGAGTCAATCACACCCTACAAAGACACAACGCTGGCTATGATGCTGACGGCTCAATCCAAAGGCTGGACGTTATGGTATCTGCAACAACACGACCTGTATATGCGTGACGGCAAAGTCTATGCAACCCGCTCGCGTGTAAGTGTCTTTGATGACAACGATCACTGGTTCGATCAACACGAAACCGTTGATACCCCATTAGCGGAACTGGATATCGTTCTGATGCGCAAGGATCCACCGTTTAATATGGACTACATTTACTCCACATATTTGTTGGAACGGGCTGAAGCCGACGGCGTAGTGGTCAGCAACAAACCGTCTTCTTTGCGGGACGTTAACGAAAAGCTCTACACCGCCTGGTTCAGTGAACACTGCCCGCCAACACTGGTCACGATGAAAGACCAGCTGATACGCGAGTTTCTCGATGAGCATCAGGATATTGTTGTTAAACCGCTTGATGGCATGGGTGGTGAGTCAATTTTTCGTCTGCAGTCTGGCAACCCCAACACCAGTGTCGTGCTTGAACTAATGACCGCGCGCGGCACCCGACAGATCATGGCACAACGCTACCTGCCGGAAATCGTCGATGGAGACAAACGTGTTCTGGTGGTCGCCGGAAAGCCGGTTGAATATGCTCTGGCACGGGTACCCTCCCAGGGCGAAACACGCGGCAACCTTGCCGCCGGTGGCCGCGGCGTACCGACACCGCTGTCAGATACAGACCGTGCTACCGTAACCGCGTTGGCACCCGAGCTACTTGCAAAAGATCTGTTGTTTGTCGGGGTTGACATCATCGGCACCCGAATTACAGAAATTAATGTCACCAGCCCGACATGTGTACGCGAGCTCGAGGCGCATGCTGACTTGGGTATCGCTGATCAGTATCTAACGGCCCTGGCCGAGCGGCTACCGGTATAAGAGACTGGTGGGCGCGGTAGCAGCGGGCAACTAAATTTATTGATTTCCACCGAAAAGCAACGTTACAAGTGTTTTTTTCGCTCGCACACCTTCTATATATAAGTGGGTTAAGCAGACAGACCTGAACACTGCTGGAAACAAAAGCAATTTGCGACGGCAAAGTCCATTGATTACTAGAACACCTGCCAACAATTTGAGGGGAGCGCCCGGCTATTTTTATACTAAGCGGTGTGCACATGAAATGTATATTCGCACCGGCGCTACAACCCGGGTGACGGTACTCTGATGGACGCAGCAAACTTTGATGCCGAACCGCCGAAGCAACCTGATCGCCTGACGTTTGCGCTGTTTGTTGCGGCTGCACTGCACGCGATTGGCATACTCGGCATCAGCTTCGTGCCGGTCATCGAAGAAATGCGCACCCCGCCTCCGCTTGAGGTCATATTGATTCAGAATCGGATCGAAGACAGTAATCCGGAGGAGGCGGATTATCTTTCCAATGCATCACAGGATGGTGGCGGAGAGGTTGATGAAAATACCTCACCCGCAAAACCATTCACGACCGAGCTGGATTTCGACACCGACGGGCTCGCACAAACGCCCTTGCAGGCGACCGCACCGGAAGCACTACCGGAGACCGCCGATCAGGTGCTGACGACCGTGCTGTCAAACGAACAGGTCAACAGCGACACACCGGAGAAAGACACCAAACCGCTTGATGCCCGGCCGGATGACGTGCTGGTTGAACAAGATCTGGAGATTGCCCGCCTTGCAAACGAAATAGCGCAACGCGTGGAAGACTATGCCAAACGGCCACGCAAAAAAGAGATCACGGCGCGAACTCAGGAATCAGCGGCAGCTGAATACATGTACCGGTGGGCCGAGCGCATTGAACGTATCGGGAATCTGAATTACCCGGAGCAAGCCAGATTACGGGATCTGAAAGGCGCAGTGCTGCTGGCGGTAGGGATTTTCAAGAACGGCAACATAGAAAGCATCACCATCCATCGCTCATCAGGTATTGGCTTACTCGACGACGCGGCACAGCGTATCGTTCATCAGGCGGCACCTTTCGAGCCCCTGAGCGGTGATCTAGCCGACGAAACCGACATTCTCTATATCGTCAGGACCTGGGAGTTCGGTGCCGATACACTGAAAAGTCGCTGATTCCAGCCACTCCAACCCCACCCTGTCGACAAACAAACAGGTCATAACAGTTCACAGAATTCTCTCCACGCTGCGACTTTGTCATAAAGTTCGGACATTCCCGCCGCCCGCGCGCTGCACTATGCGCTAGAATGTCGCTACTTTAGCAGCGCTGAAAAATACTTGGAACTGTCGCACCACTTTCTACTCTCCATGCCACAGATGGAGGACCCGAACTTCAAGCACACCCTCACCTATATTGTCGAGCACAGTGACCAGGGAGCGCTGGGATTTGTGATCAACCGGCGTATCGGTATCGGTCTCTCCGAAGTGTTTCAGCAAATGGATATCGAGTCACAAGAGACTCTCTCCGCTGATTCACCGGTACTCGAAGGCGGGCCGGTGGATCGTGAACACGGCATGGTGTTGCATCCGAGCGGCAACGCCTGGCAGTCGAGTAAAGATTTCGGGCACGGTATCAGTATCAGCAGCTCTCGCGACATACTGGTCGATATGGCACGTGGTGAAGGACCGGGTCGGGCGCTGGTCCTGCTGGGACACTCCGGCTGGGGGCCTGGACAGTTGGAGGAGGAAATGACTCACAATGCATGGCTTAATTGTCCAGCCGATGTCGAGATCCTGTTCAACACAGATGTTGATAAGAAACTAACGGCGGCTGCCGACGTTATCGGCATTGATCTGTCACGTATGGTGACTGTCGCCGGCCACGCATGATGCACAGACTCACTGCTTTGAAGACACACAAAAATTGTTGCAAAGTCGCACAGCGGCATTAACCGATTACCAAACGAAAACGATTACCAAGCGATTCTTTGATGATTGGTTGAAGCTTTAACCAACGAAAACCTGAACCGGAATCCACTTGCAAAGCAGCAGCCAGGTTATCCAGATGACGATAAACAACGGACAACGTTATCTGGCTTTTGACTACGGTGAAAAACGTATTGGCGTTGCCAGTGGCAATAGTCTGAGTCGAACGGCCGCTACCCTGGAAACCGTATCCAATTCAAGTGGAACACCTGACTGGCAACGGCTGGACGAGCTGGTGAAGACATGGTTGCCGGTTGGTTTAATCGTCGGCGACCCTGTAACCGAAAACGGCGAAGTCGTTGAAATTACTCGCCAGGCACGTGGTTTTGCCAAACGACTGACCAAGCGTTACAAACTGCCGGTGCACAGCATCGATGAACGTTACTCTTCGATGGATGCATCGGGAACAATTAAATCCTTGCGCCGACAGGGAGCACGCGGTCGCACAAAACGTGGCGATATTGATAAGGTTGCTGCTGCGCTGCTGATGCAAAGGTGGTTTGATGAAAACAGCTGAACAGCTCGAGTCGATTGACTCAGCGACTGTGCAGTCGTGGATGGGCAATCTCAAAGAACAGCTCGAGCTGATTCTGGGCGACTCGCTGCGTAGTTGTTCAATGGTTGGTATCCGCACTGGCGGCGCTGTCCTGAGCGAGCAACTACACCGCGATTTCGCAATGGAGGTACCGCTCGGGCAACTCAATATCAGTTTCTATCGAGATGACTTTAGCCACAAGGGCCTGCACCCGGTAGTCGAAGCTTCGACGCTGCCGTTTTCAATAGATGATCAGACAATCATACTGGTCGATGACGTTTTGCAAAGCGGGCGTACCATCCGTGCTGCGATGAACGAGATATTCGATTACGGTCGCCCGGCTCGCATCATTCTGGCGGTGCTGGTTGATCGCGGTAATCGAGAATTACCAGTGCACGCGGACGCGCTGGGACACGAAATAACACTTGAACAGGGACAGCATCTAAAGCTTGTCACAGATGACTTATCTTTTCAGATCCTGACCAAACCTGAAAGTAACTGATGTCCTCGGATCCACTGCAATACAACGCCGAAGGAAAGCTGCGGCATTTCCTTTCGCTTGACACACTACAGCGGGATACGCTGATCAATATTCTCGACACAGCTGAGAATTTCACCAGCGTTAATGACAAGGCCATAAAAAAAGCACCCCTGTTGCGCGGCAAAACTGTTGCCAATATCTTTTTCGAAAACAGCACGCGAACACGAACCACTTTTGAACTCGCTGCCAAGCGCCTGTCAGCCGATGTACTGAACGTCAACCTCGTCACCTCATCGACCACCAAAGGTGAATCACTACTCGATACACTGCGTAATCTCGAAGCGATGCAATGCGACATGTTTATCGTGCGTCACGGTGATTCCGGTGCTGCTCATTTTATCGCGAGCCATGTTGCTGATCACATCAGTGTCATCAACGGGGGCGATGGTCAACATTCGCACCCGACTCAGGGCATGCTGGATATGTTTACCATTCGCCGCTGCAAGGGCAGCTTTGACAATCTGGTGGTCGTTATCATCGGTGACATTCTGCACTCACGGGTTGCCCGTTCGGACATAGCGGCGTTAAGGATTCTCGGTACACGCGAAATTCGCGTTGCAGCACCACGCACCCTGTTACCGGCTGATGTTGAGTCGCTGGGTGTGTCGGTCTTCCATCGTGTCGAAGACGCACTCGACGGTGCTGATGTGGTGATTGGTCTGCGTCTGCAGAACGAACGTATGCAGGGCGCAACCATTCCAAGCTCGGATGAGTTCTATTACACGTACGGATTAACACCTGAGCGATTGCGAATTGCCAAACCGGACGCCATCGTTATGCACCCGGGGCCCACTAACCGCGGTGTCGAGATTGAAGCCGGCGTTGCTGACGGGCAGCAATCGGTGATTCTGCACCAGGTAACTTATGGCATTGCCGTGCGCATGGCGGTAATGGCAATTACGATGAGTAACACCACGGATGCTACCAACCGACAGACAGAAAGCGGCGACGCTGCAGCGACTGTTGGCAATCAAACCGGCAATCCATAGGATCTGAATTACAGGCTCTCATTTTCGAATGTCACCTCCAACCAATAGTGATATGCCGGAAACGCTCACAATCCGCAACGCCATAGACGTAACCGGAAACAAGCAACAGCGGGTTAACCTGACTACCGGTAACGGTCTTATTTCGCGACTGGAAATTGTCAGTGATTCAACCGCTGACTCGCCCGGTGACACATCTGTAGCAGACGATACGTTAACAATTGATGGCAGCGGGCTGTATTTGTGTCCCGGTTTTATCGACAGTTATGCACGTCTGCGGGATCCGGGTTTTGAGAAAAAAGGCACCATTGCCAGCGAAGTACGTGCCGCAGCCTGTAATGGCATCACCACTGTTTTGTGCTCTCCCGACACAGATCCGGTTATCGATGAATCAGCAACGGTCGAGCTAATTAACCGCAAAGCACGTGACAGTGGCGGCGCGCGCGTGCTGCCGATCGCCGCACTGACACGCAGTCTCGAGGGTGAGTTGTTATCCGAACTTGCCACGTTAAAAGCGGCCGGCTGCATTGCTGCATCGAATGCTGATCACGCGCTGGTGGATCTGCAGGTTATCCGACGTTGTATGGAGTATGCGCGCACCTTCGACATCGTTTTGATCTTTCACCCGGCCGATCGTTGGTTGACCGCGAATGGCGTTGCACATGAGGGTGCAACTGCAGCACGAATCGGTTTGCCGATGATTCCGGTAGCCGCAGAGACAGTTGCGTTGGCTATGTTGATTGAACTGGCCTGGCAAACAGGAGCGCGCGTACACTTCTCACGCATTACCTCGCGACGCGGCGTCGATATGATCCGTCAGGCTCGTGCCGGCGGTCTGCGTATTACGGCTGACACTTCGATAAACCATCTGGTGTATGACGACACCATGCTCAGCAGTTTTGACAGTCAATTCCGATCTGTTGCACCGTTTCGTGACAGTGATGATCGTCGGGCACTGCGTGAAGGAATAGTTGACGGCACAATCGACAGCATCTGCACCGACCACGCGCCACATGAACGTGACGCCAAACTGGCTCCCTTCCCGTCGGCTGAGCCGGGCATATCCGGCTTTGACACACTACTGGGTTTGCTGTTGAAGCTGGTTAGTGAAGCGGACATACCAATGACTACACTCATCAAAGCACTGACTGCCAACCCGGCACGTGTGTTTGATCTGAAACAAGGACACTTACAGGAAGGCGCACCTGCCGATCTGATATTGTTCGACACTGAAGCATCGCACACTGTCGAGACAATGAAATTTTTAAGTGCAGGTCAGAACTCGCCGCTCAACGGACAGGAACTAAAAGGCAGGATTGTCCACACCATCATTAATGGCTGTCTAGCCTGATCTATTCACGAAGGCGAAAACAGTAGCAATGAAAACTAAGCAATATCCAGTTAGAAAAGCAGTTTTAGCGTCGCTGCGGGTATTCGCACACTGTTTTCTATTCACCCCCAGTGCCCGTCTGCCGTCGCAGCTCACTCGATTGAGCTCAACCCGTAGATTTCTACGAATTTCGCTCAATCGTGCGACCTGCTTAGGCAGCCAGACTCTGGTGGCGAACCCTTCATGAATAGAGCAGGCTAGTGGACATCACGTAGTTTCCTACAAGACACCTCAAACGGCGAAGGTTTTATCGCTCAGGTTTGACTACGTGTGACTGAATGCGAATAGGTGCGACTGTATGCGAACAGGTGATACGTCGACTCCGGTTGCACGAAGAGCCCGGCTGATAAAACAACCGGGCTCGGATTCATTGCAAAATCATCACAAAATCATCGCGCAGTCATCGCGTAATTAACCCTGAACCCTGAACCGAGAACCCGCCAGAGGGATCAGCCTATCCGGCCGGCACCCGGTTCTGAATCATCTTGTATATCTTCAAGACTCATCGTACCTGCAATCACATCATCCACTGCTGATGTATCACCGTCAGAGAGTTTGATCTTGAGGCGCAGATCGTTAACCGAGTCAGCGTTACGCATGGCTTCTTCGATGGTAATGGCACCTTCCTGGAGCAGATTAAAGAGCGCCAGATCAAACGTTTGCATACCGAGCTCAGTTGATTTGTGCATCAACTCCTTGATCTCATGTACCTCGCCTTTCATGATCAGGTCAGCCATTAACGGCGTGTTAATTAACACTTCGATTGCCGCTCTGCGCCCCTCACCATCCGGTGTCGGCAACAGTCGCTGCGATATTACCGCTTTCATGTTCAATGACATGTCGAGCAACAATTGCTTGTGCCGTGCTTCAGGGAAGAAGTTGATAATACGATCCAGTGCCTGGTTAGTATTGTTCGCGTGCAGCGTCGCCAGACACAGGTGACCGGTTTCAGCAAACGCAATCGCATGCTCCATGGTTTCCTGATCACGTATCTCACCAATCAGTATGACGTCAGGAGCCTGTCGCAACGTGTTTTTAAGTGCGATGTCGAATGAGTCTGTATCAGTCCCTACTTCCCGTTGTGTGACGATACAGCCTTTGTGCTGATGAACAAATTCGACCGGATCTTCGATAGTTATGATGTGACCGTTGCTGTTCTCGTTACGGTAGTCGATCATTGCAGCCAGACTGGTTGATTTACCGGAACCGGTACCACCAACAAAAATTACCAGTCCGCGTTTTGTCATAGCAATCTGATTAAGTACAGTCGGCAGATGCAGGTCTTCAAATTTCGGAATATCATTTGGAATGATACGAATTACCATTCCAGCACTGCCGCGCTGCACCAGTGCGTTAACACGAAAACGCGAAATATCAGGCAACGCTATTGCAAAGTTGCATTCTTTTGTCTCACGAAATTCCTTGAAAGATTTAGCGTTCATGATGCTCTGCGCGAGCACGATGGTGTGATCCGCTGTGAGCTTTTTATCCATGATCGGCGTGATTTTGCCGTGAATACGCATCGCCGGTGCAGCACCGGCGATCAGAAACAGATCCGAACCACCCTTCTTGAATAGATTGACCAACAGGTCATCCATAAATTTCTTGGCTTTCTCAAGATCCACAATCAATTCCTCATGTCTTTCTTACATTCAAGGCAAAATGCACTATCAGCACCATTCGTACGGCCTTAGTTAAACGACCCGGTACGATTAAAGCTGATCCGGGGCCTGTGCTTTCTTACGCGCTTCGTTGACGTCAACCACACCGCGATTCACCAGCTCTTTCAAATTCTGATCGAGAGTCTGCATGCCGTGCTGTTGCCCGGTTTGAATCGCCGAATACATTTGTGCAACCTTATCTTCACGAATCAGGTTTCGTATCGCGGGAGTACCAATCATTATCTCGTGTGCTGCCACACGACCACCACCCTGCTTCTTCATAAGCGTCTGGGAAATAACCGCACGTAATGATTCAGACAACATCGAACGTACCATTGGCTTCTCACCTGCAGGGAACACGTCAACAATACGGTCAACGGTTTTTGCAGCAGAACTGGTGTGCAACGTACCGAAAACCAGGTGACCGGTTTCAGCAGCTGTCAATGCAAGAGAAATTGTTTCCTGGTCACGCATCTCACCAACGAGTATGACGTCAGGATCTTCACGAAGCGCTGAGCGCAATGCATGATCAAAACCGTGCGTATCACGGTGCACTTCACGCTGATTGATCAGACACTTCTTGGACTCGTGGACAAATTCTATCGGGTCTTCAATAGTCAGTATGTGGCCAAGCTCATTATTGTTCTTCCAGTCAACCATGCCAGCGAGCGTTGTTGACTTACCCGAACCGGTCGGACCGGTTACCAGAACGATGCCTCGCGGATATGCTGCGATGTCTTCGAATATTTTTGGCGCACTGAGTTGCTCAAGCGTCAGAATTTCTGTCGGAATCGTTCGAAATACCGCACCACAACCACGATTCTGATTAAACGCGTTAACACGATAGCGCGATACACCTGGTATCTCGAACGAAAAGTCAGTTTCAAGATGTTCTTCGAAATCCTTTCGCTGTTTGTCATTCATGATGTCGTAAACCATTGCCTGCACACCTGATTGATCAAGTGCAGGCACGTTGACGCGACGCATATCACCGTCAACTCGTATCATCGGCGGAAGACCTGCCGAGAGGTGAACGTCAGACGCACCGTTTTGCGTTCCGAAAGTAAGTAACTGGGTTATATCCATCTGAATGCCTTTTAAACTAAACGCTAAGCGTATGAATTTTGTATAAACTTGTAGGCAAGTTAATGCCGGCAGAAGCACAGTGGCGCGTACGACGCGATTCAGCACTATGCTGTGACTCTATGGGTTTGTCGGCCATTACTGACGAATACTTAACAAGCTCTCCGGTGTACCTCACTCGAGTGAGACTACCGCCCGCAAACCAGCATCAACCCGGTAACAGCGTGTATAAATATGCATCGAAATATGCATTAAACTACGAGATCCAAAACACTCCCTAAAATTGATGAGCCGAACACCTGAACAAATACAACAGGCTATAAAGTCGATTCGCGAGCAAATCGATGCGTTCCAGCAACGCTACGACAGTGCAGCGCCGGATGTCACTTTACTCGCGGTAAGCAAAACCAAACCGGTAGAGCTAATTCGCGCGGCAATGGCTGCCGGGCAGCGGGACTTTGGGGAGAATTACCTCGACGAAGCACTGACCAAGATTGAAACGATTGGTCGCGAAGCCTGCACCTGGCATTTCATTGGACAGATTCAGTCCAATAAAACGGCCGCAATCGCTGCCAATTTTGATTGGGTACACGGCATCGACCGAGACAAGATTGCAACACGGCTGGCAGCACAACGCCCGGACTCCCTGCCACCGTTAAATTGTTGCATTCAATTGAACATTGACGACGAAGACACCAAGGCCGGTGTGCAGCCTGAGCAGTTGCCTGACCTGTGTGCGCACATAGCTGAGCTGCCACAACTCGCTCTACGTGGCGTGATGTGTATCCCTGCACCTCGCACAGAACTTGACGAACAGCGGGCCCTTTTTCGCGAAGTAACCCGTGCGCTCTACGACATAAAAGCCAGCTACCCGCATCTTGATACCCTGTCGATGGGTATGAGTGGCGATCTGGAAGCTGCCGTTGCAGAGGGATCGACCCTGGTACGTATCGGCACTGCATTGTTCGGTGCACGACCGGCCAAACCGGCTTGATCAATGCTTCGAGCCCGCACACCGGTACGACAACATTGATATCATGCGCTTGATTAGAATCAACCGGCCAAACCGGATCGGTTGATGGGTTACACTCCACGCTTTACCCGACTCTTGATCCGCAGGATTTACAGGAAGCTAAATACATGAGCGCAGCCAACCCGCTTGTCAAAGCGAACGAACTTGGACAAAGCATCTGGATAGACTTTATTCAGCGCAGCATGCTTGAGTCGGGCGAACTCGCGGCGATGATTGAATCTGATGCCATCGCCGGGCTTACGTCGAATCCGAGTATTTTTGAAGCAGCCATAGCCAAAACCAACGAGTACGACGCGAGCCTCGCTGAGTACGTGCGCAACCAACCTCAAGCATCGAATCTTGATGTTTTTAATCATCTGGCGGTTGAAGACATCCAGGCAGCCGCAGACATCTTTGCCAACGTCTATCGCGACAGTGGCGGTGAAGACGGTATGGTGAGTCTTGAGGTAGCACCTGAGCTCGCGCACGACGCCGATGCCACAGTTGAGCGGGCGTTAGAGTTAAACACGGCTGTCGATCGACCCAATGTGATGATCAAGGTACCCGGCACCGAGGCCGGGGTCGTGGCATTTGAGCGACTCACGGAAGCAGGCGTTAACGTCAACGTCACCCTGTTGTTTTCCGTTAATCGCTACCTGAGTATCGCGAAGGCCTATATCAACGCGCTCGAGAGGCGCCTGGCAGACGCTAAACCGATAAACGAAATTGCGTCCGTTGCCAGTTTTTTTGTCAGCCGGGTGGATACAGCTGTGGATGCCGAGTTGGCGGGGATCAGCGACGCAGACCAGGCTCACGATCTGCGCGGGTCGATTGGCATAGCCAACGCCCGTGTAGCCTACGGTCATTTCGCTAATTTGTTTGGTTCCGCGCAATGGCAGAAGCTCGCAAGCGCCGGTGCCCGCCCGCAGCGATTGCTGTGGGCAAGTACCGGTACAAAAAATCCGGACTACCGCGATACGCTCTATATCGAAGAACTACTCGGGCCGCAGACAGTGAATACGGTTCCACCTAAAACGCTGGATGCATTTCGGGATCACGGTATCGCTGAAAGCAGGCTCTCGCAGAATCTGTTGGTTGCACATAAACAGTTGTCCACGCTGCTTGAACTGGGCATAAATCTCAATCAAATTACCGACCGACTTGAAAATGAGGGGCTACAGGCGTTTGCCGACGCGTTTGACCGATTAATGAATTCCATTGATGAAAAGCGCAAACACCTGGCAGCGTAGTGCGACGAAGGTCCTGATAAGCGATAGCAGAACAATCAAAAGCGGGGAAAGCGAAAGCACAATGCAGGTAATTTTTCTATGAACCCGACGCTCTGTTTTATCGGTGCCGGCAATATGGCTGGCAGCCTCATCGGTGGCTGGTGCACGCAATGCGAGCAAGCGGGTGAGACCGCAAAAGTCCGCGTCGCTGACCCGAGTCAGGAGCAACTGGATACGCTGGCAAGCAAATTCCCTGTTACAACTCATCACGCCAATAACAAGGCCGTCTCCGGTGCAGATGTTGTGATAATCGCGGTTAAACCGGACAAGGTTAGTGCGGTATGTCAGGAGATTGCAGAGGGTTTGTCCACTGATGCGCTGGTTGTGTCAGTAGCAGCGGGCGTGCGACTGCAGGACATCGAGCGGTGGCTGAATGGCGAACAAAGTGAAAAAAATGCTGTAACCGGCAGGGCGCTGGTGCGATGTATGCCAAATACCCCGGCGTTACTCGGTGCAGGTATTACCGGTTTGTACGCCGCGCAATCCTGCACGCAGGCGCACAGCCAGCTTGCTGAACGTGTGCTTAAATCAGCCGG
This sequence comes from uncultured Granulosicoccaceae bacterium, assembly GCA_937951345.1. Taxonomy (GTDB): domain Bacteria; phylum Pseudomonadota; class Gammaproteobacteria; order Granulosicoccales; family Granulosicoccaceae; genus CALFCE01. Next base: position 32,488 of record CALFCF010000040.1, read on the forward strand.
GGAAACGGTCTGGGTTAATGAAGAACAGTTACTTGATGTGGTTACGGCGGTGTCCGGCAGCGGCCCGGCTTACTTTTTTTACCTGATTGAGTGTATGGCAGCAGCTGGCGAAAACATGGGATTGGCCGGTGATGATGCCCGAAAGCTTGCGATAGAAACTGCCTACGGTGCTGCACGCATGGCGCGCGAGAGCACTGAGGAACCGGCAAGACTGCGTCAGAACGTGACTTCCAAAGGAGGAACGACGGCCGCAGCACTTAACTCGTTTGAGCAAAACAATTTCAGTCAGGTGGTTCAGCTGGGTATGCAGGCCGCACGCGAGCGTGCAGTCAGCCTCGGCGACGAGTTTGCATCAGATTGACGGGCGTCTATACAGATAGCTGATTGCACAGATGATTGACTACCTGCACCGGCAGAGACCCGGTTGCATGTCGCCCCACGCTTCGGAGATACGAAAACATGGCTAATCCAGCCCTCTCATCACTGAGTTTTATTATCGGTGCACTGTTCGACCTGTACGCGTTAGTCGTCGCGCTGCGGTTTGTTATGCAAGCTGTCGGTGCAGGCCCACAAGGACCGATCTCGGAATTTATCCTTCGCGCCACCAATCCGCTGGTGCAACCGCTGGAACGTTTAATTCCGAGATTTCGCCAATTCAATCTTGCAGTGCTGGTCCTGTGCTTTGTTGTACTTTTCCTTAAAGCACTGATATTTAAAGCATTAAGCCAGACCGGTTATGTGGGCGCCTTCCCCTTTCAATTGCCGTCGATGGGCTTGATCGGGCTACTTTGGTATGCGTTTGTCTCTGTGGTCAGTCTGGTTTTCAATATCTTTATATTCTCCATCATTATTCTTGCGCTGCTCAGCTGGATCTCTCCCGATCCGCGCAGCCCCATCTACGAAATTCTCAATCCAATAACCTATCCCGTGCTCAGCCGCGTCAGGAAGTTTGTACCACCGCTCGGCGGTCTTGATCTGTCAGCACTTGCTGCAATACTTGGTTTGTACGCACTGAAAATATTTGTTGTCGGTGTACTTGTCAGCCTGGCGTGACTTTCAAGCGGCAAAACTCACTTGAATGCCTATTCAAATATAAATTATTTGGATATTTCAATTTATGGAAACGCTGAAATAGCAGCGTTTCCAGCCCTTCAATAAACGAAAACACTGCAAAAACAGGTGTTTTTGTACATTTTTTGCGCAAAAGTTTTGTTTATCAGTCTTTGTGTGTTAGTTTGCACGCGCTTATATAGCTCGCGCAACGCGCTTTTTAGTCTATAAATGCAGTGGAAAAGTGAAACTTGTACTGTTGCTTTGAATCAACAGCATGACGGTCATTGCAACTCAAATGGAAGAACTTTTGCTTTCACTAGCTCGTTTCTGTACTGATAGGCGACGTTAAGCAGTTGCGTAGATGGTTACATCAGCGAGTTCATTTTGTTCGCCACCCTGCTGCCGAATGGGCTAATGCAGAGGTGAATATCAACCCTGAGAGCTGATACCGCTCTAATGTTTGACCCAACGCCGAGGAACTACCATGGCAGTAAAGAAGAAAGCCAAGAAGAAAGCAGCAGCAAAGAAAAAAGTCGCTGCCGTTAAAAAGCCACCGACTAAGTCAGAGATTCTGAACCGAATCGCTGAAGAAACTGAGCTGACAAGAGCAGACGTGTCAGCGGTTTTCGATTCGCTGGCCGGTGTAATAGAGAGCAACCTGAAGCCTCGCGGCCCGGGTGTTTTCAACATGCCAGGCTTGTTCAAGGTAAAGGTGATCAAAAAGAAAGCACGACCTGCGCGCAAGGGAATCAATCCGTTTACCGGTGAAGAGACCATGTTTAAGGCAAAACCTGCCAGCAAAGCCGTAAAAATCCTGCCGCTTAAGGGCATGAAAGAAATGGTCTGAGGCTAATACCTCCAGCGTTCGACACTGCTCGAGCCGAAGATGCCCGGCAGCCATTCTGAGGCCGCCGGCATTCCTGCAAAATACTGCCACCTGCGCGAAAAAAACAGTCTGCCAAAACCAGCCATACCGTTCTGTCATCCAATCCCAACAAAACTGCAACACAACCACAACAAAAACGTCGAACCAGAACCGGGTCACCACTGTCTACCATCAAAGACACTGACACAACCGACGTAGCATCTTGCACCTACATTGCAAACATAAACTGCAGTCAATGTTTAATGCAGTTAAGTGCCTTCCGAACTGTCATGCGTTAAAGCGAGTACATTTGCTGTCACAACGTCTAAACTTTGTGTAGGAGTGTGCTCTGCAATTAGTTGCAGAAGGTGTCAACAGTTGGTCGGTAAACGCATTTCCAGTCAACAAATGATCAGATTTACCGATGTGTTTAATGGATAACTGACGCCATGTTGGCGCCTATCTGCGATGCTGTTTTTTTGACTAAGAGTCAAAGAATTCACACTCAAAAAACTCAGGAAGTCGATGATGTTTTTAGGTTTTTTCCAAATTATTCTTGTTATTATTAATATCCGAAACGCGTGCGGGATGCACAGATCATGAGTACCGGAACTTCAGCTTCTACTGAATCGAGTGGTTTCAGCCGCCTTGCACCACGCTGGTTGAACACACTGCTTGTGGTCGGCATTGGTTATGCCCTCGCCGTGCTTACAGTAAAAATGTTGCCCGCCTCTGAACAGGCGTTTGTGCCGGTTGCATCCACCAATATTGAAGCACCCCAACGCAAGGTTGTGGATAAGTTAGCGATGAGTCGTGAGATTGCGTCGACCCATCTGTTTGGCGATGTTGCCAAAGCACCGGTTGAAAAGCCGAAAGAAAAAAAGCCCCTTGTCAAAACCAAGCTGAATTTAAAACTCACCGGTGTCGCAGCCTACGAGCCACAGGAAAAAGCCGTAGCGATCATCAACACCGGTGGTTCCGAGGAAACAGCATTCCTGGTTGGCGATACGATTATCGGCCAAACCAAACTGAAAGCGGTCTACCCCGATCGCGTGATACTGGATAACAGAGGACGCGAAGAAGTACTCGAGTTGCCTGAAAACGTTACACCGATTGCGGTGCGACCATCAGCCGCCACACGCCAGGCAAGCTCAACAACCGGTGGTGCCAACCCTAACGGGGCGGTCGATAATTTACCCAGCACGCCGGGTGCACTGCGCGATACGCTTGCTAAGAACCCGTCTCTACTGGGTCGGGTGGTCGCGGCTGAACCTTATCAGGAGAACGGCAAGCTGCGCGGTTATCGCATCACACCGAAACAGAATCCGGAAATACTCGAGTCACAAGGAATTCTGGCGGGCGACATCATCACGCGCGTCAACAACATCGAATTGAACAGCCAAAAGCAGGGTGTTAGAGCGCTGCGTAATGCTGTGAAAGCTGAAAATCTTGAAGTCACGATACTGCGTGATGGCGTCGAAATACCTATTTCGATCTCACTTGCACAGTAGTAAATACGCGGTAAATAGTAACCGGCACACGAGCCGTAACGGCGCGTTGCCTGTTTAGAAGCTTTTCCGGCAATTTGCCGGCCTATGGATGTACCCGATGTACCGAACGGTTGCGCCATCGGTTAGTTAACCGATGTACACCCGTGCTGAGAGGCAGGCGTGTCAGAAGCGCTTGCAACGACACTCGTCCGTGGACGCGTGTGCCGACGATCAGCACGGCAACTGCACGGCACAAAATGAGAACAACGTGCGTTAGCACTGGTAATAGGTTATGACCGAAAGTATGTCGCATGCTGACATAAACAGTCGCGGTAACACGCGCTGCAAAACGGCCCTTGCACTGCTGGCATTTGCCAGTCTGCCGCTGATGTTGAATTTGTCTGCAGTAAATGCAGTACACGCTCAACAGAACGGCAGCACCGCGCAGAGCAATCCGGATGGCACATTTACGCTCAACCTCAAAAACGCTGATATACATTCGCTGATATCAACCGTATCAAAACAATCCGGTCGTAACTTTGTTGTCGATCCGCGCGTCAAAGCAAAGATCACCGTAATCTCTTCTAAACCGCTGGACGGCAACGAGCTTTACGAAACATTCCTGAGTGTGCTGCAAGTGCACGGTTATTCGGCGGTACCGTCAGGCGATTTGATCAAGATTGTCCCGGACGTAAACGCTAAACAAGGGCCTGTACCCGCCTATGATCCGAGCACACCGGAATCAGACCAGCTCGTCACCCAGGTAATAAAGATCGTCAACGTGCCTGCAGCCCAGCTGGTCCCGATTCTGCGTCCGTTGGTACCACAGCAGGGACATCTCGCCGCCTACGCTGCAACTAATGCATTGATCGTCACCGATCGCGCTAACAACATTAACCGATTGATCGAAATCATCACTGATGTTGATCGCCCGGATAACGAAGAAGTCGAGATCGTACGCGTCGAGCACGCCTCGGCAGCCGAAATCATCCGTATATTGAGTTCGCTGCAAACGCGCGCCGGACAGCCCGGGCAGTCACCCGGCGCCATTCGATTTGCGGCAGACGAACGCACTAATAGCATACTCCTGAGTGGTGACAGTGCAGCTCGTTTACGCATGCGTGGCCTGATCAGCAACCTCGATACGCCAGTAGCATCAACCAGTGGCAACACGCGTGTGGTTTACCTGCGCTTCGCCAATGCGGCAGACCTGGTGCAAATACTGACCGGCGTCTCGCAGGGCCAGTCACGTATCGGTACGACTACAGACGACAACGTCAATGCTGCGGGTGTGCAACAAAATACCGGTGTGCAACAGCAAGTGACCAACGGTGCGGTGCAGCAGGCAACGCCAACTGCCTCGATCATCCGGCGCGCCACGCAGCAGCAGGACGACGGGCCGAATATCGATATTCAGGCCGATGAAGACACGAATGCACTGATTATCACTGCGCCACCTGACGAAATGCGCAACATACTGGCTGTTATCGAGCAGCTCGACATACGCCGTGCCCAGGTATTGGTGGAAGCCATTATTGCCGAACTGTCAGAGAACAACAGCCAGTCTCTCGGCGTTAACTTTGCAGTAGATGGAAGTGATTCGAACCGTCCGGTCGCGCTGACCAATCTCGGTGGGCAAACGCAGCAGCTCGCAGCTCAGGTTGCCAGCCAGGGTACATCGGGTCTGGCAACCGGTTTGCAACTGGCTGTCGGACGTTTTGGAGAAGGCGGAATCGATTTCGGATTTTTATTGTCAGCCATCGCCTCGGATTCGGATAACAATATTCTGTCAACACCGACACTCGTGACTTTGGACAATCAGGAAGCTGAGATTATCGTCGGTCAAAACGTACCGTTTGTTACCGGAACCCAATTGTCAGCGTCAAACAACAACCCGTTCCAGACAATTGAGCGCCAGGATATAGGAATCAGCCTGCGTGTGCGGCCTCAGATCAATGAAGGAAACAATATTCGAATGGATATCGAACAGGAAGTCTCTGATGTCAGCACAACATCAGTGACCGGCGCATCAGATATCACCACCAACCGGCGGGCTATCAGAACCACGGTGTTGGTTGAAGACGGACAGACACTGGTACTGGGTGGTTTACTTGATGATCAGAACAGTTTCTCACGCGAGAAGGTGCCGGTACTGGGTGATATCCCCCTGCTCGGCAATCTGTTTCGCTTTAAAACATCAACGCGTGAGAAAACCAACCTGATGGTTTTTATGCACCCGACAATACTGCGCGATGTTGCCAGTGCCGACTATTACTCGCGCAACAAATACAACGATTTGCGACTTGAGCAAGTCCGCAAAAGTGGATTCTTCGGTTATGACAACAGTGACCCGGTGCCACTGCTACCGGAACTTCGACTCTATTATCAGGGTCAACCGGTGACGGATCCACAATCACTGAATACCATTGTGCCTGCAAGCAGCAATGCGGCGCCGCAGCAACCTGCTGCCGCACAGTCAGGCAATCAAGACAGTACGGCTGAGGGTATTCTGTCAATCGAACGAGCCGACGTGGCTAATCAAACACGCCTGGTTGGTCCGTTTGACCAGAATAAATAAACATGACGAACAAACCGGTTGTTACCGTCGACAATTTCATCGATGTCGGCGAGCCAGACACTAACGATGACTATCTGCGCACTGGTGCCACCAGTGCCAATCAGCCGCACCTTGTTGTAGCCAACAATCTCGACGCTGACACCCGCGATACAGACAATGGCAAACTGCCGGACAACCCGCATGAATTTCAGAATCAAGGCAGCAACCCGATAAACGGTTCTGCGCAAGCGCCACATATGCCCGGCGTTAAACCTTACACTGACCTGCCATACACATTTGCCAAGCGACACGGCGTGCTGCTTGAGACCAACAGTTCCGGTGAGCTGGTAATGGTGCAACGACATAACGTCGGCATGATTGCCATCGCTGAAGCGAGCCGCAAAGCCGGCCAGAAAGTTAAGGTCGAAAAAGTCAGCGATGACGAGTTCGATGGCCGACTGACCCGTCACTACGAAGGTGACACCGGTCAGGCAGTTGATATCATGGACGACTTCGGCGACGACATGGATCTTGAGCAGCTGGCCGATGCACTACCCGAACCGGAGGATTTGCTCGAGTCCACCGATGATGCGCCGGTTATTCGTTTGATTAACGCAATGCTGTCTGAAGCGGTACGTAAACAGGCATCAGATATTCATATTGAACCGTTCGAAACACGTCTGTCCGTGCGCTATCGCGTAGATGGCGTAATGCAGAAACTACTCGAACCACCGCGTGCTATCGCGCCGATGATGATTTCGCGCCTTAAAGTTATGGCCAAGCTCGACATCGCTGAGCGTCGATTACCGCAGGATGGACGCATCTCGTTACGCGTAGCAGGAAGACCGGTTGATGTGCGGGTTTCGACGCTACCGTCAGGGCACGGTGAACGGGTGGTACTACGATTGTTGGACAAACAGGCGGGACGTCTCGATCTCGAACATTTAGGGATGCCAAAAACGGCCTTTAACGATCTGACCAAAGCGTTGTCATTGTCACACGGCATTATTCTGGTCACGGGCCCGACTGGTTCCGGTAAAACCACCACACTCTATGCCGCGCTTTCACGTCTGAATACATCAAAGTTTTCGATACTCACGGTTGAAGATCCGATCGAGTATTACCTCGATGGTATCGGGCAGACTCAGGTCAACAACAAAGTCGATCTGGACTTTGCGCGCGGTCTTCGAGCCATACTCCGCCAGGACCCGGATATAGTGATGGTGGGTGAGATACGTGATGTAGAAACCGCCGAAATCGCAGTTCAGGCGAGTCTGACCGGCCACCTGGTACTATCAACTTTACATACAAATACAGCAGTAGGTGCTGTGACGCGTTTACGCGATATGGGCATTGAACCGTTCCTGCTGTCATCGTCACTCGTGGGTCTGGTTGCACAACGCCTGGTGAGACTACTGTGTCCGCACTGCAAAAAATCTCATCAGCCAACCGATATCGAACTGCGCACACTCGGCATCAACCGCGACCAGGCCAAACATATCTCGCAATCGCACGGCTGCAACGAATGTAACCACAGTGGTTATCTCGGACGCAGTGGTATTTACGAAGTTGTCAATGTCGATGACAAGATGCGAAGCATGATTCACGACGGTGCCGCTGAGCAGGACATGGAAACCCACGCGCGCTCCAACTCACTTGGCATTTTCGACGACGGAATGCGACTGGTACTTGAAGGCAATACATCGCTCGAAGAAGTACTGCGCGTTGTGCGCGAAGGGTAATGATCATAACCGGCACTGTTTGTGTAAGCACCTGTAGTCACATCGTCAGATTGTTGCTGACGCCGTTTAACCATCCACACGAGTAACGCAAGCGAACCATTGCCATGGCTGCGTTTGATTACATTGCAATTGACCCCGATGGCCGGGAGAAGAAAGGTGTTCTCGAAGCAGACACTGCTCGTCTCGCGCGTACGCAATTACGCTCGCAGAATCTGACACCGCTTGAAGTCTCTGAAAGCAGTGCCAAAGCAAAGCTCACCGGCAGTCAGTCGTCAGGTAAGAGAAATTTTCGCGGCAGTATCTCGACCGCAGAGCTTTCATTAATAACACGCCAGATCGCCACACTAACGAGCTCCGGCACTCCGATCGAAGAAGCACTGACAGCGGTCAGTCAGCACACTGAAAAGCAGAAAATAAAGTCTCTGATCTTATCGGTGCGATCAAAAGTACTCGAGGGGCACACGCTGGCAGCTGCAATGCGTGACTATCCGCGGGTGTTCCCTGAGATTTACCACGCAACAGTCGCCGCCGGCGAACAATCCGGACACCTCGATGCTGTACTCGAGCGCCTGGCTGAATATCTGGAGAATCGCCAGTCGACTCAGGCAACTGTCAAAAAGGCACTGATCTATCCAAGCATGCTGGTTGTTGCCTCCATCGGTATTGTTGCGTTTCTGCTGGGGTACGTCGTACCGCAAGTGGTTCAGGTTTTCGACAGCATGAATCAGGAACTACCGATACTGACAAAAACGATGCTGGCGCTATCAGCTTTCGTGCGCGAATGGGGGTTAATTATTTTGTTAACTGCTGTTGTCGCTTATATTTTGTTTAACCGCGCCATGCAAAGCGAAGCGTTTAGGTACCGTGTTAACAGCTTTCAGCTTCGTATCCCGGTAGTCGGTCGACTGATACGCGGGTTTAACGCATCACAATTTGCACGTACGTTAAGTATCCTTGCTGCCAGTGGTGTGCCTGTGCTTGAAGCGCTTGATATTGCCTCACAGGTCATCAGCAACCGTCCTATGCGCGAAGCTGTGAACACGGCCGCCGCCCAGGTTCGTGAAGGTGCAACGCTCAGCGGGTCACTCGAGAAGACCGGCTACTTTCCACCCATGATGCTGCACCTGTTGGCCAGTGGTGAAGCGTCCGGACAACTCGATACGATGCTCGAGAAAGCCGCAACGCATCAGGAACGCGAAGTCGACTCCCTAATATCGTTGTTCCTGGGCTTGTTTGAACCAATCGTGATATTGATTATGGGCGGTGCTGTACTTGCGATCGTACTGGCGATCCTGCTACCTATCTTTCAAATGAATCAGCTGGTGAACTGATTTCCCGATAAAAGCGCCGCCTTTTGTTGATGTGCTTTTTTATTGCGGTTTTATTGCGGCTCGACATTCGATAGCAATCGAAATTTCCCACACACGAACAACCGTTCGCAACCGTGTGATTCTGGAATCTGTTATTGCAGAGAATGCAGGAACGCCGATAGGGTTATCGACCTGGCGAATGAAAAAACGGAAGAACTGATCCGGATTTATGCCCGACCGGGCATGGGACCGAAAGGAAACTGCTGGTACTTCTCGACTTCATCGCAGGCGCGACGCGTCATGAATTCGGTTATTTCTTTTTCGTGATGCAACGCATCGACCACCGCAGCGTACGTGATTCGAGATGGCAGTCGGTATAGCGAGCGCGCACCATTTGTCAGCTTGCGATTCAAACGCTTGTCAGACGAGCCACGCGATTTCGAGTTGTCGGAATGATTCTTCATAGGTTGGGTTAAAATTCCCAATCATGACTTGGCCTTCACTTTAACGAACTTCACCGACTGTGGACAGTTTGGCGACGAATATTAACAATCTGGTAAGAATTGGCCGAATGTTGCCTTATCCCGCTACTAATCAGCCTCTAGCTGTGCCCGGATCGCATCGAAATGACTCAATTCTTCGGTGGACTTCTCCGGATAAGCAAGCGGCAGGCTCGCTAATTGGTCGCGCACGAGACGCGCGATCACTAGACGCATCCAGGGCTTCGAATTCGCAGGTATCGCATACCATGGCGCCAGATCGGTCGATGTTGCGCGCAGCGTATCCTGGTAGGCACCCATGTAGTCATCCCATCGCTGGCGGACGGACAAATCGGATTTGGAAAATTTCCAGTACTTGTCCGGGTTGGTTAGTCGTTCCATAAAGCGAGCTTTTTGCTCGTCACGGGACACGTTGAGCCAGAACTTGAGAATGCGGGTGCCGTTGTTGACCAGATGCGCTTCATGCTCGCAGATGGATTCAAATCGCTGCTTCCACATCGCTTCTGCATCCCCCGTTACGTGCTGAGGAAGGTTTTGCGCCGCGAGAAATTCCGGCTGAACGCGTACAGCCAGCACTTCTTCGTAGTAGCTGCGATTGAACACACCAATGATCCCGCGCGCGGGCAACTCACGCGTGGTACGCCACAGAAAGTCATGGTCCAGCTCAAGACTGGAAGGTGCTTTGAACGACGAGACCCGGCAACCAGCGGGATTAACACCGCTCAATACTGCTCGAATAGTACCGTCCTTGCCGGCAGCATCCATTGCCTGAAATACAAGCAACAATGCAAAACGTCCATCAGCATATAGCTTACGCTGTAACTCGCTGATCTCGTTAACTACGTTTTTGAGCTCTTTACGCAGTTCCTTTTTGCCGGGTACGTCATCATCCGGTCCACTTGGACTATCTGCCAGTAAGAACGTTTGATCAGTTGAGACTCTGTACGGACTATCAGGTGGATGCATGGGAATCTCAGTTGCGAGAAATTTATGGGTGCAGCTACAAGGACTTCATTAAACGTATTTGCCAGCGGCTGCGACAATAACAATGACGATGCCGATTATTAGATTAATGGTAACGATCAACCGCATACGACCCGCCAATTGTTGTACGTCACCCGTTTGCGTGCCGGATACAGCTTTTCTGAAAGGCAAAAACACAAAGAAAAACAAAAACACAAACAAACCTGCCATGATCAACCCAAGGCCATGCATGATGTGCACGTAAACTGGCGCGTTGCCAAATCCGCCAAAGACACCGGAAACCAGCAGGTAACCACTTACCAGAATAACCACAACCGCATGCCACACCAATATAAAAAAACGCTTCAGCACTTTTGCAAAGAACGGCATGCGTGCTTGCGCAGGCAGATCGGGCAATGCAGGTCTTAACACCAGCAGCACGAAAAGCATTCCGCCGATCCATGCCACAGCCGAAAGTACATGTAACGCTGACGCTATACCAATAGTCATATTGCCACCCTGACGTTAGACGAATTGACAAACCAATTGTACATGGCAAAACGGGTCTGGAATCACAGACAGGCTGCGCTGATCGGAAACCTCAACGTTAAATCACCCAATGATTTAATAATTCAATGAATAGCCGCCTGGCCCTAAAGTTTTAACAATCCGGAAAGTTTACCGGAACTTCAAGCACATTAACCGCAAGCCCGCCACGTGCGGTCTCTTTGTACTTGGTTTTCATGTCAGCACCGGTGTCACGCATAGTTTTTATGACTTTATCCAGTGAAACAAAGTGATGACCGTCACCACGCAGCGCTATTCTCGATGCATTAATTGCTTTGACTGCACCCATTGCGTTGCGCTCGATGCAGGGTACCTGCACGAGACCACCAACCGGGTCGCAAGTTAAACCGAGGTTATGCTCCATACCGATCTCAGCAGCGTTCTCGACTTGTTGTACCGTGCCGCCCAGTACTGCGGTTAACGCCCCTGCTGCCATCGAACAGGCCGACCCCACTTCACCCTGACAACCTACTTCTGCACCTGAGATTGATGCATTGGTTTTGTAAAGGATGCCGATAGCGGCGGCTGTCAACATGAAACTAACGATACCTTCGTCATTGGCACCCGAGCAAAACCGCTCGTAATAATGCAGCACAGCAGGGATAATTCCGGCAGCACCGTTAGTCGGGGCGGTAACAACCCGCCCGCCCGCTGCGTTTTCTTCGTTTACAGCCAACGCATACAGGTTTACCCAATCGATTACCGTTAACGGATCACGCAATGCAGCCTCCGGCTGCTCACAAAGCTTACGGTACATTTCTGCAGCACGCCTGCGAACTTTCATGCCGCCCGGCAATTCTCCGTGATTCCTGCAACCGGCATTTACGCATTCCTGCATTACATGCCAAATCTCAATCAACCCGGTATGAATATCCTCTTCACTGCGAAACACCTTTTCATTCTCTAACATCAACTGGGCAATACTGAGATCGTTTTTCTCACAGAGATCGAGCAACTGCTCAGCCGATGAAAAAGGAAACGGAACTTCAGTGGGATCCGGCTGCACAGGGGCATCGTCCGGATCATCAATATCCACTTGTTGCGTAGCAGCAGTTTCATCGATAACAAACCCGCCTCCGATGGAATAAAACTGCTGTGAAGCTATAACCTCACCACTAGTATCTGTTGCGGTGAAACTCATACCGTTGGGATGATGTGGCAGGGTCTTGCGCTTGTGCATGATCAAGTGCTTAGACTCATTGAAGTCTATTGTATGTAAACCATACAATGGCAATTGACCGCTACTGCGAATTTCCTCCAGCCGGGCCGGTATTCCGTCAACGTCTACAGAGTGCGGTAACTCCCCTTGAAGCCCGAGCAACACCGCTTTGTCACTACCGTGTCCGCGTCCCGTTGCGCCAAGCGAGCCATATAAATTAACCGTTACATGCTTAACATCACTGAGTTTACCGGCTTCATGTAATTCGGAAACAAATCGGCTGGCTGCAACCATTGGCCCCACTGTATGCGAGCTCGACGGTCCGATACCGATTTTAAATAAATCGAAAACACTGATATTCATGATGGACAGGTTCCGGGATAGCTATGCGTTTGAATTGACTTTTACCGTTATTGCCATCAATACCGGGTACAACAAAAGTCGACCACGCACAGCAGTGATCGCCTCAGCTCAGATAGATAGCGGCGGGATTATAGATTGATAGGGCTAAGCTGGAAACCGAAAGCGGTCGCAAACTCGAGCAAATTCACGGTATTTTAGTCTGCTAGCGAATTTGATTCAGATCAGTTAGTTACCATCGCCGCGCTAAAGGTTGTTCCCTGCGGCACTGAGTTGAAGAAACGCTGAATAGTTGTTGCCCCGACCGATACAGAATGATTGCGCAGTTTGATGAACTGCCCATCCCGTTCATAGGCACCGTAGCCCCTGAGCATACCGCCCAGGTAATAGCCGTCATCGCGACAAAATAGAAGACCGCCGCCCGACTGACCAAGATCGATACTGGCACTGGCATGTAATGATCCAGCCTTGTTACGCGTCAGACGCCCGGGGGTGGTCGCCTTATCGGTAGCTCGCGGATAACCGACTGCCCACACAGATTGATTGACAGACGGATCAGCGATTGCCACGCGCAGTGGTGCTATCTCGCTGGTATCAACCGAGAGCAAAGCCAGATCATCACGCCGGTCAACCATTAAAATACGCGCGGGACGGTATTCTTCGTTGACGTTTACAAATACGCGGTGGTTTAGGGTAAGCGCATGAGCCGCAGTCAATACACGATTACGATCCACAACCACACCGCTTGCGTAACTTCCGTCTTCACCGGCAATGGCAACTACCGCATCAAGTGCCTGACGATTCGGCCAATTACACTGAACAGCATCTGTAACGTTTACATTTAGTGATACGTTGTCATAAGTTCCAACTACCCCGGCCCCGATTCCTGCGGGTATCGCTGCAGGCATGACAAACGAATCCTGCGCTGTGAGACTCGTTGTCCCCAACGTTGCGGTTGCTGCTACCAACGCACCCATACGGGTGGCCCGGACAGCGATTGTCTTTAGGTTGTCAAACAGTGACGACATCACACGTGTTTCCTGACAGCTCATGTGCTGTTCTTAATGATCTATTGTGCTATCGACATAAAGTGCAGCAAGTTAACCGGATGCGTTTCACGTTTAACGATCAATGTGAAACCGTATCAGTCAAATACAGGGCGTATCACATCCCTGGCGCGCACTGTTAGTCAAAAGCTCACGTTCTCACCGGTAAGCTGAACGAATATTTCTCAAAGCCCGCTCAACCATCCAATCACACGTGCTGGCATATCTGACCCGATACACCCCCAAGTAATAACGGGACTGCCAGTCATAGTGTGACGCGATCGAGTTTAACGCGTAAGACAGGCAATTGGCAGGTTGAAAGACGCCGTGTCACCAAGCTTTAATAGTCAATTAGATGGCATGTGATGCCTGAAACTAAGGGGGAAATACACAAGAGATTTGAAGTTTTCTTTGTGTATCAGTAAATTGCACACACTTGCTCATAATCTATTTGAAATAACTTCAAAACGCAGGACGCAAAAATGGCAGATACGTTGAGACGGGATGCAGCGAATAGACACTACCATCTGAGATCGCAGAAGATTGCGAAATTAAGGTGTTAACGAAGGATTTTAAAACTGATCAATTGGAAATGGATATACCAATGCCAATACTTACCGGCACAGAGTTGTGATACTGCTCGGCGGTCCACAAGTGAATGTCTGATGCATTCATAACCGGGAACACATGTTCTGCCTCACCCACGCTACCAGTAGCGGTGCCGGCAAACTCACCGACTGCAGTTACCCGCGTGCCGGTTTTGTAGTCCAGTGTTTCGAGGTAATCAGGTGAGTTGATTAATATTCGACCGGTTGAACGCTGGTTGGCGTTGGGACGTTGCAGGTAGTCGAGTGGATAGGTAAGCAATTCCAGTTGCGAGCCCTGTGTGTTATTGCTGCTGGAGACGACAACGCCGCCCCACATAATGCGTTTCCCCACTTCGATCGCTTCGCTTTGTAACGCATCAAGCGGTGAAACGTCGCGCGTGATTCCGTCGCTCGAAAAAGGTGGATTGACGCAGGCGCTAAGCAGCAATGAAACACTTACAAGAACGCATCTCAAAACCATGATGCGCGTGCCAGCCTGTTGCATGTTACACCTGCCCGTGTTGATGGTCACAGCGATGGTCGTAGATCCAAGCATAACGATTCAACATCGTAAGAAAAAACGCCGGAGAAAATTCAATCCCGAACAAAGCAAGGGTTCATTGCTTACAACAGACGCTGGTGGCGAACCCTTCATGAATAGAGCAGGCAAGTTATACAGTCTTTCTTACAATCATGTGTTGAACAATGTTAAAGCATGCATTAACCGATCAGTAGTTACGCAGAAATACCGTACAAGTCTAAAAACGGCGGCTTACAGCCCTGCGGCTACCCGTCCGGAATCTGCCTAAATGCTGCCGTCCGCCCCGGTAGAAATATCTGCCGTGCCCGAACGGGTGGTTTCTAAACCCGTACCCGGAGCGATAGCGATGGCCAATGTACCCGTACCTGAACGGGTGGCCGAAACTTAACGACAACCGGCTACCAAAACGGGATCCGTAGGAAAATCCGATGAACGGCGAATAGTACGACAAACCGTAGTGGCCCTTGTAGCCGTAGCCACCCCTGCCACGTCGTGCAAACCGCGTCTGTTCGGCAGTCCATAACTGATGCTCGGATACGACGACCCTGGGGTAGTCATAACTTGCTTCACCGATCTTGCGTGTGTCACTGCCATCGACAGCACCGGTGATAGTGATTGCCTTGCCCGCACTGTAATCCACAGGATCGAGAAAGCCGGGCACAACTGCCATAAAACGACCGCGCGACTGGCGGGTGGTCAGTGGTTGTCCACCACGTGACAGTGGCCGCTCAATCACTTCCACCCAGGTTGAATCGTCGCGGTTTTCAACTGCAACCACGGTGCCGCCCCAGCGAACCGTACGGTTTTGATGTAGCTCGGGTTGAATGCGGACTGATTCGACGGTAGGAGGCTGCAAACCGTCATTAGCCGATGAGCCATCTGACGGTGCTTGTGTCGTCGCGCAACCGCCGGTCAGTAACACGGTTGCCAACACAAAAAATTTGCGCGTTGTTAAAAATCGCTGAATGGAGGATGTATTCATTCATATACTCCTTAATCTTCTGAAACCACTACTCGACACTTTAGTATCGCCAACGGTCGCTGAACCGCTTCTGAATTACAACAAGATACAAGACATTAGCGCATCGTGTGGTTACACGGTCGGTTATCGAACACCCGGCAAGTCGCTTTTTAAGCACATTTGTAAGCACAGAATGTGTGCATGTGCGCACAAGCCTGCAGCAGACTAAACACAGGTAACACGCAAGCCCAATGTTTCGCATTACACGGCTCGTTTCATCTTACCTTCTATCAGACAGCCAATTATGGTTAAGAATCCCGGGTTTTGCAGTTACGCCCAAAATTTTTATTAAATTGGCAGGATTCTGGCGTGCAATATTACGCGGTTACCAAGCTGTCACCCTTTTACTACGCAGCACGATACAAACTGGTCGTGAAAAACGCGATTAGTTGGCAAATTTATTGTACGAAGGAAATCAGCGCTGCGCAGCTGCCGCTACCCTAACTGGTAGTCGGAAAAGCATCACCCGAAATACTGAATACGGCACGATGTATTTATACACTCGCAATCCGTATGAAGCTGCATACAGGCCGGGCTGCTTTTCAGCAACCCTGCCATGTCCTATGTAATGCAGGTCGGGTTGCTTCAATAGCACGTATAAAAACTTAGCACGTTGTAACACCTCAACGGAGCGAATCTTAGCCTGTTGAATGTAAAACTACCGGATATTCACGGAACAAGATGAGCGATTCTTGTTCAAAGTAAGTAAGTGCGGGAAAACATAACACTTTGCATAGCGGGAGTGGTGAGACGATGCATAACGTGAAAAGAATTGCCGATCTGTTACAAGTCAGTGAATACAAAATATTCAGCGAAGCCTACCTGAACTGGCACGGTGACCGCGCCACAGATGATGATCTGGCTGAACTGTTTTCGCGCTTTATGATGTTCGGCGAGGCGCCAGACTGGGCTGAGGTGTACGCGCAGTCTTTGCTAACTGATTTGATGAACAATCGTCAGATCAACCTCAATTCCTATTGTGTACTGAACATGAGCCCCCGTGTGGCGAGCAAAAAACCGAAGATATCGTTCAGTATCGTTAGGTAGCATCTACTGATAGACATGGGCCGGGTGTGTCGGCACTTGGCACCCGAGAACCTTCGCTCATCCGCGCTTTTACGCTCAGTTACGTTCACATTTACGTTCAATTTCGCTGAACCAGCGCTTTGGAACTTGCGCTGAGAGACCGCGCACCCTATCCTGCCGGCCCCGATGGCAGTATCTTTGCTCCAGTTCTGCTGAGGCCGTGCTCTGCTAAACTACTTGATTAATAGTTCACTCAGAGATTGTTTACCCCTCAACACCAGCCCGCACGCAAGCCGTACCCGGTCAGGACGATGCATACATCTGCCACCGCTTCGGCAGAGCTAATGCACCGGCTGGCCTGAACAAACCAGAATGCTACATAAGCCCGTTTGAGGACAGAACCCCGGTAACACTCCAGTCACCGGATTTTTCGCCCCGGATTTTTAACCGCCCAACTTTTACAACAAACACTGTGATCACTCATTTGCGTAACATCGCGATTATCGCCCACGTCGACCATGGCAAAACCACGTTGGTTGACAAGCTGCTGCAACAGTCCGGCACGCTCGATTCGCGTGCTGCACCGCAGGAGCGCATGATGGATTCGAACGACCTTGAAAAGGAACGGGGAATCACGATCCTGTCGAAGAACACGGCCATCACCTGGGGCGAGTACCGCATCAACATTGTCGACACACCCGGACACGCTGATTTTGGTGGCGAGGTTGAACGCGTGCTAAGTATGGTGGATTCGGTTCTGCTGCTGGTTGATGCCGCTGAAGGTCCAATGCCGCAAACACGTTTTGTCACGCAAAAAGCGTTTGCGATGGGTTTCCGCCCAATTGTCGTGATCAATAAAATAGATCGCGAAGGCGCTCGCCCGGCCTGGGCACTTGATCAGACTTTCGATCTGTTCGACAACCTCGGTGCCAGCGATGAGCAACTGGATTTTCCGGTTATCTATGCATCGGCGATAAACGGCTATGCCGGCACGGATGACGACGTGTCAGGTGGTGACATGGCACCGCTTATCGAAACGATCATCGAACATGTGAGTCCGCCAGACGTTGATCGCGAAGGTCCGTTACAGATGCAAATCTCTTCACTGGATTACAGCAGCTATGTCGGCGTCATCGGCATCGCACGTATCAAACGAGGCAGCATCTCCACCAATCAGGCAGTGCGTGTTGTCAGTGCCGATGGCAAAGACCGCTCAGGAAAAATTCTACAGGTGCTCGGTTTTAAAGGCCTCGAGCGCCATGAAGTAAAACAGGCAGAAGCTGGCGACATCGTTGCGATAACCGGAATCGATAAACTCCATATCAGCGACACGGTCTGCGATCCGGCTCATGTAGAAGCGTTGCCTCAACTGACGGTCGATGAACCCACTATCAGCATGTCATTCCAGCCGAATAGCTCACCGTTTGCCGGCCAGGAAGGCAAGTATGTAACTAGTCGTAATATCTGGGATCGGTTGCAACAGGAGCTTCTGCACAACGTGGCCTTGCGCGTTGAACAAACCGAGCAATCTGAAACGTTTCGTGTATCAGGACGTGGCGAACTGCACTTGTCGGTGCTAATTGAAAATATGCGCCGCGAAGGATACGAAGTGGCTGTCGGCAGGCCTGTGGTTATTACACGCGAAGTCGATGGAAAAATCGAAGAGCCCTTCGAGCGCATCACTATCGACATTGAAGAGCAGCATCAGGGCGCAATTATGGAGCACATGGGTGAGCGGCGCGGCGACTTGAAAGATATGGTACCTGACGGTAAAGGCCGTGTGCGGCTCGACTACATTGCACCGGCACGCGGCATGATCGGTTTCCGAACGGAATTTATGACCACCACATCCGGCACCGGACTGATCTACAGCGTGTTCGAACATTATGGACCGGCGATAGAAGTCAAAATCGGGCAACGCCATAACGGTGTGCTGATTTCAAATGCTCAAGGCAAGTCATCCGGTTTCGCATTGTTTAATCTGCAGGAACGCGGGCGGCTGATCATCGGTGCCAATGTGCCGGTCTACGAGGGGCAAATTATCGGTATTCACTCGCGTGACAATGATCTGACGGTCAATTGCCTGAAAGCCAAACAATTAACCAACATCCGGGCGGCAGGCACTGATGAAAATATCGTGTTAACTCCGCCGATCAAGCTGTCACTTGAGCAAGCATTGGAATTTATCGATGACGACGAGCTGGTGGAAGTGACACCTGAGTCGATTCGGGTACGAAAGAAATTACTGACAGAAAGCGATCGCAAACGGCATTCGCGAGCGGCAAAAGCCAGCTAGTCCGTTGAGCGCATCTGGCGCTGAAAAGCGGCGCCTTCAGGGTGTCGCCCCTCGCACGATCCTTAAGCTCCCCGGCGGGTAAGTAACAACAAGCCCCCGGCCACGAGCGCCAGGCTGACGATCAACCAGATACTGGCTGATTCACCGAGTAGCAGTATTGACAATAAAACACCCGATATGGGTGCGATAAACCCGAAGCTGGTCATCAGGCTCGGCCGATAACGGCTCATTAGCCACAACGTCACCATAAAGCCGGCACCGGCAACGACGATACCCTGATAGGCAATGCCTGCTATGACTGAGGCATTGACGCGATCCCAACGAATCTCTTCAAAGATCAACCCCAGAACTATAAATAGCGGGATCGACAACAGCATTTGCCAGAACGCCAGCCGGTAGGAATCCACACGTTGCATCACACTGGCGCTGGCAATCAAGCGGAATCCGAGCAGACAGGCACTGGCGAGACAAAGCCAGTCACCGCGATTACCCAAATCAAGTGCCCGCAGTCGCTCCATCAGTGATTGACTGGCAGAATCACCACCGGTGACCAGAAGCGTCAGAACTACGCCGGCGAATGCCATGCTCAATCCGATCACGCTGAAAATTCCCTGCCGATCAGCGCTCAACATAAAATGCGCGAAAATTGCCGCGAACAACGGATTGGTTGAAATCAGGATCGCACCATTGACGCCGCTGGTGGCATCAAACCCCATGTTCATCAATGAAATTTGAGTGGTGAAAAAAAGGCTGATGATGACCATGGGCCGCCATTCGTTCGATTCAGGCCACAATCTCTTGCCCCGCCAAAAACACCACACCCAGACGGTTACAACCCCCAGGATGAAACGCAGTGCTGCGCTCCAGAACGGTGGAAACGCCTCAAGTGCCAGCTTGCCACCGACAACGTTTCCGCCCCAAAGGGTATGAATGATGACGGCGATTAGCAGTGCACTGACCGGTATAACGGGCTTGAAAACCACAGTTTAATCAGATGCGCGGAAATGGGTTGAAGGGGTGCTCGCAATTCAATGCGACGATAAAACCGGTAAATTCCTAACACAGGGCACCGGACCTGTTTCACAGAAAAACGCCGAATGCAATGTGCACAAGCCCGCAATACTATCGCTTTCCATCGTGCAATGTGGTTAAATCTAGTGGTCGGAAGGCTGTGGACAATTGTGTCGGCGAGCTGCTTTAAGTGATTGCCCAGACCGCATGCCAGACAAACTACGGCTGCTGCCAACAGAGGTAGAAAGTCAACATTCGTTTGTTCCGCCGGCGAACTTGTCGGCAACAAATAAGATGCAACAGATGAGACTACCAACAGATGAGAATAGCCTTATTCTGTTGAACAACATCTCTGTTGAACAGCAGCCTGGAAACACCGGTCGGGTAATCGGACATACCAACCGCGTCACGCACTGTCCCTGTTAACAGTTTTCCCGTTAACGGTTCGATCAGGTGTCGTGGATAACGGAGATCTGTAGCCCCTCGCTGAACTGTCAATTCAAAACATCAGAATTGTCACTTCAAAATACAGCGCGTAACGGCGTAACGAATACGTATTAACTTACGTTATATGATAAGCGCGTAACACCAATATAAATACGTACACCCGTTTTGGGAGGAAACCACGTGATTCAAAAGAAACTAAAACAGGCCGGACTGGCCGCAGCCGTAACTGTACTGGCAGCCGCCATTGCGACTCCGGCACAAGCTAAAAAAGTTCGCTGGAAAATGCACTCGGCATTCCCTGCAAGCCAGGTCATCAACGGCGATCGACCAAAATATGTTGTTGATCAAATCAGTGCCATGTCAGGTGGCGACTTCGACATCAAAATTTTTGAGCCAGGCGCACTTGCCGGTGGTACTGCTTACTACGACGGTGTAAGCCAGGGTAGTTTTGACGCAGCTTACGGCACCAGTGGTTACGAGCAAGGCAAGAACTCTGTATATGCCTATTTCTCGTCATTCCCGTTTGGTCCGGGTTCTGATGAATTCTATGCGTTCTTCAAGTTCGGTGGCGGTGAAGAGTTTGCTCAGGAGCTCTACGGGAAAGACAACATTCACTTCACACTGTGTGGCATGTCACCTCCGGAAACATCCGGCTGGTTTAAAGAAGAAATCACAGACCTTGCACAGCTGAAAGGCCTGAAAATGCGTTTCTTCGGTGTAGGTGCACAGGTCATGCAGAAACTGGGTGTATCCACGCAGCTGCTCGCTGGTGGTGATATTTACCCGGCATTGGAACTGGGTACTATCGATGCGACCGAGTACGCGATGCCCGCGATCGACCGCTCAGCCGGTTTCTACCAGATCACCAAGTTCAACTACTTCCCCGGCTGGCACCAGCAGGCAACTACCAACCACATCCTGGTTCATAAGCCGACTTGGGACGAACTGCCTAAAGAGTATGTAGCGATGCTGCAAACCTCTTGTGATGCGAACATCATGGGCCACATTGCTCAGGGTAACTCGCTGCAACACCAGGCGATGCTCGACAACGAAGCCGATGGCGTTACCATCAAGACCTGGTCTGACGATGTCCTGCGTACGCTGCAAACTGCGTGGAGAGAAGTTCACGAAGAAGCAACTGCAGACAATCCTGACGTTGCAAAATTCTGGGATCTTTGGACTTCATTCCACGAAGGCTACAAAGTATGGGGCGATGTCGGCTTCCTTAAGCCGGAATTTGTTGAGTAAGCGTCATTAATCTAACGATTATTGTTCAACAAACAGCAACATACTAATTACTGTTAGCAGTTAATTAGAAATCGAAACGGCATTGTGCAAAGCTTCGCGCAATGCCGTTTTGAGTTTCACCCGGCAATTTGTAATCAATCCCTGCCACTTCTGCCATTGCATTAGAACTACGAAGCGCATTGGAATTGCGCTGGACAGAACTTCAGGATTTGAAAACAATTGACGGTTGAATCCTTGAACCCCTTAGGCAATCGCCTGCGCACGGACAACAGCATGCGTAAGGCACAAGCAAAGGCTGCAGGATTCGAAATACACTCGTAACGGGCCGTATGAATCAACGCATCTGAACCATCAATATCATGCTTAAATTTGCTCGCATGCTCGACCGCTTCAGCCGCAGTGCCGGATTACTGGCTGGTTGGCTGATTGTTCCGCTGGTGCTGATCATTCTGTTTGATGTCATCACCCGTAAGCTCGACTACACCCGACTGCTGTTCGCAGGCTGGGGTGTGGAATCCGGTTTTTCCGTATCGACAATTCTGCAGGACTTTCAATGGCATCTGCACGCAGTGCTGTTGTTAATGTCCTTCGGTCTTGGTTATTTAATGAATGCACATGTGCGCGTTGATATCTTTCGTGAGATGTTGTCGCGCCGCAAACAGGCCTGGCTTGAAATGATAGGCCTGATAGTACTGGGGCTGCCATTCCTGATTCTGATGATCAAATTTTCCTGGGATCAATTCTACGTCTCGTTACTCCAGAACGAAGGGTCGGAATCGATGACCGGCTTGCCTAACCGCTACATCGTCAAGTCCTTTATGGTTCTGGGTTTTGTTGTTGCGCTTAGCGCCGTGGTCGCCACCATCCTGAGGCTCTGGGGTTATGTTCGCGACAAACAACCGACCGCCGATGAGGCGTTAAGTGAACTGGCGATTTTCTCTGATCAGTCCACTGCCCTTGCTGAAGCGCAGCGTGCGGCAGAAGAAGCACTAGAGAAAGAACGTCAGGCTGCACTAGCAGCCAAGAACGACCAGGCTTCATAAAACACCAACTTCTTAAAATATTTACAGGTTTAGAGTGAGCTGAGCTATGTGGGAAATCGTCTACGATCACCTGTATGACTACATTGGCGCCTACATGTTTCTTGTACTGGCGCTGATGCTGTTCTCAGGTTTGCCGGTTGCGATCGCGCTCGGCGGTGTCTCAACAATTTTTGGCCTGGTCGCCTGGCAACTCGACTTTCTCGATTTCGCTGTGTTCTTTCAGGTGGTGCAACGTGTCTGGGGGGACGGTGGTTCCGGGGCTGTGCACAACCCCATCCTGGTGGCCATACCCTGTTTTGTTTTTATGGGCACCATGCTTGAGAAATCCAAAGTAGCAGAGAATCTGTTGCAGATTCTTCAGGTTATGTTGCGCCGTGTGCCCGGGGGGCTGGCACTGTCAGTTACTGTCATGGGTACCATTATGGCGGCCACTACCGGGATCATTGGTGCATCAGTTGTCATGATCACGCTGCTGGCCCTGCCGACCATGCTGGGTCGAGGTTACAGCCCGTCACTTGCAACTGGAACAATCGCATCCAGTGCAACGCTAGGTATCCTGATTCCGCCAAGCATCATGCTCGTTTTAATGGCGAACCTGATGACTGTCTCTGTCGGTAACCTGTTTATTGGGGCCGTACTTCCGGGCCTGCTTTTATCCGGACTGTACTTCGCCTACATCATGACCGTCTGTACGATCAAGCCGTCATTGGCACCGCCGTTACCGGCTGATGCGATTCAACTCAACCCAAGCAAGAAGCACAACGTCTTCGGCTATTTGATAGTCGCCGGGCTTGCCATCGGCGCTGCCTGGTACCTGACAACCAACGGTGTCATGCCGAATGTCAATTGGGGGCTTGCGGCATTCTTTGCGATTTTCACCATGTCGATGATTATGGGGAAAATCGAAGGAAACACGCTGTGGGGCGGCATATTGCTCGGTTTCGTACCACCGATCTTCCTGATCGTTATGGTGCTAGGTTCAATCTTTGGTGGCTGGGCCACACCGACAGAAGCTGCTGGTGTTGGTGCATTCGGTGCCGTCGTGCTGGCCTTGTTTAACGGCACGTTCAACTTAAGATTGCTGAAAGAAGTGGTTGATCGCACAACACTGACAACAGCGATGATATTTTTTATCTTCGTCGGTGCTACCGCGTTCTCGACCATATTCCGTAACGTTTATGGTGAAGAGCTGATCATCGAATTCATCGAGTGGCTTGATCTGGCACCGTGGCATTTGCTGGTAATGCTGATGGCAGTAATATTCCTGCTTGGTTTTTTCTTTGATTTTCTGGAAATCATACTGATCATACTGCCGGTGTTTGCACCGGTTATCAAAACCATGGCACCGGAATTCGCCACACACCTGGGACTGGACCCTCCGGTCAATTCCGCGCAAATACAGTACGTGGAATCGCAAGTCGTGTATTGGTTTGCGATACTGGTGGCGACCAATTTACAAACGTCATTCCTGACACCACCGTTCGGCTTTGCGTTGTTTTATATGAAAGGTGTTGCACCCTCAATCGTCAAGATGCAACAGATATACAAAGGGATTATTCCGTTCGTCATCCTGCAGGTCATCGGCATCATCATCGTACTGATGTTTCCGCAACTCGCCTTATGGTTACCGGAAATTGTATTCGGGCGTTAGACGCGCCCGAACAAACGTACTTCAGGCAACGTATTTCAGATATAAAAAAAGGCCACTTTTCAGTGGCCTTTTTTTATGCTTCAAATTTTTTACGGTTTACATTACAAACTGCCTTAGACTTGCTGCATTTCTGCAATAGCGAGCTGTTCAAACGCAACTGCAATCCAACCGCTAACCAGCATATCGAACCATTGCTCAACACCACTACACCCAACAACCACGCTGCCATAAACAAACGAGCCATAGAACGGCAGGTCATTCTCACGCAACGATGATGGATGCAGCGCCTGTGTTAACAGGTTAGCCTGCAAACCACGCCATGCCTGTTCTGCCTTATTGCGGGCGATATCATCAAATGGTTTGTCCCAGGATGGCGCTGTTCGAATAGATTCCTGATAAAGAATTGCATCGTTAAAACTGGAATCCCACGGCTTAAGACGAGGATCCATAATAACGATATGGAGTTCCTGGCGCGCGGTTCGCTTGAACAATTCGTCGATAGAAGGCCTGACCAGCGCTACGGCTTGTCGGGCTATCGATACATGATCCATAAATAAGTGCGATATCCAGTGGTGTTATAAGCGTGATGGCTTTGTAGTTACTTAGCCTGGCCTTTGAACAAGTCGGAAAGGAAGTCAACCATACAAGGAACGTCCCGGTCACCGTAACCTTTCGTGACCGCATCAGACAGAGCATCTCTGGTACCTGCACCGATAAAGCTGGTGGCCTTCAGGTTAGCGGCCATATCGTTGTAATAACCCAGATCCTTACGCGCATTAGCGATCGAAAACGCCAGTTTCTTGGAGTCTCCGTCTACCGCATTGGCTTTAACAAAATCCATCATGGCTGAATGCAAAGGACCTGCTGACATGATGTTGTAAACCGTCTCACGGGAAATACCGGCAAGATCAGACATTGCAAACGCCTCTGACATGGCAGTCGCAACAGTCATTCCAAAAAAATTGTTTATCAGCTTGAGCGTGTGCCCTGCACCCAGATCACCGACATGGAAAACATTTTCGCCGATGTCTTTAAACACAGGCTCCACTTTATCGAAATCCGTCTTTTCACCGGCCGCCATAATATTGAGCAAACCGTCTTTAGCGTGTGACGGCGTGCGTCCCAGCGGTGCATCCATGTAACTGGCACCGGCTTGTTTGACTTTTTCACCAAGAGTTTGCGTCGAGCCGGGTATCGAAGTGCCGAGATCAACAACAATGGCGCCGGGCTTGACACCAGCAATGATGCCCTCATCACCCTGCATTATCGACTCAACCGATTCAGAGGTATCAACACACAGCATCACGACATCAGAAGCACCTGCCAGCTCTTTGGCATTTTTTGCTTCCGCTGCGCCACGAGCAACCGCCGCATCGATACCGGTTCGATTGGTTCGACCCAGGACTGTCATGGGATAGTCAAGATCCTGCATCCGGCCAACGATTGCAGAACCCATCAGGCCCAAACCAACAAAGCCAACACTTGGCAAATTTTTATCTGTCATGATGAAAACACGTTATATAAATTAGTTAGAAGATTTTGACGCCAAGCACCGGCAATGATTGGCCGGGACGTTGCGCACTCGGTGTGCCGTCAATTATACCGGACACTGCTCAGACTCAAACCGGCAAACCGGCTTCAGTTAAAAAAGCACCCACCAATTAACGACTTAGATGAATCGGATACCCGGGCAGAGATACCTGGGAAATCGTTACTCAAGCCCAGCAGGCGCCTTTATTCCGGTAGGTGTGCGCAGATACTTGACCGTTACAACAGCCGTTACGAGGGATAACACGGCAAGCGCATAGAGCGTCATATCAGGGTTACTGAAGCGGTCAATCGCAAAGCCAACCGGCACGGGTGCCAGAGAGGCACCAATGACACCGACCATTTGCCCCTGTCCCTGAATCGAACCCAGATGCGCACGACCGAAATAGCGCGGCCACAGATAACCGAACATGGTCAGCATGAACGCGGTACACAAACCGAAAATGATGGCATACACCGCACCGCTGGCAAACCCCGTGACAAACGTTATAGCAACCAGTGCAGTGGCGATCAGGCACAATTGAATCGCAATAACAAAACGCGTTTTAACGGTATCGTAGACACGGCCGATTAACGGCATGGTGATGACTGCTGTCAATGCTGACACTGTGAACAGGCGCGCTCCGAATGAATCATCCAGCCCTTTGTCCGACAACACAGTCACCTGAAAAAACTGCAGAACAGTGATCAGACCACCAACAACAAACCAGACCGCACAGAGCAAATAAAAAGCACGATCGGCCTTTGCCTCTTGTACTGTCAGGCCCTCTACCACAGGCTCATCCACCGACTCATTATCCGTCGGCGTTACAGCTGATTGACCATCAATGCGTAGCCCAACAGCTTCAGGACGATCATGCACTATCAGCAACAACACCGGCAGCATCAAAACCCAAGTCATCAGTCCGAGACAAACCCAGGCCATGCGCCATCCAATTTTATCGATCAGCAGTTCGCCAAGCAGCGGATGAATGGCCATAGAGGCTGCAAATCCAAAACCCATCAGACTCATCGCAAAACCACGCTTCGACAAAAACCATTGCGAAACGAGATTGGCGGCGCTCATCATCGTAGCGCCTTGCCCCAGAAAACGCAGTGCCGCAAAACCAACAGCCAGCCACATAAAGTTAGCGGCTGCGCCGAAAAACAGACAGGCAACACCCAAAAGACAAGATAAACCGACAAGTGTTAGTCGTGGACCGTAACGGTCAAGCAATCTGCCGGCATGCGGCAACAGAAACGCAGCGAAAAGTGTAGCAATGGCGTAGGCACTTGCGATCGATGCCTTGCTGACACCAAGTGATTGCGTAATGGGTTGAATAAAAACCGAGAACGTATGCGACTGCCCTGGCCCACTGCAGAAAAGACACAACGCAGCGACACCCACCATCGGCCAACCGTAGTACATGCGCGGCGACAGTGAAGCCACCACACGGCTTCGCAATGATTCAATCAATGTATTGCCCTTCCTCTTTTTTATCAGCTACCAAGCACACGATAAAACGCATGGCTTCGGTTCGATGTATGCGGCCGCACCTGTCCCGGCCACCTGCCCTGCTCAACCGCAGTTGCCCAGGCGTCACTGGAGACAATCGATGGATCATCGACTTCATACATGGCGACGTAGCGTGGCACTGCCGCATCAATCTGTCGAACTTCACCGCCCATAGCAAACGCAAACGGCTCGCTCCTTGCGCGGGTGACTGAATGCACCCCGTCGACACGCATCAGGTTGGGTACATGCTCAGTATCGTAAACCTCGTTAAAGAGATCTTCGTATTCCGGATCGACATCCATCGAAACACACAACAGGTAACGGGAAGCTACGGGCATGAATCACTCTCTTAAATGCTTACGCGGTCAAGGGCAATGATAGTGACATTTACGCGTTCTCACGGCAAACTAAAAATTCGCTATCGGGCAGCTTCTCGACATGTTCAACAATCGAACGATCCGCTTTCTGAAAGAGCTTGACAGAAACAACACCAAGGACTGGTTCCACGCCAATAAAGAGCGCTACGAGGACGATATACGCACACCCGCTCTGAACTACATCGAAAACATGGCCAATCCGCTGGCCCGTATTTCTCCGCACTTTATCGCATCAGCGAAAAAAAACGGCGGTTCGCTGATGCGGGTCTATCGCGACGTACGCTTCTCGGCGGATAAAACGCCCTACAAAACCAACATAGGCATTCACTTCAGACACAGCGCGGGCCGGGATGTGCATGCGCCCGGGTTTTATCTGCATATTGAACCGGGTGATTGTTTTCTGGCTGCCGGCATGTACAAGCCGGACAACGCGACGCTCGGCAAAGTCCGGCAACTGATTGATGAATATCCAAAAGAATGGATATCGATTCGTGATCGGTTAACCGGTGCAGATTCGGCAAAGAAATTTGAATTTTTCGGTGACAGCCTGAAAAGACCCCCCAGGGGATTCAAAGAGAATCATCCATTGCTACATGATCTAAAACGCAAACACTTTATAGTGACCAAAAAACTACCACAGAAAACGATCCTGTCACCCACGCTGATTGAAGAAACCAGCAGCCTGTTTGATGACGGCTCAGCGCTCGTAGCTTTCGTCTGTGATGCCTGTGACCTACCCTTTTGAAACTGTTTTTTTAATTTTATCAGACTCAGACGTCGTAACCGGTACCGCAGCTGTCTGTTTCGACGGGCGCGTCGCGAGATACATACCCGGCAGGATAAAGACAGCACCGAGCAGATGAAACCATTGTGGTGCTTCACCCAGTAACAACCAGGCAATGGCTGCAGCATATAAAGGACCAAGGTATAACACCAGACCGGTTTTTGCCGCACCTAGAACCGACTGCATGTACGAGTATGCCTGATAAGCACCAAACCCTGGAAACACTGCAACCATCACTGCCAGAAACAATGCATTCGGCCAGTCATCCGGCAAGCCCAGCCAGATTACTTCCACCAGAGTAAACGGCAAAAGTACAAGCACACCGCCTGCCGTAATAACCGTCAGGCGCGCAAATGGACCAAGTGCTGACGGCCATTTACGTAACAGAACGGAATACACAGTCCAGCAACACACAGCGAACAACACCCACAGATCACCCGGCACTAACTGCACATGCAATAAATTGGTAATGCTGCCTTTGACAACAATAATCAGCATGCCGAGCAGCGCCATAGTCGCACCGACGATTTGTACACCGCGCAAACGATCATTGAACAAACGTGCTGATGCTATCGCGATCATGACCGGTGCCATTGCATACAGCAGCCCGATATTGATCGCTTCAGTGGTTTTGCCACCTATGTAAACAAAAGCACCACAGACCCACATGCCCAGTGCGCCAAGAAACAAGCAATGGCGCCACTCCTGTCGCCAATCAACCCAGCGCTGCTTTAATTCCTTCCAGGCGAAAGGCAACATCAGCAACAATGCCAGCGACCAGCGAAGTAGCGCCAGCAGATGGGGCTCGATAACACCGTTCGATGTGCGAGCAACAATATAATTGACCGACCACATAGCCGGTGCTACCACCAGCAGTAAATAGGCAAAACGTGTGCGATTATCCATGGCGGTTTTCAGGTGCGCACATAAGTAAATATATCGACATGCCAGTGATTGAGCTGAATTCGAACTAATAGAAGGTTTAAGCTTTACGCGGCAAAAACCATGAGAGCAATACACTGATTACAGCCATAAACATCAGCGTCATGAATGCGATTGAGTAACTACCGCTCCGATCAAACAGCCAACCAGCGAGTAACGGGCCGCTCGCGCCACTGAGCGTACCAAACAGTACGACAATACCGAATATCGCGCCATGCGCTTTCAAGCCAAAGTATTCAGCCACATTCGGTGAAACAACAGTAAACAGGCCGCCGTGTGCAAATCCATAGAACGGTGCCAAAAAGTACAGCAGGTAGGGTGTATCGATAATACGCAGAGCAAGCAATGCCAGCGACAGCAACGTCAGGCACAACAACAATGCCCGGCGCCCGCCAATTCGATCATGCAACAACCCCACAACCAGTCGCCCGGCGATGCTGCACCCGCCTATCATTGATAACACGGTTGCCGCACGCACAGTTGACAGACCGAGATCAGATGCGTGCGCAACAATATGCAAAGGCACTGTCGTGAGCGATGGGAAAAAACAGAACTGAATGGCGCATAACATCCACAACACCGGACTTTTCAGCGCCGCGCTGAGCGTAAGCTGAGGACCTGCCAGATCCATGCTTTCAGCCCTGCCCGATGTTTGCGTCCCGTTGTCGTCAGATTGATCAGCCGTTGCATCATCGGGTCCGTCAGCCGCCGGTTTTCTGCGCATCATCTGCGCGACCGCCACAAGAATAATCGCCGCACCAATACCCAGTACGACCAGTGCCTGGCGCCATCCTACCGAGGCAATCAACACGGTGACCAGAATCGGCACCAGTACCTGTCCGACAGCGGTCCCTGTTTTGACAACACCGGTCATCAATCCGCGCTTTTTCTGGTACCAGGTCGCGACTGTGGACAATGTCACGACATCATGCGTTGCCAAACCGACTCCGACCAGACAACCGAAGTAAAGCAACAGCTGCCAGGGCTCCTGCATGCCGCCCATCAGAGCGTAGGCAACTCCAGTGCTAAGACCCGAAACCGTCAACACCCATCGCGGCCCGTAGCGATCACTGAGGCGGCCAACGACAAAGGCCAGCAACCCCATGACCAGAAACGCCAACGATGGAGCGCCTGAAAGAACCGTACGTGACCAGCCAAGTTCGCCTTCAAGCACTTTCAAAAAAACGCTGTACCCGAACATCATTCCGATGACCGTACCCTGGATAACAAAGGATGCAGCAACGACCCGTGCTCTTGGAGAGAAATTTGACATCAGGTCATATTCCGGCAAGTGGATAAACTGAATGGATAATCTGTGCCTGGCGTTTAGTCTGTTTCAATAAAACAGCCACCACAGGATGTTACGCACCGCGGATCAACATCAGGTAGGGTCTAGCCTGCATGATAGCAGTACCCGGCACCAGTTGGATAAATGTGGAAACAGTCAGCAACGGGTAGTGCATACCGATGGAACAATCTTGTGTCGCATAGCCGATCAATTAATCAAACCGCTTATAAATGCTCACGCGATAAATAGTCGCGGGTACGCATCTCGCGCAGACGACTTGCAGCTCGTTCAAATTCGAATGACAGGCGCTCGCCGACGTAAAGTGCTTCCGGTTCCGCTGCCGCCGAAACGACCAGATTTACGTTTCGATCGTAAAGCTCATCTATCAGGTTGACCAGACGCCGTGCTTCATCATTGCGGTTATTATCCAGTACCTCTATGTTACTGATGAAAACTGTACTGAAGACAGTCGCAATCTCGATGTAATCGCTGGTTGAACGCGGCGTATTACATAGCGTGTCGAATTCAAACCAAACGGCGGTTTCTGAACGCCGCACCACCGGTATGTCACGCCCGTTAATGGAAACCGCTTGCTCGTTAACGGATTCATGTGCGGCAAGCTGAGTGAAGCTTTCATTCAGTGCTTGCAATGTCGCCGTATCATCACTGTTAAACCAGGTATCGACACTCTCCAGTACACGTAACCGATAATCCAGATCACCACCCAGCGCGTGGATTTGCGTATGAGCTTTTATTTGTTCAATTGCCGGTATAAACCGCGACCGCTGCAATCCGTCTTTGTATAAATCATCTGGCAGTACGTTTGACGTGGTGATCATCGTCATACCGCGCTCGAACAACGCGGTTAATAATCCACCAATCAACATGGCATCGGTTATGTCATTGACATGCATTTCATCCAGTACCAGTAAGCGCGCTTCCTTGATCCACTTATCTGCAATCAATAACAACGGATTTTCAACTTCACCCAATTCACGCAACTCATTGTGAATCTGTTGCATAAAACGGTGAAAGTGTATGCGTTTTTTTTCCGTGATCGGTACGGCGGCATAAAACATGTCGGTCAACATGGTTTTGCCACGACCGACACCGCCCCACAAGTACACTCCGGACACTTTGACCGGTGCGGCAGATGAACGAAACAGACGACTGAACAGTCCAGACTGGCGCGGTTCAGATAACGGATTTTCAAGTAACTGATCGTAGACACTCTGCAGCAGTGTCATCGCAGCCAACTGATTGGGGTCGGCATCCAGCTCACCACTGTCTACCTGTTGCTGATAGATCGCTAGTGGCGTCATAGGACTAAAGATGCGCCCAACAGTAAACTCTCAATAACAGTTGGTGTCTTGGACCGGTGAGATGTCAGCGTTGCAGTTTGCGCCCTTTCAGTGCACGAATCGCATCTTTCTGACGCACCAGCACATACTGATGCAATTGATCAATGTGAGTGGCACCCAGATCGATAAATCTGCAATGCAGATTGCCATCTGACGATTTCGGCAACACATCCACCATCCCCCGGATTTCGGGACCGGGTAGTGGCAAATCAAGCTGGAAAGTGTAACGACGTCCGGGCGTGATGTCATCCGCTATACATGAGAACCCGCTGGCGCTGATATCCATGACACGGCACAGATCACCGTCGAGCAACAGGATCACCGGATCATCGGGATCAGGTACGACACGATAGGCAGCGCGAGAGGATCCCCTGCTGACTATCGATATCGGATTCATCAGGTGCAGCTCCTGCTCAACCCGCGTTGCAAGACTGGCCACTATCGCATTCCATCAGGCAGTAGCCACAGCAATCGACTTTTGAGACGCTGAACATTGTTGTCATTGAGAATTGCGCCAGCACCCTGAAATGCGAGATCGATAACGACCAGCTCGCGCTGATGCACAACCCGAAGCCGGCCGATCAGAATGGTCAGCACCAACGCCAGGCTTAATCCGCATATCGAGGGCAGCATAATCGTACTGAGAGCCGGCTGCACCAGCCCAGCTGCCGCCCCGGTCGACTGAGCCAATGCTATCGCATTCTCTAAAGCGATAGCATTCTCGCTAGATAACGAGGTTTGTTGCCCGTTCAACAGCCTAGCCGCATCAAAAGAAACCGGAGCCTGGCCTGCCGCCGATACCGCACGCAACACCGAGCCGATGATGCCGATAAACACCGCATAAACGGCGGTAAACAAAAAAACATCAGACTGGGTACGATGGAAAGCCAGTTCTGATTCACGTGCCCGCCGTTGCGAGAATTCGATTGCCTGCTCATCCGCAGCATCACCGATCAGGTCGCATACATCGCTGATCACACGATTGTCACTGCGCACCTCTGCAACACCGAGCAAGCCATCACGTCGACTGATATCACATACCTTTAACAACGCCTTAACCATCTCATCAGCAGAGGTGCCACCGCGTAGCCCCCGATCAATGGCAATTTGCAAGGCACGACCTATCTGCGCCAAACCAAACGTGGCGAGAAGCGCGACTGTTGTTCCGCCAAACACAACAATACAAGGCTGCACCAGTGCAGCACCGTCGGTCGTGCCGCTCAGAAACATAGCCAGGCCGACGGTCAGCAGCAGCATCCCGAATAACAATGAGATCACCTGCTGCGGGATAACCGCAGTCGCGCCGGGTATTGGAAGATCTTCCGAGTTAGACAACGCCACAATACTAAGGTCTTGTTATTATTGGATAAAATTACCGTAATCAGGCGGTACGATCCCCTGTTACCTAACACCAGTCCGGGCTCCAGACGAGCGCGACTTTGACCGGTCTATAGAAAGAATAGCAGAAAGATCGGGCGCGGCTTGAACCACCACACAAAAGCAACGTCAAAGCACCGCTGCGGGTGCCCGGCAAGCGCCATCGTACCCGGGAAGCGCGGGATATCACGCCCTGTCGAGCCAGTGCGGCACCAGCGCTACGGCGCTATTGATCTCCCGATCCAGTGTACGGGCACCGGGTGCCATAGACTCCAGCAAGCGCCAGAAAGCCGGGGAATGATTAAGGTAACGGGTATGTGCAAGCTCATGCAGAATGACATAGTCGACCAACTGCGGTGGCAGAAACAGAAGCTTGTAATTCAGGCACAACGTCCCGCTCGATGAATAACTGCCCCAGACAGTGCGTTGCCCCCGCACGGATAACTTGCGATAGGTGAGCCCGTGCTCACGCGCGTGCAATGCAACCATGGGCTCAAGAAATTGCCGGGCTTTGCGTTTCAGCAGGGTCGAGATCAACTGTGCTACCTGTTCACGCGGCTGATGACCCCCGCCCGGTGTTAACAAAATCATCTGGTCACCGCGAAGCTCTCCGCGCCAGCGTGACGCATCTGCGGGCAGGTTACCGAACCTGACAGCCAGTTGTTGTTCAATCGCGGGTAGGTTGAGCGTCACCGGTGGCCACTGCGTGTGCAAGTCACCGTATTGCTCCTGCTTTGTACGGGCGTCGTCGATAGCATGCGCAATCCAGTCCTTGTGCTCACGCACGATGTCGGGAATTTGTTGCCGGTCAAATCGCTGCGGTATCGTCACTTCCAGAACCAGATCCGGCAAAACTCGCAGACTGACCGACCGTGCACGGCGGGAAACACGCACGGTGTAGGATTCTATCGGCGGACCTTCATCGTCAAGTTGCAGCTGGAATTGATCCATAGGTTGTCCGATCACCAGGCATTTATAAATCCGGGAAAAAGGCCGTCAAAGGGCGTTTTCTGGCATCTATTGTAAACTACATACACCGTACAACGATTGACGCGTTTTAACACAGGCATCCCCGCGCATGGATTTACTGACTATCTCAAGCTACTTGCTGTGCGTTTCAGCACTTTTCGCGTACATCAATTACCGCTATATCAAATTACCAACCACGATCGGAATTATGGTGGTGTCGCTGCTGTTTTCGGTGGCGCTGGTCGTCTTGTCTCGAGTTGGATTTGATAACGGCATTGAAATCGCACAGTCGCTGGTTAGCCAAATAGATTTCAATCAGGCATTGATGAAAGGCATGCTGGCATTCCTGCTGTTTGCCGGTGCTATGCATGTCAATCTGGATGCCCTTTTCGACAACAAATGGGTAGTTGGTCTGCTGGCATCTGTCGGCGTTATCGCCAGCACTTTCATGATTGGTATCGCCAGTTATTTCATCCTTGGCCTTTTTGGTTTTGATATACCGTTTATTTACTGTCTGCTGTTCGGTTCATTGATCTCCCCGACCGACCCGGTTGCCGTCATGGGGGTACTGAAACGGGCGGGTGCGACAAAAAATCTTGAAACCAAAATAGCCGGTGAATCACTTTTCAACGACGGTGTTGCTGTTGTTGTCTTTCTTGTGATATTCGGTATTGCGATCAACGGTGACCCGGTCAGCGTCCAGCATATTGCCACCCTGTTCGCCCAGGAGGCACTTGGTGGCGCGCTCTTCGGGTTCATTATCGGTTGGGTGGGGCTTTACATGCTCAAACGTGTCGACGAGTATCAGGTTGAAGTGCTGATAACCCTGGCACTGGTTGCCGGTGGAGCAACTGTCGCAGGTTTGTTGCATATCTCAGCACCTATTGCTGTTGTTGTAGCCGGGTTGATGATCGGCAATCAGGGTCGACGCGACGCTATGACAGATAAAACACGCGAGCGACTGGACACCTTCTGGGAACTGATCGATGAAATATTGAATGCGATACTGTTCCTGATTATCGGCCTTGAAATCATCCTGCTGACATTTGGAGCGAAACAGATATTTGCCGGATTGGTACTGGCGGTTGTAACACTCGCAGCCAGGTTCATCGCTGTCAGCGTACCTGTCACACTGCTACGCCTGCGGCGCACGTTTCACCCGCATGTCATCAAAATACTCACCTGGGGCGGCTTGCGTGGTGGTATATCCGTTGCGCTTGCACTGTCGATTCCGGAAGGTCCGGAGCGTGACATTATCGTCGTGATCACATACATCATCGTTATTCTGTCAATTCTGCTGCAGGGTTTAAGCGTGCACAAACTGGTTGCTTTTGCCTCGAAAGAAGCAGAAAAAGCGGAAGCTGAAATCAGGAAGTTTTAACCGCTCTTCTTACTCTGTCAGGCAGTAGCTGTAAAAAAGCAG
Organism: uncultured Granulosicoccaceae bacterium; assembly: GCA_937951345.1. Taxonomy (GTDB): domain Bacteria; phylum Pseudomonadota; class Gammaproteobacteria; order Granulosicoccales; family Granulosicoccaceae; genus CALFCE01. The sequence continues at coordinate 68,535 of CALFCF010000040.1, forward strand.
GAAAATCTTTACCAAGGGAAAGTTACACATGGTAGCAACAACACTCTATGCCTGTATCAGTGCAGCACTGTTGGTCTTTCTGGCTGTTCAGGTTATTAAACAACGCAGACAACACCAAGTCGCGCTCGGCGACGGTGACATAGACACATTACGTCAAGCGCGAAGCGCGCACGCCAATGCAACAGAATACCTTCCGATACTGCTTATCTTGCTTTTTTTACTTGAGACTAATGGTGCGCCGGCGCTACTGGTGCATTTGTGTGGAATAGTCATGCTGTCAGGCCGGATAGTACATGCACATGCGATATTGCAAAGTAAACTCAAGCTGCGTGTGCTCGGCATGGTGATTACCTTTGCTACGATTGCTGTGCTGATACTGCTTAATCTACTGGCACTAACGGGCATATTCCAGTAACCGGTTTATCAGCATTTCCGAATCTATCGGCTTGTGCAGCAAGGGAACACCGGACGCCTTGATGCGCAGCAATTCATGCGGTGATCTGTCAGCAGTAATAATGCAAGCAGGTAATTCGCATTCAAAGAATTCCTGCAGCGCAGCTATTGCATCGAAAGCTATTACGCCTGCCTGCAAGCGGTAATCGCACAGTAACAGGTTCGGTGCAGATAGTTCGTCTGAACGTGCAAATTCAGCTATCGCTTTCTGCACACTTGTCGCGCCTGTCACTTGCGCACCAAACTGTTGCAACAAGCCGCAGGTAGCATTCAGAACGTCTGTGTCATCATCGATAATAAGCACATGATAGCCGGCAAGTGCCTGTGCGCCATTGCGGTCGTTAGTATCAACAAACTCAGATTCGTCTTCACTGCAAGTGTCGACATCCAAACCGGTTTCAATTGTGAAAAAACTACTTTCATCGATGCCAATGCCGACCTGCGTTCGCCTACATCTCGCATCAGAAGTGATTTCGTTATCAACATGCTCGAGTTGTGTCGCAGGGAAGGCCAGCATAAAACAGGTGCCATCGCCGGGATTAGAAACGACCGATATAGCAATATCCAACTGTCGACAAAGTCTGTCAACGATGGACAAACCTAAACCGACACCTTGAGACACTGACGAACAGCGTTGATATTCATCAAAGACACGGTCGATCTGCGACGCCTCAATACCTATACCCGTATCCTGAATGCGAACTAGCAAACCACCCTGAGCGTTGATCGCAGAACTCACGGTGATGAATCCTTTGCCAGTAAATTTTATGGCGTTCGACAGCAGGTTTCCTAATATGCGTTCAAGCAACAGACGATCTGAATGCAATTTGACCGATTGGTTTGGTGGCACGTAAGTAAGCGATAAATCTTTCGCACTGGCAGCAGGTGTAAACTCGGCAACCACGTTGTTACACAAATCATTAAGATCAATGCAACTGATATGGGAATCAATTGCACCCGACTCCATGCAGGAGATATCGAGTATGGCGTTGAAATGTTGATTCAACGTTCGACTGGACTGATTTATGTCCTCGAGTATCAACTGCTGTCTGCGATTCGGTTTAGATCGGCCAAGTGCTGCCAACAATAAATTGATCGCGTGCAACGGTTGTCGTAAATCATGACTGGCGGCGGCAATAAACCGGTTTTTGTCGATGACGGCGAGCTCGGCAGTTTGCTTTTCACCTGCCAGTTGCTCAAGCAAAAGACTGTTCCTGAACCGTGTTTCGAAAAGATCGCGGTATTGACGAAAGCCACGTACCGCCAGGACGTAGTTAACGACAATGAACAATAACAACAACCACCCGGTCCAGACCAATGCATCCTGACCGGATAACAAATGAAAAACGATCAGCGGCAGACCTACAGGAAGGGCAAAACAGTAGAATGCCGGCAGGTAGACGCTCGCAGAATTGGCCAGAACAGCAACCATCGCAGCTATCATCACAGACACCACCAACAGGTACTCTACGCCGGTAGACGCATGAAACCAGAACGGCCAGCTGCCCCAGACCATACCGGCAAGCAGAGTAACCAGCGCAAATCGCAAACCCCAGATTGAACTTGATTGCGCCGGTTTTGCTGCAATCAGATGGTTATCCTTGAGGCTGTCGTCATGACTGTCGTTGTGACTATCATAGAGCTCGAGCTCCGCAGCATATTGTCGAAACAGCCAGAGCCGCACAGCGGCACTGGCAACTACCGCAAGCCACCAACAGATATGCAGTAACACATTGCCACCGATCGTTATTCCCATCAACGTAACAATACTTGCTCCGGCAACTGCACCGATTGACAGCACCGGACCCTGACGATAGATCTGGCGAATGTGTTCGGCAGTTATCTCTGCAACAGCACCTGCAGGCAGTGAATCGCTCAGTTGTATCTGTAGCTTGGAATGCATTGGTTGCATTGGTTGCGTTGGTTGCATAACTTCGCGGCAAGTCGGTATGAATTCATCACACGGCAGACGAAGTGTGCAACTACTGCGATTGAAATCGCCAGCAAAGACACGAATGCCCTGCAAACAGTGCGAGACGCATCACAGCTTGCAGGGTAAAATATGAGCGTCAATCTCTTTGCAATTGGAACGCAGACATATGCAGGTATTCGAAGGATTCAACCGAATTGGTGAGGAAAACGCATTTGCTGTTCTTGCCAGAGCCGCTGAACTGGAAGCCAATGGCAGGCGCATCATCAATCTGGGTATTGGACAACCGGACTTTGCCACGCCCGACAACATTACTGAAGCTGCAGTTAAGGCGATCAAGGATGGTCACCACGGCTATACACCGGCACAGGGCATCGCACCGTTACGCGAAGCGGTCGCCAATCATTTGAATCAGCGTTACCAGGCTAATGTTGACGCTGCCAATGTCATCATCCTGCCAGGTGGCAAAGTCACGATGTTCTCGGCAATTCTGATGTTCGGCCAGCCGGGTAAAAGTATTTTGTATCCGGATCCGGGCTTTCCGATTTACCGCTCAATGATCGAGTACACCGGTGCCGAACCCATTCCGATTCCGATCCGCGAATCCAACGGTTTCGCTTTCAACGCCGACGAAGCACTGGGACTGATAAGGGATGACACCAGCCTGGTAATTATTAATTCACCCGCGAACCCCTGTGGCGGCGTAACACCCAAAGAAGAAATCGACAAACTGGTTGCAGGGCTGGTGAATTTTCCTGACGTCGCGATTATGTCGGACGAGATATACGACCATATGGTCTACGACGGTCAGTCCCACGTCAGTCTGTTGAGCTATCCGGAAATACGCGAGCGCTTGATTCTGTTGAATGGTTGGTCAAAAACCTGGGCTATGACAGGATGGCGACTGGGTTATTCTATCTGGCCCACGCCTTTGTACGACAACATCAGAAAGTTGGCAGTCAATTGCTGGAGCTGTGTTAATGCACCTTCTCAGTATGCTGCACTTGAAGCATTAACCGGCCCGCAGGATGCTGTCGCAGAGATGATCAACCAGTTTGATCAACGGCGCGTTAAGGTTGTTGACGCTTTGAACAATTTACCCGGCGTGAGCTGCATTCAACCCGGTGGCGCGTTTTATACTTTCCCGAATATAAAGGACACAGGCTGGCCGGCCAAGCAACTGGCCAGCGCGTTGCTCGAAGAACAAGGAGTGGCATTAATCGGTGGACCGGACTTCGGCATTCTAGGCGAAGGTTACATCCGTGTTTCCTATGCCAACTCAATTGACAACATCCTCGAGGCAATTGATTTGATGCAGGTCTTTCTTGAAACGCAAACACCCCCTGCTTAGTGTTTCCCAGCCATCTGTTGTTGTTCGATCCGGCGTTGTTTGACCGGGTCGAAACATCATCAGCGCGTCGACAATCGGTACACTAAAACATTAAAGCAGTCGATTGAGAGCATCGGCAACAGAGGCGGCGTAGCCACCACCGAATTTGATCGCATGCACGATAAGCGGTGCCATCTGATGCAGCGAGATTCTCGATTGCCAGCCTGCGCTTAGCGGATAAGCGTCATGGTAGGCGTCGAAACAAGCATCACCATAGCCGCCAAACAACCGCATCATAGCGAGATCAAATTCCCGATGACCACCATGCGCGGCCGGATCAATCAGCCAGTTGCGACCGCTGCTGTCAGTCAACCGGTTTCCTGCCCATAGATCGCCATGTAACAACGATGGTTGCACATCAGCATCGTCAAAATCGTGAAGAGAATCCGCCAACTGTTCGATCCGCTTAATGTCACCGGCCGGCAACGAACCCCGTGTTGCCGCTATCTGTGCCAGCGGAAGTAAACGGCAGTCACGATAAAAATCAGCCCAGTTGGATGTTGGGACATTAGGTACAGCGAGTGAGCCGGTGGTGCGTTGATCAGGACGACCGAAACAATCAAAAGACTGCCGGTGTAACGCTGCCAGTTGACCACCCAGCTCACGTTCCGAGTCGCCTGCCGATGTACGTCCCTGATCCACCCACTGCAGTACAAGCACCGGTGGCTCGTCGCTGACCAGAATCACTTCAGGAATATTGACACTCCCGCTTTCGCGCAACCAGTGCAGACCGTTAGCTTCTGTCGAGAAAAAATTGGGTGGTGGTTGCGCATGGGTTTTTACAAACATTCTGCGCTCATCAGCCAACACGATGCAGGCACTCTCGGCAAAATCACCGCCACCGATGCGCTGCTGACTGACAACATCGCACGACAATGCATCCGATATATATTCAAGAACACGACTCATTGGCCTGGCATCAGTGGGGCGACTCTGGCGCAGCACGTTTATGCACGCGCAGCTTACTCAGGGAGTTGCGATTGACGCCAGCTTAGCGTCCAGCAACTGCTGCAATGCCAATGGTGCAAGTTCGATTTCCAAACCGCGTTTACCGGCACTGACAAAAACTGTAGGTAGCTGCTCTGCGGAGCTGTCAAGTACACTTGGCAAACGACGTTTCTGCCCCAGTGGACTGACGCCCCCAAGCACATAACCTGTGGTTCTCTCAACCACTAGCGGCTCTGCCATCTGCGCTTTTTTCATGTTGCAGGCACGCGCCATGGCCTTCAGATCGAGCTTGTGGGTCACAGGTACAATGGCCGTCGCCAGTTGATCATTCTGTGTCCCTGATAATGCCACGACCAGTGTTTTGAACACACATGCAGCATCGACGCCGAGCTTTTCAACCGCTTCCAGGCCATAGGTGGAAGCTGCAGAATCATGTGTGTAACTATGAATCGTATGCTCGATTTTTCGTTTTTGCAGCAGATTGATTGCCGGCGTCACGGTGTGCTCCGGGTGGTTGCGGTAAACTATAGCCTATGATCTATCCACAGATGACAGATATAGCCACCCGTGTCTGGAATCATACGTTCAAGCTAGATCCTGTCTTTCGCAGTATCCTCGACACGGATATCTACAAACTGCTCATGCTACAAAGCATCTGGCAGGAACGTCGTGATGTCCCGGTCACCTTTTCACTGATAAACCGCAATCAGTCCGTGCGGCTCGCCGATGAAATCGATGCCGGTGAACTGCGTGAACAGCTCGATCATGCCAGAACAATAGGTCTGACTCACCGGGAATACATCTGGCTGGCGGGTAATACGTTCTACGGGTTTGAACGGCTGTTCACAACCGATTTTTTAAACTGGCTGCGCCAATATCGTCTGCCAGCGTACGAATTGCGCGTAGAAGATGGCCAGTTTCATATCGACTTCCACGGCACATGGGCTGATATCACGTTGTGGGAAATTCCTGTACTGACCATTATCAGTGAACTGCGTTCGCGTTCAGCAATGCAGGACGTTGGGCGGTTTGAACTGGATGTCCTGTATGCGCGTGCCAAAGCCAAAATGTGGGAGAAGGTTGTTCGACTGCAGGCGCTCGATGATTTACGCATTGCTGATTTCGGTACGCGCCGTCGTCACAGTTTCCTGTGGCAGCGCTGGTGTATATCGGCCATGAAAGAAGGCCTCGGTACTGCGTTTACCGGAACCAGTAATTTGCTACTGGCGATGGAACTTGATCTTGATGCAATAGGCACCAACGCGCATGAACTGCCTATGGTCAATGCAACACTCACTGACAATGACCGGGACTTGCTCAATTCACCCTACGGTGTGCTCGAGATGTGGCAGCGCACCTATGATGGCAAACTGCAAATCGTATTGCCTGATACCTACGGAACCACCACGTTTCTTGAAAATGCACCCGACTGGGTTGCCGACTGGAGCGGTTTTCGTATTGATTCCAAGGACCCGATCGAAGGTGGCGAGGAGCTGATTCGCTGGTGGCAGAAGCGTGGTCGGAACCCGGCTGAAAAATTGCTGATTTTCTCTGACGGGCTGCGGGTCGAGACCATCGAAAAAGTCTACCGGCATTTCTTTGGCCGTGTGCGACTGAGCTTTGGCTGGGGTACACACTTGACCAACGACTTCCGCGATTGCGCACCGCGTATGAACGATCAGCTGCGGGCTATATCACTGGTCTGTAAAGTCACTCAGGCAAACGGCAAACCGACCGTTAAACTATCAGACAACCTGCTAAAGGCGACCGGGCCGGAAACGGAGATTGCCCGCTACAAAGCGTTGTTCGGATCAGACTCGCTCGGGCATCAGGCGGTTGAAGTTTGACTAGGTGTGGCAGCCTTTCAGGCGCGCAACATAGCAGAGTTAAGATTATACTTTCAGATGTGAGCGGGTATCCCGCAGACCAAACCAATCGAAAATCCCATGTCTCAATTCAACAAAATCACTCTACTCGGCGGCACCGGCTTTGTCGGCACTCAACTGGCTGTTGATCTGGCGCCGCACTGCGAGAATGTGACGATCCTGACCCGCAGGACGCAACGCTACCGTGACCTGAAAGTGCTCTCCAACGTGCACCTCGAGCAGTGCAACGTGCATCAACCAGATGAATTAGCTGCTGCGGTGGCAGGCTCGGACGCTGTCGTTAATCTGATAGGGATTCTTAATCAAAGTGGTGACGATGGTGAAAATTCGTTTAATGAAGCACATGTGGGTGTGACGGAAAATGTGGTCAATGCGATTTCGCAGAATGGCATCAGTCGCTACCTGCATATGAGCTCACTGGGGGCTGATGCCGAGAACGGCAAGAGTGAATATCAGCGCAGCAAAGGGCTGGCAGAACAATACCTTCAAAAAAATCTGGGCTCCGGCAACAGCACGGGCAATTGTGACGTCACTGTCTTCAGACCGTCAGTCATTTTTGGTGAGAACGATTCGTTCTTTAATCGGTTTGCCGGACTGGTACGCGCCTTGCCGGTATTCCCGTTGGCCTGCCCCGACGCACGCATGTCGCCCGTCTATGTCGAAGATGTTACCTGCGCGATGACTGCTGCACTGGGTTTGCAATCCGCGACAAGTGCCGGTGCCGCGTACAAATTGTGCGCAACAGAAGAATCCGGAGGAATTCGCATCGTTGAGTTGTGTGGTCCGGCTGATTATTCACTGCGTGAGCTGGTGGAATTCACTGTCGAGACGATGGGCTTAAAAAGGCGCATCATTGACCTGCCCGACTGGGCTGCGCGCGCTCAGGGTAAGGTGATGGGTATGTTACCGGCCGCACCATTCAGCACAGACAACTACCTGTCACTGCAAACCGACAATGTCTGTAGCAGTGAAGAATGCAGACAGGCAACATCGATACAAAGTATTGTGCCACGTTATATTGGCTCTGCCAGTATGCGTGACGAACAACAGAAGTATCGCCGCTTCGCGAGACGCTGATTTTCAAGTAACCCCTGACTGCAGACTAGTCTGCACTTGCACTCTTGGAACCCTCCAAATAATTCTCCAGCGCTTCCTGGCGTTCTGCATACGGCTTTTCGGAAAGTTCTTTGGCACGGGTATAAAATGAATTGAAGTCACTACCTGCCTCGTTAAACAATTCAGCAAAAGCCGGCACCCATTTCAAATAGGTCGATACAGCAATCAACCGCGCGTTATTCATTTCACGCTTAAACCAATTGTCGTAACCGTCAAAACCGTCCCATTGGTCAGTTTTTAAGGTTTCGTAGCGCACTCGCATCATTTCGAACACACCTTCTTTGCGCTCACGCAATTCAGTCACAACTGAATCATCAAGTTCTTTGGCAGTCGCAGCAGGAGCATCCTGATACAAGGTTACCAAATCACTCCGTGTTAGTTGCAACAGCGCATTGAAATCGATTTGTCGATCCAGATAGGCCTCATAAAAAGGCACTCGATCAGCTTTTCCTTCAGCTATTAACCATTCACGCGAACCTTGTTGCTCAACAAACGTTGCGAAAGCTTCGTTAAAACTGGAGTCGTTTTTCACATAAAGTACTTGATGGGCCAATTCATGGAACAGCAGCCCGACCAGCCGGATATCACTGCCGTGCAGCATCGTATCCATCAGCGGATCATTGAACCAACCAAGCGTTGAATAGGCGGATGCACCGCCAAGTTGAGTATCAAAGCCCTGGTTATCAAGGAAGGATTGATAACCTTCGGCGTCCTTCTCATCGAAGTAGCCCCGATAGGAAACACAGCCTGCCACCGGGAAACACCACTGCTTCGGCGCCATTGAGAATTCCGGTGTTGCGACCACGTTCCAGGTGATAAAGCGTTTACCTGTTTTGACGAAGGTGTTGTAGCTATCATTGTCCGGCAAACCCAGTTTATCAACCGCAAACACTCTGGCATCACGCAGCAGTTCCAACTTGCGGCGAATTTCAGCATCGGTATCTTCAGATGCCATCACCTCATCCAGAGGCTGGCGCTTGCTCATCAACGATAGATGTCCACCCACGGCCTGTGCGTAGTACCCCACCGAGCTGCAACCGGACAGCAAAGCCCCCAGTGTTATCACTGGCAATAGTTTATGTTTCCGTCGCAGTTGAACCTTACCCGATCCAATCAGCGGCTTGCGCAGTTGCAACCGTAGTTGCAAGCGTAAGTGCAGGCGCGCTAACAGTGTGGCTATCATTACCTTCTCCCGGCCTAAACCGTTTGGTCACTATACAATTTTTACGCATCATTCTCTGAACGAAGTGTAGACTTATTTACATGCAAACTTTTCTTGTCGGTGGCGCTGTGCGGGATCAACTGCTCGGCCTCGAGGTAGTCGAACGCGACTGGGTCGTTGTCGGCAGCACCCCCGAGGCGATGGAAGCAGCGGGTTACCGCGCTGTCGGCCGGGATTTTCCGGTGTTTTTGCATCCCGACACCCACGAAGAGTATGCGCTCGCCCGCACCGAACGTAAGACAGCACCCGGCTACCGGGGTTTCACCGTACATGCTGCACCCGACGTGACGCTGGAGGAGGATCTGGAACGCCGTGATCTGACGATCAATGCCATCGCTCAAACCGCAGAGGGTGCAATCATCGATCCGTTCAATGGCTCTGCCGACCTGCAAAACAAAATTTTGCGCCACGTATCACCCGCATTTGCCGAAGATCCCGTGCGCATTCTGCGTGTTGCACGTTTTGCAGCTCGTTTTGCAAACCACGGGTTCCGGATAGCCCCTGAAACTCAGCAAATGATGCAGCAAATGGTGGACTCAGGTGAAGCAGATGCGCTGGTACCGGAACGTGTATGGAAAGAAATGGAAAAAGCATTCGGTTACGACTCACCACAGGTATTTATTAAAACGCTACGCGATACCGGAGTGCTTAAAGTCATATTGCCGGAGGTTGATGCGTTATTCGGTGTACCGCAACCGGCTACCTATCACGCCGAGGGAGACAGCGCGGTACACACGTTGATGGTAATCGAAGAAGCAGCAAAGTTAGCGCAGCACAGAAGTAAAAACAGCGCCAGTGAAATTGTATTTGCTGCCTTGTGCCATGATCTCGGCAAAGCACTAACACCACAGGAAAACTGGCCCTCTCACCATGATCATGAAAATCTCGGTGTACCTGCCGTGACGGCGTTGTGCGATCGGCTGCGAGTACCGAACAGCTTCCGCAATCTGGCGCTCAAGTCCTGTCGCTATCACCTGCATTGCCATCGAGCGAAAGAACTGAAAGCGACAACCATGGTGAAAACACTGTCGGGACTTGACGCTTTGCGAAAACCACAGCAATTCGAAGAGTTTTTACTGGTCTGTGAAGCCGATGCACGCGGTCGCATACCGTCAGTTACCGATTACCCCCAGGCGGAGTCGATGAAAAAGGCTGCACAGGCTGTGCGCGAGGTAGATGCCGGAGCGATTTCCGCCTCAGCAGATGACAAATCGAAAATTAGCGATCTGATATACAACGCGCGCGTCAAAGCAGTTAAACAGGCATGCGGGCGCTAGCGAATTAAAATATCCGAATACACGTTCGGATAGAAATTATTAAACAAAGCGGTTAAAAGGTATCGCTTTCGGAAAGATCACTGTCCGTAAATTGCCGCGTCCGGATCAAAAGCCAGCCAGGCAAATGAAAAATGCACCCCGCGGTCAATCTGCTCAAGTCGTGCACCTTTTAAATCACCCTCAATTGAGTGCCCCAATGCATTCCAGACACTACCGGTTTGCTTATCGACAACCTGTTCATTTCTTATTTCAAAGGTCAGTTGTTCACCGTTGTGCTTTGCATTAAACGCAGCAGCTACCGGTATTTCACGCGAATAAGCGATAGTGCCTTCATCAAGTGCCGATGCCGCTGTACCTGTGGCAATAACAACAACCGGCCCGTTCTTGCCCTGCATTTCGATTAACGGCTTTTGCTCCAGGCTTGTTAACGGCACCAGCTGATGACCGGACTCAACAGGAATACTAAGCACGCGTTCCATCGCCGGTAGCCGTGAATCAATCTCACCACGGTAAAGAATTGGTATGCCGTTTTTCGCATCGTACCCGGCGTAGGGGTTGTTACCATAGTTTCGCTGAAAACCGGTCTCGACGGACAACACCTCACCCTTATCAAACGCTTCACGAAATGTGGCGAAAGAAACAATCTGCGACGGCAGTTGTTTCAGCTTTGTATCCGCATACTCACCGATAATGCCCTTACCGGTAAATTGTTGCCACCAGGATTCTGTCTGACGGTCATACATAATAAGGTCACTCTTGCGTAACCGGCCGGTCGTACCAAAATCCAGAATCTCACCTTCGACTTCGCGTTCAAAAACTATAGACGCGTTGCACAACGGACAAAACGTAACACTTACCGGCTTACCACCGACGGTGTCGTTAACTATTTCGTGGTACATCAGAATCTGCAAGGGATAAGCTCTCGCTTTACCTTCGTGTTCAAATGCCACAACCGGTTCGTTGTCAGCAAGCCATGATGCAGCGTCTGCATAACTGACAAAAGCCGGTTTATCAATCGCCGGAATACCGTCTTTGCGCGGGCCACCGGAGAGTATTTCATCCGGATCGACCGTCATGATGTCGAAGTTGGTTAACTTCCATTCAGATGTTTTCAGGCGTTGCAAACTATCTGCATAAGCGGTGAATGATAAACCGGCGCCGATCAATACAAACGCAACAGCCAGAAAATACCGGAGAAGGTCGAAACGAATTTCACCATTGGTAGCAGTCAAATCAGATTGAACGTTGTTGTTCAGATTGTGCATGCGCAGCGCCCGGCAAAAAAGATCTGCTAACGCTACCACATACCTATGGATAGAGCCGTGTGCGCCTAAAAATCCGCTGCACAGTCAACACAAATCCTGAGTCAGAACCTGACACACACACCCACGATGATAAGAGGTCTGAAATTAATGGAATGCTACCTGCAACAACGCAGCTGATAACCGGGTCTCAGGCCAGGATATCGGGCAAAAAAGATATAACGGAGGTGGATATAACGGAGGTGGATATCGATCAGGCCAGCGACGCTGATCCGTCTGCAGTGTTCGATCGAGGTATCCAAGCCATACAGGTGTTTTCAAACCACTCCAGAATACGCCCCATCCAGGTATAGGCAAGCGCCCAAGCCAACACAATACCGGAGGTGTTAGCGATCATATCAAGGACTTCAAAGCGCCGACTCGGTACCTGACCCTGGATGTATTCAATACCAACACCCATCAGCACGAAACCGATTGCAAGTAAAAGACGTGTCTTGTCGCGCCTGAAAATCTGAGCAAACCAGCCCATCAACAAACCATAAGCTGCTACGTGAAGCAGTTTGTCATGTAGCAAAAACTTTTTGACTTCCGCTGGAACAGATATCACCGACAGGAAGCTGATACAAAGCACCAGCATCAGCCCTATAACGAGCCATAGCGGTGCGAACCTGAGATGACGAGAAGCCAGCGAGTTGGCAGGCAGTAATGAAAATTGCAAAGGTCTTACCTCATACAAACCGGAGGCGTGACGACCGGTTTGCGCTGTTTTAGTTTTATTGTTTTACACAGCACAGGAATTATCGGTCAGTAGCACCTGTTATTTAGTGCAGAGTCTACAGCTTCACAATAATGAAGACTACAGCGGTAAGGACTAGCGCGAGAATCAGGTGGCCGATACCCGAAATTCTCAACAAATGGTAACGACCCAGCTTTCGATGATGTGAGAACAGGATCACACAAAGACTGTATAGCGAGATACCACCACCCACCCACAGCGCCACATCAAGCGCCTCGAGCGACCAATTAAGCTTGTCCCTGCCTTCCAGAATCAGCCCCGTCAGTGCGTAGACGAGAAAAAAACCACTCATCACAACCGGAACTATGAGCAATGTAAACTCGATTACCGGATGGACACGCCTGGGTGCAGAATCGCTGGAAACTGTCATGATCGAATATTAGTCACTTAGCGCGCAATGCGCTAACGAAAGATTAGCGCCGGAATACAGATGAAACAACCGGGCATCCGCGTCACGGACTTTTACTCAGTGCCTGCTTGGTCAGATCTATTCGTCACTTTTAAGATTTATAAACGAATGAGTCCCTCACCGTGCAGGAGAACTAAGGAACCTAAGATTTATCGCCTGCGTTGCCAGGGCTGCGTTGATATTCGGCTCAAAATGCTCATGTATGCGCATATACACTGCGCTTTTTCGCCAAATTCGCCTTGCCTTGCCTGCCTCGCCTAATAAATCAGAGGTTCCTTAATGCGTCACTGACGCTGTTTCACTTAAAATAGAGCTATCGGTGTAACAAAATCACACACAACTGATAATTTTCGAAAACCAACGGTTTGTATACCGCCCGATAAATACCAGGGATAAACACTTATGAAACACCTTAATCATAGTCATCTACGTTCACTCGCTGCGCATGTATTAGCGATATTGATTGCTGTGTTTGCCATCGTGCCTGCCTTGGCAGGTGAAGCTGATGTTATCAATGCGACGATACACAAGGTCGGTCGCGATGAATTCCGTATCAACGCAACGCTCGAACACGCGGATACCGGCTGGGATCACTATGCCAACAAATGGGAGGTATTTGATACCGAAGGTAATTTGCTCGGTACACGCGTACTTCATCACCCACATGTCGACGAACAACCCTTCACGCGCAGCCTGACATTGACGATTCCGAAAGATATTAGCGAGGTCATTATCCGCGCCGGTGATTCCGTTCACGAAGCAGGTGGCAAGGAATTTACACTGATCGTACCGCACTAGCCTGCTCTATTCATGAAGGGTTCGCCACCAGAGTCTGGCTACCTAAGCAGGTCGCTCGATTGAGCGAAATTCGTAGAAATCTACGGGTTGAGCTCAATCGAGTGAGCTGCGACGGCAGACGGGCACTGGGGGTGAA
>CALFCF010000041.1 GCA_937951345.1 uncultured Granulosicoccaceae bacterium
GCGGCGTTGAAATTTGACTCAAAATGCTCATGTATTTGCATATACACTGCGCTTTTTCGCCAAATTTCGCCTTGCTCTGACTGCCTCGCTTAATAAATCAGAGGCTCCCTAGTTTTCATTGTCACTGTTTTCGCCTTCGTGGATAGAGCAGGCTAGGGCATCGTTGTGACATATCGCAGTATTTCGACCACCTGATCGGGTGTCTGTGCCCAACCCATGGCAGCGCCGTCGACTTCCTTGAGTGGATGAATTAGCTCCTCGTCGTGGAGGGTGATAAAAGGCGTGCCGAGTGCCGCGCAAATACCTGCATCAAACGCTGCGTTCCATTGCTTGTACTTCTCGCCGAAACGAATCACGGCAATGTCAGAGCGTTCGATCATCGTTCGCGTGCGCAGGCTGTTAATTTTCGAAGATTTGTGATCGCGCCAGAAAGAACTGGATTCGGCGCCCAGGACATCGCCGGCGGCATCGGATGCGCTGTGGTCGGTAACGGCGGATGTGAAAGCGACTGGTAAGTCGATTGCCTGGCTGCCGGTTTTAATCTGATCGCGCCAGTCTGTGTGAATTTCTCCTGATAAATAGACAGTCCACTGCATGTTTTATTGACTCGTTTTAGGTTTTGTGACGGTTGTAAAGAAGAATTATAAGTACCGCGTGTAATCTGTCTTCGTTGCGTCAGATTTTGATGGAAACCGCTGGCGCAAAGACTCATTCTGGCGGGTATTTATCAGTCCTTAATCTATGAATTTTCCATAGCAAAAGCTGGTAAAACAGGTTCAACAGTGCCAAACGCCTCTGATTTCAGCAAGTGCTACTTCACGTTTCGCCAAAACCGGTGATTAGTGAGAACTACTTGGGGCATATTGCCATGGAGGCGTGTTAATTTCCATCGCACTAACGCACGCAGCTACTGTGCGGCATGACAACAGGCAAGTATTCAAATGACACACAAATTTGATTTTATTGGTTTGAACACGGTTATTTCCGAGGCTTTCAAGCCGCTGCATAACGTGACACCTGCGAGCGCCCGAAAAGCGGGTATGGAAGCCGGTATGAAAGGTACGACACCGGCAAATTGCCATCACTCCTATTTTTCAACCGATGAGTTGGAGCAGGAATGGCAGCGTGGTTTCAAGCTCGGTAAACAGAATCGCGAAGCAGGCTGAAACTCAGGTTACTGACTTCCTGTAAAAGTGCGGCTGCTTCAGTATTCTTCTGAAGCAGTGAGTCCACTTTAGAATCTGCTCAATCCCCTTTCCAGAGAATGTAGAGCCCTGTGTGGTTAAACATTCCGAATCTGCAGTTAATTCGAAATAAGCTCTCTCCGAAATTAGTACCGTCTCAACCCGGTGTGTTACCGAGCAGGGTCGCTGACCTTGGCATTGACGCTGCTACACTCTTTGCTGGATGCTTGAAAACATTTTTTGATGTGTAGTTTTCTGCACCTGTTCATTTTGTCCTAAGCTCGGCAATACTTATCCTGTCTGGATCGTTTGACTATAGACGGTTAGCGCCTGAATCATCGAATGATTCTGCTTGTGCGCCGCGGCAATTAGTATGTTTCGTGCATTTTATATGGCATTTCTTAGATGGGCCGCAGTTGAGTCATACTAATTAAGTCATAGTAAGCTAAGCAATTAAGTCATTAACAAGTTTTACCTATCGACCATGAATTCTTCTGCGAACACGCAAAAACCTATCAGCTTCTGGATTCTCGCTGCAATCGTGGTGGCGGTCACCGGCTTGTTGAGTTTCGGCTATTACCTGCAATACTATCTGTACCTTAACCCTTGCCCATTGTGTATGACGCAGCGGTTTTTCTATTATGTTTGTGGAATTGTGGCCTTGCTGGGTTTGTTTCTGGTAAGAAAAAAAGTGGCGATGAAGGTATTTTCAGCAATCATCGCGCTCTCTGCTATTGGCGGGCTTGTCACTGCCGGTCGGCAGATCTGGTTGCAGCATCTGCCACCGGATCAGGTACCCGAATGTGGCCTTGGCCTGCAGTACTGGCTGGCCAACGAACCGTTTGTACAGACCTTGCGGTTACTGTTTGCAGGCGACGGCAATTGCGCGGAAGTGCAATGGCGCTTCCTGGGGTTATCGATAGCCGATTGGTCGTTTTTCTGGTTTGCTTGTATCTTCCTGGCGGCGGTATACCTCCTGTTCCGTAAGTTTCCAGTCACCTTAGAGACCAAACCGGTATAAAACTGCTCATGTTTTTTGCATAGTATTAGGTAAGAAACCGGTGTCAGCGTGACATCGGTGCCAATGCGGTAACCCGGGGCTGTATCTAATGATTGCCTACCACATCCTCTGTCATGACAATTTCAAACAGGTAGCTCGCCTGATCCAATCGCTGTATACCGAGTCGGATGTATTTCTGATAGACATTGATGACGGTAAACAGCCTAAAACTCGCGCTATAAACGGCTGGCTCAAAAAGCCGAATGTGCATGTAAAACGCGATGCAAACATTGGCTGGGGAGCCAGTGGCACTCTTCGCAAAACCATAAACGGTGCTTTTTCGCTGCTGGAACTTGATTCTTCCTGGGCGTATTACATCGTTCTCAGCGGACAGGATTTGCCACTGAAGTCCAATGAGCACATTAAACGGCAATTGACTGAGGGAGCTGCATCACGTACTAATTTCATACGCTGTTTTGAAGCGCCTCTTGTATCACTGGATGAGTTAGCGATCAATAATCCAAACGATCACTGTGTTCTGTGGGGGGATCGAGGGCATACACGTGTCTACGCGAAACCGAGGTCTATTAACCCGCAGGATGCCATGTATGCGCGAACGCTGGTGGACGTCGCAGAAGTAGGTGAAGAAGGTGCTGTCTACGTCGGGACTGCAGATCCATATTTACGCAAGCACAGAGAAACCTTTTTCACGCGTTATCCCTTCTATACAGGCGCCAACTGGTTTACGTTACACCGTAGCTTTCTGGAGCATATGGTTAGCGATCCGTTTACCTATGAATTGTATTCAACAATCAAAACCTCGTTTATACCTGATGAATCTTTCTTTCAGACGTGCATTATGAACGGACCGTTTCGCGATACGGTATCGCAGAACTACGGTCGACTGATACTTCGTCCGGGGCCTGTGCCACGTGTTAAGGTTTTTGATATGGACGACTGGTCGGTAATCGAAAAATGTGATGAATTGTTCGGACGTAAGTTTGATACGCGACATGACCAACGAATTGTCGACAGGGTACTCAAAGCCAGATTGCAAAATCTCCAGGCTGCCTGATTACCCGATGCTAAAAACAAGAACTGACCATTCAGCGCTGGATACCGATCTGTGATGCGATGAACCAGCTGCTCTTGACCAGCCATGATATTGCCTGCCCCTATTGCGGCGAGACTATCAACATTGATGTCGACCATTCGCAAGAGCATCAGCAGTACGTCGAAGACTGCCAGGTGTGCTGTCAACCGATTGTCATCACTGTCTCGGTTTCAGTCGATGAACCCGTGCCTCTAATACACTGTGATGTTGAAAATCCTTGAGATCGACTGTTGATACGGTGTGTGAACGCTATGGAACTTTGATATTTTGTTGCACAGCGGCAGACAGGTCAGGTACTTCGCTATCATCCCGGTCAGCCTGGCACTACAATAACGTAACTGTTATCCGTTTACTTTGATTCCGTGGAGATAAATATCTAATGGAAGCATTACTTGAAAACCTGTTTACACTGGGCGCCCTGGTGTTGCTTCAGGCTGTACTTGGTTTTGACAACCTGTTGTACATATCACTCGAATCCAAGCGTGCGCCACCTGATAAGCAAGCGCAGGTGCGCAAACTTGGTATCGCACTGGCTGTGGTCCTGCGAATAGTATTACTGTTCCTATTGATCTCCCTGATCAAATACGTTCAGGACCCGATTTTCGGGCTAAACATCCCGGGCGTCATTGAGAGTAATTTCAATTTGCACAGTGTGATCGTATTGGTTGGAGGTGTATTTATCCTTTACACCGCTACCAAAGAAATCATGCACATGATGAATTTTGAAGAAGCGCATGCTGAAGAGAAAAATAAAGCGTCGGTTTTCAAGATCGTGTTCTGGATCGTGCTGATGAACCTGGTTTTCTCATTTGACTCAATATTGAGCGCCATGGCACTAACCGATGTTTTCTGGGTAATGGCTCTAGCTATTGTTATCGGCGGAGTGTTGATGATCTGGCTGGCTGACCGTGTCTCCGGTTTTCTCGAGAAAAACCGTATGTATGAGGTACTCGGTCTGTTCATATTGTTTATTGTTGGCATTATGCTGCTATCAGAGGGTGGTCACCTGGCACACCTTAAATTATTCGGGCACGAGATCGTGCCAATGGCAAAAAGCACGTTCTACTTCGTTATTGCGGTACTGGTGCTTACCGATATTGTCCAGTCGCGCTACCAGCGTAAGTTGATGCGTGCCAAGCAGCACGCCCACGGCAATGCGGCTGTCAAGCAGGCGGAAATCAGCCCGGCAGTGCAAGCAGCTGCATCGACTGAAAAGTCTTAAAACGAAGATTGAGATAAGTGAATCTGACGTCGTTAGCCCGGGTTTCCCGCCGGGCTGGCGCCTGATGAGTTCAGTCGGGTTGAGTTAGCCGTTGTTGTAACGAGAAATAGGCTGGTTTGGTGTTGTAGTTGAGATCAAACATGAGTGGGTCATACTGGGAACGCCACGAATAACGATCGGTAAAACCCCAGGTTTGAAGTGCCTTGCAAGCCGGCTGTTCGAGGCATAGCGACATGATGTCACGATAGAGTTCGGCTTGTCTTTCCAGACTGGCATTTCCGCCGAGAGAGATGTCCAACTCGGTAATGTAAATTTCCAGACCGAGATCTGCGAAACGCTGAAAATTTCGGCGCACGCTTTCCTGCAGGTCAAAATCAGTGAATATGTGGAGTTGAAAACCGACACCATGCAACGGTACGCCTTCATCGATCAGTCGTTTGACCAGTCTGTACATACCATCCGCTTTCGGTCCTTCCCATGCAACATCATAGTCGTTGTACAACAAGCGCGAGCGCGGAGCGTTTCTGGCAGCCTGGCGAAAGGCTTTATCAATATAACTTTCGCCCATACTTTCAAACCAGACTGATTGTCTGAACGTACCATCCTCTTCCAACGCTTCGTTAACGACATCCCACAGTGGTACATAAGCGCCATATCGTGTGGTGACATGGCTTATGTAGTCGAGCATCACACCTTCGCGCTGGTGTGTCGGCAATTCGCGTATCCAGTCCGGGAGTTGGCGGTGCCATATCAAAGGGTGCCCATGCATCAGGATTCCATTGCCGTGTGCCAATTGCATTTCCTTATCAAATGACTTCCAGCGCCATTCATTCGGTTCCGGGTTGACTGTACCCCACTTGACCGAATTTTCAGTCGTTAGCATGTTAAATTCTTCTGTTGCTATCGCTGTGTAAATACCGCTATCGGGACGGACATCAAAATCTTTCAGAGATGCGTAGCCGATGTAAAAATCTCTTGACTCTGCCAGTGATCGCAAGCGTGGGCCTGGTCGCCTGAATGCGTCATTTGAAGACAGTTCAACGGTTGCTGTACGTTCCCCAACCAGCGACGCATTGAAAGCATCAACGACCTGAAAACGAAATTCATGGACGCCGGTATCATTGTCTGTCGTTTGCCATCGAAGTACACGGATCTGATCATCGTCCGGCAACACATCAAATGTCGAGTTAGCTGGCGGATTCAGGATGTTCAGCTGAGGTGTGTGACCGTTAGGGTCAGTGCCTTTGACAAACATGACAACTTCATCGCCACTGCGTGCACGGTGCGGGAGAATCAGATCAATTGCAGGTGGCAGGTTGGCTATCGTTGACAGATCATCGGGTAATTGCACAAACACCCGCACGATTTGCGTTGTTCTATACAGCGGTTCGACAGCGTCCACCGCAGTGATCGAGATTTCATGCAATCCGACATCCGGCTCAAGCGGGCGCCAGACTATTGATTTAGTTCCGTCGAAGTTGTCGCGAAACTGAGCCCCCTCCGGGAGCGGACCGGTAAACAACCCCGGAATATTGCCATCGGCATCGCGAGGCACCACAGCGAGTTCCATTGTCTGCCCGGCGTTAACCTGTGTTGTCGTAAGATTTTCAAAAAACGGTGCGGTATTTATCGATGTATCCAAACCGTCAGGTGTACTGATTAGCGGCACCGGTAAAGGTGTTTCCGGCGTGATTACCGGGCGCGTGTTAACCGGCTGAACCGGCGCGGCGGAAGACGAGGGTACCGGTGGTGTTGCAGGAACGAAAATATCCAACGGACTGTTGCGGGGTATAAGTGACTCACTGGACTGAGTCTCGGTCACGGAAGAATCATCCGCTTCGAGTGAAATTACTGTCTCGGTATCTGTGTTGATTCCGACAGAGGCCGGTAGGGTGCCAACGACGTTCGGTGCATCATTCGGTGCATTCTCTGAAGGGATTTGAACGGCTTCAGTATTAAGTGCCTCGGACGGTGTCATAACTGACACGGGTGGGTTAGTCGCTGCGTCAGTTGTTGTCGTTTGTACCGGGGCCGACCCATCGATACTCTGAACGGGCGAATCTGATTGTCCGGTTGGTCCGCTGTCACCGGAGCATGCGCTGAGCATACCGGCGAGAGCTGCCAATGCCAGGTACAACCCCGTGGTGCGATGGCGATGCATTGGTTTATTGGACAGAACAATCCCGCTTTGTTGGCCGAAACATCTTCGATTCGGTAGCCATGCCACTTCGTTGAAGCGGTTGGTGTCGTGAAATTGACCCATAAGTAAGCATAGCCAAGTCATTCAGTCTTGGCTGCGGCCAAGGTATGAAATTTGGGAAAGGGAGCGTAAAGAATCGAAAATCAGGGTATTTGTCGTGGCTAACTTTCTGCCCGAAAGACTGACAGGGTGGGCGTCACTACAATAACCACAATAAAATACTACGCATTCAGTGCGTGAAAACAGGCGGTGAGTAAGGGTTCATTACATCGATCGCCGCCCGTTGCAGGAGGGTTGAATCCGGCGTGTCAGATGAATCCGGGAGCTTTTAAAAAAACCAGGAAACTTCCAGTTCCAGATAGTCCTCATCAGACAGGAGCTGCAATAGAGGATCTTCTGACGTATCAGCCCAAACAACTGCATTGGCTGAGATTTTAAATGAATTCCCGATACGTCTACTGGCCTCGAAGGTGAATGTCAGGGATTGCGAATCAAGATCGACGATCGTCCCTAGAAGTGCATCAGTTGAGTCTTCATCATTTAGTGCGAGTCGCATACCGAGAAGAAGGTCATTTTGAAATGCCTGTGAAATGCCCGCGTCACGATCGTCAAACAGGTACTCAGCGATAATACCAAGATCAGCATCCGTGTCTTTTATACCGAAAAAGCTGTATTCGAAACCGGTAACAAGCTCGATATGATCTTCCGTTAGATCACCGCTTTGGAAAATCCCCTCAAACTTAAGCAACCAGCTATCCAGTGTTGCCTGAGCATCGATTCCAGCCTGTGTTATCTGCCCATAAATGGGTTGTAATCGAACGTCAGCCGGAGTGTCGCCAAACACTGGTATAAATTCCGGATCGCGGTCAGTGCCGTCAAACACAGAAAAGCCGAGATCCCAGTCATCGATAGTGGTTGTATAGCGAAGTGCGAAGTCGACGTTACGCCCTGATGTAAAAGATGAGGTGTCGGCGAGGGATGTGTCAACCACAAATGGAAAGCGTGGCCTGCCATCTTCTCCAGCGAAGGTTTGCTCGCGGAACCCGGGCAAAATCAAGAAGTCCAGACTTCCCTGGTCTCTTAGCCAGCTGAGCTGAATCATCGGTTGGCCAAGTTTCTCATTGTCCAGGATGCCTTCAACCGCATCGCGCGTATTGATGACATCCACGATGTTGACTGACTCAGCAACGCCCCAAAAAACCTTGCCGAGTCCCGCCTGAATTTCCCAGTTGTCGTTATTCCAACGGTATAGAAATTCACGGAAATCTACGTGCGTTCTTTCTTCGTCATGCTGATCGACCCGCACAAATGGCGTAACTACGAGATCAGAATTCCCGCTCGAGAATGGGTAATAGAATTCCACCTCGGTTGAAATCGACGTGTTCAGGCGGTGATCACCGTTGTGTGTTGCCGGCTGCGAGAATCCCAGTAATTCAGCTGTCACATTGCCGCGGTATTCGATCGAATCAAACGGACTGGCTGCGAGTGCTGATGTTAGCGTTGACAACAGCAAGCCAGTAATAACAAAGATTGATTTTTTAAGTGGCAATCCGTTGCGATTTTCAGGGTAGATGTTGGTGTAAATCCTTTTCATACGGGATGTGTTGAAAGTCAATCTGTTGATACATCGGCTCTGCGAGATATCAGAGCTGTACAGTCATAAATCCAGCTGCTTCCCCGACGGTCCTTACCGGAAGCGTTTTAATGACTTACTGTTGAAGTCCGAAGACTTCAGGCCATTTTGAAATTTAAAGTCGGCCCAGCTCAGCGTAGTGCTTTTTCCGGTTTGATGGTTTTCCATATCCATACGATGGGCACGCCAGTATTTGCTCAGGTACTGGTTATATTCAGAAAACTTCAGTGTCTTCAACAAAGAGTTTTTTCGATCGTAGAATTCGGTCTTCAGCGGATAATACTCAGTCTTATCGATCCAGCTTATCAAACGCGTGTAGCCGGAATTCTTATAGGCCGGGTAAGATTCGACAACAAATACATCGCGTCCGTTTAATGTATCGTCTTTCAAGTGCTTGTAGGTGTACTTGTCAACTTCCTGCGATGCAATATCCTCGAACGCGAATTCACTACCCATAAAAGGGCCAGACTTGTTTTTTGATGAAATTCGCTTCACGCGTTTTAATGCAGGCAGGTACAGCCATTGATCGTCAGGTTCGGTCGCGTGAGAGAATGTCAGAGATGCAGTACCTTTGACATCACGCGGTTCGTCGAAAATTGTCAGACTTTTGTCGCCGTCACCTGTGACTTCCAACACCATTGAGCGCATTTCTCGTAAGCTCTCACGGCCAGCGCGATTGCGTAGTACCATGCGCATGGTTGCTGTAGTGTCGACAAAGCCTTCGTTACGTTTATCGGCTTCAATCGCTATCGCCAGGCCTTTTTCTTCCGGAGTTTCAGCCTGTAAAGGCGTTGTGATCGATGTTGCAAAGAATACAAACGCGGTCGTGACGAAAACGCCGCTATACATTCGTATCCGTTTGATGACACTGCTACTGATAGAAGAATTGCGGATGTTTTGATTGATCAAATATTTGCTGTCCATATCCTTGCCGTAGCTCTCTATTAATGTTGCGATATTGGCTTCGTCCTTACTGCAATTAGCGGAATTAAGAAACTGCTTGTCTGTTTGCCAGTTCGCCAATTTCATCGGCGAAAATCGATTGACGAATCGAACTAATGATCGCCTCTGAGTCGTAGTCATTCGATAAAGGCTTCCATCCTAGTCCATCCAGCGTTGCTTCAACAATTCGCAACAACGCATGATCCGGATCATTAATGCCCAGTTCCGAAAAAGGCAGTGCGGTTCCGAGAAGTTGCTGACCACCGAAGCAAAGTGACCATAGTCCAAACACAATTTCGTTGGGTGATATCCCCGACGAGACCGTAATGTCACCAACGTCGGCAGCTTCTTTTACGACTTGTGCCACGGTATCGATGATGGACATTTGCAAATGCTGATTACCGTTGCGGCTGTCTTCGGATACCTTCTCAAGTGTTGAACTTGAATACAGCGTGCGCATAAGATCCTGGCAAACCGGATTTAATTGCGACCATATGTCGTAAGCGACGAAAAATGCCATGACCCGCTCACGTGTCGGTCCGTCATAGCCAGCGGCTCTTTCTATCAAACCTTTCAGTGTGGCCGCGTCGTTGTTGCAAAGTTGGATAAGAACTTCTTCTTTGCAACCAAAATGCTGATAGACGGTTCCTTTCGAATACTCGGCTTGCTCTGCGATACGGTCCATACTGAGATTGGCGTATCCGTCCGCTTCGATCATATGGCGACTGATGCGCAGGAACAGACGGTGTCTTTCAGCGATCTCGCGTTGCTTTCTGGACATCTGTGTCATAAGAATAATTTTAGCTGTTACGTCAATTTATGACAAGTTGTCAAAAAATGCCTATTCGTCATATCAACAACAAACCGGGTGCATAGACTGTTGCTCCTTGTTTGTGACGACGGTGAGTTTGTTTGGCAGAGTGCGCGGCTTTGCCTGAATTTTGATGCACGGTCGCGGCCGCCGGAGTGGGAATTTGTCTTTTCAAGACAAATCAGCGTTTTAACTATGCGCTTGCAACAGTCAATGCAGTCACTTCAGTGGATTTGAGTTTAGCCTAACGGTTGCGAAGACCAGAAAGCCGCGAATCAGCTATCGTCTGTAGTGCTGGTATACACCTGTCTGTCAAAATCAGATAGACCAATCCGTCCGATCCCCGGTAGCTTAATCGCCGGTGGTGATACATCGAGGCCCGCGGTTAGGCCCAATACGTTGACCTCAATACCTTCCTCCAAACCCACCATCAAGCCAAACAAACCACGCAACGAGAATTGCAGGCCCTTGCCGCTGGGGCTGGCGGCCAGCACACGTCCGCCGGGCAAGTAGTCCTTACCTATGGCAGTGGCAGGTAGTTCAACCCCCATTTCAGGGACGGCACGCGACAGGGTAGCAATGAATGTATTACTGTTGGGACCAGGCCAGACGTTGTATTGGTCATCGTAGGGATACTCGTGAGCTGCCTTGTGCAGGCGGTCTATCATCTCGTTGACATCGTCACCGCCGCGAATCTCCCGCAATAGATAGGGACGGCTGCCAAACCAGTAGTTGTCCGGTGGGCCCTGACGTAACCGGACAGTATTGCCGCTCCAGCGCAAGGCGTATCCCATGACCTCGATGCGTGTGTAGCGTGATTCATCGGATTTCTTGGTTGCGAACCAGGTATGCACACCGAACGCCCCGCGCCAGCGGGCCGCACGGGCAGAATAGAGTTGAATGATGGCCTCTTCCGTGTTCGGGTCGGGTGCCTGGTGGCTGCTATCGCGACGCAGCTCCCACCAGGGAATGCGGCTGCCATCGCTGCCGTAATGGGCCATCACCTGGCAACCTACGGGCAGAAAGAAGAAAACACATACCAGGAGCATGCAACGAGCGAACAGTCGCGCGAGCCGGGAGAATCTTTTTAGTGTAGTTTTCAGCATCCTTTTTTTCGAGGTATGCTGGCAGGGAGCGACATCAACCCAGCATACTTGTGGTAGCAACCAAAATCCAGCTCACTCCTAATCACGATAGATTAAGTGAATCAGATTCTGCTTGTGTTTGTATTACCAAAATAGTGTTATCAACAATACGGATATTTACCAATCAGTAGTTGATGGATCAGTCATCTGTCCTGATAGCTATTGACAGTAGTGCTGCCATTTGAATTACCGAAATTGTAGTATCTCTGACAGGGCTGGTATTCCGGGTGATTGTGATTTGAGTTTTTATATTTGCTGCAGTTCAATCTGTGTCACCTCGTTTATTCGATAGACTGTTAGATAATCTGACAAATGTACGTAAGTATTACCCGCACTGTAATCAGGACAGGCTTGCGTGTTACAGGGGTCAGATTAGAGCCGGTTGCAGCCGCCACGCCCGCAGCGTACGTTTTCATGCACCACCGGTGTATTGTCTAACATCTACGATAGTAAACGGCGCTTCTAACGAATTTTTAACAACTACATTATGGGTTTGCCTGCACGGGTCCCAATCGTTGACATAACATGTTATTTTTTTCATTTTGAGATTACTTCGATTCTAAAACTACTACGATTATGAAATTACTGCGTTATGGCCCGGCTGGCGCCGAAAAGCCCGGCATGCTTGATGTTGACGGCAAGATCCGTGACCTGAGCAATGTAATTGACGACGTTGACGGCAGCGCGCTCGCTGCCGACTCACTTGAACGTCTCGCTCAGATCGACGCATCAACTTTGCCGGAGGTAGATGCGTCGGTCAGGCTTGGAGCACCAGTCGGCAATGTAGGTAAAGTTATCTGCGTTGGACTGAACTATAGCGATCATGCCGAAGAATCCGGTATGCCAATACCTGATGAACCTGTCCTTTTTATGAAGGCAACCAGTGCCATTTGTGGGCCGAATGACGCTGTTTGGCTGCCGCCCGGCAGCACCAAGCTGGATTGGGAGGTCGAACTTGGTATCGTAATAGGGCGCGAAGCAAGTTACGTGAGTGAAGCTGATGCTATGGACTA
This sequence comes from uncultured Granulosicoccaceae bacterium, assembly GCA_937951345.1. Classification (GTDB taxonomy): domain Bacteria; phylum Pseudomonadota; class Gammaproteobacteria; order Granulosicoccales; family Granulosicoccaceae; genus CALFCE01. The sequence continues at coordinate 12,265 of CALFCF010000041.1, forward strand.
TGTTGCTGGTTACACGATCGTCAATGACATCAGTGAGCGCGCATATCAACTCGATGGAACAGGTCAATGGACTAAGGGTAAAAGTCACGATACTTTTTGCCCATTTGGACCGGTCGTTGCCACGCGTGCTTCGGTTCCCGATCCACAGGCTCTGGATATCTGGCTCGAAGTCGATGGTGAGCGTGTACAAAACGGTAACACCCGGACCATGATCTTCCCGGTCACGACTGTCGTCAGTTATATTAGCCGGCACATGAGCTTGCAGCCTGGAGACATTATCCCGACAGGTACCCCTCCGGGTGTTGGTCTTGGCTACAAGCCGCCTCGTTTCCTGTCTGCCGGCAACAGCATGCGACTCGGTATTGCGGGAATTGGTGAAATGACTAACCGGGTTATCGATAAGCCTGCGGCTTAATTGATTAACCACACTACGATAAATCAATAGCATGGCTGAACAACCAGTCAAATTTTTTCGCCAAAGTGATGCTGCCCGGCCGCTGCTGCAACTTGGTGAAGCTGACGATGTAGCGATAGCTTTGCGCGCGCTTACATCCAATGAAGAAGTTGCGCTATCCGACGATCGCATAATTGTCGTCAGCGATCGAGTATCCACTGGACACAAGGTTGCACTGCACAGCATTGCAACTGGAAATCCTGTTCACAAGTACGGACAGATTATCGGATATGCAAGCAAAGATATCGAAGCCGGTGAGCACGTGCATACCCATAATCTGGATTTCCGTAACACAGATCACACGTATGCCTTTGCTGAAGATATTGTTGACGTTGGTAATGCCGCGCAGCAGGAAACATTTGAAGGTTACCTAAGATCTGATGGACGAGCTGGCACACGTAATTACATTGCCGTTATCAGTAGCGTCAACTGTTCAGCTACTGCCGCCCGCAACATAGCCGCGCATTTTTCCGCCGAGCAACTGTCAGCCTATTCGAATATCGATGGCGTCGTGTCGTTCACTCATGCTACCGGTTGCGGACTGGCAGACAGTGGCGACGGCTTCGACAACCTGCAGCGTGTGTTTGCAGGTTTTGCTACTCACCCGAATATCGCAGCAGCATTAATTGTCGGGCTTGGCTGCGAGGTCAGTCAGGTGCAAACGCTTGTTAAGACTTACAAGCTAAACGAAGGCGCCTTGCTGAGAACGATGAACATTCAAACAACCGGTGGCCATAAACGCACCGTGTTGAAAGGCGTCGAAATGGTTGAATCGATGCTTGATTCCGCTAACGCCTGTCGACGTGAAACTCTGCCTGTGTCGCACCTGACGCTGGCGTTGCAGTGTGGTGGCTCAGATGCCTGGTCAGGCGTTACCGCAAATCCAGCACTTGGTGTTGCAGCGGATCTTCTGGTCGGGCAGGGCGGCACCGCGGTGCTGGCTGAAACACCGGAAGTCTACGGTGCAGAGCACTTGTTAACTCGGCGTGCACGTAACGAAGCTGTTGGCAGGCAATTACTGGATCGTATCGAGTGGTGGGAAGACTATGTCGCACGTAACAGCGGCTCAATGGATAACAATCCGTCACCGGGTAACAAACTTGGTGGATTGACCACGATTCTTGAGAAGAGTCTTGGCGCAGTTGCCAAAGGTGGGCGAACACCGTTAGAGGCGGTGTACCGTTACGCTGAACCGATCGTTGCGAAAGGTTTTGTATTTATGGATACGCCCGGTTATGACCCGGCTTCGGTAACAGGTGAGGTTGCCGGCGGTTGCAATCTGGTCGCGTTTACCACAGGCCGTGGATCGACGTTCGGGTGCAAACCATCCCCCAGTATAAAAATCGCAACCAACACAGATATGTACATGCGTATGGGTGAGGATATGGATATCAACGCTGGCCGGATAGTGACTGATGGTGTTGATGTTGAAGCGGTTGGTCGCGAAATTTACGACTACCTGCTCGCCGTAGCTTCCGGACAACCGTCGCTCAGTGAAGCACAGGGAATGGGTGATAATGAATTTATTCCTTGGCAGATTGGTGCCACTATGTGACATCGTTTGCTAATCAGGCGCAGGCTTTTGACGAGCTGCTGTGTTGGTCTGCTACCCTGTGTCTATCGACAGCGGCAG
>CALFCF010000042.1 GCA_937951345.1 uncultured Granulosicoccaceae bacterium
GGAACCTCTGATTTATTACCTGCGTTGTCATAGCGGCGTTGAAATTTGACTCAAAATGCTCATGTATTTGCATATACACTGCGCTTTTTCGCCAAATTTCGCCTTGCTCTGACTGCCTCGCTTAATAAATCAGAGGCTCCCTAAAGATTGGAATTTTTAGAAAATCACATTGCCGGGACTGAAGCTGATCTGACGCAAAGCGACGCAGTCTCTATGTGATAAAACACCGTCGGCGAGATTTGATTCGGCTTAACTATCGCCTTACTTACACTTCACTGATAATTCCAGTACAAACGCGACGGGTTATCAACCAGCACTGTTTTTAACAACGCATGGCCTGTTGATGACTTTGCAACACCTTGCTTGTTCTCTACCGACTGACAAAGGCTGACTATCCGGTCAACCAGCAGTCCGTCATCGGGCATGTGCGACTTCATGTTCGGGTGTGGCCAGTCCGTTCCCCAAAGCACTCTGTCCGGCACTTGTTCAAGTAGCGCAGCTGCAACCGGTTCTACGTCGGTGTACGGCGGTCCGGTTTTCGACAGTCGTTCAGGACAACTAATCTTTACCCAGTACTTATTATCTTCAAGTAATCGCGACAGCAGGTTGAAGGCAGGAGACGTTGTGCCCTGCTCTACGGGTACGCGCCCCATGTGGTCGATGACGACCGGTAAATCGATCGTGTCCAGAAACGGGGCGAGGCTTTCAATATCTTCGCTGTCGAAATACACCACTACATGCCAGCCAAACGGACGAATAGCGTTGATAATACGTTGCTGGCGTTCATCCGGTGTTCGGCCACCCAGGCGTTTAACAAAGTTAAAACGTACACCCCGTACACCCTGCGTATGCATTGCTTCAATTTTCGCCTGCGTGATGTCATCCGACACTACCGCGACACCTCGATAGGTATCCGGCTTGGCCGCTATGGCATCGATCATGGCGCGATTATCCGTACCATGACAGCTGGCTTGAACAATCACTGCTCTTTCCAAACCTAAATGTTGATGACGCTGGAGCAGCACTTCGCACGGTGCATCAACCGGACGGTACGTACTGCTTGCAGCATAAGGGAATTTCGCCGCCGGCCCGAACACATGACAATGTGCATCACAGGCACCGGCTGGCAGTTGCGTATCAGGTTTTTTCGGGTTTGAATGAAATGCGAGATAGTCGGGATCAACACCGCGTTGATCGGCTGAAGGGGCGGTATTATCAGAATCGATCATTGTCTGACTTCGCCAGATTGTTAATACGCGTGCGTCGCAGTAGCTTTAACAATAAAGCACGGCATGCAGCCAGAATGGGATAAAGAATTTTCGACGCACGCTTTGAGCTGAAGATGCGGTAGTTAAGTCGATTAAAAAAACCGGAACGTGTACTTAATAGTGACAACGCATGGATCGCATCTGACCCGTAATAAAGTTTATCGTGCATTTTAAGCACCATGCCGTCATCAATATCCAGCCCTGCTTCGGTAATCTCCTGCATAACCGGCGAATCATCGCGCGCATCAACCAGTGTCAGCTTCCCGACCGATTCCCTGATGCGCACCATCTGGCTGTAGTTCTCGCAGGCCGGGCACTGCTTGTCGTACACCAGCAGAAACTCGTCATCGGACTGTTTTTCAGTCGTCTGCGTTACCTGTTCATTGTGTGATTCAGACATGTCAGATCCGGGGGTGCGATTCATTCGACTACTCTGACTCATTATACGTTTGCGCCGCGCCCACCGATGATGCAATCGTGCAAAATCCCTGATAACCGCTGGTTGCCTATTTCACGTGCCTGTTTGATATTGCGCTCCGGAACACTGCGGGCAAATTCGCCATCACCTATGCTGCGGGTAATCGAATCTTCACGAAGAATATGCAGCATCGGATACGGCGAGCGATTGGTGTAGTTCGCGGCATCGTCAAACGATTCACCCGCGAAACAGTATTGCGGGTGAAAAGAGGCTATCTGCAGCACCCCTTCCAAACCCATAGCGCGCAGTTCATTATCAGAGGTATCGACAAAATCGAGGAATTGGTCAAAAGATTCCAACCCAACGGGAACCACCAGTAACAGTGTCTCGGGTGAATCCTGCGTGGCTAGGGTTTTCAACCAGGTTCTGACAATTTCCAGCCGCGTCGTCGCATCGCCGGTACACGGTTGAATAGACAACCCGTCCGACTGATCAAGCACCGCAGCCGCCCACGGGCAAAACCCCAGTCCGACCACCACAGCGTCTATCCAGCGGCGGGTAATCAGGCTCGCACCCGCCCAGTCCTCGGGTAATTCCCGCAGTCGAACATCAGTTAAGGGGTCGTCGTCGGTCATGGAATAACAACCTGTCATGCGGTCCCGAAGCCGGAAACCTATTCGCACAGTATCAGTCAATCAGGTAATCACGACAATACACATTTTCGGCGCCAGTGAACGTAAAATAGTGGCTTGGTGAGCACGCCTCATCGGTACTATCACTGCGATAACTGCGTCTGAAACCCGGTCGCCTGTCGCCTGTCATAACTGCGCCATCAATGCCCGATTTGTTTATTCACAATCTGCTGGAAAACTCCAATGGTAGGCAGCGGCGCGCCATCGCCCTCTGCGCCGCAGTTTTGTGCGCACTCGTTCTGCTGGCCCTGGTACTGCGACCGGATGGTAATCACATTGATCGTACATCAGCCAAAGCGTCTGAAAAACTTCGCGTGGCGTTGTATGATCCGTTGTTTTCCCGCTTCGACACACCCGGTACACCCGGGTACCTGAATGTTCAACTGGTCTCTACACTGGCTGAGCACATTGGTCGTGAGTTGCATCTGATACCCACTGATAACTACGCAACCGCCATCCAGCATTTGCGTGAAGATCATATCGATCTGGTTTTATCAAATAACCTTGAAACTCGGGTAAACCCTTTCCCCACCGTGAAGTCAATCGCGACGACGGATTTTTCATTGCTACTCGTCGGCCTGCAGGGACCCTGGCCGGCACCTGCGCGCCTGTCCGATTTACAAAACAAAACAGTCGCCGTGGTTGCCGGTAGCGGAATTGATGCGGTGATGAAAGCGCATCAGCAACGTTGGCCGGATATTGAACTGCTCACCGTTCGTGATCGCACATCGCCAGAGATAATGGATATGGTGATGTCAACGCAGGTGCAGTATGCCGTCGTGCAATCCAACGAGTTTCTAATGCTGCAGCACGTGTTTCCTGATTTAATCAACCGCTATGAGTTGGATGGTCGCTTCTCGGCAGGTTGGCTGGCATCGACAGAGGATCCACTGTTTCTGCAAACCATCGAGCAGTTCGTACGCGATGTTAAAACATCAGGACGATTACACCAGCTGCAGGAATCCAATCATCGGCATTTGTGGGATTTCAACTTCTCCGAAGCCTCCCTCTTTCTGGAACGTGTGAATACGATTCTGCCACGCTATGAAACCGATTTTCGCGACGCAGCAGCAGCGACAAACACTGACTGGCGCTTGTTGGCAGCGATTGCTCATCAAGAATCCCATTGGGATCCAAAAGCCATATCCCCAACCGGTGTTCGTGGCATCATGATGCTGACGCGTACCACCGCCAACGAGCTGGGAGTCACAGACCGTTTGTCTGCGACTGAAAGTATCCATGGTGGCGCCCGGTATTTCCGACAGCTGCTCAACAGATTACCGGGTGACATCGCAAACGCGGACCGCAACTGGATCGCGCTGGCAGCGTACAATCTGGGGCCGGGTCATGTGTTGCGAGCACAACAACTGGCAGCCAATGCCGGTGTTGATCCGTACAATTGGGAACAGCTGCGTGAATTTGTCAGACTGCTGGAAGAAGGGCCATCCACCGTGGAACCCGCAACACCGTACGCGACATCAGTACCGTTGACGAACCAGGCACCGGAGACTGACGCTGACGATAAAGTGGTTGTCACTGCAACGGTAGAATCGCAATCACAGGCGTCGGCAGCGTTAGCAACAGTCGCGGCGACAAATTCGATAGCCGTCGAACCGCTGAATGGACGTGCACTTGAGGCATTGCGATATGTTGATAACGTGCGGCGCTATTACGACATACTGATCTGGATCAGTGAGCATAATCGACAGGCGGATAACTTTCCGCCTGCGGCAACTCCGGATCGTGAAGCAGAATCTTTAAGCCAATAGATATACATGAACCCCGACCTGCAACTACTGCAACCCTACCCGTTCGAACGCCTTGCCAGTCTGCTCAAAGATGTTGTTGCTGCCGACGTTGATCGAATTTCACTGTCCGTCGGTGAGCCAATGCATAAAGCGCCGGAAGTTGCTTTGTCCGCACTGATTGACAACCTGAGTGGTGTGGAAAATTACCCGCCAACACGGGGCAGCGATGCACTGCGCGAGAGCATGGCGACGTGGTTAACGAAGCGATACAAGTTATCAGATGACATCAACCCGCAGACTCAGGTGATACCGGTTAATGGTACACGCGAAGCGCTGTTCGCCATTGGCCAGTGCGTGCTTGACCGTCAATCGAACCGGCGCCTGGTACTAATGCCGAACCCGTTTTACCAAATTTATGAAGGCGCAGCCTTTCTCGCTGGACTGCAACCTGAGTTCTACAACGCAACCGGCGCTCAGGGCGGCCCACCCGATCTGCACGCGATACCGGACAGTACCTGGCAATCGTGTCAGATGATTTACCTGTGTAATCCGGGTAACCCGACAGGAAGCACACTATCGCAACAAGCGTTTGAAGCGTTGATCAATCTGGCTGACACACACAACATTGTCATTGTCAGTGATGAATGTTATTCAGAGATATACCGCGAAGCCGCAGGCGCGCCGATTGGGTTGCTGCAGGCAGCCAGCGCCATGGGCAATACCGCGTACCGCAATTGTCTGGCCTTCCACAGTTTATCCAAACGCTCCAATCTGCCGGGTCTGCGATCAGGACTGGTTGCCGGTGATGCAGAAATTATCCGGCGCTTCCTTACCTACCGGACCTATCACGGTTGTTCCATGGCGCCACCGACGCAATCCGCCAGCATTGCTGCGTGGTCTGACGAGACACATGTGGCCGAGAACCGTAAACTCTACGATAGGAAATACGCGACTGTCACAGAAACCCTGGCACCGGTGTTATCTCTCGACACACCTGACGCCGGTTTTTATTTATGGCCTGAGCTGCCGGTTGATGATGAAACATTTACACGCGATATGATCTCGCAACATAATGTCGCGGTGGTGCCCGGTAGTTATCTGGCACGTGAAATCGACGGGAAAAACCCCGGCAAAGATCGCGCAAGACTGGCACTGGTTGCGCCGCTCGACGATTGCGTGGTCGCCGCCGAGCGCATCCGTGACTATTTGCAAGAACACACTTAAAGGACTGCTTATTTAACACCTGCGTTGCCATAACAGCATTAAAATCCAGTCTGACTTGCTGATGTGTTCGTTTATACATTCTGCTTTGTCACCTGATTTCGCCTTGCTCTGGCAACCGCACTTAATAAATAAGCGGTCACTTGAATACTTACCTTAACTAACAACGACGAAACGACGCCGACATGTCAGAACTAGAATCCATAATTGAAACCGCATTTGATAATCGTGCCGATTTGTCACCGGACTCAGCGCCCGATGATGTGCGCAATGCAGTCAACGAAGCGATCAATCAACTCGATAGCGGCAAGCTTCGCGTCGCTGAACAACGCGGCACCGGTGACTGGGTCGTCAATGAGTGGGCGAAAAAAGCCGTTCTTCTGTCTTTCCGCTTGTACGACAATGTTCCGGTTGAAGCAGGAGGTTTCACACGTTTCTATGACAAGGTGGAATCGAAATTTACCCAGTGGGATCAAAAACAATTTGCAGATTCCGGTGTGCGCGTCGTTCCACCAGCGGTTGCCAGACGTGGAAGCTACCTGGGCCCAAGCGTTGTCATGATGCCGTCTTACGTCAACATTGGTGCTTATGTTGACAGCGGCACCATGGTCGATACCTGGGCAACCGTTGGATCATGCGCCCAAATTGGTAAAAACGTGCATCTGTCGGGCGGCGTCGGTATTGGTGGTGTGCTGGAACCCCTGCAGGCATCACCAACGATCATCGAAGACAACTGTTTTATCGGTGCCCGCTCTGAAATAGTTGAAGGGGTGATTGTTGAAGAAGGTGCTGTTATTTCCATGGGTGTTTATATCGGACAAAGCACCCGTATATACGACCGCGAAGCCGACGAAGTACTCTACGGTCGGGTACCGGCAGGCTCGGTGGTTGTCTCAGGTAATCTACCGGCTGAGAACGGCAAATACAGTTTGTATTGTGCTGTCATTGTCAAAAAGGTTGATGAGAAAACACGCTCCAAAGTCGGCATCAATGAGTTGTTACGGGTAGTGGACTAACAGAGCGCTAATTGACGATCTGTTTACCTGCAAAGCCAACGACTGAAGGAGACCGGCATGACAACGGTTTATGGAATAAAAAACTGCGATACGATCAAAAAGACCTTGAAATGGCTGGATAAAGAAGAGATCGAGTACACGTTTCATGACTACAAGAAAGCCGGCATCGACAGTAAATCACTGAAGCGCTGGTGCCGCGACATTAGTTGGGAAGAACTGATCAACCGGCGCGGCACAACCTGGCGTAAACTGCCTGAATCCGATCGAGAAGGACTTAACCAGAGCAAAGCTATCCAACTGATGATAGACAATCCTTCACTGATCAAACGCCCCGTCATTGAACATGATCAACAGGTGGTGGTTGGCTTCAACGAATCAGTCGTCAGCGACTTACTGACCAAGGCTTAAGTCAATGAGCGGCACTGTACTTGGCTGTATTGCCGACGATTTTACCGGTGCGACAGATCTCGCTGCACTGCTGGCGCGCAGCGGTGTGCGCGTGAAGCTACACATCAATGTGCCTGACATTGACCCGGGTGCTACTGACTCTGATGCAGCCATTGAAATCATTGCGCTTAAATGTCGCACGATTGACCCGAACCTTGCCGTTGAACAATGCCTGAACGCCTTTGACTGGCTCAAAGCACGTGGTGCAAAACATTTTTACTGGAAATATTGCTCCACTTTTGACAGTACGGCAGAAGGCAATATCGGACCGGTCGCCGATGCACTGCTAACGCGCCTGAATGCTGAGCAAACCCTCTATTGCCCGGCATTTCCGGAAAACGGTCGAAGTATCTTTATGGGCAATCTGTTTGTCGGGCAAATACCGTTGTCTGAAAGCCCAATGCGTGATCACCCACTGACTCCAATGCGCGACAGTAATCTGATGCGTCTGCTTGAGCCACAAGTCAAAGGCAATGTCGGACTGGTGGATCGCTTGACGGTAGCACGCGGCAGCGATGCGATAAAAAATCAATTACAGCAACTGCTGTCGGATGGTGTATCACATACCATTGTCGATGCAGTGGCAGACGATGATCTTTATGCAATTGCAGAAGCAAGCTATCAGTTACCACTGCTAACCGGCGGTAGCGCACTGGCAATGCCATTGCCTGCGCTGTATGCAAAGGCCGGCTGGTTGTCGATCACTGATACATCACCGCATAAAGAAAGTGTTGATGCACCGGCCATTGTGTTATCCGGCAGCTGTTCAGATATGACACGCCAACAGGTTGCTCACTACCTGACATCGAACCCGGGTTTTCGACTCGACCCCATCAAGCTCGCCGGCGGCGGCCTGGATGAAGCAAAAAACTGGTTACTCGAGCAAACACTCGACACCGCCCCAATGCTGTATGCCACGGCAGAACCTGAAGCGGTCGCTGATGCACAGGAAAAACTAGGCACTCAACAAGCGGGAGAACTGGTTGAAAACGCACTGGCGCAACTCGCTGTCACAGCCCGGAATCAGGGACGCAGACGGTTTGTCGTTGCCGGTGGGGAAAGCTCCGGAGCGGTTACACAATCACTCGCCGTTTCTCAACTGGATATCGGTGCGGAAATATCGCCCGGCGTACCCTGGACGTACTGCTCAAGTGACGATTCACGCATAGCGCTTTCGTTAAAATCCGGCAATTTCGGCGCTGTCACCTTCTTCGACGATGCCCTTTCGTCACTGGCGTAATCTGTCAATTACCTGCTATTCAATCGGTTACCAAAAAGCCAAACCGCCAACCGGGCAACACCCCAAACGACAACCTGGGGTACAACCTGAGCGTCAGTACCGGAGTCTTTTTGTTGCACTGTCCTGCTGAAGCTGCTCTATCTTTATCTGCAAAGCATACAAATAGTCGATTTTCTGACAGATAATTGAGTTATAACACCCGCAAGCAACCCGCCAGTTACATCTTGTTACAAACGGATGCAACAGTGAAAAGAACTATCGGCTTAACGTACCGATAATATATCTCGGACAGGGCAGAAACGCCCGCCGATAACTTTATCCAATAACTTTGCATCTTACGTTTACAAAAATATAGGACAAACACAGCATGAACAAACTTACCGTTATTATCACAGCTGCTACTCTGGTGCTTGGCACAACCGCTGGATCTATTGCTTACGCTCATAAGGACAAAGGCAAGGGGGAAGGACGCATTGAGCGAATGGTTGAGCGTGTAACTGAAAAACTTGAACTCGATGTCACACAACAACAGGCGCTCGAGAATTTAAAGAATGAATTTATCGGCCAGCGCACACAAGTCAAAGAGCAGGTGAAAAATACCCGACAGGAAATGCTGCAAATGGTCACCGCCGAAGACTTTGATGAAGCCCGCGCTCTGGAGCTTGTCAACCAGCGGGCGCTGGCCATTCAAGCCGGTGCACCGGACGTCGTCAACGCGATGGGCCTGTTTTTAGATACACTGAACGCAGAGCAGAAAATGGAAGTTCAGCAAATGATCGAAAAATTTAAAGATCGTCGCAAGAACCGCCGTCAGGCGCAGTAGTACAACATAAGTGTCCGGTAAATGTGTGGCACTTACATTATCAAAGACAGCACCGGTGCTTGAGCATCGGTGCTGTTCGATACCCATAGTGAGATAGTGGCTATGCAAAGTCACGTATACTACAACTTATTCGCCAACGCTCCAGCGACTTTTAAGATGTCATGATCCGTACGCTCCTCATTGATGATGATGAGAAACTCGCAACCCTGCTGATCGAATACACTGAGCGATACGGTATCTCGATTCAGTCCGAGCTCAACCCCCGGGATGCATTGAACCGCTTGAAGGCGGAGACATTCGACTGCGTCATCCTTGATGTCATGTTGCCGGATATGGATGGATTTGAAGTGCTTAAACACATCCGTAGTGATAGTGCCATTCCGGTGGTCATGCTAACGGCTCGCGGCGAAGTCACTGACCGGGTAGTCGGCCTTGAAATGGGCGCAGATGACTACCTGCCGAAACCGTTTGATCCCCGCGAACTGGTTGCACGGATCAGCGCAGTGGTAAAACGGCGACCACCATCCACAGACAGAAACGCTACCAACGAAAAAACCAACACCTCAAATTTGTTGCAATCAGGCGATATACGCATTGATACCAATACCCGAACGGTAACCCATGCTGACAACGAAGTTGGTTTAACCACAATGGAATACCAGCTGTTACTGCTGTTGGCTTCGTCACCGGGTAAAGATTTCAGCCGCGATGAAATATTGTCTGAATTAAAAGGCACCGACAATGAACTCTTCAGTCGCTCAGTTGACATCCTGATCAGTCGCCTGCGTGCCAAGCTGAAACCTGCAAAACCGATACAGACGGTGCACGGCTACGGTTATTGCTGGCTACAGTCGGCACCGCCGACAGACACTGTGGACCGTTAGCCTGCACATGTTCGCAAAATTCAGCCAATCACTTTCGACTCGTCTGATTCTTGTATTTGTACTCGCAGGGATAGTTCTGGCAGGTGCCGTGCTCGCGACTGTCTACCACGGGTTTGCAGCACAGTGGCGTAGCAACATGCGTCCGCACGTACGCCAGTATCTTGAGTACGTGAACCAGGATCTTGGCCATCCACCAGATACCCGACGCGCCTCGGAACTGGCTGCTCGTCTGCCCATCGACATTTACATTACCGGTCCGGATATCGATTACTCAAGTAGCGGGAAACCGATAGACACTGACCGGCTGGAACTACGTCCGCCACGCCATCACCGCAAAGACTACAAAAAGTTTGCACAGAAACCGGAATCAGATAAAGGAAAAGATAAACGTACAGACAAAGGTTACAGAATCGCACCCGACCAGCGCTTACGTCTGGCAGATCTAGACGACAGAACGTTTCTGGTCAACACAGTTGATGAGTACCAGATTGTCTACGAGCTGCGTCACCGACACCGACATCGTGATCGCAATCGTCTGACACCCTGGTTTTTATTGATACCACTGGGTCTGATCGCCGGCTTGTACTGGTTGATCAACCGGATGTTGAAACCGGTGCATCAAATCAAGGCAGGTGTTGAACGTATGGGACAGGGCGAGTTATCTCATCGAGTATCTGTCAGAACAAAAAACGATCTGGGATCGCTGGCTGGCAGTATCAATACCATGGCCTCAGACATTGAAAACATGCTTGATGCCAAGCGACAACTGCTGTTAGGTGCATCACACGAACTGCGCACCCCACTTACCCGCGCGCGGGTTGCTCTGGGTTTAATGGAAGCCAGCCCCTACCGAGACAGTATCGAAGGCGACATTGAAGAAATGGAACACCTGATTGCCAATCTGCTTGAGACCGAGCGTATAAAAGACGGCCATGCAGCACTGACTCGTGAACCAGTGCTACTGCAGTCACTGGTCAGGCAAACACTGACAGATATGCAAGCAGAAGAAATTGTTGTTCACATGGATGACGCTGCCCTGCCCTTAATGCTCGACAACGCACGTATTGAACTGCTGTTGCGCAACTTGATCGGCAACGCTCGCACACATGCACACAACCTGGAAAAACCAGCCGAGCTATTTGTAACACATCAAACAGATACAGTGTCGATATCAATGCGCGACTATGGAGCAGGCATACCTGAGGATCTGATTACTAAAGTCACCGAACCGTTTTACCGCACCAATAGTTCACGCACACCGCAGCACGGACAAGGCGGTTCCGGTCTCGGGTTATATTTGATTAAGCTGATTGCTGAAGCACATGGCGGCAGTATAACGATTGATTCCGTTACAGCAGCAAGCAATAGCGAACTTTCAGGTACAACATTTACGGTTAATTTACCTGTAGAAACCAAGACCTGATCTTACGGAAGGTTTCAGAATTGTTCGATCTTAAATTATCTCAGTTCAACTCAAACCGAACAAAGCATCGTAGAGCTGAATTAGCCAACAGGCACACTAATCTTTCGTTTATTAGCACTAAATACGCTGATGATGTAAGTTATATCAAATATTTGTGAAACTTAAATGCGTAGATTTTTTAGAAATTCTACGGCATGCACACTTACAGGCTATTAGGTTGAAATTGATAGACCTATTTGTCTGATAATTCTTAATTTTGACTTTCGTTTGGAATCTAGAATGAGCTCAGCGCACTTGCAGTTGGTTAGTATATTGAATCTACAGAGCATGCGAATTAAAGCTCTAATTCTTGTAGTTTTCAGCTGTATTAGTGTAAACATCGTAGCTGAAGATTCTGCAATCTTGCTAGAAGGCAACGACGCGCGAGAGCTGGTGGAAAAGCTCGGACTTCCAACAGAGATCGCTATCAAAAGGGAAACACTTGCCTTGACCGCTTGGCGTACATTTGAAAATAAATTACAACCTTTGTCAGCGGATGAATCTTGCAAAATCACACGTCGAATCAATGACATCATGAAAAATGGTACGCCTAAAACGCGTAAAAGAATAATGGATCTGCAAATAAAACCGATACTATCTATTGAAAAATGTGAGGAGAATTATGCAAACCTCCATAATGAATGTATACGATTAATAAAAGAATTTTACATTCATCACTATATTCATGACACGATTAATCAATCGACAGTAATTGAGACCTTTGTAAGATACACAAGGTTTTGCCCGACATGGAAAATGTTAGGAATTGAAACTGATGCATTTAAAATGCATGAAATTTTAACTAACGCCAAATAAAGCCTATTGAGGCTTAGAGGAATTATAATCAATGTTTCTCATGCTTAAACCTAACAAGTGGCATCAGCCGGACAACTTGCACCAGCCCACTAACCTGGGCTTCGCCCAGATCCGCAGTCTGGCGCAATTGTCGCTGTGCTAAGCGTTATTCGCTTAAAAGCATGCCTTAGAACTGAACTATCTTGATGGATCGAATTTTTTAGAGATCTGAACATGGCAAAAGAACGTTCGCACATGACTGGGTCTGGCGCACAGTCGGATGAGGACACAATGGTGCCCGCGTTATTCGCTCCATGGGCAGCTTTGCTTTTGAATCGTGCCCAAATAAAATCATGATAGGAAAAGTATGGAAATTAAATACGACAGTGCTTCACCGGAGGACATAGCGCCTATCGTCGATATGAAAATCGAGATGTTGAGTGAATTTGGTTACGACCAATATCTTCACGAGAATGCTCGAGAAATTATTTTTGAAGACTACAATCGACTGTATGAGGCAAATCTGGCGACTCATTTTCTAGCAAAAACAGATAACCGAATTATCGGAATAGTAGGCGCTTTCATTAAATCCGATATCCCTTTTCGTTACTTCTCCAAAGGCCACTACGGATTTATTGGTGACGTATATACAATCCCAACTTATAGAAATCACGGCATTTCGATGAAACTCAACAAAGAGGCGCTAAGTTGGTTAAGAGATTATGGAGTAGGTTTTGTTCGACTACTTGCGTCCGATGCGGGTCGACCAATTTATGAACGACTAGGATTCTCTCCTGATGTCGACATGGTATTAAATTTTGATAAATAAAAGGCGCATGCTGTCGGTCGCGACAGAGAAGCACCACTGATGCGAGCGTTATGAGCCCGAGTTACCCATGATAAGTGGAGTACCAGTTTGGATTTGATAATTCGTTCAGTAACATCACAAGACTTCGAGTCTATTGATAGTTTGTTAAGACAATTCGCTCTTGAAGAAGGTTTGCATCCAGATACTATAAAATTGGATGAATCGTCATTTCTGAAATACGGATTTGGTCCAGACAAATGCTTCTACTGTGATCTCGGCTCAGTGAACGGCAATGCTATCTCATACACCATGTATTCAATTAGATTCTCTGGAGTAGCAGGAATGCCAATACTCTACCTTGAGGACATATTTGTTTCTGCTGAGTATAGAAACCACGGGTTTGGAAAAATGTTAATGGATCATACAGTAAGCTTTGCTATAAAACATGACTGTTCACGTCTAGAGTGGGTTGTAGAAAGTAGAAATATATCTGCTCAAATGTTTTATAAGAATTTAGGTGCAGAACTAAGAAAAGACCTAATTGTATCTCGATTTGATATTGCAAATTCTTAGGTGACGAATACTCCAAATAAAAAGCAACTGCAACGAACAAGTTTCACTTCGCTACAAAACGTGGGTGCGCCACAACCTGCTGCAAAATCAACCCGCTGTTAATTCAGACGTTATGCAACTGAATCACAAAC
Organism: uncultured Granulosicoccaceae bacterium; assembly: GCA_937951345.1. GTDB lineage: Bacteria > Pseudomonadota > Gammaproteobacteria > Granulosicoccales > Granulosicoccaceae > CALFCE01. Next base: position 13,527 of record CALFCF010000042.1, read on the forward strand.
CTAATTATGCTGAAAGCTCAATGTCATTGTGGCGATGTTAAACTAAGTACGCCAGATCTTCCTTCTGACATCACTCGCTGCAATTGCTCCATTTGTAACCGTATAGGTGCTGTATGGGCATACTATCCAGCAAATACAGTAACAATTGAGGCTAAAGCTCTCTCCACCTATGAGTGGGGCCAAAAGACAATGCAATTCCATCGTTGCAATAAGTGTGGTTGCACCACGCACTACACCTCAGTCGAAGACAATGGTTACAAACAAATCGCAATCAATACCAAAATGTCGGAACCCGATCAGATCAAGTCTATCCTTATCAGAGATTTCGATGGGGCTGATACGTGGCAATATTTAGATAGTAAAAATGCATAACAAGGTGTAGCGATTGCTCCCGTTGTTGCAGGCGTCAAACGTGATAAATAGCCTATGAGCTTTAAGCTCCAAGAAATGGCTTCTAAACAATTGAAGTCATACCATGGACTGTGACAAGTAAGCAGAAAACAAGGTAAAAACGGGAAGTATTTTAGCTTCGACTTTGGTAGGAGTAACCATGGCTTTTATGGTCTTAGGTAAGTTGTTCCAATCACATGGTTACATTTTTTTATGTAGTTCCTTCAGAATTATTGGTTGTTTGTCTTTGATGGTCATGTATGCAGACACTACGCTTTATCAAAGGAATACAGGTGAGGCATTTCCGCTGACTGAAGATGCGAGAATGTTCCATTTTTTAGCTAGCATAGACATCGGTTCGTTTATCTATGGAGAAAATGAGGTTAAATGATTCGGCACTAGTTTGTGCGTTTTCTTTGATCCGGAGCAAAAAAAACTATTGACTACATTTGAGTAGACCTATTCGAGATTACGAATCTAATTGAACAACGTATGTCCGCTTTCTGTGATTTGCTAGCAAACTCGCAACTAGCCGGAAAATAAGACAGATTGTTGACAAATAAGGGGCTTTCTCGTCTTCTCTTAGTCTACTAGTCAGTGCCCACAAAGAGATATAATTTGCTAGGCACCTGTATAACTCACTTGTATACATAACCGCTGGGTATCACACCGTCATGACCCGCCCCAAAAGAGGCAACGCCCGCAAAGACAAGCACACAGTACGGCTGGCAGCTTCTAGCGGTACTCGCCTCGCTCGTGACACAACACTTAAATCCCCTTTTAAACCGCTTTCAGAAAACGAACAGCTGGCGATTCACCGAGCATCACTTAGTATTCTGGAAACAACAGGTATGGCGAATGCCACACCACAAATCCTGGATGTCGCTCTAGCCAGCGGGTGTTGCATCAATGCAGACAATCGTCTTTGCTTCCCGGCGTCGCTGGTTGAAGATATCCTGACCAAAGCATGCAAGTCGTTTGTGGTGCATGCACGCAACGCTGATTACGACTTTGAAGCGAAAAGCGGACAAATCAATCTGTGTACTGGTGGTGCAGCGGTGTCGATGCTTGACCATACAACGCAAACCTACCGACCCAGTGCATTAACAGATCTATACGATCTGTCACGTCTTGCTGACACACTGGAGAACATTCAATGGTTTGCGCGCCCTGTAGTGGCGACTGATATTGCTGATATGTTTGCACTGGATGCAAACACAATAATAGCGAGCGCTGCCGGCACACAAAAACATATCGCTACCAGCATCTGCAACGGGGATTCTGCTGAAAAACTGTTACCACTACTCGATCTACTTGCCGGCGGAGACGGAAATTTCCGTAAACGGCCGTTTTGTACCGTACATGCAACGACGGTTGTATCACCGTTAACGTTTGCGCCAGATACATTGGATGTCGTTTGTCATGCCGTTAACATGGGCATGCCAATTCACAGCCAAACCGGGCCACAGGCAGGTGCAACCGCACCCGCCGCACTAGCTGGCACACTGGTGCAATGTTGCGCTGAAGGTCTGGCGTCACTTTGCATCATTAATATGCTGCAACCCGGATACCCGGTTGTAATTGGCAACTGGGCATTTGTGTCAGATCTTCGTACCGGGGCATTCAGCGGCGGTGGGGGTGAACAGGCATTACTGGGAGCGGCATCTGGCCAGATGTCAAACTTCTACGGTATACCCGGCGGCATGGGTGCCGGTATGACAGACTCGAAATTGCCGGATATCCAGGCGGGTTTTGAAAAAGCCTATACGATGTTGCTGGCATCACTTTCCGGTGGTGGGTTTATCTTTGAGTCTGCCGGTATGCTTGCCAGCTTATTGGGTTGTTCACTGCAGACAATGGTTATCGATAACGATATGCTGTCTTCCATCCGCCGTATAGCACGCGGCATTGAAGTCAACGACGACACCCTGTCGATTGATCTGATCAAAGAGACAGCAACCGGAGCCGGACACTATCTGGCTGCAGAGCAAACCATGGCGTTAATGGAAACCGAATTTCATTACCCGGAACTTGCAGACCGTGCCAGCCCGCAGGACTGGATGGATACCGGTTGCGTTACTATGTGGGATAAAGCCACGCTAAAAGTCGAACAGGTTTTGGCAGAACACCAACCCTGGTATATCGACAAGAAAACAGACCGACAACTGCGTGACTCTTTCCCTGTCTATCTTAAACAACCGAATAGCAGACCATGAAAACTGATGTGCAGGTAGCCGTTATAGGTGGTGGCATTGTAGGCGCTTCCGTACTTTACTGGTTAGCCAGACTGGGGTTGACTGACACATTGCTGATTGAACGGCGTGAACTGACCTCGGGTTCCACCTGGCATGCCGCCGGCAATACCACCTACTTCGGCCCTTATGCACAGATGACGCGTCTGTTTGCAGGATCAATTGCAACCTATTTGCAGGCTGAAACCGACAGTGGACAGTCAGTGGGTTTTCATCAAACCGGTTCACTCAGAGTTGCGACAACACCTCGCGAGCGGGAGTTATACCAGCAGTATGCAGAAACTTATAAAGCACTTGATATTCCTTACCATGTGGTAGAAAACGAAGACATTGAAAGACTGAATCCCTGTGTCAACACAAGCGGTCTGTTCGGTGCAGCCCAGACACCAACCGACGGACATGTTGACCCGGTCGGTGCAACTAACGCATGTGCTGCCGCAGCCCGACAACTAGGCGCGACGGTTATGCGCCACACCCCGGTGCAAGCACTTAAACAGGAAAGCGGTAGCTGGTTGCTCGACACGGAACAAGGTCAGATACGCGCACAGCAAGTCGTCGTCGCAGCATCATTCTGGACGCGTGAATTACTGGCGCCACTGGGTATCAATACCCCTCTCTATGCCACCGAGCATCATGAATTCATCACAGGCGGCGTTGACACGATTGCCGCTCTACCGAACGAGGTACCGGCAATCCGCGATTCTTTCGTTTCATGCAGCGTAAGACAGGAAGCCAACGGATTTCTATTCGGCATCTACGAAACAGAACCCGAGTTCTGGTCGCTTGACGGGGTGCCGAAGGAATTTTCAGAAGAATTACTGCCGCCCAACACTGACCGACTGACACCACACCTTGAACGGCTGATGGAGCGCATGCCAGCTATCGCAGATGCCGGTATAAAAACCATCAACAACGGTCCGATGTGCTGGACACCTGATGGCCTACCCCTGCTCGGCCCACTGCCCGACTACGACGGACTCTGGTTGGCATCCGGATTTAATGTTGGCATCGGTACCGGCGGCGGTTCAGCAGAATTCCTGGCCAAATGGATGGTCGAAGGTCAACCGCCTTACGCGTTGCCATCAGTGCATGCTGACAGGTTTGGTAATGACATGACTCAGGAAGCTGCGGTTGAATCCATCAAAGCCTGTTACCGCAGAGGCTATACATTGCCAGACAAAATTCACTAGGGGTACCACTTACCTCATTGCACGTTATTTGTCCCGGACACTACTTTGCTAATCCGGCGGATCGCCCTGTTCGCATTTCCTGCATTCCAGCAAACGCCCACGTTTGGACGCACGACCTTCTTCTGAAACAACCCACGGTCGATTAGTCCAGGGAGGGTTATGTCGCACGTGCTGAAAATGCCCGCATTCGAGTTCGGCAACCCAGTCCCGGTTTTCGTCCTGATGGAATCCTGTAATGGGTTTTTTCATACAAACATTTCGTTTAAACAAACTTGATTCTCCGGCTTAACGGCTGTGCCATTGTCTCATTTTTCTATTAGAATAGCCGTCCTAATAATCTCGAAGAAGAATAGCCGAATGTCCAGAATTCATTACGAACTTGCCAACGTTGAAAGCCCGTTTGCCTGGCGGAGCAAATTTGCGCTTGCCCACAAGGGTCTGGCATATGAATCCCGTCGAACTGCTTTCACCGATATTCCAACCATCTGTGAAGGTCGCCACAAGACAGTACCTGTGCTCGTTGATGAGGACGGTACGGAAACCTGTGACAGCATGGCTATTGCAACTTATCTGGACGAAAAATATGAGAGCGCTACGCCTTTGCTTGACGATGAGCGAAAGGCGCGTACAGAAGAAATAGAAGGTTTATTGGGGCCGCACGGTTTCAAGGCATTTTTCCCGCTCTATATTCTTGATATTTACAACGGCTTGCCGGAAAAGGATGCTCCATATTTTCGAGAGTCACGGGAAAAACGTTTTGGCGCCACACTGGAAGAACTAGGCGTCAATCGTGACGAACGATTACTGGCGGCTCGTGAAGGCTTGCAACCACTGCGTGATGCACTGGGTGATAAGCACTGGTACAACGGTGATAACCCGGGTTATAGCGATTATGTTGTTCTTGCATTCTTTGCCTGGCTGAAAGGCTGTGCAAAGACACCACCACTGGCAGCAGGTGACCCTATCCTCGACTACATTGAACGCGGCTTCGCACTGTACGACGGTTTGGGCAACACTATTCAAGGCGGCCCCCTGGCTGCATAAACAGCTGTTAAGCCCTGAATATTAGTTACAAATTACACAGACCCGAATTCGCTTGCATGCGCTAGAGTTCGCTTGCATGCGCTAGACTTCGAAAAGCGGGTTCGGGTTCTGTGAAGCAGCAATGACGAAAGGCAAACATTGAAAAACGATAACGTGAGAGTGACGAGATAAATGTTACTGTTCTCCTCATGGACAAACCTTCGTTTGCGGTATTCTCCGGATATACTGCGTTAGCTGTCTCTGCCGGTGTTATGCTTGGACTGGCGCTCCCTATAGCGATCCCGGTCATATTACCGGACGCGTACCATAACCTGATATCACGAAATAAAGTACCAGTCGAGTCGCCCAGAACTCCGGTAGCGAACAGCACGCACGCTAAAGAAACCCCGACACAGAACAATCCATTTGCACCAGCCGCAGATCGGAACAATGACAAAGTTCTCGCTGATATAAAACCGTCTGCCGGCAACACAGATATATCAAATACAGAAACGTCAGTCGGACACAATTTAAGTGACCAACCTGCCCGATCGCCTGTCACCGACACCTCACGCATCACTCATTACCGTGATCTCGCATCATCATTGCTCTGGCTAGACAGTGCATCCCCCGAAGAAATACAAGTCGTCGTTGACGATACGTTAAATAAATCGGCTGAAGCGCTGTTCTCTCGTGAATCAAACAGCTCTTATACTTACGTTTGGATTCAGTCATTGATAAACCGATGGTTGGAGCTGGATTCCGAAAACGCACTAAGGTTTTTATTGAAAAACGATGGAGCCAAGAACCGAAACGAAACCCACTACATGCTTCAGAGTGTGGTTCAAGAACAATTGCAGACACTCGTAAACACTGATCCCAGGAAACTCAGCCATTTACTCGCACAACTCGATCCGAACGAATTCTCAGACCCTCATCTACTTTTGCAGCTACAGATGCAGATAGATCCGGAAGCTACACTGGCTAAATTCAAAGATGTTGAAAACCTTGAATTGAAGTTCAGCGCTATAAACGGGTATCTGCAGCAACTAGCTGTGACTCAACCACAGCAAGCGCTTGAGTGGATGGAGAGCAATTCCGAGCTTTCAGCCGAGCTTGAGCATTCGATGAAGTCGAGTATTTTTTTCCAATGGGCTGAAACAGACCCGCAAGGCATGCTGAATTTCATCGAGACTGCACCAGCGGAGCAAGTGCCGTCCGGTGTATTGTTTGGCGCCTATCTGGCACTTGGTCGTACCCACCCTGAGGGCGCGCTGTCGCTGGTCAAAGATCTTTCACCCCAGGAAGCGCAGTCGGCAAAAATGTCGATCCTTTCAGACTGGAGTCAGAGTGATTCAAATGCCGCTGCTAGCTGGCTTTTGCAAGCAGTAAACAACGGCGACATCAATACCGCTGAAATCGAGCCCTATGTTCTGTCGAATATGCCAGTCGAATCGACACTATCCATTATTGACCAAATGCCGAACGAACAAAGTGATATGGCACTCTTTGCAATATCGCAGCAATTACAGGCAAACGGACCGGAAGCGTTTGCACTGTCCGTGGATTCGTTACCGACGAATTATGCAACCAGAATACGTTCAATGCTTGAAATAAACACGCTGGCGGAAACAGACCCGGTAAACGCGCTCGATCAATTAGCGACTTTTTCCACGCAACTGCAAGGTATGTTTTTACCGTACGTTGTCGTTCAAGCCGAACGAAATAGCCCGGGAGCTGTAGCTGACTGGGTATCAGTTAACAATGTCGACGACTCTCTAAAGAGTCAGATTGATTACATGCTGAAACAAAACTCCACAGACCCCACCTTTTTGCCGCCGTACTACGAATCTTTTCTAATTCAAGGTATAAATCGCGCTGGTTATAGTCGTGAGACTTTCCAGAATCGTTGAGTTTGGTGAATACCCTTTACTAGAAAATGATTTGAGATTAACTGAGAGGAATACTATGTGGGTTAGCCGGCATTTTAACTCACATACAATGCCCGATTTTCCTACCCCGCCGCCCAAAGCGGAACTAGCCTTATTTCCCACAAACGTCCAATTTGGAGGATTGCTGTTTTCAGAAAATTGCAGTGCTCACACTAATTCGTTCAAACTCACATGCGTTAACGCCTCGTTTTTTATCACAAATTTACACGGATAATTTGTCGGTGATTCGTAGCGAAAAACGTCGCCATATCGCTAACAATATGTCAATATATATAAAAGATATAGCGATATTTGAGGCGTTTCATGACCAACAAAAAAACTAATAAAGAGACCCATACCGTTAAAAGAAAGATCGTTTCCTCACGACATCTAGCCGATTCTGAAGGTTGGCAATTATCAGAATTTGAGTTCGGGTTGATCATCGCATTTCATGGGTTCGGACGCTGGATGAATAAATGCATGGCTGCCGCTGGGAATTCCGAGCTGAGTTCTCTCGAAATTTTAATCGTTCATCACGTGAATCACCGTAAAAAACAAAAAAGACTCTCTGACGTAACATTTCTATTGAACATAGAAGATACGCATACCGTTAATTACGCATTGAAAAAACTGGTTGGATTTGAACTGATAGAAGGTGAAAAACGAGGCAAGGAATTATTCTATAAAACAACTCAAAAAGGTGTTGATTTGTGCGAAAAATATCGAGAAGTGCGTGAGCAATGCTTATTGGATAGCCTAAAACATATGGATATGAGCCACGACGAGTTAAGTGAATTAGCTGCCTCTCTTCGTTCTTTATCGGGTTTGTACGATCAGGCCTCTCGCGCAGCCAGCTCGCTTTAGTCAGCTGCAACAATTGCATATGTTAGAAGTTTAGTTTCTTGTCATAAGATCCGGTAGAAAGGTAACGATCGCTGGAAACATAACAATAACGATCACTGCCAATAAAAGTAGCAGAAAAAACGGAAGCGCATACTTCGCAACTTTCAGAATATCGATACCAGTCAATCCCTGTATCACAAATAAATTAAAGCCAACAGGCGGTGTTATTTGCGACATTTCCACTACGATAACGAGATAAATTCCGAACCAAAGTGGATCTATTCCATTTTGTTCAACCATAGGCATGATGATCGAAGTCGTTAATACCACAACCGAAATTCCATCAAGAAAACAGCCGAGAATAATAAAAAAGACTGTAAGTGCCGCTAGTAGTGCAAAACTTGATAGGTTGAATGATCCAATCCAAGATGCCAGATCTCTGGGAATACCGGTAAACCCCATTGAAACAGAAAGAAAGGCAGCTCCTGCCAGTATAAATGCGATCATGCATGATGTGATGGTCGCACCCAATAGACTCTCTTTTAACATTGCAACAGACAGCGACTTGTTCCACCATGCCAGAACCACGGAGAACACAACACCCACAGCGGCTGCGTCCGTTGGAGACGCTATGCCCATATAGATTGAACCAATCACTCCAGCTATTAATAGAAAAATCGGGATAAGTCGTTTTGATGCAGAGAGCTTCTGCCAGAATGTGAACCGTTCAGTTTCTTGCGGTATCAACTTGGGTCGGCTAAGGGAGACAATCGCCACATAGCCCACAAAGAACAACACCAGCATGGCGCCTGGAATTACACCAGCTATGAACAGGCGAGCGATGGATTGTTCTGTTGCTACTCCATAAACAATAAGAATAATTGAAGGTGGAATGAGCAATCCCAACGTCGCCGACCCTGCCAGAGTACCGATGATCTGACTTTCCGGATAACCTCTTTTTGTCAGCTCTGGAATCGACATTTTACCGATAGTCGCAGCGGTTGCCGCTGATGATCCCGATACGGCGGCAAATATCGCGCAGCCGAAAATGTTCACATGCAGCAGTTTTCCCGGCAGGCGTCCGGCCCAGGGTGCCAAACCTCTGAACATGTCATCAGAGAGTCTTGATCTGAGTAATATTTCTCCCATTAATATGAACATAGGAAGCGCAGCCAATGCCCAAGAATGACTATGACCCCAGATAGTGGTTGCGAGTATGGGTCCTATTGGTGCATTTGACAGCAACATCATTCCTGCAATTCCCGTAATCAACAACGCAAACGCAACCCATACACCGGCTGCAAGCATCGCAATCATCGCAAGAAGCAATAAGGCAGTTACGGCTATTTCGGTCATTCCGCAGCTTCCTTTCTCAATTCAATCGCATCAAAAACAGATGTTCCCGAAATGATTGTGCGTTGCAAACAATCTATTAATGCCACCGTAAATATAATCATTCCCACCAGTACAAAACATTGAGGAATCCAAATTGGTATTGCAACAATACCAGGCGATAGATCACCGAATTTGTAAGACTCCAAACAGAGCCTGCCCATATAAAACGTCACGTATCCAGAAACAAATGCGCACGCGCAAAATGAAAATATTTCTGAAATCCATTTAGCACGTGTCGGTAACCTCGTAAGAAGTAGATTGACCCTGATGTGCCCGCCTTGCGTCAGAGTGTAGGCGAGCGCTAGAAATGATGCTGCCGCTAACATATAGCCAGCAAAATCAGCGTAAGAAGGAATAGTTAGATTTATTGAAAGTCCGCCAAATCGTGTAATCAAATTAGAGAGCACTTGCGTGCACACTAGTAAGCAGATACCAGCTATAAGTAGCGACGCTATAGCGCCGCTACTTATATACAAGCTATCGAGAGCTTTTCTTATCATTACTGCTCTTCTCTTTCTTGCATTCAGGATCTGAAAATTCAAATACTACTGGTTGAACGCGTCGATGATCGCTTTTGCATCATCTGAAGCCGATTCCTGCCATGCATTCTGCATGTCGACACCAATAGATTTGAGTCCGCTTAGTAGCTCGTCACTCGGGTCTTGAACTATCATCCCGTTATCGGTTAGCTCGGCTGTTTTTACTGATGTTTCCTGCTTACTCATTTTCCATCCGCGAACTTCGGCTGTCGCTGCCGCCTCTAAAACGATAGATTTTATATTGTCGTCAAGTGCGTCGAATGCAGCTTTATTAACAACAACGATATTCTTCGGAACCCATGCATTAATCGGCGAATAATGAGAAACAAAATCCCATGCCTTTGTATTAGCACCCGTTGATGGAGACGTTATCATGGCCTCTACTTGCCCAGTAGAAAATGCTTGAGGTATATCCGAAGCCTCAACTTGCGTAGGCGCTGCACCTGCGAGTGCTGCAAACTTTTCAAGAGCTGCGTTATAGGCTCTAAACTTTAGTCCTTTTAGATCGCCAACTGATTTGACTTCGTTTTCGGTATAAAGACCTTGTGGCGGCCACGGTACAGAAAACAACGGTATCAAATTTTGCTTCGCAAACAATTCAGTTATGACCGGCTTTTGTGCCGCCCAAAGTTTTTCTGCATCGTCGTAGCTGGTCGCAACGAAAGGTTGAGAATCCACCCCATAGGCTGCGTCTTCGTTGGAAAGACGAGATAGAAAAAACTCTCCTATTTGAACCTGTTGTCCACGCACTGCATTTTTAATTTCAGCGTGTTTTATTAGTGAACCTGCTGAGTGCACAGTAATATTAAGCTCACCATTACTGGCCTCGCTCACTTCTTTTGCAAACTCAACGATGTTTGCAGTGTGAAATGTTTTATCACCATAGGGCGTCGGCATATCCCAGTCTTCTGCTACAGCAGTGCTGCTTGCGAAAATCGCAGCACAAGCCAGTGAGAAAATGTGTTTCATTCGTGTATTCCTCGTGGTTAATTTAGGCATTCGGTAAATCCCCCCCGAACACTTGCATCACGTTGACATATTATTAACATAATGTAAATATGTTTTGCTCAGTTTTATTCATTACTTTTGGAACCGCTGAATCATGAGCAAGTGGGATTTTTGGATAGATCGCGGTGGCACTTTCACCGATATCGTGACTGGAAGCCCGTCTGGGTCTGTACATTCATTGAAATTACTCTCTGAGAACCCCGAGCAATACGTGGATGCTGCCGTGCACGGAATTCGGCATCTAATGGGGTTAAACGCTTCAGACCCGATCCCACAAGGCAGCATCAATGCGGTCAAAATGGGTACTACGGTGGCAACCAACGCTCTGTTAGAGCGTAAAGGCGATGCGACGCTGCTTATGATCACGGAAGGGTTTTCAGATCTACTTCGTATTGGCTATCAGAACCGACCAGCCCTGTTTGATTTGAACATCGTGCTGCCTGAACAGCTCTATCAACAGGTGTCTACTGTGTCGCAACGCATGGATGCAGACGGCAATGTGATAAAGAAACTAGATACCGACTCTGCACTTAAGTCTTTGAAGGCTGCGTACGCGAACGGTATTCGTAGTGTGGCGATCGCATTTATGCACGGATATTTGAATCCATCACATGAAGTCGCTGTCGCCAAGTTGGCACATGAAGTTGGTTTTACTCAAGTATCAGTGAGCCATGAGACATCCAAACTAATCAAGTTAGTCGGCCGTGGAGATACCACTGTTGTTGATGCCTACTTGTCGCCAATATTACGCCGATACGTTGAACAGGTTAGCAGCGCTTTGGATATGAGCAACGGTGCTTGCAGCAGACTGTTCTTTATGCAATCGAATGGCGGACTGACCGACGCCAAACTGTTTCAAGGACGTGATTCGATTTTGTCTGGACCGGCAGGTGGCGTTGTAGGCATGGTGAAGACCGCTGAGGATGCAGGATTTACGAGCTTGATTGGATTTGATATGGGTGGCACTTCAACGGATGTGTGCCACTATGCAGGAACACTTGAACGGACCTTCGATACGGAAGTTGCAGGTGTGCGTATGCGCGCACCCATGATGCACATAAACACAGTCGCTGCTGGTGGTGGGTCGATCTTGAGCTTCCGAGATGGTCGTTATCAGGTTGGTCCCGATAGCGCCGGTGCAAATCCAGGGCCAGCATGTTACCGACGAGATGGACCACTAACGGTCACTGATTGTAATGTCGTTCTCGGTAAATTGAATCCGACACATTTTCCTGCTGTATTCGGCCCAAATGCTAACGAACCACTGGATGCGGAAGTCGTTAGGAATAAATTTAATGATTTAGCGCTTGTTATCGAAAAAGAAAGTGGTACAAAAGCGCTTACGGCAGAGGAAACTGCAGAAGGTTTTCTGCGCATAGCTGTTGAAAACATGGCCAATGCCATTAAGAAAATATCTGTTCAACGTGGCTATGATGTTACCCGATATACGCTGAATTGTTTTGGTGGTGCTGGTGGTCAGCATGCATGCCTAGTTGCCGATGCGCTGGGAATGCAGCGCGTGTTTCTACATCCGCATGCCGGTGTGTTATCCGCATTCGGTATGGGATTAGCTGACATTCGCTCTATGCGTGAGGAGCAATTTGATTACCCCCTTACTGAATCACAGAAAGCGATTGACGTTATGGAACGCCTGACAAAAGCTAGTTGCGATTCCGTGATAAACCAAGGCGTAGACCCGAAACGCATTTCAGTTATAAAACGTGCCTATTTAAAATACAAAGGTTCTCATCAAGCATTAGAGGTCATTTATGGCTCCGAGGAGGAATTGCGATCTCGATTCGATGCGTCCCATCTTGCACGATTCGGGTTTATCTCAAAAGGGCGCGATTTGATGTTTGAAATGCTCAGTGCAGAAGCGATCGAAGAAGGTGACAATCTATCCTACCCAAAACCTGATTTGAACACCGAGCCTGCTATACCAAAAGATAACATTAACTTTTATTCGCAGGGAAATTGGCAAAAGGCACGACTCTACGAAAGAGATAATCTTTCCAGTGGCGTCGTTATCGAAGGCCCGGCGATTATCACAGAAAAAACGGGTACGAACGTCATTGAAGCCGGCTGGCAAGGCACGATCGATCGACTTGGTAATCTGATACTCAATCGATACGAGAAAAAGCACAGAGAAGCTGCCATCGGTACTGAAGTTGATCCGGTCATGCTTGAAGTGTTCAACAATTTGTTTATGTCTATCGCTGAACAAATGGGTGCAACGCTTGCTAATACGGCGTACTCGGTAAATATTAAAGAGAGATTGGATTTTTCGTGTGCGCTATTTGATGCGACAGGTAATTTAGTAGCAAACGCGCCTCATGTTCCTGTGCACCTGGGTTCAATGAGTGAAAGCATTCGGACCATTGCTCGCTTGAATCAGCACACGATGAAACCAGGCGACAGCTACATGCTAAACGCTCCATTCAACGGTGGCACTCATTTACCGGATGTAACAGTGATCACCCCTGTTTTCGATGCACAGGGAACAACTATTCTTTTTTTTGTGGGGTCTCGGGGGCACCATGCAGATATAGGAGGCCGCACCCCAGGATCTGCGCCTCCAGACAGTCAGCATATTGAAGAAGAAGGCGTTGTTATCGACAATTTCAAACTGGTTGAGGAAGGTGTCTTACGTGAAAATGAGACTCGCGCATTGCTTGGTTCAGGTCGTTACCCTTGTCGAAATATCGATGAGAATATGGCAGATTTAGAAGCCCAAGTAGCTGCGAATTCGACCGGAATCAGTGAAGTTTATCGAATGATTGACTCATTCGGGCTTGACGTTGTACAGGCTTATATGGGGCACGTCCAATCCAATGCGGAAGCGTCGGTTCGGCGCGTCATAGGGAATTTGAAAAATGGCCAATGCGTGTATCCACTTGATGACGGTTCAGAGATTCATGTAAAAATACTGGTCGACAACGCAAATTCTGAAGCTACGATCGACTTTACAGGAACATCTAAACAGGCTAGCGGAAACTACAACGCACCTCTCTCCATTTGCAATGCTGTTGTGTTGTATGTATTTCGAACGCTGGTTGGCAGCAATATCCCGTTAAATGAAGGCTGCTTGAAACCTTTAAATATCATTGCGCCAGCAGGAACAATGATAAACCCGAAATATCCAGCAGCTGTGATCTCCGGTAACACCGAGGTAAGCCAGGCTATTGCAGATTGCCTATACGGCGCATTGGATGTCGTTGCCGGCTCACAGGGCACGATGAACAATTTTGTCTGGGGAAATGAACGTTTTCAAAATTACGAAACAATCGCTGGTGGAACAGGCGCAGGACCGGGGTTCGACGGAGCAAGCGCTGTTCATTCTCACATGACTAACACACGTATGACTGATCCAGAAGTATTAGAGAAACGATTTCCAGTGCTGGTTGAGAAGTTCGGAATACGTGCGGACTCCGGCGGACCAGGCCAATTTGTCGGAGGGAACGGCATTGAACGACGAATTCAATTCTTAGAACCGGTTACCGTAACTACACTTTCTTCTCATCGTATTGTTTCACCATCTGGCAGACAAGGCGGAGGAGATGGCGTGGTTGGCGTAAATACGGTTATTCGCAAGGAAGGCGCCCGACAAATCCTTAATGGAAATGACGAATGTGACTTATCGGTTGGTGATAGTTTCGAGATGCTGACACCTGGCGGCGGCGGTTGGGGTTATGAATGATTTGGCTCAAATTCTGGGGCTATCGCGGCCCTTTATAAATACTGTCAGTTCCGCTTTTGGACCAAACCAAAGTACCAAAACCCGTAGAAGTAGCATTAGTACAGATTTATTGTGACACCTAGATACGCTAGCACAGACTTGACCTTGCAATACATGTCAGATTTGGTCGATATACAACGGCAGTTATGCGTGAATCGGTCGGTCATAGAGGTCAGCGTAGAAGACGCAACACATTCCGAAAATGAATACAAGCCAGAAATAAAAGACGGTAAGGAAAATCGAAGCTCTACTTTTAGACAAAAAGCGTACTAATGTACTCAAGTAAAAGTAGTGATCTAAATCTACTAAAACACTGCAAACTAAATAACATTGGGATTGTTTTAAGGAATGGAAGAAACCTGATTAGCTGATGATGGCAAGACCTGTTGATCCAGCACTTCTTTTTTGATAGCGGTAGAGGATGTACGAGGGTTGTATAGAACCTGGATAATCTCCTTACCTTGGCTTTGTAAATACGTCTCTACATCAATGTTATGCGGTTTGCGTCCCCAATCTTCTCCTACTACAAAGATATCAATGTTTAACTCCTTACACGCCGATACATATTCAAGAGTGTAGTACGGACGCACGCGGTCAACGCAGCGCAATGCTTCGAGCATTTCCAGTCGTTGAGCCAGTGGTATGATAGGTTCATTGGGTTTGTAGGATGCAACCACGGCATCGGATGCTACTCCGACCACCACGATGTCAGCCAGCTTTCGGCATTGTTCTAACAAGGCTAAATGCCCCACATGCAGTAAGTCGAATGTACCAACGGTAAAAACTGTCGTCTTATTTGTTCCGGCTCTTATTACTTTTTTCAATTCAATAATTCCTAGTTAACCTGTAGCGTTTATAAAAAAAGCTTCCAGCCATATATGCCAGATATTGCCAATGTATAAACGGCTAACAACCAGACGTTTCTCGGGTTGCCAGATAGTTTGGGAGTTTGTATTTTAGACACATTAAGAACAGCGAGGCTAATACAACTGACGTAGAGCAGGATGGTGAAAACCCCTTGGCTTAATGCGTTTTCCAATAGAAAAACAAAAACCAGAATTAGACTATTATTGTCTATCGCTAAGCCCGTGTATTTTTTACCATCTGCAAGGCCGTATGTTGCAAAGTAACTCAACCTTAGTACACCGGCTGCAAGCATAATAAAAGCGCCAACAAGGTATATCGGCGCAAACTGCCCGTAACTCATTAGCAGTATTGCCGGTGTCACACCATAGCTCACAATATCGATAAGCACATCGAGTTGTCCACCAAAGTCCATATCGTTTTGACTACGGCCTTTGAGTCTTCTAGCTATTAGTCCATCAGCCCAATCAAACGCGACTGCCCACACCATGCCGATCATAGCGGCGTAAAAAAGACCAATGATACTGAAGTAAATAGCAGATAAGGTGCACGCTAAGCCTGCTAGTGAACAAAGATTGGGTACATCTTTTAAATAAGAAAGAATAGCGGGCGCTGGGTCTTGGAGCGCTGCTTTATCAGTAACCATGCTTTGAGTCTCTTGAAATTACGCACTCTTTTGATGTTCGCGAGCACGAACGTAAATGAGCAGGCCACTCATTGTTCCAGACGTATTAAAATTGAGTATTAAAAACTGCCGAGGGATTTAGGCTCGAGAGAGGAACGGATTCGGGCAACAATTGCCATTACCTTACGCCTTTATCATGCATATAGCGAGGGATACCTTGAATGACGTTGTTTTAGTCCCGGATGGCACGAATGTGCTTAAGGTGTCAGTTGGTCTCGTACAATGATAATTCTCGTTTGTTTGAAACGTAGAAACACACAATTGGCTGAAGTAACTAAGCGCTGATAGGCTTTCATCAATACTGCATCCATACCAAAGTGTTCCACTACATTGCAAACATCTTTCCCATGTCCGCAATGGGCCGAATCCAGAATATTTTAGAGCTTCTCTAACAATACTGATTCAGGCAAACGAGCGGCTTTTCGGTCAAAAGTTACAAGAGGTATTCGATCATTAGCATAAGCAGTAGCGTTATGCAGGCAGTCGGCAAAATCAGTATTGCTATCCGAGTACAAGCTCAGACTGACTTCAATACTAGATTCATCTTGAAATTCAATTTCACGTGCTTCAAGAAGCTGATTAAATATTGTTATGACTGTGGGTTTGTCTAGCTCGTAAACTGTCCGCAGCACCCATTCCAGCTCTAGAGAAACAGAAAATGGAATAAAAAGTGGGTCATCCGGTGTTACATTATTGATGTACGCTTTTGCGATTTCGAATTGGTTTCGGTCATCAGCAACCAAATAACGAACAAGCACATTGGTGTCCAATGCAGGCATATCAGCGCATTTTCATATCTTTAAGCGGTACTCGCTTCTTTTTCGATCTAACCGAGTCTGCCAACGAAGAAATAGATCGATTCTTAGCACGCATGACTGTGGTGCCGTTCGGAAGGAGCGTGAACACAACTCTGTCGTGTGGGCCAAGATTCATCTGCCGCCGGATCTCTGCTGGAATCGTGATTTGACCTTTGCTTGTTACCGCCGCTTCTGCCATGCTGAACTCCTTACATTTATGTATATAGTAAGGATTATGGGGTGAATTTTCAAGTAGATAATGGCAAAGTGAATGGCTACTGTATCGCTAAAGCAAGAATTTCGTAGCAGTTTCGACAAGTATGTTTGGGCTGTTTGTTGCCTTCTTTACCAGTCGGCGCTTGTCAGCCGCCGGCAGCGTTAATAGCTCATCCGATTGCAAGCCACATCAATGGCCGTTATTCACACAATCTACCGCAACGGCGCTCGCCAGCCCGCGGCCAAGGCCTCGGCTTCGGTACAAAACCATCGCTCACCTTTGTGGGTATTGATCTTGGTGCGGTTATAGGATCGCGACCAGGGCGCGTGATAAATGCGCTCACCCTTACGGTTGATATTCCCCTTGATCGGACAACCGGGTTTCTCGGCGGTGCTGATCGATGCTTGCCACTTGCTGTCTCGAAACTCAGACGGTCGCTCAAACGTCCCGGCCCACATTCCCTGTTTTGCCGCTTGCCTTGCTTGCCAATTCTGTAGCAGACAAATGCAAATCACTCCAAATGTATTTTGAATTTAGCCGCTAGACGGCGTACTCCTTAATTTACTTCGGTTCATGAACATCACACCTAATAGGTTTGTTACTATAGCAACCACTGACGTCGCAATAAACGTCAAAACTATTGCTCTACCGGGTTCGCCACTATCTAGTTTGCCTCAAACGTTCGTGAAGTGGTTGTAAAATAGTAAAGATAAAAATCCATAAAGAAACAGCGACTGCCTAAGATGTTCTAAAACTGGATTGAGAAACCGAGAATCTAGCTTAAGGGAAGATCGCGTAAGCCATAGATAGGTTGGTACCGTAACAAGCAACAGAGACAACCCGGCCTCATACTCGCCAGTGGCACCACAACATCAATTGTATCCCGAAAAATAACCTAAAAGCACAGCTGTTAGTCCAACAGCTGTAGCTGTTGGCGTAAGAAGGATCACGTGAAGTAGTGCTGCCAAGAATGGTATCTTGTCGACAATCTGCTGATGGGGATCATTCACTTGTTCACGTTTGCCTACTGCTACTGCAAACCACAGAGGGACAAGCAAGCACAAGAGCAATCCGGAGCCAATTACTAATAATTCAACCAATAAATAAAGAAAACGACCAACAACATCATTCAGGCCGTTCCGGTGAACACGATATTTTCAGGCTGCTGCCCTTTTTCGATATTCGCGATATTGCCCGCTATAAACTGCCAGCGTCGACGCACCTGGTTTTTTGTCCAACCACATTCGTGTGCACTCATGATGAGGTTATCGAGCTTATCGAACGGTTTGTTGAAAGGTGATACTTCGGGCTTGTCTTTCTGGTTGTAGTTATACCAGGTGTCTATCACTGCGCCGCCAATCTTCTTGCTTTCCAGCGCATCATAAAGAGCCTCTTCATCGACAATCCCGCCTCGCGACACATTAATTAGCACACCTGTCGGCTTCATTTGCGCGAAGGTGTCTTTGTTCAACAGATTTTTGGTAGCCGGGTTCAGATCACAGGCAATAACAACATAGTCACAGCTGCCGAGTAGTTCATGAAGTTGCGATGTGTTGCCCAGCCAATCCAGCTCAGGTGATTTATTTGCGGTATTACGCCGTACCGCCTTGATTTTCATGTCGAAGGCTTTAGCTCTTACAGCCACCGCCTGAGCGATATGACCGTAGCCGATTAATCCCAGGGTTTTGCCCGCCACTTCGCCGTGAAAGCTGCCACTCATTCCGGTTATGCGCCCTGCCCAACCGTTATCGCGCATGCTTCTGTCCATTTCGCTCAGGCGTATTTCCCATTCCAGTATCGCAAGCAGCACGTACTCCGCAATGCTTGACTCATGTTCGAAACAATTGCACACAGGTACACCCGCAGGAATTCTCTCAGGGCCTGTGTGGTTGTACCCTGCCCACGGTATTTGAAACAAAGCAAGATCAGGTACAGATGGCCAGACATCTGACGGGATGTTGCCACCAATTATCACGTTAGCTGCGGTGGCCAATTGGTTGAATTCATCAACAGAGGCAGATTCGGGTGTCCAGGTATTGATTTGCCAGTGTGATTCGGCGATCTCGCGTAGACAGGATTCGCCGGATACAGCGATATGACCTTGCAGCAGAATGTTCATTAGCAATAACGATACGTCAGTTGAGTGGATATTCTATCGATTGTATACCGCAGTGTAAGCTGACGTGCCGCGGTTTTGTGTCGCCTGCAACCGCGAATAATACTAAAATATATTGTGGTCGGACCGTCTGAGCTGCTAACTGTGCTACCGAGAAAGACAACCAACGGCAACCGTACAAGCAGACTGCTTTAAGCAGGTCTCCTCGTTTCCCATTAATACACATTATCCAATCCATTCATCTTAATCATGAACTGTCCCAATTGCGAAATTCCCCTGATGATGGCCGAACGCAAAGGTATCGAAATAGACTTTTGCACCCAATGCCGGGGTATTTGGCTGGATCGCGGCGAGTTGGACAAGATAATTGAGGTAACAGCAGAAGAGCGTGCAGTTTCGCCAAAACCTAAACCTGAACGCGAGGCCGGGGATATTAAACGTGAAACCCATACGAAGGAGCGGAAGCCTCAAGAGGACGCTCGCACAGGGGATCTTCGGGACGAATACCGGCAGTCAACAAGTAACCGCTCTCGACAATACGTTGAAGAGCGTGACCGGGAAAAGTATAAGGACAAGGAGCGTTATCGATCAAAGCGTAAAAAATCCACCCTCGCCCGACTTATTGATTTTCTTGATTGAAGAAAAAACCGCAACTCAATCGGTATTCAGTTTATCTAACCGTCTTTTTCATGTATGCCTTAGTCCTGAGGGCGCATGAATAGACGCCCGGCTTCACGCAGGTTGAAATGCCGGTCAACAAACCCGTGCCGTGGCGAATAACCCCTGTCCATATCAGCAAACGTATCAAACTGCAGTGAAACCGACGGGCAGGCATCGGCAAGTTGTAGAACCTGTCGCACCCGGTTTGCAATAGCTGCATCATCAGCATTTTCTTTGGCAGGATTTGTCGGCGCAATTCGTATCACTAGCTGCACATGCAACGGCGGTTGATTATTTGCAAACCGGGAATTGATTTCCTCACAATTTTCCTGCAATCGATTTATCGCAATGTCAGATTCATCCTCCCATGGCAACTGGAAAACCACACCCGCGATGAATGGCGATTCAGCCTGCTGATTCATATCAGCAGCTATAGCCAGAATCGACTCACTGTCATCGACGGCAAAACCACTCGATACAGTATGGGCATAGACCTTATCTGCCTGATCAACAGTAGACGATGAGCTTTTAGCGACACCTAACCAGATGGGCACTGGATTCAATTGATCAGCAATCTTTTTAAGGTCATCAGCATATTCAATCAAACCGGATGCGTCAGTTGTGTATACCGGCAGAACGTACTCAAACGAACGAGCAACGGCTGAGTCTTTCAATTGCTGAATAAATCTGTCTGGCGGATTGGCCAGACTAAACGCGTGAAAGTGAATTCCGGAATGAAAGTAATTTTGAATATTCTGTCGTAGCGCAGAATCACATAAATCCTGTAACGGCACCCGTACATTCGAAAGTCCCAACTGCATCAGACGTAACAACGTGTAGTCGTTACGGGCCCGCTTACGTGAAAACTCTTCCATCGGACCGTTGTAAGGTAAATCTATTGACTCATACCAGGCATGGCGCAGATGCACCGTGCAATCTGCAGGCCGGTTAAAATTCAGTGCGGTTGGCTGCGTGCCTTCCGACTTGCCGTCGGTAGGTATCAAATTCAGGCGATAACCCTCCTGATAGACATCAACTACAGCGACATGCATCTTGCCCGTGTCATCGCGGCCAAATTCTGCTGCGGGTTCGATACGAAAAATCTCTGCAAAATCCTGACGCGTAAAACTGGTTGCCGGCAGGCAGTACAGATCGGTATTTTTATAGCGGTTTCTGAAGAAGTGGTGAACATGCCCGGAAAACACAGCCTCTACACTGTACTTTTCCAGCAGGTCCAGCAGCCACTGCCTGCCCGGCTGAGCATAGTTGTCGTAATGCTCCGGTTCATCACTGTCATGAATGAACGGAGGATAGTGTGAGAACAGAAAGATGCGTCGATCGGCGTTAGTTAAGTCCGCTAATTCATGTTCCAGCCACTGACGTTGTGCGTGTTCATCTGCAGACCCTGTGTTGACTAATGATGAATTGATCACGAGCAGAGCAAGTGACTGGTAATCCATCCGGTACCAAGGCTTACCAAAGTGAGATTCGTACTTCGTTGTGCCATTGGCATCAACCCCGGAGGCAGGGGACGCCGGCATGGGTTTATCTCCTATATCGTGATTACCCGCGACGAAATACAGTGATGAGGTTTCAGTACCAACTGCCCCACCCTCTCCACTTTCATACAATGGGGCAAACAACTGTTTTGCTTCTTTGCACGCGGCGTCATAAGCCCCCATATGGGGTAGTGGGTGCACCATGTCACCCAGGTGAACCGTGAACGCCGGTTCGTGGGCCGCCAATAATGATGCTGCGTAAGCCGCACGGCTATTGGCCTTTTCATTGACTGGGAACGGGGACGATAGATCACCACCCGGCGCACGCACGTGTGTGTCACTGATAATGCCAAACCGGAATAGCCGCGACGTCATAACTGACTACCTCGAATCCACTTCAACGCGCCGGCGCTTGAACTGTTGCCAGCCGATGATAAAAACAGAAAGCGCGGTGAGTGCCCAGAAGAACAGGCAAATACCGCTGGAGAAGAAAATGGTGTAGTCGCCTTTGGATATCAGCAATGCCTGCCGGAAGTTATCTTCAAACAACGGACCGAGAATAAACGCGATGAGAAAAGGTGCTGCCGGAATCTTGAGTCGCAACATTACAAATCCCAGGGCACCCATCAAAAACATGACACCGACATCGAATATCGTGTTATTGATGGCATAAGCACCAAACACACATAAAACCAGCACCACAGGAAAAAGAATACGGTGAGGCACATCGGCTATTTTACTGATCAGTCGGATAGACAGTTTGCCCACCAACAATAAGTAGAACGAGCTCAGCATAATTCCGATAAAGAGCGCGTAGATCAAACTGATATTATCCTGAAACATCAACGGACCGGGGCGCAGGCCATGAATCATAAAGGCGCCAAGGATAATCGCGGTCGTAATGTCCCCCGGTATGCCGAGCGATAATAAAGGAATCATCGTCGCACCGGCTGTACCGTTGTTACCGGATTCTGCTGCTGCAACCCCTTCTATTTTTCCTTTACCAAATTCATCCGGTTCCTTGGACGCTCGTCGGGCTTCGCTATAGCTCATAAAAGCTGCAGGCGCACCACCGATACCCGGGATAGCACCGAGAATCACACCGATAACACTGCCGCGCAAAATGGTGGGCAAACAGCTACGGAAATCCTTAAAGGTTGCGCCACCACCTGCCAGCTGGCTTTTTTCCTTGCGTGTTTCACCGGTTACAAAAAAGTTAATGATTTCGGGCAAAGCGAACAATCCAATCAAAACCGGAATAAACGTTAGGCCACTCATCAGGTTGACCTGTCCGAATACAAAACGATTGGTGCCATAGATAAGGTCAAGGCCGATGGTAGCCAATATCAAACCGAGACAGGCTGCACCGAACCCTTTCAATAGCTGATTACCGGACACACCGGCAATGATTGTCAGTGAGAAAACAATCAGTGTGAACAATTCCTGTGAACCGAAGCTCAGTGCAAATGTAGCTAACACACCGGCAAACATAATCAGCGACAGGTTAGAGATCATGTCGGCAACGCAGGATGAATAAAGGGCGATATCAAGCGCACGTCGCGCTTCACCACGGCGTGCCAGCGGATAGCCATCCAGAACGGTACAGGATGCAGCCGGTGTACCGGGTGCATTTATCAGTATCGCGGTTATCGAACCGCCATAGATACCACCTTTGTAAACACCCAGTAGCAACAGAATGCCGGTAACCGGGCCGAGCGAAAACGTGAATGGCAGCGCCAGTGCGACTGCCATCGGTGTGGTCATACCCGGTATGGCACCGACCAAGGTACCGACAACAACACCAATCAGTAATGCCAGTACATTATCCAGAGTGGCGAACAGCGCAAAGGCTGATTGCAGTGCATCAAGCATGATCAGATTTTCAAAAGCCAGGGATCAAGAACGCCACCCGGTATCGGGATATTGGCAACCTGCGTAAAAAACAAATACAGCAACAACGGCAGCAGCACAGCTATGGGTAAAATCAGATGCCAGCGACGTTCGCCGGCTAACGGCATTAGCAATACCAGTGCTATCGCTGTACTTAACGGAAAGCCCAAGTAAGGCAACGCAAAAAACAACACCACGAACAACAGTGCCAGTGGCAGTAACCGGAAAAACCGCTCACCCTTCTCTGACTGGTCATCACTTCTAGCAGACGTCGCAACACTGTTTGCCTGCAACGACTGTCTGCTGAAAAACAGCTGACGCATACCACCCAACAACACCAAAAAGCCAAAT
Source organism: uncultured Granulosicoccaceae bacterium (assembly GCA_937951345.1). Lineage (GTDB taxonomy): Bacteria > Pseudomonadota > Gammaproteobacteria > Granulosicoccales > Granulosicoccaceae > CALFCE01. The sequence continues at coordinate 36,913 of CALFCF010000042.1, forward strand.
ATCAACAGACAATAAGTGACCAGTTGCGGGTAGTACGCAGGATGCAACGCAGCAAATTTGACTTTGCGCGGCGCGTCGACACCATAAGGGATAAATACAAATAACAGCAGAAAAGAAACAGCCAGAAACAACACACCCGACAACACGTTCAGCGTAGCCTGGCTGTTGCGGCTACCCTCAGCCTGTCGTGACGGTTGTTCACCGCCAGATTCTGTTTTGTTGGCTATTTCGGGATCACGCATAGCACAAAGTCATCCACACACAGTCTCATAGGTTACTGAAAAATCGCAGATTCCTTGATAAATACACCTGTTTTGGACAGGTACCGCCACCAGATACCCCATATCATTATCAGATCATTGAATAAAACGCTCGTATCAGTCAAGCTAATCGACGGCACACACCCACGGTGTGCTGAAACAGAGGAGAGAAAAATATGTTGAATCCGAATAAACACACCCTGTTTACATTCGGGCGCAAATTTTTGACACTGGTATTCGCCGCCTTACTTGGTGTCTTTACAGGTATAAGTGCTGCCACTGCAGCAGACTATCCTGAACGCCCCATCACAGTGGTGGTTCCGTATGGGCCGGGTGGTGCTGCTGATCTTTCAGCCAGACTGATCGCGGGCTCTGCACCGAGTTATCTGGGACAACCGATTCTGGCAGTTAACAAAGCAGGAGCTGCCGGTGTTACCGGTTCCAATTTTGTATTGAACGCAAAACCGGATGGTTACACATTGTTGTCGGCGCGCGTTGGCTCACAAATGGGCGTACCCGCGATGAACAAAACCATTCCCTACGAATGGGATGATTTCACTGTGCTGGGTATGCTTGAACTCAACCCGTTTGTGTTGATCGTCAATCCCGATTCCCCTTACAAAACGTTTGCTGATATCGAGCAGGCAGTTAAAGACGGTGCGGAACTCACCTACTCTTCGGCAGGTGTCGGCACACTGCTACATATAGCGACTGCCGTAATGATTGATGCGATGGGCGCTGATCCGGATAAATTTACCCACGTACCTTTCAAAGGCGGTGGTAAAGCACGCACAGCCGTTGTCAGTGGTGCGGTTGATTTTTCCTGGGGCAACCTTTCTGCATCAATCGGTGCAATGGAATCCGGTCAGGTAACTGCACTGGCAGTCACAACACCCGAACGCTTTCCTGCTATTCCCGATATTCCGACAGTGGCTGAATCCGGCTATCCGACACTCGAGAAAATTATCGGCTGGAGTGCCATGTACGGGCCGCCTGACCTGCCCGAAGATATTGTTAACGCATGGGTTGGCACGCTCGAGAAGCTCAAAGAAGACAAAGCCTGGCTACGTCTTACCAAAGGCCTCGGCAACATTGTTCAGATAATGGATCCTGATGCAACCAAGGCATTCGTTGAAGACCAATACAACGTGTTTAATGATGCAATTGCCAAGCTCGGCATGACAATCGAGTAGACGCGACAGCCTCGAGTCGTTACACGCAGGTATTGTAACCTCGAGGCCTTATCACTCTTTGTCGTTGCAGTCTGCGATTATCATTAATCTGTAACACTCAGACAGGGCTACTCTATACAGGGTAGCCCTGCATTGACTGCCCGCGGCTGATTCTCGCAAAGTCTATCCAATAAATTTTCCAGAACAATATCCGTTTGAATTAACGCCATGGCTATAAGTCAACCGAATATTCTTTTCATCATGGCTGACCAGATGGCAGCCAATGCATTGCCGGTCTACGGCAACAACAAAGTCATTGCCCCGCACCTTGAAGCCCTGGCAGCTGACGGTGTGGTGTTCGACAACTGTTATTGCAATTTACCGATGTGCGGCCCGTCACGCGCGTCACTGCACAGTGGCATGATGCCCTTCAGTATGGGTATGTACGACAACGCCAGCGAATTTTCAGCATCCACTCCGGCACTACCGCATTACCTGCGTAAACAGGGTTACAAAGCCGAACTGACTGGCAAGATGCATTTCGTCGGCCCGGATCAATACCACGGCTACCAGATCAGGCATACAACTGAAATTTATCCATCCAACTATGCCTGGACGGTCGACTGGACAAAGGGTCGTGAGTACCGGCCCACCAATCTGACCATGGCGCCGGTAATAGAATCAGGGCCATGCATACGGTCACTGCAAATGGACTATGACGATGAAGTTGAATACCAGGCGGTACAAGCAATCTATGATCTGGCCCGGCAACAAGATCCGCAACCGTTTTTTCTGACTGTCTCGTTTACCAGCCCACACTCACCGTTCGTAATTGGTGAAGACTATTGGAATTTGTACAACCACGATGACATTGAACTACCCGCCGTTGCAGAAATACCGTTAGACGAGAAAGACCATTTAAGTCGTAACCTGCACTACTGCCAGGCGCGTCATCTGTTTACGGTCACAGACGAACATCGGCGCTCAGCAAGGCACGGCTATTACGGCATGATTTCATATATAGATGAAAAGGTCGGACGCCTCGTTGACACATTGCAGCGCACAGGACAGCTTGATAATACTGTTATCGTTTTTACCTCAGACCACGGTGACATGATGGGTGAGCGAGGCATGTGGTACAAACAGCACTTCTTTGAATGGGCAGCAAAAGTACCGCTGATAATTCGTAATCCAGAACGTTTTAACCCCGGCCGTATTCGGGAAAATGTTTCACTGATCGACCTGATGCCAACGTTAATGGAGACAGCGTCCGACACTGCATTGAATACTCTGGTTGATACACTGGATGGTAAATCACTGTATCAGTCGCTAACCGCATCCAATGGTCATCGCGGTGACACACTCGACGATATAGCCTTATCAGAGTTTGCAGCAGATGGCTCCACCGGTCCCAGCAAAATGGTTAAAAAAGGCGACTGGAAGTATATGTATCTGGAGGGTGAGGACGAACTGCTATACAACACCACGGACGATCCGAACGAAATAAACAATCGGCTGACTGACCCGGATGCGGCCAGTACGCTCGCTGAACTGCGAGACATTTGTTTTAACAACTGGGATCCGGATTACTGGCGCGCGACAATCGCTAGCGATCAACAAAGACGGTTACTGATACACAACGTCACTGATGGTGAGCCATCGTACGTTCCGTTAATCCGGCAGTTTGATGAACGTCGGTACATCCGCAACGCTGGTGCTGCAGATACCAAGGCGCGCGCACGACTGCCGTATGTGCCACCGGCAGAGGCCGACAAAAAGGCGTAGTGTTTCAGAGTTTCAACGGAGATAATCCCGTTTAGCGTCTACTGTTCATCGCATGAACGCTGACAGCGGAACTGCGAGCGTTTATTTTTAAACCCGGGCAAAGGTGTTCGGGTAACTATCCCGGATTGTTAACGCTACGTGCCAGCGAAAGCAATATCGACGGCAGTTCCGGATGAGTACCTAGATAAGGCAGAATTTCTATATCCACATCTGCCAGTTCTGCTTTGCCTTTATCGACTTCAGACGGGATGTCGCTGGCGACATGCGTACCGGCTGCCAGAAAATATGGCAGCACGCGAATGCTTTTAGCCCCTTTGCCGGCGAGCGATTTCAAACCGGCCGGTATCAACGGGTCTGCCAGCTCCAGGAAGGCACATTCGACCAGATCAAAGTCCTCGCCGGCCTCCTCCGCAATGCGTTGTGTCAGCGCCTGTATTTCAGTGTTGCTTTGCGAACGGCGGCTACCGTGCGCAACGACCAGAAGTGCTTTCATAGTGCGTAATTTATCACGTATCGTGTGTGGATTGATGGCGAGCAATTCGGAGATTCAATCGCGACAATCAGTCACGACAGACACATCGTCGGCTCCTGTATGTACGGTTTACAGAGCCAAGTCGCTCACTCGACCCCTGGCGTTTCTTCAAGTTTTTACCGCAGACGCGTACTGCCGGCTATACACACTGCCAGTTCGATAAAATTCTGTTCAATAGACGGTTGATATACGGGCTGCAATTCTGCAGGATTAACAATCACGGTCTCAAGAACTTTTGTTATTTCACCTGTGAACCACTACCCGGCTTTTTTAACACTCACTGACAAACCCTGTTTGATCATCGGTTACAGTCACCGGTTGTCGCGCCAGGCCGAGCACTTGTCAGAGGCGCGCGCGCAGGTGACCTGGATTTCGCCAACACAGCCGTCACGGAACCTGGAATCTGTCAACGTTATCGTCTGTAAACAGCCGATCGACGAGCTGCCCGCCAACCTTGATGACTTCTGGTTGGTTGTTGCAGAAACCGGGAGCACTGAAATGGACAAAAAAATCGCAGATTATTGTTACAGCCATAAGATATTCTGCAATTTAAGTGGCTCGGCGACTGACAGCACCTTCCAGACACCTGCCATTGTTGATCGCTCGCCGCTAATGCTTGCGGTATCAACCGGCGGTTCTGCACCAACGCTTAGTCGCGTAATCAAAAACCGACTGGAAGCCTACTTGCCATCAGCCTATTCAGAGGTTGCACAATTTATCGAATCGAATACGCAACGCGTTGCCGAAAAATTTACCAGCCGGACGGAGCGTTCACGACTTTGGCACCGTTTGCTGCTGGATAACATTTCTCAGCTTAACCACGCAAACGGAGTGCAGGTACTCGAAGAAAAGCTGCTTGCAGCACTAGACGCCACGACTGATGAAAAAGACGACGCTCAAAAGCAGTCACAAATCGGTCAGGTCGCATTAGTCGGAGCCGGACCAGGGGCACCCGATCTGTTGACATTTCGCGCGTTAAATCTCATTCAACAAGCCGACGCTATTGTCTACGATCGATTAGTCAGCCCGGAAATTCTTGATCTGTGTAAACCCGACGCTGAACGTATCTATGCTGGCAAGGCCAAAGCTAACCATGCCATTCCTCAACCCGAGATAAACGAACTATTGGCTAACCTCGCACGAGAGGGTAAACATGTCGTGCGTCTTAAAGGTGGCGATCCTTTTATATTCGGTCGTGGTGGCGAAGAAATCGAGACACTCGCAGCACAAGGCATCAACTTTCAGGTAGTTCCGGGAATAACAGCAGCCTCTGGTTGCGCTGCTTTCTCTGGTATCCCGCTAACGCACCGCGATCACGCGCAATCCTGTATATTTGTGACGGGACATCTCAAAGACGGCAGCATCAATCTGAACTGGCGGGAACTGACTGACCCGACACAAACCATTGTTGTCTATATGGGACTCACGGGGCTTGAGTCTATCTGCACAGAATTGATCAATGCCGGTAGAAGCAAGGAAACGCCTATCGCTCTAATTGAACGGGGCACAACCCGACATCATCAAGTACACACCGGTACTTTGCATACTTTTGCAGCTGACATCCGGAAGAAGTCGATTACAGCCCCTACCCTACTTATTATCGGTTCAGTGGTTACGCTGCGTCAGTCATTGAACTGGTATGACTGACCGACTTCCAGCACTCGAGTTACATTAAAATACGTGCCGTATGACTATTGACCCCGGTAAAAAAATATTATGAGTCGCAACAACAAAACTTGCGACACTTCAACGACAGATGTTCAGGCAGAGTCAGCCGTTATCCGTTCGGCTATTCAACGCGTCGCCGCAGGCCCGGAACTAAGTAAATCAATCTCCAGAGACGAAACCCGTCAGGTATGCGGTGCCATGCTTGATGGCCGAATGGATCCGGTACAAAGCGCAGCGTTCCTTATCGGTCTGCGCATGAAACGCGAAACCAATGACGAGTTCAGAGGTGCAATGGATGCACTACTGGAACGAACCAGTTCTATCTCAGTGAATAGTCCCCGCTGCGTTGGGTTGGCAGATCCATACAATGGTTTCAATCGCACGGTTCAGGCGTCCCTTGCCATTCTGCCGGTACTGGCAGCCTGTGGTGTTCCGGCTTACTCACACGGTGTGGAAGCCTGCAGTCCAAAGTACGGTGTGACACACAGTACAACACTGCAAGCACTGGGTGGACGCGACGATCTGCCACTTGCAGAAGCCGGGGCGCGTCTGGATGATCCTGCGATCGGTTGGGCTTATATCGACCAGCAGGTATTCTGTCCGGCGTTATACGGTTTAAACGATTTTCGCCGTTTACTGATTAAACGTCCGGCTTACAGTACAGCAGAAGTCATGTTGACACCCATAAAGGGCAAGGATAAAACCCATCTGATAACCGGTTACGTGCATAACCCGTACAGAGACATCTACATCATGCTGGCCGAACACTGTGGGCTCGATTCGATGCTGTTGGTCAAAGGAACAGAAGGCGGCGTGATACCGTCATTGCGCGCCAATGTTCGTGTTGAGCGGTATTTGAACACGTACATCGAAAGCAACAAGAATAGCGAGAATAACGAGAGCGAAGAGAGTAACGAACATTCTTCACGGCAGACGCATGAGTTTGATTTATCGTCATTGAATATGCAACGAACCTATCGCGCAGAGGACATCCCCGACACCATTCCAGCAGCCAAATTTGATGAAAAGCGTCCCGGTGCTAAATGGGATATCGATGCGCTTTCCCAATATTGTGCTCAGAAATGCACAAATACCCTGGCCGGTGAACACGGACCCACTCGTGACGCCGTCGTCCTTGGTGGTGCATTGGCGTTATGGCATGTCGGAGAATCGAAAATCATGAGTGATGCGATATCGATGGCCGAAAACGCGATAGATTCGGGCGCGGCTAAAAAACACTTCGACGCCGGGCTACGTGCCTGAGCACAATATCGAGGCTGATTGAAAAACGCCTTCCCGGGATTGTTACCATCACCGAAAATTTAAATTTATACTGCGATACACTCCGATACGCTGCATGCCAGTTGAGCGTGATTCTTCGTAGTCAGTTTGAAGATTGAGCTTATACTCGTTGAGGATCCAACAGATCTTCAAAGAACCAACCCGCCAATTCATGGCGACCGGTCAGTTCGGCCTTGCGATACACAGCAGCTGCTTGCTGTCTGACCGTTTTCTCACGGGTGTTTCGCAACTCCGCCACTTCCCTGAACGAGAGGCCCTTTATTAAAGCGCGCGCAATATCCTGCTCGCTGGTTGTCAATTGCCATTGTTCAAACTGCTTCTGCATTACCGCACGAAACTGCGTGGTGATAAACCGGCTTTCGGTATCTATGCTCTCGAGCCTGCCGCGCATGGCATCCAGTTGAGAACGTAACTCGCCAAGGGCGCGCCGCTGCTGGAAGTAGTCGTAACAGAACAGCGTTAGTATCCCGCTGCTCACCAGAAACATCAGGACATCATCAGACATTTCCACAAGACTCTGACCTTCGCCAAACTCCAATGCAACTTCTATCAGGCTGCTGATAAAAACCAGTGCGGTGAAACCGGCAAACAGCAAACTGCGTTGTGGAAGTGACTTTATCGACATCGAATATCTCTGGTTCATCGTCAATTGAATCAATTATTTAGAGTATCGCACAATTGCTAGTCAGCCCTTTTCGGACATCTGCCCGATGGTGGACCCGGGGTTTCGCGCGAATGCCTTCTGTACTCATGTCGCAACACGTTCGATAGTTCTAACCAGACTTTCTTTACTGACCAACAGAATTGAACGCAACTATGAACGCTTGCCATCGATATAACCCGAAAACCACCTTTACTCTCTGGCTCCCGATAGTTTTGGTATTAGTTGGCTGTGAGAATTTTACACCCGCACCAGTCGAATTCGACAATGAAGACGTAATAAATGTGGGTGATATCAGTACGCTGGAAATTGCAGAGACAGTTGTCGCCTCGCTACCACTATCCCCACCCAGCGTCGACCCCATGCGCCGTGAACTTGGAAGATCACTGTTCTGGGACCCGGTGTTGTCCGGTGATCGCGACGTTGCCTGCGCAACCTGCCATTTGCCTGAAACCGGCTACAGTGATGGACGGACCCGTTCAATCGGCGTTGGTGGCGTCGGGCGTGGAAAAGACAGGGTACCTGGCACAGTCGAGCCGGTGAAACGAAATTCCCAGTCACTTCTGAACGTTGCCTGGAACGGCATTAATGAGCTCGGGCTCTTCAGTCAGGATGAGGCACCCATGTTTTGGGACAATCGCGTGCAGAGTCTCAAGAAGCAGGCACTGGAACCCTTGATTTCACGAGAAGAAATGCGGGGTGATAATTTCTCGGAGGAAACCATTCTGTCAGAGGTTCTTAGTCGGCTTAACGATAATTCCGAATACGTCGCCTTATTCAAAGAGGCCTACGGAGTTGACGCAATCAGCGCGGAGCAACTCGTTGACGCTCTATCAAGTTTCCAGACAACACTGATAGCGAACAATAGCCGCTTCGATCAATGGATGCGCGGGGATGCCACGGCAATGACCGAGCGCGAAATATCGGGTATGCAGGAATTCGTGCTTGCCGGCTGCGCGGCTTGTCACTCTGGTCCAATGTTTTCTGATTTTGAATTGCATGTTCTAGGGACCCCCGAGGGTGAGAACCTGGCCGAACCGGATTCGGGAAATGGGGAGTTCGCGTTTCGCACACCCGCATTACGGCAGCTCGCATTTACCGCACCTTACTTCCACGCCGGGCAGTTCGGAACTCTCAGCCAGGCAATAAACTTTTATGACGAACCTAATGGATCATCAAATGCTTCTGTAGCCAAATCAGAACTTGACCCGGATTTTCTTGCATTGCCAGAAATGGATGATGGTCGCGGCAGTATTATTCAAAGTTTTCTTGAAGCCTTAAACGATTCGGAATTTGATCGCGGGATTCCGGAACGTGTACCCAGTGGTTTAAGCCCTGGTGGCAGTCTGGACAACTAACCAACTCTGGTAAGTGGCCCGACACCCCATCTATCCTGAATCAATCCAGGCAGTTAAAAACGATTTGACGCTGGCATACGCGCCTGAGCACAATACCGAAGCTGATTGAAAAACGCCGTACCTGACAAGCTACTATCTAACACCTTACTGAGACAAACACCTGCCCAGGATAGTTACAATCACAGAAATTATAATTTTATACTACGATAAACCCCGGTACGCTGGATGCCAGTAGAGTAAAATCCAATTCATACGCAATCTGGTATCAGAAGGCAGATAACCTGATGTCCGCCTGTTTAATCAGGTTATAAGTTTGTGTCGAAACGGAACAACCTGTCTACTCAGGAGCACTCTGCATGAATTCTTTCAAAACCAACCGACGAACATTCCTGACCTCAACCGGTGTAATGGCAGTGACCGGCTTATCTGGTATAGCACTGCCGGCGATCGCTGATAATTTAAAACCCACCAAATCGATGCGCGGCGGATCTAACAACTACCTGCCGGATGCACCGATTGTTGATCGCATCGGCGGTGGTGGTTTCCTAATGACGGGCACCGTACGTCGTGCAGGCGATGGCGTGCCGTTAGCCGGACAGCGTATTCAAATCTGGGCGCATACCACCGAAGGCCACGAACGTGATCCGCACAGTCACGGCGCGACACTAACCGACGAGAACGGTGAGTTTCAACTTGAGATGCCGCAGATCGTACCGGCCTTCGGTCAGGCCCATGGTCACCTGGCTTACGACAGTGGTGATTTTAAAACTGTCTTCCTACGACCCGTGATGGCAAGTGCAAAAGACACGACCCTGGCTGCTCACTTTGTTCTTCAGCCTGCCTGATTAAACACACAGATCAAAAATTACTCGGTTGAAAATTATCCGTAACACGCTGCAATGGGTGTCTCTGATACTCGGCGTGATTGTCGCACTGGTTGCAATCGGCGCTGCCGCGTTAAGTCCGTTACTCGCCTGGCGTGAACCCGTGTACATCGCTGCAGGCTTTGCCGGTATCGCAGCGTTAGTATTGTTACTGTTCCAACCATTACTGGTGCGTGGTTTTCTGCCCGCACTCTCGTTACCAACCGGGCGCCAACTGCATCGTTATGTCGGCGTATCAATACTGGTCGCTGTTATTCTTCATGTTGCCGGACTATGGATAACCAGTCCGCCGGATGTTATTGACGCGCTGCTGTTCGTTTCTGCAACACCATTTTCCGTCTGGGGTGTGATTGCCATGTGGGCGGTAATTGCCACCGCTACTCTTGCCATGCTGAGACTAAAAATACGTGCCTTGCGCAAGCGACCGCAAATCTGGAGAATCGGGCATAAGTTGCTTGCCGTGATTATTGTGGCTGGCAGCGTCACACATGCGCTGATGATTCAGGGTACGATGGAAACCATTTCTAAGATACTGCTGTGCCTGTTGGTGGTGGTGGCCACAGCCAGTGCCCTGTTCATTCTGGATAAACGTTTCTGACCATCAGGACTGATATGTCGCACCTCAAAGATAAGAACGTCGTTATTACCGGTGGCACCAAAGGCATCGGTTTGGCAACAGCGCTTCATTTTTCACGAGCTGGTGCAAACGTTTTAATTACCGGTTCCAGTGAGGCGTCGTTGCAATCGGCACTCAAGCAACTCCCCAACGCCGAAGGACTGGTATGTGATCTGACCGATATGGCGCAGGTCATGTCGCTCGGTAACGCCACACAAAAAACTATGCCGCAGGTGGACGTACTGTTTGCAAACGCCGGCATCGCGCATTTCAGGCCATTGCAGGAAATGACCGAAGCTCTGTTTGATGAAATGATGCAGGTAAATGTCAAAGGCCTTTACTTTAGTATCCAGCAGATTGAACCATTGATGCCATCCGGCAGCGCGATTGTTGTAACTGCATCCATCGCACCGCGCAAAGGGCAAATTGGTTTGTCTGCCTACGGAGCCAGCAAAGGCGCCGCACGCGCAATGGTACGTAATCTTGCAGCAGAACTGACGCAGAAGAACATCCGCATTAACTGCATCAGCCCGGGACCGGTTGTAACGGATATATTCTCGCGTATGGTCGATGGTGACGAAGTCGAGGCAAAGAAAATTCTTGACCGGATTGCTTCAACCGTCCCTCAGGGACGCGTCGCAACAGCAGATGAAATTGCACACAGTGTTGAATTCCTGTGCGGACCCGGATCAGAATTTATGCTGGGTACAGAAATAACAATGGATGGTGGCAAAGCGGAGCTTTGATCGGCATATTTCGTCAAAACCTTTTAGAGTTGCTCCAGACCTGGCGCAAGTCGGACCATATACCGAACGGACTATATACCGAACATAAGCCAAACGAAAAAAGAGCCTCTGATGCTTTGATCAACTACTTCATTTGTAGCTGAAATCAAAGGCAATATTTTCACATTTCGCTAAGTCACACACATTATTTTCCCTTGGATACAGCGCCCCGCCAACGCTATAATGTGGTTAGAGTTTGGAGCGATGGCGTCGCTTCGTTATCAGCAATAGCTGTGAATAACTCTTCACATCCTGAACGCCCGGATTGTTATCGGGTCGCTTAGCACACTCAGTTGACCCGGATTTTTCTGGAGATACGCATGAGTACAAACACCGCTCAACGCCCTGAGTATTTTAAATTCCCCAACGGGGAGAAAGCTGCACTACCCTTCCCTGACACCGAATACCAACGAAGATTATCCAACCTTCGATCCCATATGAATTCAAACGGGATTGATGCTGTAGTGCTGTCTTCGATGCATAACATTGCCTACTACACCGGTTTTCTGTATTGCGCATTCGGACGGCCTTATGCAGCAGTGATCACACAGAATGACTGTACGACTCTGTCAGCGAATATCGATGCCGGACAGCCCTGGAGACGATGCTATGGAGACAATCTGATTTATACCGATTGGCAACGCACTAATTTCTGGAAAGCCTTAAAAAAACTGGCAGGAAAACCCAAATCACTGGCAATCGAATACGATCACATCACTGTCGACCATCATCAGAAAATTTCAGCAACATTTTCAGATGCCAAGTTGGTCAATATCTCCGATTTTACAATGCAGAGCCGAATGATAAAGTCGGACGAAGAGATTTCACTGATTACAAAAGCAGCTGCGATTGCAGATATCGGTGGTGAAGCAATTCACAACGCGATTGCCCCCGGAATACGGGAAATCGATGTTGCAATGGCTGGTCGTGACGCGATGGAACTCGCTATTGCGGAAGCGTTTCCTGATGCAGAGTATCGTGATACCTGGGTTTGGTTTCAGTCCGGGTTGAATACCGACGGTGCTCATAACCCGGTTACGGCAAGAAAACTTGAGCACGGCGATATCCTGAGTCTGAATACCTTTCCAATGATTTCAGGCTATTACACCGCATTAGAGCGCACCTTGTTCGTTGGTGAAGCAACAGACGAAGAGCTTGCTATTTGGCAGGCCAATGTTGACGCACATGAGCTCGGAATTTCACTGATTAAACCCGGCGTTAAGTGCTCAGAGATTTGCAGCGAGATCAATGCATTTTTCGAAGAGAAGGACTTGTTGCAATACCGAACCTTCGGATACGGGCATTCTTTTGGCGTTTTATCTCACTATTACGGGCGCGAAGCCGGTCTCGAAATCAGAGAAGACATTGATACCGTACTGGAAGCGAATATGGTTGTTTCAATTGAACCGATGCTGACACTGCCCGAAGGTCATCAGGCAGCTGGCGGTTACCGCGAGCACGACATCCTGGTGGTGAACGAAACCGGTTCAACAAATATAACGGGCTTTCCCTATGGGCCTGATCACAATATCGTTAAGTAGCGATCCATAGTATAAGCGAAGGGTCAATCAACACGGTTGACCTTCTGCTTCAGCTAACGCTGATGCGCTTACATAGAAACGCTGATGCGTTTAGAGAGAAACACTGAAGCATTTGGGAAGCAATCCTTATGCATTAGGGAAAATCAAATGATATTGCTCGCCGGGTATTCTTAATTTTTAAAAAGTGTCATTACCAAGGGAAAGTGTCGGTTTAATTACCGAGCGACTTTGTCGTTACACCGTATCAGCCTAAGTTTTCTCTTGCAATAGTGCGCTGGTGTAGCAAGTTCGTTTTGTATCTCCAGAGCGGACATTGCTTGCAGCTTATTATAATTACTTGAGAATGCGTGCTATGTCCCCATTGCGGACCTTGGCATTTGATCTGTTAGAAGCAACCCACCTATAAGGTGGGCTGCTCCTTTTTTACGGCTTATAGATACTTGTGAAAAACAATTTTGTCGTCGCCGACACCATAGTATTCGCGTATCTGCGCTTCTGCGTTATAACCTAGCTTCGAATAGAAGGCCCTGGTTCTATTGAAATCCTCGGTACCAGATGTTTCAACTAGCAATACACGAACACCATCTGTTGATAGTTTATCTTCTACATAAGACATAATTTGAGCACCGATGCCTTCACTCTGGCGATCGGGGTGCACGGCAATTAATAACAAATTCCACGTACCATCGGCCATAGCTTCAGGAGCACAGTAGGCGATTGCCACAGGTGAGCCATCGTCAAAAGTGAGCCAGAAGTCACTTTGTTCTGGGTCATTTGAGTCGCCGCAGAACATGTCGTCCAACATCTCAGATGGAAATAACTGCACAGCATCGATAATTCCCTTCGCAGCTGATAAGTCGCCAGGGATAGAAGATCTAATATTAGTTTTAGTCACTGTTTTTACTCGAAATTTAGACAATAGAATGCTGATGGCCTGAATTTAGAATTTCAGACTCAACCGCTGTTCGGGGTGTTCCCTCTCGGAAACCCGTCAGCAGGTGGTGCAATACCTCAACATTAAAACTCCGAATAATTAAGTGCCGGGGTTCCAGCACTTAGAGATATTATAACTGAGTGAATGCGGGTGCGGCAGAGTGAATTTCTGCATTGGGCCGAGGTCTGCTCTGGGCCGGTTCTTACCCTTTCTATTGAATTTAGAAGTAGGCAGCATGGTCCCCATTGCAGACAATTACTGATTCAATCTTGATACCACCGAGTAACGAACGCCGTTTTACTTCCACTGTACATTCCGCACGCTTGGTAAAACTCTTGTACTTCCTTATCTCTCCCTGTTAACAACATTGCCTTGTAACAATCTCGACTCCTCGCATAGTTCAGCGCATGATTGATGAGAGCTTGCCCTACACCTTGTCGTCGAAAATCTAGATGTGTGACGACATTTTCAATCAAGCAATATGGCGCTACGTCCCTTGTGAGGTTGGGAATTATATTTATGTAACAAGATCCGACAACACTATTGCTTTTTTCAGCAACAGTAATAACAAAATAGTCAGATTCCAATATCTCAATGAACTTAGCTAGGCTTACTGAACGAGATACCTTTGAGTCATTCGGATGTAAATATTGCATAAGAATCAGAATAGCATCATGATCCTCTTTAGTCGCTTCACGTATCAACATCATAACTCCTTAATTCAGTTCTACGTCCGCTGAGGGGATACCGGAACTACAGCTCTCGACCTGATCGTAGAGTGAAAGTCAGATCAAGTGCCGACTTTCACACCTAATTACTTTCACACCTAATTACTGTAAATGCGGATATAACTTGTCCCAATCGAAATTAACCCCGGTTCCCGGTACATCAGGTGCAACAGCCAGACTGTTTTCGACCACCAAAGGTCGATCAGTGTAAGTATCGATAGGAAATGAATGCACTTCCAACCAACCGACATTAGGGTAGTCGGCCGGGTCTGCAGGGCTTGTCATCTGCACTGATGCGTCACTGCCGCGCGCTGCAACCAGGCTGACATGTAATTCCTGCATACCGTGACTGCACACCGTAACGCCCGCTGCTTCACCCAATGCAGCGGCTCGCAACCAGCCGGTGACACCGCCGCAGTTCGATGCATCCGGTTGTACAAAGGAAAGGGCCGACTGCGCCATAGCCATTTCAAACTCATGAATGGTGTGCAGGTTTTCGCCCATTGCAAGTGGTACACCACCGGCATCACCGATCTCAGCGTAGCCTGCGTAGTCGTCAGGTATGGTTGGCTCCTCGAACCACAACAGGTTGTAGGGTTTGAAGGCTGTTGACCAACGAATAGCCTGCTTTCTGTCGAGTGCATAATTCGCATCCACCATAAAAGCCCGTTCATCACCGAGCCGTTCACGCACCGCTGCAACTCGTTCTACGTCGTAGTCCAGCTCGGGCTGGCCGACTTTTATTTTTACAGCGTTAAACCCGTCAGCAAGATAACCATCAATATTCTGCAGTAACCGTTCAGTCGTGAAATTCAGATCAATCCCACCGCAGTAGGCATGACAACGGCGGTTAACCCCCTGCCCGTCTTTAGCCGCCATCTGGTGTAGCGGCTTACCATCACGCTTGCCGCGTAAATCCCAGAGGGCAATATCAATAGCAGAGATTGCAAACGAAGCCACACCACCACGGGCGACGTAATGCATGTGCCATTGCATGTCGTCATAGAGCGTATCTACAGCAGTCGCATCACGCCCGGTTATGTAGGGCCCCAGATCGTGCAGTAGCATAGCTAGAATTGCATGCCCCCCTCGCCCACCGGTATACGTATAACCCGTACCCTGTAAACCATCCGCTGTTGTGATGGTGGTTGTTACCAATTCAAAATGCGTATGGTCACCGTGTTTGGCATCAGTAAGAACTTCTGCAAGCGGGATCTTGTAAAGACGGGATTCAACCGAGTCTATAGTCGACATAATTAACTACTTGGTGGGTTCAATACTTAAAGCGATTCAGTGCGCCTGCACATTATAGCCAACGCGTGTAGCGGGCTGAAAGAAACCAATATGCTCGATCTCGTGCAATAACTGTGTGGCATCGGCCTGCCCGCTCGATTTAATCGTTGCATCAAATAACATCTGAAACAGTAAGTCCTGTTGTGCATGACTGCCACCCAGCGACTCAAACTGCTGCCTGACACTGCCGAGTAAAGCGGAAGCGGCTTTAAAATCTTTCTGTCTATGCGCAACAACCCCCTTGACCACCGGCAATACCACCTCTTTGAAACAGCGTTGTAGTGTATGTGACTCACTTTGCGCTGAACCGATGTAATCCTCGATGTTCTTAACCATGGTTTGACAACTATCGAAATCGCCACTGGCGGCCAGAGCAACAGCGAAGTGTGGCGTCGTAAACGGACTGTTGAAATCGTCCAGCCGTTGGCGCGCAAGTTCAGCCATTTCCTGCCAACGCTCACCCACGTCCACACCGGCTTGTTCAAGACGCCACAACATCGATGCGCCATTTTGAATATCGATATACAGATCAGGCATGGCCTGCATTAATGGATGATCGAGGTTACGCACCTGGTTGTCATAGTCGTGCAAAACCGCATCACTCTCACCCATATCGAGCCTGAATAAACACTGATGCCACCAGACATGAAACTTGATCTGATTGCAGTCACTCCAGTGTTGCTGCTGCGGTTCTATCCATAACTTACCTTCGTCAAATCTACCCTGCATATAGAGCACATGGGCAACTGCATGCGTCGCCCAAATCGCGGCCGGATCAATCTCGAGTGCGCGACGACCACAACGCTCAGCTTCCTCATATTGGCCGGCCTCTTCAAGATCAAAGGCGCGACAGCTTAGAAAGCCTGCAAATCCGGGGATTTCCTCATGCCAGTGTTGTTCAATATCGTTGCTGACTTGCAGGGACTTCGGGAGTTGCCCTATCCAGAATAATTCGCTTTGCAGAACAGACAAAGCGAACACATCATCCGGATGTTGCCTGACGATAGATTCCAGATGACCAACCATTCCAGACAAATCACTTTGATACGCCAAAACCAGCGCCTGCAGGTAATGGTTTTCCCGGTCAGTGAGCGTGACATCCTGAGCAACTAATCTAGCGGAGTCGAGCATTTTACCGATCTTACCGCGCATGCCTTTATGTCGTGCACCGTGCAACATTAAACCCAGCAAGGTTGGCGCAAGTGCACAGCTCGCATCAGCCGCAATTGCCTGCTGCAAATGATCAACAACATCCTTACGCCGGGCAACATACGACTGCATCGCCTGGCGACAATGCTCCGCCGCCTGATCGTCAGAACAGGTAATAGACAAATCCGTTAAATGAGTTGGCATCGTTAGTTATCCTTGCATTTTTATCTATTTATTTTCCGTGAATACAGCGCTTCCTGTTTACATAGTTACGCCGTAGTTGCAGTTACGCAATAACATCTAAAAAGGTACATAAACCGACTGCCTATGCTGTCAGCCGTTCGAGTGCGCTACGCAACGATCCGTTGACTTCAGCGAGTAACGCGTTCGCTTCTTCAGCAGATAGCCCTCGTGCGATCAGTGCTGCCAGTTTGACATGGCCGTTAGCGGTTTCAAGCGCTGTGGTTGCGTCAGCTTCTTTGAGTTCAGGAACAATTTGCTGCAACATTTGCTTACGCCGCGATTGCAACTTGACATTATTAGCTGCCATATCGACCATCAGGTTACCGTAGGTACGATTGAGCCTCACCATTAATGCAGTTGAAAATACATTCAATGCAATTTTTTGAGTGGTTCCAGCAGCCATACGGGTAGATCCGGCCAGCACTTCAGCGCCGCTGTCCAGGCAAATCGCATACTCAGCCAATGACAACAACGGCGCCTGTTCATTGTTCGCAAAAGCAATCGTCAGCGCACCCCGTTGACGTGATTCTTTTATCCAGGCACATGTCCACGGCGTTCTACCGCTAGCCGCCAGGCCGATAACCATATCGTTACTATCGATTGACTCAGCGGTCACATCGTCAACGGCTGCCTGAACATCATCTTCAGCGCCTTCGACCGCTTTCAACAAGGCGTCAGCACCGCCTGCAATCTTGAGTCGTAAACGCTTATCCGGCCAGCCAAAGGTTGGCCATAACTCGGCGCCGTCCTGTACCGCTATGCGCCCGGATGTACCGGCACCCGCAACAACGAGACGGCCATCGCCCTGTTGCAATCGTTGTGTTGCCGCGTCAACGCAGGCTGTTAATGACTTCTCTAGTTGACGTAATTTAGCCACAGCATCCAGCTGACTGGCAGTTAACGCGTTAACTAATGCATCTGTCGAAAAACAATCAAGATTGCTAAAGCGGTCATCAACCGTTTCGGTGGACATGGGCACTAAGGAGTGTCATCCAGCTCATCTTCGAGGGTAGCGGTCACTTCAATCTCGATTTTCATTCGCGGATCAGCAAGACCGGCAACAAACATTGTGGCAGCAGGTCTGTTGTCACCAAAATAGTGCTGGAACACATCTGCACATTTCGGGAAATCAGCCGCATCAGGAAAAATATAATGAACACGTAGTGCGTACTGCAGCGAACTACCAACGCGCTTGAGCGCTTCATCGATGTTCTTCAGACATTGGTCTGCCTGCTCAGCGACATCATCGGAAATTGTCATCGCGGTGTAATCAAAACCTGTGGTTCCAGCGACGTAAATCAAGTTGCCGTGTCTGACAACCCGGCTATAAGCAAACTTTTCTTCGAACTCGGAACCGCCGGAATGTCGCTGGATTTTCACTGAGATCTCCTGGAGCCTGAGTTGTTAAATGCTATACCTACAATGCCAACCTGAATACCAATGTCAAAGCCAACGTCAACATCCACGTCAACATCAACATCAATTGCAACTCAGGTTTCAATGTGCATGCCCGCGACAGTACGTGAGCGACCACGGAATTCAGCCACTGTATCGCCTGAACGGTTAACGACAGTTACATCATAAATACCACTGCGACCCTGACGCCAGCGTTCGGTAGCAACGGCTTCCAGCACATCACCTGCGACAACAGGAGATACAAAGCTAACATCGCAATGTTGGGCAACACATTTTTGATTACGTGTGTTACAAGCGACCGCAAAAGCGGTATCAGCTAGCGAAAACATCATGCCACCGTGACAGCTGCCGTGACCGTTAAGCATATCTTCGCGCACCGGCATGCGAACTTTAGCGTAACCGGGAGACACCTCAACCAGCGCCATGCCATGCGCCATCGAACACTGATCGTCACGCAACATGATTTCAGCACACTTTTCAGCCAGATGTTGTGCCTGCGCGTCGTCAGTATCGGTCATTGGTCATCAGCTAGAAAATGTTCAAGACAACAAGCGTTATCGAGCCGCTTCCCATTGTCCGGGATTGGCTTGCTGCCATATATCAGTCCAATGCTCCGGAATACTATTGTCAGTCAATAGGCATCCGGGTTCAATCGTCGGATAGAGATCAGCATAGGTTTTAACTTCGGTACCCTGCACACGACGATTTATATGTTTCGGTTGAAGCTCTTCAAGACTATGCAAGCCTGCAGCGCCCAGCAACTCCACCAACTGTTGCATAGTCTCCATATGGTAGTTGGCAACGCGTTGTGACTTATCAGTAACAACCAGTGCTTTATTGCGGCTGGGATTCTGCGTCGCTATACCGGTGGGGCAATGATCTGAGTTACAGGTACGGCTCTGGATACAACCGAGCGCCAACATCATGCCACGGGCAGAGTTTACGATATCAGCACCCAGTGCCATGGAGCGCAACATATGAAAAGCCGAAAACATTTTCCCGGATGCAATCAAGCGAATGTCATCGCGCAGACCGCTGCCAATTAATGCGCGATTAATAAAAATCAATGCATCCCGCAGCGGTGTTCCGACTGAATTTGTCATTTCTACCGGTGCGGCTCCCGTACCACCTTCGGCACCATCGATGGTTATAAAATCTGGTTTTATCCCAGTCTCAAGCATGGCTTTGACGATTGAAAGAAACTGATCACGTCGCCCGAGACACAGCTTGAAGCCAATCGGTTTGCCGCCACTGAGTTCACGCAACGACTGCATAAAATCCAGCATTTCAATCGGTGTACTAAACGCAGAATGCCCTGCCGGCGAGATGACATCCTGCCCCATGGGTACTTCACGTATCTGAGCAATTTCTTCAGTCAGCTTAGCGGCTGGCAATATGCCGCCATGACCGGGCTTTGCACCCTGCGATAGTTTGATCTCGATCATCTTCACTTCGTCGAGCGTGGCTTTTTTTACAAAACGCTCCGGGTTGAATTCACCGTGCTCGTCACGACAACCAAAATATCCGGTACCGATTTGCCAGACAATGTCACCGCCATTCTCCAGATGATAAGGACTGAGACCACCCTCTCCCGTGTTGTGCGAGAAGTTACCGATTTTTGCGCCTTTGTTAAGTGCCCGGATAGCGTTCTGACTCAAAGAGCCAAAACTCATCGCTGAAATATTCAGCGGTGACGAAGAATACGGTTGCTTGCAATCGGGACCACCCACTTTCACACGCGGCGTTTCGCCATGCAGCTCAACCGGTGCCAGTGAATGATTTACCCATTCATAACCGGAGCGCTGCACATCGAATATCGTACCGAACGGACGGGTGTCGCGAACACCTTTTGCTCGTTGATAAACCATTGAGCGGAATTCACGCGGTATGGGTGTGCCGCTGGTTTCGGACTCGACAAAGTATTGCTGAATTTCCGGTCTTACCGACTCCAGCATGTAACGGAAGCGCCCAAGAAACGGGTACAAACGCCTGACACTGTGACTCGTTTGCATCATGTCCTGTATACCCAAAGCGATAACCGGTATCACCACAATGAACAGACAGTAAGCAGCTGGCCAGATAGCACCAAGCACGAGGGTTAATAGAACTGCTACTACGGCCGCAATGACAAAGTAATGTCGCATAGTCATGGTCAGCAGGTCTCCGAGGTCAAAATCAATGAATCTATCAGGCAATGAATCTATCAGTTTACGGTTTCACCGTACCGGCGTCTCGCTTGGCTGCTCTTTCCTGCTCAGTCAGTGCGACCTTGTTGCGCAGGTAAACCGGTCGTGCTTCTTCAGCAGGTTGTGCTTCACCCCGCTCAAACACCGGTAATGCAAGTGCCAGTGTATCCAACGCCTCCGGTAAAACACCAGCATCGACAACCACAGATCGCTGATCGGATCCTGTTAAATGTAACAGCATATCGCTGCCGCTACCGGCAAGCGCAACGTCACTGCTATTGTTGTCGTCAATAACGTCAGGCCAGAGCACTGTGTCAGGGGCGGCAACGGCTTCTTCTGCAATGAGTTGAGTACTACCGGCTTGCAACGTTTGATAAACACCCCAATAAACTTCTGACATACGCGCATCCAGTGCCGCGATACACAGGTGAATATTCCGGGTTCGGAACTGCTGATGCGCAACTGCGGCGAGTGTCGAAACACCGACGACCGGCACATCCAACGCCAGAGCTATCCCCTGAGTTGCAGCAGCAGCCACGCGCAAACCCGTGAACGAACCCGGCCCGCACCCGAAAGCCACACCATCGAGTTGCGATTTCGATAAACCGGTATCGGCTAGCAGGCGGTCAATGGTTGGCAGTAACACCTGCGACTGAGCGCGCGGCTCGCAACTGTTTTCCATGCGCCAGTCATTGCCCGCAGCAACGGCGACCGAGCAATTGTCTGTTGCAGTTTCAAGCGCGAGGATATTCATGGTGAATTTGCACCGGTTTATCTGATAAACCTATAGTATCTGATCGAAATAAATCCAAGTGACCACGCTAAGTTAAGTGGTCTTGCGGTAAACCGCTTTCTAAGTCAGTTCGGGTTCCTGACTTATAAAGTCTTCCACCTCTGACAATTCTCGGGTAATGGGCATCGGCGGCAGACTTTCGACAAACACGCGGCCATAGTTACGACTTTGAATACGTGGATCGCACAAGACCAACACACCTCTGTCTGACACATCGCGAATCAATCGCCCTACACCCTGCTTCAAAGTGATAGCAGCCTGAGGTACCTGGAATTCAAAAAAAGGATTGCCACCATCTTCCCTCATACGCGCTATACGTGCACTCATCAACGGATCTGCCGGTGATCCGAACGGTAGCTTGTCAATAATGACGCACGACAGGGCACTGCCTCGAACATCGACACCTTCCCAGAAACTGCTGGTACCCAGTAGCAGTGCATTCGTTGCAGATTGAAATGCCTCTACCAGCTCACGCTTCGGTGCACTGCCCTGGCAATACAACACAAAGTCCGTGTGTTCCTGAAGATAACGTTCGGCCAGGTTCAGTGCGCGATAGCTGGTGAAAAGAATAAATGCGCGCCCGCGGCTTGCCCTTAAAACCGGCAGACAGGATTGCAACAAGCGCTCAGTGTATTCAGGTGCAGCAGGCTCAGGCAAATTTTCAGGTAAATACAGCAACGCATTGTTGGCATAATCGAAGGGGCTATCAACTAACACTTCAGCCGACTCTTCGATACCCAGGCGTGCTTTGAAATGACTGAAGTCCCCACCGACTGCCAGTGTTGCCGATGTAAACACCCAGGTGGCCGGCAGTGACTGCATAGCCTGGCGGAACTGCTTGGCTACATTCAGCGGCGTCATGTTCAGCGAAAAGCCGCGATCAGTCGTTTCAAACCAGTAAACGTACTGATCAGTCGCGCGTTCTGAATCACCGTCGTTATCATCACCTTCGACTGACTTCAAATTCAGGGTTTTAAGCTGACCCACCAGTTGACTGGCGCGACGGTGGCATTGATCAAGACCTTTATCACGCTGTACCACTTCGTACAGTTGCGCTGTCAGAGTCTCCAGTAGCCTGATCAGACGATCCAGCTCTGCCGCAACGCGAGTCTCTTGTTTTAAGGCAGCCCAGGCATCGCGACGTGGCTGCACGCCAAACGCCAGGCGAAAATGGCGAATCGCATCTTGGACCAGGTCTGCCGCCTCGCGTATCTCACGCATGTCCGGAACCGCCAGCTGCTGCGTTGCGATGGTATCGCGTACCAGATCATTCAATTGGCGGCTGGTAATTTTCTGACCGAAAAATTCTGCTGCAATATCAGGCAACTGGTGTGCTTCATCGATAATAAAACCATGTGCACTCGGTAAAAGTTCTCCATGACCTTCGTCTTTTAAAGCAAGGTCGGCACACAACAGATGATGATTCACAACAACCACATCTGCTTGTTGTGCTAATTGGCGTGCTTTATGAACAAAGCAGTCGGATAGCTCGTCTGCTTCGTGTTCACTGCAGAAATCATTTTGCGAAGTTATGTATCCCCAGATACTTGCGTCATCCGGTATTCCGATCACCTCAGAGATATCACCAGATTCGGTTCGCCGCGACCAGTCGTTCAGGATTTGCAGGTATTGCTTGTTTTTCTGATCGCGCAAGTTAGCGTTCATGGCTGCACGTACCAGACGATGCCGGCAAAGATAGTTGGCGCGACCTTTTAGCAAGCGAACGGTCGGCTCGCGGGTGGTACTAAAACGTGATAGTGCTCCTGCGACGACCGGCAGATCATTAAGAAACAATTGATCCTGAAGATGCTTGGTGCCCGTGGATATGATTACGCGCTGCCCGCTTTGTAATGCAGGCACCAGGTAGGCGAAAGTTTTGCCCGTGCCAGTTCCGGCCTCGCCGATCAAAACGCTTTGATCTTCAAAGGCTTCAGCGATGGCCTTGGCAAGATGCACTTGCTGAGGGCGCGGAGAAAAACGAGGCACAGCCGATGCAAGCACACCGTCTGTATCAAAACACGCGTCAATACCGGGCTGATCTATCAAAATGATGGGATAACCGGCCAACATCCATTACAGAGGTCGACCCAAAAACCGGTAAAAGAAACGGGAAGTTTAACGCAACCGGTAAGAACTGTCTGGATCAGAGCGTCAGTCGATGACGTAGCTCGACTGCTTGTTGACGGGCAAGTGAAACCAAGCCTCAAAACACGACGATCGGGCTTTTCCTAGTACTGGAACTGCTGCACCTTCTGGTGTGCCGTGCGAACCCCGAGAAGGTCACCACGCATCTCTCTTGCGTGCTCAATAATCAGCCAGTTACGCAGCAACATCGTCCGGTTGGTCTCTGACAGCGCATTGGATTTCACCGCATAACTTTCAGCCAGAACCGGCTCGTTAAGTTGTAACTGCAGCTCCGCCGCCCGACTCAGCAAAACTCCATCTGTAGGTTGTAACTCTATTGCACGAAGTACCAGTTCTGAGGCCAGCTTGTGGTTGCCCTGGAGTCGCGCCTGTTCTGCACTGCCCCAAAGGCTCGCAACCTGAACGTCAATCGTATCGTGCCTGATTGATCCGTCGGTTAACAACGTGCCGTCATCGCTAATGGGCTGCGAATATTTTTGCTGCTGGGTCGCCGGTGTTTCGTCAGGCGGTGTTGACAACGATGTGCAGCCGATAAGCAACGACACCAGACAAGCAGGTGCAATGTAGTGCCGGCAAATGGTCGTTGTATGTGTAAGCTTGATTCGCATGGATCGATTCACTAAGGGTACAGACAACCTGTAGCTCCGTACGTTCAGCTCCAGGAAAGACTACCTTTAAATAAGATAGTCCAATTTAGCGTACTCGATACGGATTTGCGCAGATAAATGTGCCTGTAAAGACGATTCTTTCTTAATCGTAGTCGTCTTACACCTTGATGCAGCAAGAAAAAGAACAGTTTTACTCGAGATGTACCAACTCGATACGACGGTTCTTTTCCCGGCCGGCCGACGTGGCATTGCTAACCAGCGGCCTGCTCTCACCATAGGCGTAGGGTCTAAGTTGTCGCGCAGGGATACCTTGATTAACCAAATACTCGACCACGCTCATGACCCGGAGTTTTG
Organism: uncultured Granulosicoccaceae bacterium; assembly: GCA_937951345.1. Classification (GTDB taxonomy): domain Bacteria; phylum Pseudomonadota; class Gammaproteobacteria; order Granulosicoccales; family Granulosicoccaceae; genus CALFCE01. The sequence goes on from CALFCF010000042.1 coordinate 61,326, forward strand.
ATAAATCAAGATTAAGGCTTGCTCGTCCACGATTATCAGTGTGTGCGTGAACGCCGATTACGGTTTCAGGATTCTGCAGCAACCCTACAACCAGTTCATCAAGGGCCGCACGCGCGCGCTCATCAAGGTCGGTACTGTTACGTTCAAACCGGACATCCGACAGAACGCCATCGAACAAAAAACATCCCTCGCTGTTAACGACTTGCCCGGTGAATGAATCAGGGCAGCTATCCAGATCATTACCAATACCATCGCCATCGCGATCGAACCATTTTTTCTGTTCAGGTGTCACAGAACACCCTTGCATCGCAGTGGCAACGCAGATCAGCGTGATAACGACGAAATGTCTGATAGGCCAGTTACAGATGTATTGCTGCGGACGAGCAAGCACGCGTAAACCGGGGAGCTGCTTTGAGATCAGATGCGATTGGTTCATTGCGAAAAGACCTGCAAAGGCAGGTACACAGGCAGCTTAAGAGAAAGGACTATAGGTTCGTTAAACGTGCCTCCAGATTAACAGATGCACAGATTTAACGCTTGCCCCGCATCGACAGGCTATCCGGCCGGATAGCCCGCATACAGATACGCCTTGGCGTAACTGGCACGCGATAGCGCACCTGCTACATCCCCGATCGGGCTGATCGCCCTTAACTATTGCAATCCTTGTACTACCGGGAGCCGTATCGGCGTTTTAAGGGAGTGTGCGCAGCTCAATTCGACGATTAAGTTGGCGACCACCCGGTGTTCCGTTATCAGCAATCGGTCGACTCTCACCATAAGCCTCAGGGCGGATTCGTGCTCGTTCGACACCGCGCTGTATCAGATAATTGGATACTGACAGCGCACGTTGTTTCGACAGTGCAAGATTCTTTTCGGCTTGACCACTGTTGTCGGTGTGCGCCATCACCGCCACATTGACATGAGGATGAATCATCAATTGGTTGGCTAGATCGTCAAGCAGTGATCTCGACGTTGATTCAAGCGCCGCACTACTCGATTGAAACAACAAACCGGAAATGGGTCCGTCAAACAACGTACAGCCTGCAGCATTTACCGGCTTACCTGAATGGCTGCCCGGGCATCGATCGCTACTGTCCGCCACACCATCCAGATCACTGTCCGGCACACTGCTATAAACGCTTGAGGACACCACCGATGATTCGACCGGTGTCACTGTACTGACAGCACTAACAGGGGCTGTCGGTGTTACTCTCGCCGTTTGGACATCCGGAACGGGGACAGGGGTTTGTTCGACATAATCAACCTGTCGTACGTTAGGTTGACCGGAATCGCCAAAGCGGTAAATAACACCCAATTGTGCGGTAACCGCATCCGTGTCATAGGCGTTCAGTTGTGCACGTGCGGCCAGACCATTACGAAAACCCAGCTCAGCGCCGAACGTCAGTAACATGAACGTATCTTCGAGCTGCACGGTAGGCACATCACTTTCCGGTCGCAACTGCCCTGCACCCAAACCGGCGAACAATGACAAACCATGACGACCGATTAATCCCCGTGCGCCACCACGGTTGTAAAAGTAAGAGAGGATTGACGCACCTGCAGCAGTGTACTCGACACCTGCAGTCGTGGGACTACCTACCTGCTGTACGGTTGCCTCACCAAGATCCGCGACAAAAGCTTCAATAGAAAAGCGTGCCGAGAAGTCCCAGCCAAGACGAAAGTCAGCGCCGGCACTTTGATCTTGAGTTAATTGAAAACCGGTGTTTTCAGTTTCAGGTTGTAACATCGAGTTGCCGGCAGATAAACCCGCATAAACCCGCCGTTCAAATGCCATGGCCGGCATCGCTAGCGCAAACATTAGCAAAAGAACCAACAAACAGATCGCCCAGCGTTCAAGGCGTCGCACACGGATGCGTGCAGAAACACAGTTGTTCACGAATTCAATTATTTGATTAAGCGGTGATGTGTCGGTACTGGTCATTGTCAGACACCTCCACGAGCAAAGATCGGATTGTCATTTGCGTTCGTCGTGGCTATCAGCAGGGTCACGCGCCGACGACTCAGGTAGACAACTGACACGAGTAGCAGTATGACCAGACCGGCATCGCGTGCACCGTTTTTCGGTGAACCGATTACACAACCTACGCCACCACTCAAGCCGGTTTGAATCGGATTGACTGCCGCTGGCGTGACATCATCCAGGACAACTGCATCTTCAGTTTCGATCGGCTCAAGCGGCAACTCATCCGTGCTGTCCGCATCCTCATCAGGCGATGCATCTTCGAGAATAACCGGTGTTTCTTCAGGCGGCTCTACCGGGGGCGGCACAGTCACAATCACGGGTTCAGGGACAGGCACAATGTCCGGCAAAATTGCAAAGCCGCTATCGATGTAATCCGGCACACCGTTACCGTCAGTATCGGGAGGATTGAGCGGGATAATGAAAATTTCGTCGTCGACGCCGTCCGGCTGTGTAGCGTCATCGAAAAAGCTGTCGATACGCCCATCCTGATCGAGGTCCCTGCCTCCGGCTTCTATCAGATCGTTGACACCATCGTTGTCACTGTCGAGATCCTGAAAATCGGGCAGATCACCGCCATCCGTGTTTCGCGGTATTTGATCCTGTATACCGTCGAGGTCCAGATCGCAGCAATTCAAATCGTTGTTTAATTGCAGATCATCGAGAATGCCGTCATTGCCGACGGTGTCAGGCGACGCATCAACACGACCATCTCCGTTGGTATCGAATTGCTCACCGACTCCCGCTTCGACAAGGTCCAGAATGCCATCGTTGTCGCTGTCGAGATCCAGGTAGTCCGGAACAACATCACCGTCGCTCTCGTCAGTATTCAGAATTCGAAAATTGATAAAGCTGCTATCCGGCGAGGTCTCGATACTGTCGACCAAACCATTTTCACCGACATCTGCCAGCATCCGGCCGTTGACAACACGAATATTTGAACCGGATAAAGAAATGAACAGACCCGATTCGTAAAGATCAGGGATACCATCGTTATCACTGTCGAGGTCAAGACGATCAGGTGCGCCGTCACCATCGCTATCACGATCGTTTCCGTCCGGCCCCAACTCTATACGGTCGGCAATACCATCATTGTCGTCATCCTGATCAACCGTATCTACTATTCCGTCACCATCACGGTCACCCGTGGGATTTGCGAAAGCAGGCACTGCCAATTGCAACCCACACAACATCAAACAAACTGGCAACGCCAGGTGCGCTGTACGTACAGGCGTTAACATATCTGTATCTCCGTACCAGGCAGGTACACGTATTTCTTGTCAATACACGGAGACTAGCAGAGGATCAAGAATTTGCACGACGACCAAGCAGGTCAGGATTTTGGCGGGAGCAGGACTACTCCCATTCGATAGTGCCGGGAGGCTTACTGGATATATCGTATACCACGCGAGCGATTTGTGGAATTTCGTTAAGGATGCGGTTTGCCACACGATCCAGAAAACCGTCGGGGAAACAGGTTGCGCGTGCTGTCATGAAATCGATGGTTTCCACCGCACGCAATGCAACAACAAATCCGTAACGCCGACCATCACCGGTAACACCCACAGAACGAACTGGAAGAAAGACAACGAATGCCTGTGATACAGCGTTATAAAGATCCTGTGCATGGAGCTCAGCAATAAATATCGCGTCGGCCTGTCGCAGAATGTCTGCAGCCTCCTGATTGACCTCACCGAGGATACGCACACCCAAACCCGGGCCCGGAAACGGATGACGATTAACCATTTTTACAGGCAAACCAAGGTCGACACCTATGCGTCGCACTTCGTCTTTGAAAAGCTCACGCAATGGTTCAACCAGCGATAGCTTCATTACGTCTGGCAACCCGCCAACATTGTGATGCGATTTGATGACATGCGCTTTGCCACTGGCAGCACCTGCTGACTCAATGACATCCGGATAGATCGTACCTTGAGCCAACCATTTCACGTTCTTCAGCTTTTGCGACTCTTCTTCGAACACTGCAATGAACTCGGTTCCAATTATCTTTCGCTTGTCTTCCGGATCAGTTACCCCTTGCAGTTTATTCAGAAAACGCTCTGCAGCATTCACACGTAAGACCTTAACCCCCAGATTGTCGTTAAACATCTGCATGACCTGATCGCCCTCATCAAGACGCAGCAGACCATTATCCACAAACACACACTGCAACTGATCGCCAATGGCCCGATGTAGCAGCAACGCGACAACAGACGAATCCACACCACCAGACAATGCCAGTAAAACGCGGTCACTACCAACCTGATTCCGGATTCGTTCAACAGCATCTTCAATAATATTGGCAGCCGTCCACTGCCCGCTACAACCACAAATACTGTGGGTGAAATTTCTGAGTATTTCTTTGCCGGCAACTGTATGTGTGACTTCAGGGTGAAACTGCACACCGTAGTAGTGTCTGTCACTGTCAGCCATCGCCGCAATTGGTGCATTATCACTTTCAGCAACATGCGTAAAACCATCGGGCAGCTTTTCAACACGATCACCATGACTCATCCACACGTCTGACGAATCACTTGTTCCGAAGACAGACGCAAACAACGCGCAATCGCCAAGGCTACGCACTTGTGCGTGACCGAATTCACTATGACCACAGTTACCAACCGCGCCACCAAAGTGAACAGCCATGGCCTGCATGCCATAGCAAATACCGAGAACGGGCACGTTGAGATCGAATACAGTTTGAGGAATTGGGAGCGCATCATCTTCGATGGTGGACTCAGGCCCACCGGATAACACAATACCCAATGGTGCAAACGCCACGATGCGCTCTTCGTCAACATCGCACGGGAGAATCTCGCAATAAACACCCAGCTCACGCAGGCGCCGCGCAATCAGTTGCGTGTACTGCGAACCGTAATCGAGTACCAGCAGACGTTCCGCATGAATATCCACGTTTACGTCAGAGGTAGCAGGCCGGGAGTGTTCTGACATACGATCAGCGGTACGTGAATGGTTGATTCGTTACCTGAATAACAAAGTTGTTATTCCTGTTACAAACGGTAGTTGGGTGCTTCTTTGGTGATTTGTACATCATGCACATGACTTTCGCGCATACCAGCTGACGTTATACGGACAAAGCGCGCTTTCTCACTCATGGCTTTGATCGTTTCTGCACCGCAATAACCCATGCTGGAACGCAAGCCACCGATCAACTGATGGACTATGCCGCTCATCGGACCTTTGTACGGTACGCGCCCTTCGATCCCTTCGGGTACAAGCTTGTCTGCCTGGCTTTCATCGTCCTGGAAATACCGGTCGCTTGAACCCTGCTTCATAGCACCGATTGAACCCATACCCCGATAGGATTTGTACGATCTACCCTGAAATAACTCAACCTCTCCGGGTGCTTCTTCGGTACCGGCGAGCAAACTGCCGATCATGACAACGTCGGCCCCCGCGGCAATGGCTTTCGCCAAATCACCTGAATAGCGGATGCCACCATCAGCGATGATAGGTAAATCATGCCCTTTAAGTGCGGCTGCTACCTGACTGATCGCTGAGATCTGAGGGACACCCACACCTGCCACAACACGGGTAGTGCAAATAGAACCGGGACCAATACCGACTTTAACAGCATCAACACCGGCATCCTTTAAATCCAGCGCAGCATCAGCGGTTGCAATGTTGCCACCGATAATACTAATACCCGCGTAAGTCTTGCGAATACTTTTAATGGTCTCCAGAACACCACGCGAATGTCCGTGAGCGGTATCAACAACCAGCACATCAACCCCTGCTTCAACCAGCGCATCAACCCGCTCAAACGTATCCTGGCCTGTTCCGACTGCAGCACCGACAATCAACCGACCATCGCTATCTTTACAGGCATGGGGATAGTCGGTCGCTTTCTGTATATCCGTAACCGTAATCATGCCCTTAAGCTCAAACTGATCATTGACGATCAGTACTTTTTCAATGCGGTGCTTGTGCAATGCATCTATTGCATCCTCACGACTACTGCCTTCAGGCAACGTGACCAGACGTTCCTTGGGTGTCATGATTTCATGCACGGGTTGCTGAAGATTTTTCTCGAAGCGGATATCGCGTTTGGTGACGATGCCAACGAGTTTGCCACCCTCTTCGACTGGCAATCCGGAAATACCTTTGCGGCCGGTTAGTTCCAGCACTTCTGATATAAGTGTTTGCGGCGCTATGGTGATCGGATCAGTGACCACACCACTTTCATGCTTTTTGACTTGTCGGACAGACGCCGCCTGTTCAGCCGGTGAAAGATTTTTGTGGATAACACCGATGCCACCTTCCTGGGCCATGGCGATCGCCAGGCGCGCATCAGTAACAGTGTCCATAGCCGCCGAGACCAACGGTATATTCAGCTCTATTTGACGCGTCAGGCGTGTTTTGAGCGCAACGTCGCGAGGCAGCACCTCGGACCGGTTAGGCGTCAGGAGTACATCATCAAATGTTAGTGCGTCGGAAATTTCGAGCATTGACCACCGCGGAAGGAGTTTGGCCAAGCCATAGCTTGGAAAGCCGCGCATTATACCGGCTTAGGCCGGATTATTGCAGCGTTCATGAGCGCAATAATCAGACGGCAATAACTTTGTTCGTCAGGCCGTCAGCCCGAAAAGGGAAACAACGATATTCACCCGTAGTGCTTAATCGCTTGAATGTATTGACGATTGCATTGATAAAAAAAACAAAGTATTAATATAAAACTACATTTATCTACTTTCAATTATCTTGCTGTCCCTTTTCTTTTTTTATCTCGCTGAAGATTCTCTTCGCTATCAGTACCTTTAATCAGGCGTAAAACACAAGCGATAAGCTGTCTTTAAGCCAAAAAATACCCCTTTCGCAGAATAATAATGCATATATTCAAAGAACAAATCTCCAGATTAATCGCCGAATTACTGCATACCGGTTTGCATATTTGCACTAATTTTGCTAAAACAGCCGGCTGCTGTTAATCAGGCGACCCGTCCGACAATAAGACTGAGGTGTGACTTAAATGGCAAAAAAAGTCGCAAAAAAAACTGCAACTAAAGCATCAGCTACCAAGAAAAAGACGGTAGCCAAGAAAACTGCGCCCACGAAAAAAACAACGACCAAAAAAGCGGTGGCAAAAAAAACTACGGCTAAAAAGAAAGCTGCGGCCAAACCAGCAGCAAAAGCTTCTAAAAAGGTGGCAGCCAAAAAAACAGCCGCCAAGGCGACCAGCAAGAAAAAAGCAACCGCCAAAAAGGTAGCCAGCAAACCGGCTGCAAAGAAAGCAACGACCAAGAAAACCGAAGCAAAATCTGCAAAGAAGGTTGAGGCTTCGGCAAAAACAGCAGCGAAAAAATCAACCAGCAAGAAAGTAAGCGCTGCGAAACCTGCAGCCGAAAAAACTGAAGCGAAAAAAGCTACAACGAAAAAGACTGCAGCGAAAAAATCAGCAGACGATGCAACGGCAGCGGATCAGGCTAAAAGCGCACCGAAAAAACCAAGCGTGCAAATTGAGATAGCTCCGTTGGAATCGACCGAAATAAAGCGATACGCACGCAGTTCAGCTGGTGCGTACATGAACGACGAGCAAAAAGATCACTTCAGAAAAATTCTTGCTGAGTGGAAAATCCAGCTCATGGAAGAAGTTGACCGTACCGTCGGACACATGAAGGATGATGCGACAAACTTTCCTGATCCTAATGACCGGGCAACACAGGAAGAAGAGTTCAGCCTCGAACTCAGAACCCGTGATCGCGAACGTAAACTGATCAAAAAGATAAACGAAGCACAGCGCAGGCTGGACGATGATGAATACGGGTACTGCGAACAATGCGGTATTGAGATTGGCGTAGAGCGCCTTGAAGCTCGTCCCACGGCTGAACTTTGCTTTGACTGTAAAACGCTCGAAGAGAAACGTGAAAGGCAAATAGCCTGACACCGCTGTCGCCCGATAGCTGCAGCAACTGAACCGCGGTAATTACCCCATCCTACGTGGCTAATTACCGCGGACGGTTTGCGCCTTCTCCCACCGGGCCGCTTCATCAGGGTTCGCTTGTTGCCGCGGTAGCGAGCTATGCTGACGCGCTTTGCAACACTGGCGAGTGGTACGTCAGAATCGATGACATTGATCCACCGCGTGAACAACCCGGCGCCACAAACGAAATCCTTCAGGCGCTAACTGCGCACGGTCTGTTTGCCAGAGACAACGGCGCTGACAGTCTGAAGGACAATCGTGTAAACGAACCTTCCACGACAGCCATCGTGCTGCAAAGCCTTCGCTCATCAGGATATAGCGATACACTGCAACAGCTGATAAAACAGAATCTGATTTTTGCCTGTCAGTGTAGCCGTAAGTCACTTGCTGAGTCCCTGCCACACTATCCCGGTGTTTGTATCGACAAACAATTGCCATTAGAGGACCATGCACTGAGGGTGCAGGTAAAAGAAGGCCTCTTCAGTTTCAACGACAGAGTTTTCGGACTAGTGCAGCAGGATGTAGCAAAAGAATTTGGCCCGTTTGTTTTGCAACGGCGCGACGGTCTGTGGAGCTATCAGCTGTGTACCGTTGCAGATGAAATTGCTGATCAGGTGACACATGTTGTGCGCGGCGAAGATTTACTGGACAACACACCGCGACAACTGGTGCTTTACGAATATCTCGCTCAGCAGCCACCGGTTTTCTGCCATGTACCTGTTGTCAGACAAGAAAACGGTGCCAAATTGAGCAAGCAAACCGGCGCTATGGCGCTCGATAACTCACGCGCACTTGAGAATCTGAAATCCGCCTGGTGCTTTCTCGGGCAAATCGAGAGCCGCGCCGCAACGGTAGAGGAGTTCTGGCAATTTGTTGAGAAAAGCTGGGATACGACGAGAATCCCGACCGGGAGAGCAGTCACAAATTAGTGGCTTAGTGCACTGAATGATCAGGCCTGTAGCGCAAGCCTGATGCGTTCACTTGCAACTCCAGCTCACTGCGGAGATTATGACCAGTATGAAATACGGCAACGACCGCAATGATCTGACGCTACTGCTGTTAATTCTGGCGGCGTTTCTATTCCATTCACCGTTTACGCGCTGGTGGAGTGATCTCAACCCTCCCTGGTATGCCGTGTATGTGCTGTGGCTGGTTATCATCGTGTTGATAGCACTCAAGCACCTGCGTTCCGAGGATCCCTGAGAACACGTCATGGGACTCGAACTCTGGAACCTGTTTCTTATCGCGATCACCTATCTGGGTGTACTGTTTCTGATCGCCTACAGTGCGGATGTCGGATGGTTGCCTGCAAAGTGGGTGGACCACCCCGTGGTCTATGCCTTATCGCTGGGCGTTTATGCCACCTCCTGGACTTTCTATGGAGGTGTAGGTCTGGCAGATCGCAGCGGGTTTGCGTTTCTGACGATATACCTCGGGGTAACTGCCGCGTTTCTGCTCGGACCGCATATCCTGCGTCCCATACTGACACTTTGCCGCGACTATCAACTGGCTTCCATAGCCGACTTGCTCGCTTTTCGATACGGCGGCCGCGCCACAGGTTCCGTCGTTACTGTTTTTATGTTGCTCGGCATACTCCCTTACATATCATTGCAAATATATGCGGTGACCGAATCCATACAAGTGCTTACACGCCAGGTACCACCAGATCTCCTGGCATTGTTTTTCTGTCTCGTGGTTACAGTATTTGCCGTGTTGTTTGGTGCGCGTCACCTGACACCGCGCGAAAAACACAAAGGATTGGTGGCTGCCATAGCATTCGAATCAGCAGTGAAATTGGCCGCGCTGTTGCTCGCCGGTGGATTTGCCATGACTCAGGTGTTTGATGGCTGGCATGCAATGGAGGATTGGATACGGGCGAATCCGCAACATCTAGAAAACCTGTACAGCACAACAGACCAATCCCTGTGGAGCTGTCTGCTCCTGTTGTCTTTCTGTGCAGCCTTTCTGTTACCCCGGCAATATCACATGACGTTTGTCGAGAACGAGAAGCCGGCGTCTTTAAAAACCGCCTACTGGTTATTTCCGCTTTATTTGCTGCTGCTCAATTTACCGATTATTCCAATTCTTTTCGCAGGCAAACACCTGTCACTAAACACAACGCCTGACTTTTATGTGCTCGGCATGACACTGACACTGGGTAGTCCGTGGATGTCAGTGCTTGTTTTTTTGGGTGGCTTGTCTGCCGCGACTGCAATGATGATAGTGACAACGCTTGCACTGTCTTACATGTGTCTGAACCACTTGTTTCTACCGGCGCAAATCTCAATCGCCCGGCCTGAGCGTAATTTTTACGGCAGGATACTGTGGACGAAGCGTCTAATTATCGCTGCCATTATCGCCTGCGGTTATCTGTTCTATCTGGTTATCGAGTTGAACCAGGGGCTCGCCAGTCTTGGCTTGATTTCATTCGTCGCAGCTGCGCAGTTGCTACCCGGTGTCATCGGCTTGTTGTTTTGGAGTCGAGGTACGCAGAAAGGGTTTCTTGCGGGTCTGATTGGAGGTGCAGTTGTCTGGTTCGCGATGCTGATCGTGCCGCTTTTAGTCGGCAGCGTGCAACAGGATACCTTTCAACTGGTTACCAGCAGGCTGGGTGTTGGTGATGTTGATATATGGAGTGTTTCGACATTCTGTTCGCTGTCTGTTAACACGCTGTTGTACATTCTTGGTTCGCTTCTCAGTAAACCGAGTGCAACGGAACGTGAAGCATCGAAAATTTGCACGGGTAAATCGACGCAGGCAACACCCACCACTGCAACACTACCCTCGACGACAGAATATATTTCGCAACTTGAACGACTGATTGGCACCAGCGCCGCTGACCATGAAGTTGGGCGTGCACTGCACGAAAGCGGTATTGATCCGAACGATACGCGCCCCGCTAGCCTGGCACTTTTTCAGGATCGGCTCGAGCGTAACCTCTCGGGTCTGCTTGGACCAACCGTGGCACGACTTGCAATCCGTTCTAATCGTCGACTGGAACAACCTGCAGAAATTGCACTGGCTGAGAGCCTGCGTTACACCGAACAACGACTCGCCCAGTCACGCGAACAAATGCAGGGCATAACAAAAGAACTCGATGATTTCCGAATATACCTGAGAAGTGTACTACGCGAACTACCGGTCGGTGTCTGCAGTTCCAGTCCGCAAAGCGATGTTTTGATCTGGAATGATGCGATGCAGCAGATCACGGGCATAAGTGAAAATCAAGCACGTCAGAGTGTGCTGAAAGATTTACCGACACCCTGGGGTGATATGTTGTCGGAATTTTCCAGATCCGACGACAACCAGCGCATCAGACAAAAGGTTTCAGTAGAAAACACTGAGGCGACTTTCGATCTTTATAAAGCCGATGTCAGTGATCCACAAGATACGGGAGAGTCTACCTTCGGTCAGGTTATCCTGGTTGAGGATAGAACAAGTGTCGAAACGCTCGAGTCTGAGTTAGCCCACAGCGAACGCCTCGCATCAATCGGCAGACTGTCAGCAGGAGTTGCCCATGAGATCGGTAATCCACTTACAGGGATTGCCAGTATTGCGCAAAATCTGCATTACGAAGACAACAACGGTGCTATCGAAGAAAGTGCAGATGACATACTTGCACAGGTTGCACGCATAAACGGCATCGTAACTACTTTACTGGCTTTCTCGCGAAGTAATGTCGGACTGGGTAGCAACCGGGATATTGTCGATTTGCGCACTTGTATAAACGAGGCGATACAGTTGGTACGGCTCGATGATCCTGGTCGAAAGAGTGTGTTTGATGTGCAGCTTGATCAACCGCTGTCAGCGCATGTTAATTCACAGCAACTGGTGCAGGTCTTCGTTAATTTATTGCAAAACGCCTGCTACGCTTCGCCACCGGATCAGCCCATAACTTTGCGTGGTCAATCCGTGGATAACAATATAAGTGTGCGGGTCGTTAATCATGGCGATGTTATTGAAGCCGACAAATTGGCCCATATTTTTGAGCCTTTTTTTACCACTAAACCAGTTGGTGAAGGAACCGGTCTTGGCCTGTCACTTGTTTACAGTATCCTGACACAGCACGGCGGTCGGGTTAGCGCGCAGTCTGATCCATCAAGCGGCACTTGCTTTGAAGTTGTTTTACCGCTGGCGGAAACTGCCTCGGTAACCGGGAACGTAGAAGAACTTAACGTGGTGACATCACAACCGACAGATACTCGCCAGAAGCCGGGAAGTGGTGAGCGACCATGAATCGCATACTTGTAATAGAAGATGAAGAGATGATCCGTAAGCAGCTGACGAAGTTGCTAGAACGGAACAACTATGCTGTCACAGGTGTCGGTACCATCGAACAGGCTTATGAATGCGCACCTGATTCGTTTGACCTGATATTGGCGGATATCAGACTACCGGGGGTACCCGGTACCGACATACTGGATGTTGTACAACATGCACCGGTTGTGATCATGACCAGTCATGCCAGTGTGCGTTCGGCCGTGGACGCAATGCGCCAGGGTGCCGTTGACTACATTTCAAAACCGTTTGATCACGGTGAGTTGCTGTTGGTAATAGAACGCGCTGTTCAGCAAAAACGGCTTTCAGTTCAAAACGCGGCGATGCGACAGGATCTGCGCAGGGTATTACCTGACGTTGACTTTGAAACACGCAACCCGGTGTTGAGTGCGCTCGCGCATGACGTTATCAATCTACCGGCAAACGCCTCGTGTGTTTACCTGCAAGGTGAACGCGGCAGCGGTCGTGAAATTCTTTCGCGGTTAATGCACGAAAACAGCCACCGTTCGGGCGGACCCTTGGTGATCGCCGATCTACCCTTGCATGACCCGACGGATTTCGAGCAATTGTTGTTCGGGACACCGTTGGAAGAATTCCCGCAAACCACTCGGCCAACCGAAAATGCCGGCGGTGCCCCAACGAATAAAATCGAAAACGGTAACACCACGCCAACCACGACCGACGGTCATCACGACCTGGGGCTACTGCGTACAGCACACGCTGGAACGCTGGTGTTACGCAGTATCGAAGAAATTCCGGTAAACCAACAGGACAGGCTTTGCGACTGGCTGGAAGACGGACAAACCTTAACGGCAAGACGTGAGCATCGTCTCGTCGATATACGCCTTGTTGTACTCGGCGCTCAAACACTGAACTATGCAATCAGCAAAGGCACTATCAGTCAGCGCTTCGCCGAACTGTTTAACGACTGGCAGTTACGGATGCCACCTTTGAGAGAGCGCCCTGAAGACATAGCAGCACTGGCGCAACATTTTTTGAATCAATACAGCCGGCGTTACCGCAAGGACGGTATCGAGTTCTCAGCCACCTCTTTACATGCACTACAGGCCTATCACTACCCGGGCAATGTCAACGAATTGCGTAGCGTCGTTGAGCGCGCTGTACTCGCTGTTGATGCCAACGTCATCGAACCTGCCCACATGGGACTGCAACTACGAGAGGACGGGGTCGTCAACAACCCGCTGGATTTGAGTCTGGACGGCTACTTTCGCTTTTTCGTTAGCCATCACCAGACCGAGTTATCTGAAACCGAGCTGGCGCAGAAACTGGGTATCAGCCGCAAAGCGCTGTGGGAAAGGCGCCAGAAAATGAACCTGCCTCGCCAATAACCTGCACAGTGCGAGAACCCCGAATATTCTCAAACTGGGTGCATAGACTGTTGCACCTTAGTGGTGAAGGCGAAGGGATCCCTGTGCAGCAAGCCTAATCCATCTGAAATTCGACCGACGACAAGCGGCTGCGCAGGGGCAACTCGCCATTTCGAGGTAAATCAGTAGCTTTATAAAGCACCTGCAACAGTCCATGCAGTCACTTTGAAATATCCCTGATCTTCAGCATCAGGTTTTATAATGCCTGATAAATAATTATCCTTTAAATATCAATTACTTAGTACAATTACACCTCGGTAGATACGGTAAAACGTGATGCTGGCTGTTTATTCCAACACGGTGCAGCGTTAAAATTTGCGCGATTTTTTTACGTAATCAAATCCTTCCCAAGGAACCAATCCATGTCAGAAGACAAGATCTACCCAGTACCCGAAAGTGCTTCAAATAATACCCTGATCACTGCAGAGCAATACGAAGCCATGTACGCACAGTCGGTTGAAAATCCGGACGCGTTCTGGAGTGAACAGGCAGAGAAGCATATTGATTGGTTCTCGCCCTGGGAGCAGGTACAGGAATGGGATTACAACAAAGCCGAAATAGCCTGGTTCAAGGGTGCCAAGGTCAACATGGCATACAACTGCCTTGATCGTCATCTGGAAAAACGCGGTGACCAGACGGCCATCATCTGGGAAGGAGATGATCCGGCCGATGCCAAGCATATTACCTACCGTGAGCTGCATGCCGAAGTGTGCAAGTTTGCCAATGCACTTAAAGGCCTGGGTGTAAAGAAAGGCGATCGCGTATGTATCTACATGCCGATGGTGCCGGAGGCTGCGGTTGCGATGCTCGCGACAGTCAGAATCGGTGCGGTGCATTCGGTGGTATTCGGAGGTTTTTCTCCCGATGCGTTACGGGACCGTATCGTCGATTCGGAATGTTCCATTGTTATCACCGCTGATCAGGGTGTGCGTGGCGGTAAAAGCGTACCACTGAAAAACAACACAGATGCGGCCTGCGATGGAACCGAGTGTGTACGCAAGGTCGTTGTTGTTAAACGCGGTGGCGAGGCAATCGACTGGACGGATGGTCGTGATGTCTGGTATCACGACATCGTCGACGGCGCTGCCGAAGACTGCCCGGCCGTCGAGCTGGACGCAGAAGACCCGTCGTTTATTCTGTATACCTCCGGTTCAACCGGTAAACCGAAAGGGGTGTTGCACACCAGCGGTGGTTACATTCTTTATGCGTCCATGACGCACCGCTATGTATTCGATTACAAAGACGGTGACATCTATTGGTGTACGGCGGATGTTGGCTGGGTAACCGGCCACTCCTACATTGTCTACGGACCGCTAGCCAATGGCGCTACGACTTTGATGTTCGAGGGTGTACCCACCTACCCCGATGCCAGTCGTTTCTGGCAAGTCATCGACAAACATAAAGTTAATATTTTCTACACAGCACCGACTGCCATTCGCGCATTGATGCAACAAGGCGACGATCCGGTAACCTCAACTGACCGTGGTTCGCTCAGGTTACTGGGTACAGTAGGTGAGCCAATCAATCCGGAAGCCTGGGAGTGGTATCACAAAACTGTGGGTGACAGCCGTTGCCCGATCGTCGATACCTGGTGGCAAACAGAGACCGGTGGCATTTTGATCTCACCATTACCCGGTGCGACTGACCTTAAACCCGGTTCTGCAACGAAACCGTTTTTCGGCGTGGTACCGGCACTCGTTGACGATCAAGGCAAAGTTCTCGAAGGCGCAACTTCGGGGAATCTGGTCATCACCCGCCCATGGCCGGGTCAGATGCGAAGCGTCTACGGTGACCACCAGCGATTCTACGAAACTTACTTTCAGATGTACCCCGGTTTTTACTTCACCGGTGACGGTGCACGACGTGATGAAGACGGCTACTACTGGATTACAGGTCGCGTCGATGATGTACTCAATGTCTCGGGGCACCGTCTCGGTACTGCAGAAGTTGAAAGCGCACTTGTACTACACGATTCCGTAGCAGAAGCGGCGGTTGTCGGTTACCCGCATGACATCAAGGGTCAGGGTATCTACGCGTACGTGACGTTGATGAATGGTATCGAAGCGACAGATGATCTGCGCAGTGAGCTCGTGCAACATGTGCGCAAAGAAATCGGTCCGATAGCGAGTCCGGATTTACTGCAATGGGCACCGGGATTACCGAAAACCCGTTCGGGCAAGATCATGCGGCGAATTCTGCGTAAAATTGCGGAAAACGAGCTGGACAGCCTTGGGGACACATCGACACTGGCAGAACCGGCAGTTGTTGATGACCTGGTTGCGAACCGCGCTAACAGCTAAACCGTTCCAACCGAAAAAAAAGCTAACACTATAAAGTTGTACGAGCGGGTTGGTAAACTCACGTTTATCAACTCGCTTTATTAGAAATTTGACCACGTAAAAATTCAGCAGCGGTACGATTTCGCAGCGCTGTCATCCGGTAGAGCTTATGCAACACATGCTCTGCGTCGATACTCACCCAACCTGCCCGCCCGGATCATGGAATCGATAAATATTCAGTTCACATTGTTCTCCGCCTTTTACTCCCCTCTCATTTCAACTATGTCCGGCGGATTCCTGCGCGACGAGGGGCTTGACCCGAACTGGAGCATTGCAGCTCCGGGTACTTCTGCAATCGCAGCGCTTGAAGACGGCAGTGCACATGTCGTCCAGTCAGCCCTGAGCCAGGGATTCACACCGTTGAATAAAGGTGAGACAACATCAGTGGTTCATTTCGCGCAAGTCAACGAAATGGACGGTTTTTTTCTTACTGCGCGCGAACCGCAACCCAACTTTAAATGGCAGGATCTTGAAGGGGCGGAGGTTGTTTTATTCGGCGGCGGACAACCACTGGATATGTTTCGTTATGCCTGCCATAAAGCCGGCATTGACTACGACCGGATTAAAGCAATTAATGTCGGCGGTGCGGCTGATATGGACAAAGCCTTCAGAAGCGGTCAAGGCCAGTACGTACAACAGCAGGGGCCCTTCCCGCAACAGCTGGAAGCAGACGGTGTAGGCCACATCGTTACACAGGTAGGCATACCGATCGGGCCATGTGGATTTTCCAGCCTGGCGACGACACGTGATTGGCTGGAATCTGATATGGCGCAGGCCTTTACACGCGCTTACACAAAAACTCGCCGTTACATGATCGATACGCCTGCATCTGATATCGCGCGTGCGCAACAACCGTATTTTCCTGATATTGATCAACAGGTTCTGACCAAATGTATTGCCAGCTACCAGCAGCTCGGGTGTTGGACACCACACATTGAAATAACAGAGGATGCGTACAGCGCAACACTGGATATCTACGAGTACAACAACTTGATAAACGAGCGTTATGCGTATGATCAGGTATGTTCCAAACCACCGGCGATCTGATTCTTGTCACCGCTATCCGTTAATATCCCGCTAACGCACGTGCCACACTGATCGTTGCAGTTCCGGCAAAGCCATAGCTGGTTGAACGCGATCAAAAAGCCCAAACGTCTTGCCGTGAATCTTCTCGATTTCCCGCGCGACAGCAACCGCTGTCGCGTGACGGGTTAAATTATGTGGCTCCGTCCGCAATCACCGCAGCCTTTCAGGGTGGTAGTGAATTAATTTGCCGAGCGTAATCACAATTTCCGGCACAAAAAATCAGGAGATTATAAAAAATTCCGATAGGTCAATGAGTTATTAAGCATTTGTGTCAATGCCGGATTACTACCGGCATTCCGCGATTCCCGCGTAACGACACACTCATAGAGCACCATCGGAACGAATGAACACGCAAAATCAGCAACACTTCTCTGCAGGGAGCAGAAAGCCGGACATCTCGCTCGGTACAAAACTAGTTACTGTCTCAGTACTGGCTTTAAGCATGGCTGCTTGCGGTGGAGGAAACTCCATCCCTGCTCAAACATCTGACAACAGCGATGTTCTGCCTGTAAACGCTGTAAATGAAACTGCTCAGGAAGTCACCGCCGCACCGGCACTTCCGGTAATTATCAACTCTGCATCAACCACCGGTTTCTCGGCACAGATACTCGATGACGGTCAGGTTGCATTGAGTTGGGTTCCGTTATCAAACGCCACACGCTACGAAGTTTTCAACGGCGATCAATTGGTTACAAGTACGACAGAGCCCCAAACCGTTATCACACCAACAGTGATCGGGGAACAATCATTCGAAATACGCGCTATCGACGATGAAGCGCAAACAGAGACAATTGCCGAGGGTCTGGTGATTGAGATCACGGAAGTTGCATCAACTTCAGCATCACAACCTGAACAGACTCAGCAAGCAGCAAGCCCACAGGCAACAAGTGAACAGCCTGAGCTTGGTGCTGCCAACTCTGCAGATGTCGGCACTGACAGCGTCGAAACTAACCCGGCTGAAAATACCGCTGCTGAAACATTAAATACACCAGCCGCAACAGACAGCATTGCTAGCGAACCACCCGCGACTGATGTAGCAATGCAAGCACCCAGTCAGAATCCGGATACGGAGTCTGCGACAGCAGATACGTCAGCAGATACGTCAGACGGTGCGTCAGAAGATACGTCAACAAATACGTCAGTCGCACTGGAATCAGACAATACCGCTGTTACAGAGCCGCAAAACGAAACCGAAGTTGCTTCAGTTGTTACACAACCAGATGCAGCTACGCACACGGACACTGAAGCCACGCCAGAAGCTGCGGCTGCCAATGTTTTCCGAACATCCTTTACATCGCACACAGACGCAGGTTTTTCCGGCGAGGTTCAAAGCGACGGCAGCGTTATATTGAATTGGAATAGTCACACAGGCTCTACCGGTTACAACGTCTTTCGCGATAGCGAGTACTACGTGACGGTACAGGACAACACTTTTCATGACCGGGATGTCACCTCTACAAGTCACTATTATCAAGTTGACGCGTTTGATTCCGTTCCCACTTTTACAACTATCGCTGAAGGCCTCACAGTTGATTTTGTTGGTGGAAGTGCCTGGGATGCAGCTCGTTCGCCCGACTTTATTGGTAACAGCGACTACCAATTGGTATTCAACGAAGAGTTTGACGGCTCGGAACTGGATCTTGGCACCTGGGATACACAGTACCTGTGGGGCCCGGACCTTGTCATTAACAGTGAAGAACAATACTACGTCGATATCGAGAACGATCCTGATTTCGGGTTCAATCCGTTCTCGGTAAACGATGGTGTTTTAACTATCGAATCAATACAGACTCCGGACAACCTGTTGGAAAAAGCTAACGGTCAGCGTTATCTGTCAGGCGTAATCACGTCGCACTCAGCATTCAAATTTACCTACGGGTACATTGAAGCCCGGGCGAAACTACCGCGCGGACGTGGTTTCTGGTCAGCGTTCTGGTTACTGACAGCTTATTATGTCGGGTCACGTCCAGAGATAGACATCATGGAGCATATCGGCCATGACTGGGACTGGGCGTATCACACATACCACTATTTCGATGACACAGATACATTGCGTTCAACCAAATCACAGGAAACGGTGGGCGTCGATTACACCAACGACTTTCATACCTTCGGTGTTGAGTGGTTACCCGGCAGACTCGTTTTTTACGTAGATGGCATTGCACGCCACACGGTGATTGATCCGGAAGTATCAAGCCAGGAGATGTATTTAATCGCAAACACCGCAATCGGTGGTTGGTGGCCGGGTTCACCGGACACAACAACCCCGTGGCCCGGTCAGCACCAGATTGACTATATTCGTGTGTATCAGAAATCAGGACCATTGCCGCAGGCACCACAAAACGACGATGGCCAGGGAATACCACGTTCCGATGAAGTACCGTTCAGATCACCGAACCACATACCGTCACCCAGTCAGTGGCCGGAAGGTTATCCGAATCTTTTACGGTAGTCGGATAAGCCCGAAGTTGGCGCTACAGTTGACTCTACCGTCTACACTACCCGATGTAGTGCTACGGGTTCAAAGATAAGAGCTGACATTGTATCCGGCGTTGCAAAAACGCCGGATACAGTTTAGAGGCTTATAGTAAATCCAGAATGGGATCGAGCAGTTCATCCTGATCCCACTCTGCCGGCCCGATAAATTCCTTGATAATTCGGCCACGCTCATCGACCACCAAAGTGGTTGGCAGTCCACGCACTTGCCAATTCGACATAGTTGAAGGATCCGTTGCACGCAGAACCGTAAAGTCGATAGGAATTTCATTGGTAAATCGTGCAATCTGATCTTTGGTCTCGCCCAGATTTATTGCCACCATTGATACACCCTGATCTTTTACTTTTTCCCAGGCACGATTGAGTGAAGGCATTTCTTCACGGCACGGTGCGCACCAGGTCGCCCAGAAATTCACGATCGTCAATTTGTCTTTGAAATCGACCTTCGTCCAGACTTTGTCTTCCATAGTCAGCATTTCAAAGGCCGGCAACTCACGGTCAGTGTCAGCAAGTGTGCCAAACTTCAGGGCATAAGATAGAGACGGTAACCACACGAGGGTTAACAGCAATGCGACCCAACCGACTTTATGTGCTCGCGGTGTTTGACGAAATATCATTTACTAGTCCGTTTTAATGTAACTGCTAAGAATAAATATAACTGCTAAGAATATAACTGCTCAGAGTGTAACTGCTAAATTTTAACCAATTTAAATATAATGCTTTTTATACAAGTAACGGAGTCACAAGCAAAATAACTGCAACTTCATAAAATGCCGGCGATTGATATAGGATCAGATCAATTTTCAAGTATGTGATTTTAGCCAAGGCGTCCGGCAGTTCGACAGTAACAACCCGACTCCTTCACAGCAGCCCAACGAATTGAACGCGGTCTGATTGAACCCGGCCTGATCGGTAGCACACATTACAGACATCCGAACCAGGCCCTTCTCCATAGTTTAAGACCCGCAGAATATAGGTGAAGTTCCTTTCAGTCACTGTCACCCCACAAGCCCGCCATTTCAGGCAGTTTAAGCAATTCTTGTCGCAAAAAAACAGCGAATCACTCCACAGACTGCCACGATAACCACAGCCAGAATGACAACACCGAAAACCAGGGGCAAAAATGATAAAATTGCTATTGTGTTGCAAAGCGTCAGCGCGATACCCGATTTGAACTTTTTTTGAAAAACAGACCGCGACCGGTAACGTTTCCCAACCCGGTTTCCCAATCCGGTTCCCGAACCTGATGGCCAAAAAAAAGCCCGGAAAATCTGTCGACCCAGAAAATCAGGCGAACGCGGCTGATGAGTGGGCGCTGTTTCGCGATGCTGTCGGGGATGTCAAACCAGTCAATACCAAAAACCGCCGGGCACCGGACGCACCCAAACCCGCACCCAAGGTTAATGCCCAGGCGCACGACGACCGCGACGTCATGGCACATTTGCTCGACGACTTCCCTGACCATGAGCTACTTGAAACAGGCGATCACCTGGCCTGGACAGCACCCGGATTACAGCGCTCCGAACTACGCAAGCTGAAATCCGGTAAACATGCGATACAGGCGGAACTGGATCTGCATGGCTTGACGCGTGAACAGGCAAAAAGTGAAGTGGCCACTTTTATCGAAAAATCGCGCATGCGAGGGATACGTTGTGTCCGTATTATTCACGGTCGCGGCAGAAAGCGAGCTGATAGAACACCGGTACTGAAAAAAGCCATCGATAGCTGGTTGCGTCATCATAAACAGGTGCTGGCGTATTGTTCAGCACGTGAAAATGATGGCGGAACAGGCGCAGTCTACGTGTTGCTTCGACGCTGGCAGCAAAACTAGAACTAACGACACCGTTAATAATTATTGCGATGCAATCATGACTGCGACGACGACGGATTTTGTTGTTATAGGTGGCGGTATTGCAGGCATTAGTGTCGCTGCACTACTATCTGAGCATGCATCAGTTACTGTGCTCGAAGCTGAATCCCACACCGGCTATCACTCCACCGGTCGATCAGCAGCGCAGTATATCCGTAACTATGGCAACGCCACGTTGCGCCAGCTTAACGATCTCGCCTATCCCACACTGAGCGGGGAACTCACCGGTGAGTCTGTATTGAGCGCGCGTGGTCAGTTGCTTTTGGTACTTCACAACGAGTGCGACGCGACCATCAACTCTTATCTTGCCGGTGCCAGCGGCGTTGAGAAAATATCTGCAACGCAGGCCTGTGATATTGTCCCAGTGATAAAACCTGCAACGTTTGATTTTGCATTTTATGAGAGTGATGCAGCTGATATCGACGTTGATCAATTGCTGCAGGGATATACCCGAGAGCTTAAACAAAACAATGGTTCGTTGGTGACCCATTCACGTGTCGATACCCTGGCGCGTGACGGCGATGGCTGGCGCGTGTACTGTGGCGATAATATCTATTCGTGTGCAAACGTGATCAACGCAGCTGGCGCCTGGGCGGATGCCGTAGCTGGGATGGCAGGCGTATCACCTGTTGGATTAACGCCAATGCGTCGCTCGGCGCAAATATTTGATATTGAAGATCAATCAGGAACATTCGATCGATGGCCACTGTTTGGCACTCTTGCTGAAACCTGGTACGCGTTACCCACCGCAGGGCGTTTGATGCTATCACCAGCGGATGAGGACCCTGTCGAGCCACGTGACGCATGGCCTGAAGATGAAATTCTGGCAGGTGCGTTGGATCGCTTTGAACAAATGGTTGATCTGAACCCCGGACGACCTGTACACAGCTGGGCGGGTTTGCGCACCTTTGCACCGGACAGGTCACCTGTCGTAGGCCTTGATCCGACAGCCAACGGATTTTACTGGCTGGCTGGCCAGGGTGGGTACGGTATTCAGACAGCACCGGCAACAGCGATGCTGCTGGCTACGCAATGCCTTGACCAGCAGCTACAGCACAACGATGCAGAATCCAGTGATCGACTATCAGCTGCGTTGTCACCGGCACGATTCAGGTAGGTTAGTCAGACAATAATTGCATTGCTGACCCGATATCGGAAGGTTTAATTCAAATTTCGTACGACGACAGGTGTATGTCGGCAACATCGATTGAAGCTGGTGCGACATTCAGTCTTATTAAGTGCGATGCGCCCGATGTAGAAAAATTTGAATTAACTGACAACGGGCAACGAGTTACGGCCATTGATCCGGTACCTTGTGTGACAGTTAATGCGGATAAACATAAAGAAGGCGATGGAAACGTTCCCCTACCTCAGAAAAGTTATTTTAAAAAGAGACACGATAGAAAAATTCGACAACTACCCGTTTTCTATACCCGCACTAAAAACGCTCGATTCTCTCGCATTCCCCTCTGCAGTTACATTCCTCGTTGGTGAAAACGGCAGTGGCAAATCGACACTCATCGAGTCAATCGCTGTTGCTCTTGGTTTCAACCCGGAAGGTGGCACCAAGAACTTCAACTTCGGTACGCACGATTCACATTCTGAGCTTTATAAACACCTGGGTTTGGTAAAATCATTTTCGAAACCAAGGGATGGTTTTTTTCTGCGCGCTGAAAGCTACTTTAATGTAGCGACCCATATTGAAGCGCTGGACAGTGAATTCAGCCCCAGTCCGTTGGTGATTGACTCGTATGGCGGTAAGTCTTTGCACGAGCAATCGCACGGAGAGTCTTTTTTATCCCTGATGATCAACAGATTTGGTGGCAAAGGGTTGTACATTTTAGATGAACCGGAGGCCGCTCTATCCCCGTCAAGACAATTATCCGTGTTGACCCGGATGAAGCAGCTGGTCGACGATTCATCCCAGTTTATAATTGCGACTCACTCACCCATTCTGCTAGCTTACCCTGAAGCTACTATTTATCAGATAGACGCTAGCGGCGTTAATGCAGTGCGTTACGAGGATACGGAGCACTACGAAATCACCAGAAACTTTCTGGCCAATCCGCAGAGAATGCTGAACGAACTTTTCGCAGACTAGCAAACTGCAACACTCGCATGGAACTGGAATACGACCACATCAACGTCAGCACGAAAGTCAGCAAAGACGTCAGCACAAACCTCAAACAGGTGGTACGCACATGACTTACGACGAGTTCAACAAATATTGCGCAGCACTGAAAGCGACAACCTATGTTAAGCAATGGGGTGATTCGCATGTCTGGAAGGTGGGCGGAAAAGTGTTCGCCATCGGTGGTTAGGAAAAAACAGACGAACCGGCATTCACCTTTAAAACATCTGAAGCTGATTTTTTTCTGATGCAGGAAGAACCCGGTTTCAGACCGGCACCTTATATGGCAAACAGAGGATTGAAATGGTTACAGGTGTATGCTCCGTCTGAATTGCAGACGGCTGAACTAAAAGACCTGATCACGCAATCACACCGGATCGTTGCCGCAGGCTTATCGAGGAAAAAGCAGAAGGAACTGGAGTTGCTGTGAACTGAACCCATCACTCCGGTCTAGAAATGATTCCCTTCGCGGGAATCACAGACGGTGAGTGATGCGGGTTGTAACTACAAGTGAGGTGACTAGCCTGCTCTATTCACGAAGGCGAAAACAGTGACACTGAAAACTAAGCAGTTTCCAGTTAGAAAAGCAGTTTTAGCGTCGCTGTGGGTGTTCGCACACTGTTTTCTTTTCGCCACCAGTGCCCGTCTGCCGTCGCAGCTCACTCGATTCAGCTCAACCCGTCGCTAGCGAGGCTACTAGTGTAATAACTCTGATTCTGACCGAGTGACTTGCGACAGCGCATCAATGGTGGCTTCGTTAACACTTAATTCTTCGTCATCGTCAGATTCTTCAGACAACAATTCTTCAAGTTGCTGTTCTTCCTCCAGCGGCAATTCAACGTCAACCGTTGTCACACCAGTTAGCCCGGCTGTCAGATCATTAGCTTCCTGTGCTTCTACAGATACATCTGCACTTGAATCGGCGGATTCTTGTGCGGCAACGCCGTTATCGCTTTCCTGATCGTTATCGCTTTCCTGATTTAACAGCTCATCGTCAGATTGCTCGGCTGACAGTTCTGTCAATTCTTCAGATTCTGTGGATTCAGGCGTTTCCTCTGCGTTTTCCTGCGAAGGTTGGTCCGCGTCTTCCTCTGCGCCTTCGCCTGCTTCGAGCATGTCGACTTCCTTGGCAAGATCCGGTGCAATTTCTTCGAGCGATTTAATCTCTGCCAACGTTGGCAGGTCGCCGATCTTGCGTAGATTAAAATAATCCAGAAATTCGCGTGTTGTTGCCAGAAGTTCGGGTCTGCCCGGCACATCGCGATGACCAACAACTTTGACCCAGTTACGCTCGATAAGCGTTTTTATGATGTAGGAATTAACCGCTACCCCGCGAACGTCTTCTATCTCGCCACGGGTTATCGGTTGCCTGTAAGCAACCAAAACCAGAGTTTCGAGCAAAGCGCGCGAATAGCGTGGCGCTTTTTCCTGAAATAAATTCGCTATCCAGGGACTCATCTCCTGGCGCGATTGCATACGCCAGCCACTGGCCACTTCAAGTAACTCGATGCCACGATCTTCATACTGTTCGCTCAGTGCTGCAAGCGCCTCGCGGATATCATCGCGTGAAGGAGCCGGATTGTCCTCAGCAAACAGCGCTTCCAGTTGTTCCACGGACATGGGTCTGGCTGCCACCAGTAGCGCGGCTTCGATTATCTTTTGCAGTTGATCAGCTTGCATAATCAGCTCGTTTCAGAGGACTTTTATCAGGGTAATGATGTACCGGTATCGTCGTGCGGGACAGAGACATCGGTTTCACTGTCATTTTCGAGCACGCCGGCCCGGGGTTTCAGATAGATCGGTGCGTACGGTGCCGACTGCACGATATCAATGCTGGATTCTTTACATAATTCAAGTATTGCCAGAAACGTCACAACAATACCCTGCCGCCCTTCCTCAGGTGAAAAGCAGGTGGAGAACTCACAAAATTCACCAATGCGAATGACCGACAAAATTTGCGTCATCCGTTCACGCACAGACAGCGTCTCTCGCGAAATATTGTGGCTCTGCATTGCGTGGTTACGCATGGCGACATCTTTGAACGCCATCAGCAGTTCGCGCAGCGTGACATCAGGTAATGGCAAATCACGCTCGATAGTCGGTGCCTTTGCCTGCAGCACATGGTTGTCGCGTTCAAGTCTTGGCAGGTCAGACAAATCTTCGCTGGCCTGCTTATAGCGTTCGTATTCCTGCAGTCGTCGGATAAGCTCGGCGCGCGGATCATCCTCGTCGTCCTCGCCGACTTCCACGCGAGGCAGCAACATGCGTGACTTTATTTCAGCCAGCATCGCCGCCATTACCAGGTACTCAGCTGCCAGTTCCAGCCGCAGGGTTTCCATCAGGCGGATGTACTCCATGTACTGCCCCGTTATTTTTGCAACCGGAATGTTCAGGATATCCAGATTCTGGCGTTTGATCAGGTAGAGCAGCAGATCAAGTGGTCCTTCAAAGGTGTCGAGGATGACTTCCAGCGCATCCGGGGGGATGTAGAGATCCTGCGGCAGCTCCATCACCGGCTCACCGCGGACACGCGCACGAACCACGGCGTCAGGGTTTGCGGCCAACGCAGCATCTGTACTGGCGCCGATGGTAGCGTCAGAGGATGAAGCCGGGGCTGATTGACCTGGACTGGACATAATTTCGGTGCTGAAGCAGACCCTTGGATTATACCGTTAGAATGTAATAAATCCGATCGATTTAATTGATTTATAAGGAAATTTCAAAAAGAAATTTCACCTTTTCCGTGTCGCATCACAGACACATCACCGTCGCTTTCGAGCTGCAACACCGTAGTCGGCTCAAAACCGCAATGCCCGCCATCGACGATCAGATCGACCTGATGCTCAAGCGCATCCCGAATATCATAAGGATCCGTTTCGGGAAGCTCTGCGGGCGGTAGAATCAGCGTGCTACTCATCATCGGCTGACCTAACTCCTGTAACAAACCGGCACAGATACGATTGTCCGGCACCCGTATTCCAATCGTGCTGCGTTTCGGATTCTGCAACCGTCTTGGAACTTCGCGTGTCGCCTTTAAAATAAACGTGTAGGGTCCGGGTGTCAGTGATTTCAGTAGTCGGTAACCCGCGTTATCCAACCGTGCATAAACAGCGATATCTGATAAATCACGACAAACAATCGTGAAGTTATGCCGCGTATCCGTGCGGCGAATTCGGGCTATCCTTAACATCGCTTGCTTGTTACCAATATGACATCCGAGTGCGTAACACGAGTCGGTCGGATAAACGATCACCCCGCCCTCTTCGACAATATCCACAGCCCGTCGCAATAGCCGCTGTTGTGGATTATCCGGATGAATTTGAAAAAACTGGCTCATTTACTCGGCCCCCGACGAAACTGATCGCCTATGGGGTGTGTCTAACCCTGAGTATAGTTGCAATACTGGCATTGTTCGGCGGAAATTTGGCACAGCAGCGCTCAAGTGCCAACGTTCACGCAAATAAAACGAAGAAAGACTATCAACGCAGACGCGATTGGACTGGCACCGTGCAGGAGCGTCGCGCAAACCTGTTACCAGCATCACCTACATTACCAACAGGAAGGATTCAATGTATTACGCTATCGTGGCTACTGACGTGGAAAACAGCCTCACACGTCGCCTTGAAGCCCGCCCCGCGCATGTGGAGCGGCTTCAGCAACTGACCAGCGAAGGCCGACTGCTTACCGCAGGACCGCTTCCGGCTATAGATGCTGAAGATCCCGGCAATGCCGGGTTCACCGGCAGCATAATTATTGCAGAGTTCAGTTCATTACAGGCAGCTCGCGAGTGGGCTGATAAGGATCCCTACATCGAAGCCGGCGTGTATGCGGATGTCAGCGTCAAGCCGTTTCGAAGGGTACTGCCCTGATCAGTCAGATCACATGAGGTTGCCCGTTGTCACCACAACTTTTTTGTCCTTCAATGGAAAAGAACATGTCAATGACTCGCACTGGAAAAACACCCATGATCAGCACACGATCCATCCCAAAAAATTATCTGTCGCGTGCGTTGTTTATTTGTGCATCACTGCTACCAGGTACGTCGGTTATCGCTCAGGATGTCGGCAACAACGGGGTTGTGGCAACGGTCAACGGCGAAGCAATCTATCAAAGCACTGTTGACAGTGTCAGCCAGCAGCTGCAAGGCAACCAGCAATCTGTTGACGAGACGGCGATCGTGGACGAACTGATCAACCTGAAACTGCTCAGCCAGCAGGCCGTTGAAACCGGTTTAGATGAACGTGAAGATGTTCGTAGTGTGCTGGAGTTGCAGCGCCTACAGATACTGTCGAATATGTATCTGCGAGAGATTTCCACATCCATGCAAGCGACCGACGAAGAGCTCCAGGCTGAATACGATAAACAATCAGTAGGGCTGTCAAAATCAGAATATCTGGTCAGTCAGATCATGTTGGAAAACGAAGCCGATGCCAAAGCAGTTATTGATGACTTAGCGGCGGGTGAAACATTTGCGAAACTGGCTACCGAACGTTCAACCGATGCCGGCGGCAGTCAGGGTGGTGATATTGGCTGGGTACACAGTGATGCGTTGCCTGCCCAAATGTCCGATGCAT
The DNA here is from genome assembly GCA_937951345.1 of uncultured Granulosicoccaceae bacterium. GTDB lineage: Bacteria > Pseudomonadota > Gammaproteobacteria > Granulosicoccales > Granulosicoccaceae > CALFCE01. The sequence goes on from CALFCF010000042.1 coordinate 89,410, forward strand.
TAGCAACCATGGAAATTGATTCTTACAGCGACGCGCCGGTCCAATCAGAATATGGCTGGCATGTATTACATCTGCGTGAAAAGCGTGGTTCTACACCGCCGGCATTTGAAAGCGTCAAACAACAATTGCAGGGTGCAATCCTGGCAGACCGGATACAAGCGCAACTTGATGAATTACGTGCTGATGCCGACATAGAACGTTAAGGAACCTCCGATTTATTGCCTGCGTTGCCAGGGCTGCGTTGAAATTCGGCTCAAAATGCTCATGTATTCGCATATACACTGCGCTTTTTCGCCAAATTTCGCCTTGCCCTGCCTGCCTCGCCTAATAAATCAGAGGTTCCCTAAGTTTAAACATCACTTTTGACGGCATCGTTACTAGCAACATCATTAAAACAATATCACTATATATTAACGTTTAAGCAAGTTTCAGGTTATAGCGAATTTCATGTTGTCACTCATGTTTTAACGAATCGCTATCACAAGATCCATCACGTTCGTACCCGTCGGACCGGTGGTAAGCAACGCACCGGTCTGCTCAAGCCAGTTACCACTGTCGACGTTATCGATTATCTGTTGAAAATTCAGACCCATTCGCTGCGCGCTCTGGGCAGTGGTGCCGTCAACAATTCCACCAGCGTCGTGGGTCGGACCATCCGTACCGTCAGTGGCTCCGCACAACACCGTGACAGGATGACCTTGCAGCTCCCGCGACAACAGCATTGCCAGATGCTGGTTGCGCCCACCTCGTCCCGGGTTCTCCGGCAATTGCAGTGTTGTCTCTCCAGCCCATACGTAAATGCCAGGTGGTGCATCAGGCTGTAGCAGTCGCCGGGAGATCATGTTTGCGTTGGCCTCAACATCCTGGTGCAGATTACCCGTCACAGGATGAACCGGCAGTCCCAGCTCGATCGCCGCATCACAAACTGCCTGTCGCGCAATAGCGGACGAAGCAACAATACGATTGCGGATAGCAGAAAGTTTCTCAAGCGCCACAACATCCGGTAGAGCCACTGCACGCTGGTAAGCAACAATCCACTCAGGCAATTCCAATTTATGAAGATCCGGTTGAGGAGCTGCCAGTGGACCTGAACCAATGTCCTGCAATCCATCGCCCGGCACATCAGAAATCACGTACTGAAAAACCCGTTGCGCACCCAGATGACTGGCCAGACGACCACCTTTAATGCGGGAAATAGAACGACGTACCTGATTCATTTGCGTGATGTCGTATCCACTGCCCAACAGATAGTCCGTTACGCGAGTCAGATCCGTCAGTGTCATACCCGGTGGTAGTTGCTCGACGAGCGATGACAAACCACCGGAAACCAGAACCAGAAGATCATCGTCAGGCGCAAGATGCTGAAGAAATTCAATCAGTAACTCACCGGATCGCAACGATGATTCATCTGGGACAGGGTGAGCGGACTCAACAATGCGAAATCGTGGATCATCCTGCAGCTGCTTGTCCGCATGCGCGGTTTTGGTCAGTAACAGGCCAGTAGTCAAACGCTCTTGCAATACCTGACAAGCACCCAGCGCCATGCTACTGGCAGCCTTGCCCATCGCCACTACAGATACTCGCTCACCTAAATCCTCTTGCGCAAGCGCACACGCTACCGCTTTATCACCGGCAACCGAATCCAGTGCACGATTGAAAAGATGCAGAAGAGTCTCACGATGACAGGTTTGTGTAGACATCACGGTTTCGCGTGTTAGCCTGATTCAGATGCTGCCTGATCAAGGTCGTCAACAATATCATTAATATGTTCAAGCCCAACCGCAACCCGAATCAGGCCCTGATTGATTCCAGCGCGCTGCCGAGAACTTTCGCTCAAGCGCCCGTGCGTTGTTGAAGCCGGATGCGTAATGGTGGTGCGCGTATCACCGAGGTTGGCGGTAATGGATAGCAGGCGTGTTCGGTCAATTAAACGCCATGCCTGCTGTTTATCAGCAACCTCGAAACTGACGACGCCACCGAAGCCCTGCTGCTGCTGCTTTGCCAACTGGTGCTGTGGATGATCCGGTAACCCGGGAAAACACACGCGCTTAACCCAGCGCTGCTGCTGTAACCATTGAGCCAATTGCGATGCGTTCTCGCAATGGCGTTGCATACGTAGCGACAGTGTTTCCAGGCCGCGATTGAACACCCAGGCATTGAACGGGCTCATCGCAGGTCCACCACTGCGCATGAACGCGAGAAACTGAGTTTTTATGGTTTCCTGTGGCCCCACCACTGCACCACCAACGCAACGCCCCTGCCCGTCCAGATACTTTGTCGCCGAGTGCACGACATAATCAGCACCGAGTTCAAGAGGTTTTTGTAATGCCGGTGTGCAAAAGCAATTATCTACAACCAGTAGGGTGTTTGTCTGACGAGCAAGAGAAGACAGACGGGTGATGTCAGCAATTTCTGTCAGCGGATTGGTCGGTGTCTCAAGAAAGAGCATACGGGTATTTTTAGCTATCGCCTGCTGCCAGGCATCAAGATCCGTCACATCCACCCAACTACATGTGATACCCAAGCGAGGTAAAAGCTTTTCAAACAGTGTAACAGTCGATCCGAACATACTGCTTGCTGCAACTATATGATCCCCTTGCTCAAGCAATGACAATACTGTGGTCAAGATTGCCGACATTCCGGAACTAGTGGCTATACACGCCTCACCGCCTTCGAGTGAAGCCAGTCTATTCTCAAAACTCTCTACTGTCGGGTTTGAAAAACGCGAATAGATAAAACCCTCTTCATCACCAGCAAACCGTGCAGCTGCCTCAGCCGCATTGTTAAAGACAAAACTCGACGTGGTGAATATGGCTTCACCATGCTCACCAAATTCTGTCCGGTTGGTGCCGGCGCGGATAGCCAGGGTCTCCGGGGATAAGGCCGTATCAGATTTCGGCATGCAACTGATTCTCCTTTGGGTATGCACATACAACTAACCCCGTCGTTGAATTTGCAACAGGGCACGATATAGCTTGCAAGGAGACTGACTAACAGCAGTGCTTATACATGCCAGCTGACGCGTATCAGAAAGGTATCTGTATTAGCTGCGAATAACTATCGGATCGATCGGCGTGTCAAATTCACTGATGACTCTTGACACACGACCGTTGAAAAGCAATTGCTTGAGTGTATGCGAATAACTGATTGGCGAAATCTGTTGCGTAGACGAAAGATACCCTCGGAATCTCTACGTACGCTTACACAAACTACAACCAATAAACAAGAACACACTTTCGCGCGGTTCAAGCGGTTCAGTTTTTATCAACGGTTCTATAGTTAGTTCTTGAACCGGTGGTAAAACTCAATCAGCTAATCGAAATTCACGACTACCAAATCGCTTTAGCGATACTTTGTCTCTTGTAAATCCATCGATAGCAACAGCACTTCGAAAGCAAGTACTTAGGGACCAAAGGCAAAAAAACGCCCTGTAACCCACCCTTCGACGAATCCAATTGCGCCTCGCAAGCTGATTCTCAAATCGGCGCAATGGCTGCAACATATCGTCAGCCCCACCAGAGGTCAAGCTGAAATTTCCACTATTGGCTTTATTGGGCCATACGGACCTCAGTTCCGATATCCGCAGTCGAAATGAAGCCCGTTTGTGCGCTGCTCGACAAAATGGTCGCCTGTTTCAACAACATGCATTTAATCGCCGGGGTTAACTGCTGAACACACCGTAATAATGCAGTAACGATTCAGGCACAGGATAAAGATTACTTCACTTTCGCCGATTTCTCATGTGATGTAGAACAGAATACCGTTCCTGATACCAGGAATCTGTTCGCCCGTTGTCTCAATGTTTTTTTGAGTTTTGATGTTCAAAAAGCTATTCGGAACCAATGAGCCTGAGGAGCCGCGTCGCCGGCCGTCTTCGGCTACGCGTAAGTCAGCTCAGAAAAGCCGGACTCAATCGCAGAGACGTCACCGTGTCAAAGTACAGGTGAAGGACTTGCGCGTGGGCATGTTTGTCGTTGAACTCGACAAACCCTGGGAAGAATCCAGCTTCATGTTTCAGGGTCTCGATATAAAAAGCAGTAAAGAGATCCTGATGTTACAAAAGGAATGCGAGTACGTTTACGTCGATTACGACGAACTATCCCTGAAAAGTAAAAGTGATGGTAAGTCCGGTGCAAACGATGTACCGAAAGGTAACACGCGCTCCGACGCACTGGTATCGGTTGAAGAAGAGTACGACGCTGCTGCCGGTATGCACAAGATGGCAAGCACCACCGTCAATACACTTTTTGAAGAGATCAGGCTCGGCGCGCAAATCGACGGTGGCAAAGTCAAGCAGGCAGTAGACGGTTGCGTAGATTCCATTTTAAGAAACCCCGACGCATCAGTCTGGCTGACACGCATACAGGCAAAAGACGAGAGCACAGCCCAGCATTCTTTGAACGTCTCAGCACTCAGTATCATTCTGGGCAAATCATTGAACATGACAACCAAGGAACTGGAAGATCTGGGTGTTTGCGCAATGCTGCATGACATTGGTAAAACCAGTCTTCCAACCGAGTTGTTAACAAGTAAAGAAAAGCTCACGGATGATGAACGAAAAATGCTGCAAACACATTGTCGCGCCGGTCGTGACCTGTTGGTATCCACCAAAAGTGTAATGTCAGGTGCTGCTGACGTTGCCCACAGCCACCACGAACGTCCGGACGGCAAAGGCTACCCCCGCGGTTTAACTGCAGAGAAAATCCCAAAATATGCAAAGATTGTGGCTATCGCCGAAGCATACGATGTCATAACAACAGAACAGCCCTACCGCCCGGCTGTGTCAGCATCCGAAGCGCTTCAGGAGTTATACAAACATCGAGGCACACAATTTGACGAGAAGTTCGTCATTGCATTCATCGATGCGGTAGGTATCTTTCCACCCGGCAGTATTGTCGAGATGGTCAATGGCGAGATCGGTATCGTGCTGTCCAATACCAGCGACAAACTACGCCCGAAAGTCATTATTATTCTGGATGTTAATAAAGAAGCGGCTCAACAATTGGTTGTTGATTTGTCGATGATGGAAACCGATAACTCGGGCGATGTCTATCAGATAAAAACCACACTACCGGACGGTAGCTTTGGCATCAGCGTCGAGGATTTCCAGCGCGCAGGATTGCGCTTCGGATAGACCGTTACGACTACGTGCTCTGGCGCGCGTCATCTGATCGTTTACGGGCAAGGCTTTCAAGATAATCCTCTGTAACATCACCGGTCGTATATTCACCGTTAAAACAACTCGATTCAAATCGCCTGATAGTGCGATTGCCGAAACCAACTGCCTCTTCAAGATCTTCAAGATCCTGGTAGATCAGCCAGTCGCATCCAATCAATTCACTGATTTGATCAATGCTGCGATTATTGGCAATCAGCTCAGCTGCTGCAGGCATATCGATACCGTAAACATTAGGATATCGGACAGGAGGGGCCGCTGAAGCCAGGTAAACCTTGGTTGCTCCGGCATCACGCGCCATTTGTACGATCTGCCCTGAAGTTGTTCCGCGTACAATGGAATCGTCAACCAGCAGAACGGTTTTACCGGCAAACTCCAACTCTATCGGGCTGAGCTTCTGTCGTACTGATTTCTCACGTAACTCCTGGCCGGGCATGATGAAAGTACGACCAATATAACGGTTTTTAATAAACCCTTCGCGGTACTTCACGCCGAGGTGAAATGCCACTTCCAGAGCACTGGTTCTGCTCGTGTCAGGGATCGGTATGACAACATCAATGTCATGTTCAGGGCGCTCCCGTTTGATTTTACCGGCGAGTTTCTCACCCATGCGCAAACGTGATTTGTATACCGAGATTTCATCAATGATCGAGTCCGGTCGGGCCAGATAGACATACTCGAATATGCATGGTGCCAGCTGCGCTTGCTTAGCACACTGCTCCGCATGCAAGACGCCGTCTACTGTGATGTAAATCGCCTCACCGGCACCAACATCACGCAGAAAGTCGAACCCCAAGCCGGCAAGTGCAACACTTTCCGAGGCGACGGCATACTCCGTTCCACTATCGGTTTCACGCACACCAATCGATAATGGTCGAATACCCATCGGGTCACGAAAAGCGAACAGGCCATGGCCAACAATCATACCAATCGCTGCATAACCGCCTTTGCAACGCTTGTGTACACAGGCGACACTGCTGAATACATCTTTTTCGTTCAGCAGATTTCGGCTGACGCGATCACGTAATTCATGTGCGAAGACGTTGAGTAGAACTTCGGAATCAGAGGTGGTGTTGATGTGTCGCAGATCAGCTTCAAAAAGCTCATGTTGCAAATTCTCGGCATTGACCAGGTTGCCGTTATGGGCAAACACAATACCGTACGGTGAGTTCACATAGAACGGTTGTGCTTCTACCGCCGCATCGGAACCGGCGGTCGGGTAACGGCAGTGCGCAACTCCCATGTTGCCGCGCAGTTGCAGCATGTCCTGATCGGAAAACACGTCCCGCACCAGGCCGCTATCTTTACGAGAATAGACACGGTGCTCATCACTGGTTGCTATGCCTGCCGCATCCTGACCACGATGCTGCAGCAGCGTTAGTCCGTCATACAGACCACTGTTGACAGCCTTACGGCCGACAATACCGATTATTCCGCACACGATACGTCAATACCTGTTGAACGTCAGCGTAGCTGAACGGGAAGAATTATCTGGAAGGCCGAAAGTATAACGCATCATCCGGTGCTGCAAGTGATTGGGAATCAGCGCAAATATACGGGTCTACTTCAACTGGGACCGGACCCTAGCCGGTAAACGGCCTTGTGAAATCAAAGTAACTCGCAAGCTCAGGCGGGAGTCGCTCATAAATGGCAGCGGCCGCTTGATCAAAAACCGGCAAAAAACGCGATTCGCGCCACCAGAGTTCCTGTTGCATACCGGGAAAAAGATGCCCTGCCAACACCAACACAGTGTTTATCACCGCGCCTCTCAAAAACCCGAAAACGACACCGCCCAAACGATTGAGTATGGTCATTGACGATGCTTCGTGCAGCTTGACGAAAAGAAAATTGATCAATGCACCGATCAATAGACACCCGATGAATAAAGCGAGCGCACTCACAGCCAGGCGAGCGGGCAGACTCTCGATGGTGTCCGACGGCAGCAAAGTCGAGAACTGGCGGCTGTAGAGAATGGCTACAGCGATGGCGACGACCCAGGTTAGCAGCGACATGGATTCACGCCAGAGGCCGCGAAACGCCGCAACGATAACGGAAATAGCTACGATGATTATGAGTATCGCATCGACCACATCAGGATCCTTTCTAGCTCAGCCACTTACGCAATGACACGCAACGGGCACTGGAGTCAGGCAGTACTGCAAGAGTGTAGCAGCAGAAAGCGCTGCAGCAGGTATCTGAGTCTTCAATATAGGCCGCAACTGCATCGAGCTCCATCCGGTCTTACACACCCTGTACTCAACGGCTATAGGGCGTGACGATCGATTTTGCACCTGTAAGACGCTCAACTTCGCGCTTGCGCCGGGCCAGAATAAGTCGATCGGTCAACGGTCCGACCTGCACCCGATAACGGTTGGATAAAATCCTCGAGACCTCGACAGTCGCGATTGAAACAAACGCCGGATACCCTCGATCACGCAGCCTGTCGCGCAGCACCTGAGCATTATCGTGCTCAACAAAGCTCGCCGCCTGAATTACCCATGGACCGGAACCTGCCAGATTGAGGTCTTCGCGCACGTCAGGTCCGGGAAGCGCAGCTAGCGGTCTATTCGGTTCAGGCTCAGCGCTCGCGACAACTGCCTGCTTACTCGAGGACTCAATATCCACCGGCTGCAGCGGCTCAATCACTGGACGGGGTTCGTGTGATTCGTTAACGCGTCGGTCAAAAACGGAGCTCAACGATGATCGTGAGTCGGTTTTCTTTGGTGCTTGATCTGTAGCGGTGTCCGGTACGCGCAAACTGTTTTCGGATTTTGTTGAGACATTCGTCAGATCCGGGGCTTCAGTGGCGCGTTTCGAATTGACGAGGCCGGGGGCAGGTTTGCCACTTCTTAGCGCCTCGCGCTCACCATCAGCACTGATGATGATAGGTGGTTCATGGCGCACTGTTTCCACACGGCGAAAGCGGCTCTCAGAACCCGAACCATCAAGCAAAAGTGGCAGCACGATTGCCGAGAGCGCCAACAGGACAGCCGCTCCCAGAAACTTCCGCTTGATTGAATTCTCGTCCCTTGCCAATGGTCTCGCAGCACGCCTCTTTTGAGAATCAGGTTGTGCAACGGGTACGGGTATTAACACCGCTAAGGCTCCGATATTCCGATGAATCCGGGTTTTACTACTGGCTTTGCTCGGTGCTTCCTTTCAGGTAGCGCAATGCGTCAGCCACCGTAAAAAACGAGCCAAAGACCAATACCGGAGGTACAGACAACGCGGACGATCCCAGCAGCTGATCCAGCGCAGACCCGACATCGATGCAAATTGTCACTTGCTCAGGAGCATAGTCCAGTTTTAGCTTTGCTGCCGTTTCTGCGGGTGCTAATGCCCGTGACACATCAAGCCCGGGGCAGTACCAGTGCTCGATCAACGTTTGCAGCGGCTGCAGCACACCATCGAGATCCTTGTCTTGCATCAAGGCCAGCACGGCTACGAATTTTTGCCCTGGAAATTGCTCTTTGAGTGTTGTCGCTAATCTGGCGGCTGCCGCCGGATTGTGCGCAACGTCCAGCACAAACTCACGTCCATCGTGCTGCAGATACTGCATCCGGCCAGGCACGCGTGCGCCCTTAATGCCGGTAGCCACCGCATCATCAGACAACGGCAGCACATCTTTCATCAGGTGTAATACAGTTGCAGCCACCGACGCATTGTTCAGTTGGTGAGGACCGGCCAAGCCCGGTTTTGGCAGTGTTACCTGTTGCTTGCCAGGAAGTTCGCAGACAAACGTATTGGATGCGGCCGTGTCCGTACCTGTGCCTACGACACCAAATTCATCGCCTATCTGATACAGGGTCGCGCCGGTTGCATGCGCATGTGAGGTAAGGCTTGCCGGACATTGTGCTTCACCCACAACCAACGGCCGACCGGTTCGGGCGATACCGGCTTTTTCAAAACCAATTGCCTCACGATCATTGCCAAGCCATGCCTCGTGATCGATACCGATACTGGTGATGACAGCGCAATCGGTGTCCCATGCATTCACCGCATCCAACCTTCCGCCCAGCCCCACTTCCAGAATCGCGACTTCGACCTGCTGATCGAGAAACACATGCATAGCAACCAGCGTGGTGAACTCAAAGTACGTCAGACTGATATCGCCACGTGCTGCTTCAACGTGAGCAAAGGCATCGCACAGAAGTTTGTCGGATGCATTAACGCCGTTTATGCGGATACGTTCGTTGAATACATGTAGGTGCGGCGATGTATAGCTACCGGTACGATACCCACCCGCGAAGTAACTGCCACCGAGGTACTCGACAACTGACCCCTTTCCGTTTGTACCACCAACGGTAATCAGTATCGGCAATTGTCGATCAAGAGCAGCCCGTGCGATAACCTGCTGTATGCGCTCCAGGCCCATCTCGATTTCCTGCGGATGCAGTTGTTCAAGCCATGCGAGCCATTGCGGTAGTGATCTATCCATAGCGGTCGTAAACGTTCTTGCACTGGTGATCTTTTTTATGTGGAGGATCTGCGCATCAGAATGCGGACCTAAGTGATCAATCTATTCAACCACGAACGATTCGTCTATGCGACAACGCACCGGTAAACAGGACGAAGCCGCGGCAAACAATGCGATCACGATCTTATAAAGACACAATGGAACAGACTGGAGTCAGTTGGTAGGTCTCGGCGTCGTCCCATCCGGAACATCGCCAGACTCGCTGCTTCTCGTATTTTTATCGGTCGCAGTTTTTCCAGCGGATGGGCTATCGGCAATACCACTGCTACCGGCATTAGCAGTTTCCTGAGGATTCGACATTGCAGCCGCCTGAGTCTCAGTCTGTGCGGTATCAGGAACCGGTTGAGACGAGGCTGCTTCGGCAGCAACCGGTTCCTGCTGCTGTACAGAAACATCGCTGCTGGAGCTAGCTGGCTTCTTAAGCAGCATTTCGAGCAGCGAGCCAAGCGTCTCCCGCATCTCACCACGACTCACGATCATGTCTATCGCACCGTGTTCAAGCAGAAATTCGCTACTTTGAAAACCTTCCGGCAATTTCTCACGCACTGTTTGTTCAATGACGCGCGGTCCGGCAAACCCTATTCGAGCACCCGGCTCAGCAATTATTACATCCCCAAGCATAGCAAGAGAGGCCGAAACGCCACCCATGGTCGGGTCGGTTAACACCGATATGAACGGCAGGCGTGCTTCCGCAAGCTGTGCAAGCTTTGAGCTGGTTTTACCCATTTGCAACAACGAAAACAATGCTTCCTGCATACGCGCTCCACCGCTGGCACTGAAGCAGACAAACGGTAATCCATTTGCGATGCAGTGTTCGCATGCCCGGACAAATTTCTCGCCAACTACCGATCCCATGGAGCCACCCATAAAGCGAAAATCGAACACAGCAACAACAACCTGGATACCGGTAATTTTGCCTGTCACTACAATGAGCGCATCGTTTTCACCGGAATCCTTAGTCGCCTGTGACAACCGGTCACGGTATCGTTTGGAATCACGAAATTTAAGCGCATCAACCGGCCGGACATGTTCATCCAGCTCGCGATAGCTATCAGGATCCATTAACTGCTTGATACGGGCCCGCGCATACTGGCGCATATGCTTTCCGCATTTGTCGCAGACCTCGTTGGCGCGCTCAAGTTCAGCACGGTATAGAACTGAGCCGCAACCCTCGCACTTAACCCACAAACCTTCGGGCACATTGCCCTTGGCGCGTGTGCTGGTACCAATGCGTGACGGGATCAGTTTTTCAAACCAGCTCAAAGGACGTACTCCGATCAAACAAATACATGTGGTTCGTGACGTGTGCGTACAAAATTCGCAACACAGGACCATGCCCTGACCGCACGGTTGCTACAAGCGGTTTCATCTCGTGCAGAGTTCTAGGCATCATGCTGTCTTACTGCGTTAACGAAGTTATTTACCAGTGATGTGTCCTTACAACCGGGCGACGATTCCACCGCACTACTGACATCAACTGCATAAGGATTAACAACACGGATCGCCTCACTTACGTTGGCAGCTGATAGTCCACCGGCAAGTATCAACGGTACTGCCAAGTTAACATCCTGTCGATAATCATTGAGTTTATTCCAGTCGAAAGTATGTCCCGTACCACCGAGTTCACCTGGTGCATTACTATCAAACAGAAAGCCCTGACAGCTACGAAATGCCTCCAATTCCGACGCCCCTGGAATCGCATCCCCTCCAACGCCTATCGCTTTAAGATAGGGACGCCCGAAGGCATCACAATACTCCGGTGTCTCCCGGCCATGAAACTGCGGCATCAGTCCCGGTATTGTCGCTAGCGCCTGCTCAACCAACGCAGCCGGTGCATCAAGAAACAAACCCACTCGCTGAACAAAAGGCCCGAGCTGTATCGCAATATCTGTAGCGTCCGCGATACTAACCAGACGTTTGCTCTTCTCGACAAAGACGAAGCCAACCGCGTCGACACCCATCCGTTCAACAGCAAGGGCATCATCAAGACGTGTGATACCGCAGATTTTTATGCGTGTGGCGCTCAACCTGGCTAACCGGTCCTGGACAGTGTGCTTTAAGGTTACAACGATAACAGATTCGTCGCCTTTAGGCCCCTACCGAGGACTCTATCGGCGCACTGTTGATCAAACGCCGGGCAAACAATAGGCTATTTCCAACGCTCTGAGAAATCCGGTATACCGTAATTCGCCGGGTACCCTGGTTGCAGGAAATACAGTCCACCGGGTGCCAGAGTGGCACCTGCCAGACGCCGGTCACGTGCGACAAGCAGTTCCCGCAACCACTCAACAGGGCGTTCATGCTTACCAATTTTGACGAGGCTGCCCGTGATGATTCGCACCATGTTGTGCAGAAAACCATTCGCAGTTATATCCACCTTTACGATGTCGCCGTCGCGGCTTACATTCAGTTGATGAACCGTTCTTACAGCATGATTGGCCTGACACTGGGCTGAACGGAAACTGGAAAAATCATGTTCTCCAATTAAAAGGTCTGCCGCCTGTTGCATGCTTTCAACATCCAGGGGTGTGTTTACCCAACTAAGCAATCCAGCATGCAATCCGGGTCGATTGCGTCGATTGTGTATCAGGTAACGATAGCTGCGAGATGTGGCAGAGAACCGGGCATGAAAATCATCGCTGACGGGCTCGGCCCAATGCACTGCTATGGTTCGTTGCAGTGCAGCATTGGCACCAAAAGTCCATGCGCGCAACGGCCGCTCACTGGTGCAGTCAAAGTGCACCACCTGCGCGTAAGCATGTACACCCGTATCGGTTCGGCCGGCACAGACTACTTGGATTGTTTGATCGGCAATTTCGCTGAGTACTTTTTCCAGTGCTTCCTGCACCGATAGACAGTGCGGTTGACGTTGCCAACCACAGTAGTGTTCACCATTGTATTCAACTGCCAGTGCAAAACGCATTTAAACCTGCCTCAATGCGTAGACGATTGATGGAGAACGGACGCAATCATGCAGCAGGTGCTTTGAATAAAACACAATATGATCTAACACAAAGAAAAACGCCCGATAAAGATCGGGCGTCTATACATCGTATCGTGCGAGCAGACAGGACCGAACAGTGGTGAAGCTACTGATCTGCTACCCGAACTGATCGTGTAAATCAGCTCACGATATTTTACGTAACAAGGTTTCAGCTTCGGAGCGCTGTTCGGGATTCCCGCTTTTGACGATTTCATCCAACGCACTGCTGGCCGAGTCATTATCACCCATGTCGATATACGCCTTGGCCAGATCCATCATGGTGTCCATCTCGTCAGTGTCACCAATAGACAATGACGCATCAGCTGTCAGGTCGGCTGCAGTAAGATCGTTTATCTCCAGAGCGTCATCAAGCTCGGGCAACGAGTCAGCTCCAGTGAGATCACCGGAAATTTGATCGAGATCCATGGTCAGGTCGTCCGACGCTGATGGCATATCCAGACTGCCACCGGAACCGGCAGCTGGAGCGTCCAGATCGAGCTCTGTCGACTGAATGGACGTATCAAAGTCAATCGAATCACCATCACCTGGAGCGTCGCCAGCATCTTTGTTACCCAGCCCGACTGCACCGGCGACTCCCGCTGCCAGACCCGCAGCACCGGCAGCCACACCACCTACAGCTGCCTTCGAGGCATCAGCAACACCGGATGCGGTGTCGGTCACAGCATCACCGGCTGATCCCGCCATATCACCGGCTTTATCGAGTAACGAATTTCCTGCGTCACCACCGGAACCAACTGATTGGTTGAGTTCCTCTGTGTAGCGAGTGAAATCACCCGTCGCTTCCAGATCCGCCGCTTCGAAAGCCGTTCCGGGATCAAGTGTCTGGTCAAACAGCCCTGTTTCATCGGCGGAACCGCTTGATCCTTCATTATCCGAGAAGTCACGAACACTACTTGCCAGACCTTCAGAATTATTGTCAGACGCGAAATCCTGATCATCGAGTCGCGGCGCATCCATGGAACCACCCCCTATCGACGCAACTGCGCTGCCCGCGCTTTTGTAAAGATCATTGCTCGGGTTGAGTTCAGAACCCATCGCTTTGATACCTGCCCACGCAGGCGTGGTGGTACCGAATTTCTGACTGTATCGAGCAGATGCTTCGTCAAATGATGACGTGTTGTTTTGCTTGTGGAAGGCCTCTAGCAGCTTTTCCTGGTAAACCGGGTTGTCCGGATTTTCCGCCACAGCTTTTGTCAGTAAATCCTCAGCCTGTCCGTGAAGCCCATACGCCATATAAACATCAGCCTCAGACAACACTTCATCACCTGACCCACCGTCGCCTTCTGCCAGTGTTGCTTCAGCTGGATCGTAGTCGAGCATCGAGGCGTCGATTTCAGAGACATTATCCGCGATCGTCTCTGTCACTTCGTCCTGCGCTGAACCTGCACCTGCAGCGACTGCTGCTACACCAGCAGCACCTGCCGCAGCGACAGCGTGACTGCCTGTGTTATCGCGGGTAGCATCGAGTTCATCGTCTACGGACACATCGCCATCGGCCTCTGGTGCATAAGCGCCCGGCGAGCTAGCCTCGTTACCGAATTCATCCAGAAATTCGACATCGTCTTCATCGAAGGCATCGAACTGATCCACTTTACGCGAACCACGTCGCTTGAACATTGTCGCCAACAAACCGAGGAGTGCCAGCAGACCAACACCCGCTGCAATCAGTAATTTATTGTTCAGTAACTGCTGGTACCAGGGTGCAGATGATGCGTTCTGTGATTTTGTGTTAGTGGCCGGTTGAATCACCCGAGAGGTGTCTTCTGTTTGCTCGGCACTGATACCGGTAGCCGCGCTGTCAGACTCACCTGACTCTGTACCTGTTGCGTCCGAATCACTTTCTGTTTCATCAAACAAATCAACCTGCGGTAACCCACCGGTTGCATCTTCCACCGCTGATTCGCCGGCGCCGCGTGCATCAGCGAGTTGCTGCTCGAGCCTGGCTACTTCGTTCTGACGCAGCTCAACCAACGTATCGATTCTGTCCGCTGTGCCGCCGAGTGACTCTTCACGCGATTCCAGTTCACTGGTTTTCAACTGCGTGGCCGCAAGCTCTTCACGAGCGAGCTGCAATTCTCTGTTTATTTCACCGAGATTTTCGGTTTCAGGTTGATCCGATTCATCAGCAGAGGTGCTCGATGCAGTATCGCTGGCATCACTGTCTCCGACGAGCCGAAGTTCGCTACGCGCCTCTTCCAGCTCACGTCGCGCTTCATCAAGAATATCCTGCGCTGACTGACTGATGGAGTCTTCACCCTGCACGGTCGCCTCAACGTCCGCAGCACTGTCTGTGTCCGGTGCGTCAGTGGACGGTGATTCAGCTGTCTGGGTTGCCGTTGGCGCAGGTGTTGATGCAACACGAGTGCTTGACGTGCCGCGTAAAGAATCGCGGTATTCGCGCCACAACTGTTCCTGTTCTGCGACTTCCGCCAGCGCCTGTGCCTGGCTGACTGAAGAGAGTGCGGCGCTATCAGGTATGCGCAGAATCGCACCCGCTTTCAGAAGGTTGATATTTCCGTTGATGAACGCCTGCTGATTTGCCTCAAGCAATGCGATCATCATCTGTTGCGTTGAAACGCCACTGATTCGATTTGATCGTGCAATTTGGGTCAACGTGTCGCCATTGCGAACCACGACCTCAGCACCACTGGCAGTCGATGTTGCGTTCGTTGCGAAGTTCGTGTCACCGGATGAAATTACCGAACCAACGTCATCGCCAACTTCCTGCGTATCGCCCAGTATCTGCACGTCAAAACCATTGAACGATTCGGACGTCACAGAAGCAGTGGCGAACGTCGAGCCGGAAGAGGAAAATGTGTCATTGTCAGTCAGAGTGACTATTTCGCCACCCAGGTCAGTAGATCCGGAGATAATTTCAACATCAAGATCATCCGAAACACCGACGCTTGTAGAGCCCGGTGTCTGAAAAGCCGGCGCATTTTCATCGAGCACAACCACTTCACCTTCAGTGAAGGTGGCAGAATCAAAAGTGACCTCGGATGTGACATCAGCTTCTGTAAATGTTTGACCGGTAACAATCTCACTTTCGGCTGCTGTTACGGCTGCGTCACCGAAAACG
Organism: uncultured Granulosicoccaceae bacterium; assembly: GCA_937951345.1. Taxonomy (GTDB): domain Bacteria; phylum Pseudomonadota; class Gammaproteobacteria; order Granulosicoccales; family Granulosicoccaceae; genus CALFCE01. Next base: position 105,146 of record CALFCF010000042.1, read on the forward strand.
ATAGAGTCATCGACTTCACCGCCATTACCGATTATCTGCACACTGGATTCATCGAAGGTAAACTCGCTACCACCGGTTAAATCGACAGCCGTAGTTGCCACTCGCTCGATCGGCACAGGGACACCTGAAATGTCGCTGGCACGTGTGGTGGTATTCTCGGAGATTGTGGCTCGCTGACTTTGATCGGGTGACAGAAAGACAGGCGGATCAAGCAGCACGGTGTATTCGCGCACAAGTCGACCCTGTGGCCAGTCGACTTCAAGCAAAAAATTCAGAAACGGCTCAACAACCGGCCGCGAGCTCGACACCCGTATAACTGGTTGGCCCGGAACACTGCGGTCGACTGAAAATTGCAGATCATTCAACGAGGCCGTTCGCGACAATCCAGCGCGTGCAAAGGCGTCAGATGATGCCAGAGTGACACGGATACCGTCGATTTCGTTGGGTGTAGCCGGCTTCAGGCTGATCCGTGCATCCATCGTCTGGTTCAATGCTGAACGCATTTCTATGTCGCCCAGAGTCAATCCATGGCTGGCTGTTGAGGCCAACGCCAGACTTATTGCTGCAGCGGTCAGTAGCTTTCGCGATTTATGCATCCCGGTTATCTCTTGGTGTAACGGTGAACCGACTACCTGTCTTTTCTACCGTAGGGCTGGCCCTAAGCCCAGCCACTATATATAGGATATATTTCGTTTCCCGCAGTAATAACAGTGTTTTTACCTTTCATCACAGTTCAGATGAAGTGCCAAAACACCCTATCGCGATAAAAACAGTTTTTGAAGGCCCAATGCCCAGCCTTGACAGGCTAGATATGGTCTTCAATCAGGCATTCCGCAATCTGAACACTGTTCAGAGCTGCTCCCTTGCGCACATTGTCAGAAACAACCCATAGATTCAGTCCCTTCCCGTGACTGATGTCTTCGCGGATTCTGCCGACATATACCGCATCTTTTCCAGCTGAGTCGGTAACTGCGGTCGGGTAGCCGCCGTCTGAACGCTCGTCCACAACGACTACTCCCGGTGCATCATGGAGCAATTTGCGGGCCTGTTCCGCTGAAATTGTGTCCGCTGTCTCAATATGTACCGCCTCGGAATGTCCATAAAACACCGGCACACGCACGCAGGTTGGATTAACCATAATGTCCGGGTCTTCGAGTATTTTGCGTGTCTCCCAAACCATTTTCATTTCTTCACGGGTGTAGCCGTTGTCCTGAAAACTGTCAATGTGTGGTATGCAATTAAATGCAATCTGACGTGGATAAACGGTCGGTTCAACCGGTTTACCATTAAGTAACCTTGCCGTCTGATTGGCCAACTCCTCTATCGCCTCGGTACCGGACCCTGATACAGCCTGGTAAGTCGCAACATTGATTCGGGTGATACCAACGGCATCATAAATGGGTTTTAAGGCCACCAGCATTTGAATCGTTGAACAATTCGGGTTGGCAACAATTTTGGTTTCATTGATTGAATCAAGTGCGTGACGGTTGATTTCCGGTATCACCAACGCTTTGTCCGGGTCATTTCTGAACTGCGATGTGTTGTCAACAACCACACAACCGGCGGCTGCGGCTTTGGGCGCGTACACTTTTGAGACAGATGCACCGGGTGAGAAAATACCCAGCTGTGTTTTGCTGAAATCGAACGTCTCCAGATCCTGAACCGTGATCGAACGGTTGCCAAAGCTGACGGTTTTGCCTGCTGAACGTGCGCTAGCTAGTGCGTACACTTCACCCACCGGAAAATTGCGCTCGGCCAACACTTCCAACATGGTCTGACCAACGGCGCCGGTCGCACCAACCACAGCAACATCGTATGTTTTGGACATCAGTAATATCTACCTGTTAATTAGCCATTGCGGCTACCACCGCATCACCCATCGCCGTTGTCGACACTGCCGGCTGATCGCCTGAAATATCCTGACAACGAAGACCATCACTCAACACCTGCCGCACGCCGCGATCAATGGTGTCCGCCGCTTTCGATTCATCTAGTGAATAACGCAACAACATGGAAAGTGACAGAATAGTCGCTAGCGGGTTCGCTATTCCCTGCCCCGCAATATCTGGAGCCGAGCCATGCACCGGTTCGTACATGCCTTTACCACTTGCATCAAGTGACGCGGAGGGCAACATGCCGATCGAACCTGTCAACATCGCTGCAGCATCAGACAATATATCGCCAAACAAATTGCTGGTGACAATAACGTCGAACTGCTTGGGTGCTCGGACGAGTTGCATAGCCGCGTTATCTACGTATAAGTGCGACAACTCAACATCCGGATACTCCGCTGCGATTTGCGTAACGGTCTCACGCCAGAGTTCAGACACTTCCAGTACGTTCGCTTTATCGACTGAGCACAATCGTCCGTTACGCTGCTCGGCAATACGAAAAGCACTGTGCGCGATCCGGCTTATTTCAGATTCGCTATAGGTCATCGTGTTAAAACCGCGCTTTTCTCCGCCATCAGTCGTTTCGATACCACGTGGCTCGCCGAAATAGATTCCACCGGTCAGTTCCCGGACGATCATTAAATCCAGATCGGCGACCAGCTCCGCTTTTAACGAAGATGCGGACGCAAGTTCAGGATAGAGCAGCGCAGGACGAAGATTGGAAAACAGATCAAGCTTTGAACGCACACCAAGTAATGCACGCTCCGGACGTTGCTCCCGAGGCAGCGAGTCATAGCGCGGACCGCCAATCGCGCCAAGCAGAATAGCATCACATTTCTCACACGCAGCTAGCGTTGCGTCAGGCAAACACGAGCCCGTTGCATCATGTGCGGCACCGCCGAACAGATGTTCCTCAAAGCTGACATCGAGACCAGCGTCGATCAGGCCGTTCAGCACTTTGAGTGCTTCTGCCATGATCTCCGGGCCAATGCCGTCACCAGCCATCACTGTTATGTGTTTTGTCATCAGTTTATCCAGTCAATGTTCGCAATGTTGGCTTGATGAAAAAAGCTACACGCACTCAAGTAAGCCGGAGAATGTTCTAAGTGCCGGTAAAGCAAATACC
>CALFCF010000043.1 GCA_937951345.1 uncultured Granulosicoccaceae bacterium
ACCTCTGATTTATTAGGCGAGGCAGGCAGGGCAAGGCGAAATTTGGCGAAAAAGCGGAGTGTATATGCGAATACATGAGCATTTTGAGCCGAATTTCAACGCAGCCCTGGCAACGCAGGCGATAAATCAGAGGTTCCTTAAATCATTCTCTTCGGTGTAACCACCTCCCAACCTCTCTCTGGCGATCGGCTTAAAGATTGCACCAACCTGTCTAGCATGATCACAAGATAATCCTGCAGTCTCAGGTTGAGCGCCTGCCTGCCGTTACGCACTAGAGTTATTGCGAACGTTCATAACCACCATGACTTTAAATCGATATACTGCATTTTCCATACACTTTGCATTGAGTCTTCTGGTATTCCTGTCTTTAGTGGCAGTGATGTATTTTTACTGGTTTCCCGGTGATCTGTTCTTTATGGACGGCGGTTGGGAAGGCATCAAACTGGTAGCCATGGTTGATCTAGTACTGGGACCGTTTCTTACCCTGTTGCTGTTCAAGCGTGGCAAACCCAGTCTGGTGTTCGATATGAGTGTTATAGCCAGTATCCAGATTGCAGCGCTCGCCTACGGTTTTTACGCAACATATAACCAGCGTATCGTGGCCTATGTTTATTCAGACGCACAGTTCAATACATTGACAATCTCGGAGTACAGGGAGTCATCGGCCACGCTGACAGAAAAAGGTAAAACACCTCAGGCACTGAGTAAATTTGGCGATCAATATCCGGTTAATGCCTATACCCGCCCTTTCGAACGCGAAGCTTACGGCGAATACCTCGCTTCCATTTTCAACGACTACCCGGAAATACGTGAACGAAACGATTTGTATCTGGATTTGCGGAAAGTTCACCCGGAACTCTCCGCTCGTCAGTTAACTCGCGACACGCTGAAAGGTGAAGGCAGATTGGCGGCTGTAGAGCAGGCAATCACCGCATCGGGACACGAGTTTGACGCGGTAGAGGTGTACCCGATGCAGGCGCGTTATGAGGCGGGTATCGCTGTGTTCGATCCGGACAGCAAGCGAATTATCGATGTTATTCGCGATACGCGAATCGATAAATTTGCTCAACCACAGGACTCACGGGCGGTGACTGTTACGGACAATCAGCTGGACGAATAAGTCTCGCAGGATTGGTTATTCTGTTACCTCAACCGGTGCTCGTTCTATCAGGCCACCCCGGCGCCGCGCATCACGTAACGCAGAAGGCGGTGTATAACTGATCGAAAAAAGAAGAGCATTACTGTCACCTGATTGCGGATCAACCTGGCTTTTCTGGCGGCGGTATCGATATGAGGCAGCTGCTGTCCACGCCCGGCTGAATCGCCAGATTATCCGTGGCTCGATGCTGAAAAAACGTCGTGCAAAACGATCTGCATCGGCCGCATCGCTGATGGCATCCGGTTCAAACGCGCGCACCCGTATATTAAATGTAGATAATTTACTGAGCTCACGCTGATAGTCACCGATCAGCTCAAGTGATTCAACAACATCACCGATATCACTTGGAAATACTTCAACACCGAAACGAACCGAATAGCGATCAAGCCCACCAATTCTCAACGCTGACAGCTGGGCTGTGTAGCCGTCGTTACTTTCAGTCACACCAAAAGTATCGGAGTCTGCGATAAAGTAACCGATCTGAATCCCGGCATTGAACGTCGGGGAGAACTTACGGTCATAACCGAGCACAATCCGCGATGTATCAACCGTTGTCGGTGCTCGCGGGTTACGAAGGATATTTGGCTCACGCGGATCCTCGTCACGGTCAGCTTCTACAGCATCTGCTATCTCGGACTGCGCTTCAAATCCACTGAACGACAAGGCTGCGCTTATCGTGTCGCGGCGCGAAAAGAGATGCCTGTAACCGAACTCAACAAGATTCTCGGTGAAGTCATCAAGTTCTCCACTGACGGTAAACCGCCCGATATCATTTATGGTTGCCGGCCTGTCGAGACTGAGCAATGTATCTCTTAGTGATTGCGGAGTATTTTCATTGGCAAGAAGACCCTGTACTTGACGGTCGATTGCATCCTGTACTGAGGGTAAGCCGTGATCAACATCAGTGTAGGTGTAGGAAAAGGAAAGTTCAGTACGTCGTGACAGGTTAAAGCGGTAACTGGGCTTGACCACGAGACGTTCGCGATCAACATTCTGATCCTGCGTGACAATCGCACCGGTATCTGCTGCTGTTTGCGACAAGTCGGTTATGTCAGCTGATATATCGCGACTGGGGGTATCACGCCGGAATGTAAACTCCAGCCCCCAGCGTGATCGCGGTCGCAACCACTGCGTATCGAAAAACAAAATCTGGTTTGATGTCAGCTCATCGGAATCATCTTCACTGACGGATAACAGTCCATCAACACGAGCCTGTCCGAGGAATAAATAACGCTGATCTTCGCGACTGAGTTTGGCAGAGGCTACAGCGCGGGTTGCAGAAACTGCAGTTTCACGAAACGGATCAAGACGGAAATTATCGTCGATCCGTTGATCCAGACCCACCGTTGGTTCAAACAACCACACGTCTGCAAAAAGACGGGTGGAGATCAAACAAGAGGCAGCCAGGCACATTACCGCCACCACTGGTTTGGTAACCGCAGATAGCGCAGTAACCCGGGGTACAGTGCGTAGCCGACCAGATGTACCTTCAGCTTGATGCGTCACGTGTGCAAAGACCGGTTGGCGTTGTAGTTAGTGTTGTGGTTGTTGCTAAACCGAAGCAAATTGAATCAATCGATCAGGGGACTACAACAACGTCGCCACTTTGCAGAATGATATTCTGATTGAGATTGCGACCGCGCTTTATATCGTTGAAATTCACGCGGTAGACAACTTCACGACCATCCTGACGACGAAGCACCCGAATTTTGCTCTCGGCTGCATAAGGGGTGGTACCACCAGCTAATGTCAGTGCCTGAACAACATCAACATAGCGTCCCAGAGTATGCTGTCCGGGCTCGTTAACTTCACCTAACACAAATATTGTATAACCGGAGATCTTCTCAACCGATACGGTCACTTCTGCATCCGGCACGTAGCGCGCAAGCCGGTTGCGAATTTCATCCTGTACTTCAAGCGGTGTGCGACCGGATACCTGGATGTCACCAACCAGAGGAAAAGAGATGCCGCCGTCGGGGCGAACCAGAACTTGACGATCGAGATCTTCATCTTTCCAGACGGAAATGTGTAGAACGTCCTCCGGACCGATACGGTATTCGAGACCACCGAGCTGTTGCGCGGAAGCAGATCCGAGCGTCAATAACATGCTTGATAGCAGAACCCCGAGACCAACGACAGATTGCGCCAGGGTCTTCCACGCGACAACCCGATTAGGGAAAAACGTGAGTCCGATATTAAAACGGTTGATATTCATCTTGGAATTATCCTGCAACTGACTTTGCGCCACCGGTTAAATCCGGCAGGTGCTATCAAAAAGGTTTTGCCAGATGTGGGCCATCTTGCCTTTGTCGCGTTGAAAGGACAACGACGCACGGTAAACAATCAACGCAGCGAACCCCGTTCGCGCTAACCCGCTAAAACCGGTATACAAGTCAATGGAGGTACCCGCATCTGAGTTTGATACTACGGGTACTTACTATCGTTCAGGCAATTATAGTCAACAATCACCACTAACTATAATTCACAACAGCAAGGTTTACGGTTGTATGCAGATTGGTGCAGATTGACGGAGTCCCGTGGCGGCGCCGGTTTGCGAGCGGAGCGGAAATCCGCCCCGCAAGCCTGTGCAACCGACCCTGCGGGACTCAAACTGCGCCCCGCAGTAACTGAAGGTGACAGCTCTCTGCCTTATTCGCTCTGAACCGTTGCGAATGCTACGCCCAGTTGCTCGGCACGCAATGTCGTGTTCTCGTAAATGGTTCTGAACTGATCCACCTGATCAATGCTTTCCGAAAGCGAGAACAATTCCTGCAGGTGACCGAATCCGAACGGCTGGTACATCATCTCAACAACGACATTGAGTGGCCCGGTGACACCCCCTGTCGGCACCTGGTACTGCAAAACATCCACGCCATTATTGAAATTTTCATCGCCTGTAGCCAAACCAACCACTTCGATATCCATCGGCACGGCATTTTTATCAAAACCCGCCGGGGTCAGCCGGTTGTCCTTGAGATATCCCGTTGCCGCCAGCAACGAATGCGTCAGATTATTATTGGCATCACTGGTTATCGCCTGATATACCTGCACCTGCGTGGGCTCAGTAATAACGTTGTGGTGCGGCTCAAAGGTAAACGGATTAACATCGTCAGCTACCCCGTCAATACTGCCATCAGCATTCATGCGGCCGTTCTCATAAATGACGGCTCCCGTGTTGTCGGTGACCAGCACGTGCAACCAGGCACGTCGCGTGTGGTAGCCACTCGGAAGTTTGTGACCGGCATTGTTAACCACCTGAACATCAATCAGGAGCGTCTCTGCGTCAATTGATGTATTTGTGATATTGACATCAGCCGCTTGCGCAAGGAACGCGCGGTTGCGTTCTATGGATTCCTGAAAATCAACGCCGTCCGGAATACCCAGTTCGACACGGTAGTTATCCATCATCTGCTGCATCACCGTGTTGGCTGCCAGAAACGTATGTTCTGCAAAATCAACACGGTCTATGGCATTACCCGAGCTCGCAATGGGTATAGCCTGATCAACACGCGGCATGTGGCATTGCTGGCAGGTTTGTTCCTGCGGGCCACCGACGTTATAGTCACTGAACTGCCATTCGGTATACATCGCCTGTTCAGCAAAATGGCTAATACCTTCTACCGGATCACCATTGGGATCCAGTGGCGTGGTATTCAGGTTATGGCAGGTGGCGCAGGTTTCTGATGTACTCATATGCGCGCCAAATGCCGGTGTGAATTCTACCTGCGTTCTCATATAGGCAACGTCCGGATTGGCATATTGTCCGTACGCCGGCCGTTCATCCATAACCGGACTAAACAGAATCTCGTAGCCACCGGTCATGCTCTCAAATGTACCAAGATTACCGGTGTCAGCGATCTGATGGCACAGCGTACAACTGACACCATCCATCGCGTGATTAAACACAGATTCGCTGTCATCCATGCTTAGAAAGCCCTGTACAAACGTACCCTCCTCAACAGAGCCGGTATCGAAAATCTGGATATCAAAACCTTCTTTTCGTGCAAGCTCGTTTGCCATCGGAGCGTGGCAACGCGTACACGTGTCGTTGATCTTTTGTGCTTGCGATGGAAATTGCGCAAGCTCACGCGCAGCGACAGCATGCCAGTACGGATCCCGAGCGGAATTCGCCATCGTGCTCGATTCCCAGGCATCTCCAATTGAAACATTGCGACCGGTAGAGTCGACCATTTCGGCTTCATCACCCTCGCGCTCATCGTTGTGACAAGTGCTGCAGGTTTGGCTACCGGCAAAGTGCGCTTCATTGAAGGCTGCGCTGGAAGGTGCAATTGACGGTTCAAGCCCGCGAGCTGCAGGTAACGCAACAGGCGTAGCCGATGGTTGCCCACTTGACCCACCACCACCGCAGGCAGCAAGTAATGCCGGCAGCAGAACTAGCAGCAGATTTAGAAAGACTCTACCCGTGACAACCTGTCGCCCGGGGGACGCTAAGCGTGGCATACGTTGCACTCCGATACAGATAATCCGGGCATAAGCCCGGCCTACGAAGGTTCTATCGGCTAACGTCGGGCAACATTCAGCAAGACAATGTGAGATAGTTCACTGAGTGGGCGGCTGGGGTGGCCGCGAAGAATTCGCTGTGCATGACAACACAGCTTGCAAAGGACTTTACCGAGGGTGCGTACAATAAATCACCAAGTGCGTTGAACGGCAATTAAAAATCAGCTGGTTCAAACACAAATATATCGTTAGCGATATTGTCTACCACCCAAATAGTGCCCGGAAACTGCTGGTTGCTGCTGCGCGTGACAACATCAAGAGGCGATTGGCCCAGACCGCTAACCAGTTTTGACTGTGATGTCACACCATTGCCAGCATTGTTCAATACAACGCGATACAGCGCTTTATCAAAACCTGTTAACAACAAGTCGCCTTGCATTGCACCACCAAAATTCCCAGCTGTGTATTCAGCAATACCGTTAGTGGAGGCTGGAAACTTAGCCAGCGAACCGTCCTGATTCGGGTTTTTAAATACACATTCTTCCGGATTGGCAGCAACCTCGACCGGAGACTGCGGGTTGCTGGCATTGAATGTATTGTTCTTGTTGCCTCTTACCGGATTCGGATGACCGGCGTAGTAACCTTTGTGCGGTACGAAATGCAATTGATCGATAAAGGTTTGTCCACCGTTAGAAAAGCCGTTGCCACAAGCGTTGCCAGGGATAGCTCCCCAACCGGCATTTGGCCCGTTGTCCGTTACATACAACTTTCCACTTTGAGTTAAGACCAGATCATAGGCGTTACGGAATCCGGGTGAATAAATTTGTACCGGACCGCCGGCAACAAGTTTCGCCTGGTTCTTGCCGTTATTGCCACCAAACGGATCATTGTTGTCATTAGGACCCGGTTGATCTTCATCATCGAGCGTGGGTAAATCGTAGGGACCATTGCCAATGGCCTGAATATCTATCTCAAGTATTGCCGCCGACAAAGCAGTTTCACTCAAGCCTGCGAAATTATTTGAAGGTACACCCTGATTGGTGTTGCCACCCATCGCCAACAGAATTTTCCCGTCCTTCATCACCAGCCCGTTGCCCTGGTGATTCTCTTCAGAACGAGGGAGCCCGCGCACGAGATCCTGGCGAACCCAGTTGTTTCCGTTTTTCACCAAGCGGTGCAATATGCCAGAATTGGTATCCAGATTAGTGTCAGTACCTGCAGGTCCACCGCCCTGTCGCCAGTCCGCTGAATACATATAGAGTTCCGGATTAGCTGCAGTGCCGACAGCGAGAATGCCAGTTAGCAACCGCTGTTTCGTCGGAATGGTTGAACCGTCGTCGTTATGGTTTTGGGTCTGCGCGACGACGTTAATAGTGTCAACTTTGTTTGCGGTGTAATTGTTTTTACCGTTTCGCGTCACCGTGTATTCGTGAATCAATCCGTTCATTTCGGTGACGTACAAATGACCGTTAGGACCGAACGCCAGGGCTGTTGGTCGGTTCGGGTTGGCATTTTTTAGAATGCTTTGTCCGAAATTAACCGGGATCGCTGCAGGCTCGACAATATTGCCCTGCAGCGTTACCTCGACTGACGGGTTAATACCGTCATGGTCAATTTGAAGTGTCGCTGATTTGAAGCCATCCACTGCCGACTGCAGTTGAATGTTGACAGTAACGGACTCGCCGGGGGCAAGCGTTACCGGTGTTAGATCGACATTGAATGCCGCGGGGTTTACACCCGACAGGCTCGAACCAGAGATATTAATCACAGGCGCATCCGGTTCTTCAGCGGCGTTTGTCAGAATCAACTGGACGTTTTTCGATACATTCTGAATAACCTGCCCGAATGCTACTACCTCGTCGTTTGGCTCCAGATTACTCGTCAGTGGAAAGCGCGCGTTGCTTTCAATAATCAGTACATGCGGTGCAGTTGAACCACTGATATCCAGCCGTAGCGACGCACTTTTTTTACCGGGAACCGTTGGTGTGAACGTGACTGATACATCTAACGATTCGCCCGGCAGCATACTGACGAAGCCTGAGAATTCAGTTGAAAATTCATTGGCACTGTCGCCGATAATGCTGACAGCATTGATCTGCACCGGATCAGAACCTTCCACACCGGTGTGCAACAATTGCACGACCTGATTGACAGACTCACCGATATCGACCAAACCGGTGTCAATTCTGGCCGGCGATATTTGTAAGTTACCCACGGTCTGCACAACAGCCGTGCCTGTGAGCTCCACCGACAGGCTTTGCGCATGAGCTCCAGGAGACACAGTAACCAGCACCAGCAGGCTGGCGAGAAAGGTATTGGCAATCCAGGCTAGGATTTTGTCCGGCATAACGACAAACTCAAGATGTTTCCGCGCAGCCATCGACAACACGCATGCCACACGGATAAAAAACGGAATTTGTAGCAAAAAGTGCAAAATCTATGCTCAATAAGGTGGGTACGCTTCGCCGATAGGTCATTCAGGACAGAATAATCATGCATGTTGAGGAAACCCCAATGAATGTCGGCGAACAGGAACTGCCAGGCGGGATCTACCCGAATGGGATGAGATCTGTTCGACAGTCGGGCCACTGATTCGTGACAAGTTGCCAACAAGCGCAGTGTTATTAAAGAGACCGCTGGCAAAAAGGCGTTACGGTTATTACTATCTATGGTGCGCGAATTGCGGGTAACAGTGGCCAAACGAGTGTCCGGTCATTGACTACATACTACTTGCGCAAGCCGGTAGTGGCATACGATGGATACAATCAGAACAGCGGAAGACAGAGCAGACAATTGGATAAGCGGAATCAATCAATCAGGCCTGATCGTACAACGACTGCCAGATTTAAAACGTGTTTGAAAGGGTGCACTCGGCGCGTTGCAGCACCACTAGCAGCCACTTGTCTGGCAGTTGTTGTCATCATGAGTGCAACATCAGTCGCTCACGGAAACAATGCCAAACGAGACAATATGCCGCGCAGCGCATTGGATCACATGCCGCAACAGGCTCAAAACGCGCCTGGTCGGGAAATCCGTCTCAGTGCCCAGCAACGACGCCAGCAGCGTCAGCAACTGGCTCGTGAGTTACGCGCTGAGCGACGACAACTACGACGTTTGAATGCCGCGCAACTGCGTGAACGAGCACGAGAAGAGCGTTTGGCGCAGCTCGTCCTCAGCGAAAGTCTCGCAGACGAGGCGCAACAATTTAGCGGTATGCCGTCAGTTGCAAATGACGCGCTCTCGGAAGCGCTTGGATGGTATGCCACCGCCTCCCGTCGCGGAACCCCGGGCAGCCAGCCTATTGATCGACTGGTACCGACTCCGGTAATCCGGGTAGTAAGACCGAGTCGGTAGACGCTTACCGGTTATACCGATTACCCCACTTCTGCTGCCAGGTTGGCAGCCTGTCACCGGGTGCAGACTCTGCATGATAGACGCCACGTGCGATCGCGCGACTGACACATAGGGCCGCAGCGTGACCGATCACGAGCTCACGACCTGCCTCCTCGATTAGCTCCCGACCCGATTCGACGGCTGACGTACTAACGGCGAAAACCATATCACCGTCAAACGGTGTATTGGAGGGATAAATAGCACGCGCCAGGCCGGTATTGGCGCTCACCGCCAGTCGGCGCAATTGCGAGGCATTCATCGGTGCATCTGTCGCGACGACAATTAATGTGGTGTTTTGACGCACAACCGGTTTAAGGGCGGGTAACCCGCTCGTCAATCCGTTATCGCTCGAAGACACGCCTAACCCGCCGAATTCGTCGGCAAACTCGACATTCGCCGCCCAGAAGTTTGGCTGGTGAGGCACAGTAACGCTACCCACCGGATTTACCACCGCAAGCGCCGCCACTGACACCGTTGGTTTGTATCCGGTTTTGTTATCCGGGAACTGTATTTCCAGCGACGCTGAACCGAGCCCGCCTTTCAAATCTGCAGTGAGTGCGCCACAACCCGCACCGTAAGATCCGAGTGAAAATTCCGGTGACGCATCTGCCAGCGCGTCTTCACCCAACTGCTGGTAGGGATTACAAGACCAGTTTTTATCACCGCCATTGTTTAAATCAAAAATTATTGCGCTGGGTACCAGCGGTACTGTTTGTTCATTGATCGCAAACCCTTTACCCCTTTTGCGCAGTGCATTGGCAACACCACCAGCCGCGTCCAGTCCAAGCGCTGAACCTCCGGATAAAACGATCGCATCAACATTCGATATAAGACTGTCACAGTCAAGTAAATCGGTCTCCCGGGCACCGGGAGCAGCCCCTCCTCGGAATACACTCGCGGCAAATGCTTCTTTTGCAGTAACAACAGTCGAACCGGATTTCAGCTCTTCATTGGATGCGTTGCCAACAAGTACACCGGGAACATCAGTGAGTAAATTTCGTTCACCTGACTTAAAACTGATCATATCGTCATTCGGATCCGTAGTTTTAATGCTGCCTCGACATGATTACACGGATAAACAACCAAAACATCAGCAATCCTGCAGGCGATGTTAAACAACGAAGGAAAGCAAATTGCTACAACAACCGGTAAACTGAAAAGAAAAGCGTCAAACCGCGTTCCACCCACGCCAGCACAATAAGCTTAGACACTACTTCATGCAGCACTCGAGTAACAAACAATCAGAAGATCAAGCCTATGACTTGCCGTGGCATTCACAGTCAACACGCTTCTGGTGGGTCAGACATGCACCGGTTACACATTTAAAACACCTGATGTACGGTACGATGGATGTCGATGCTGATATCTCTGACGAGCGGCACATACGGTCGCTCGGTTGGCGCCTGCCTGAAAATGCCATCTGGTACACGAGTCACCTCAAACGTACTCAGCAAACAGCAGACGCTGTTGCTTGCGCCGGGGCATCATGCGCCGAACGGCACGTATCATCACTTATCGGAGAAATGGAATTTGGCGAAGATACAGGCAAGACGCATCAACAACTGCTTGACGAGCGCGATGATCCCTATGTTGGGTTCTGGCCAAAATCGCCATTTGCTGAAAGCACCACGGCAGAGAGTATGAGCGACGTTTGTCAACGTATCGATCAGTTCGTTACACAATGCGCCGAGAAGCATCCACAGCAGGATATTGTTTGCTTCTCACATATGGGGGCGATACTTGCGGCCCTGACAAATGCACTATCGCTGGACTTGCATAACAGCGTTTGTTTCTCAATTTCCAATCTTTCAGTAACGCAGATTCACTATCACAATACACTGCATCCGGACGCGCCAAGGTACCGGGTGATGTCCGTCTCTGAACTGGCGACTGATCAACCGCTTTAATTGCTTTAATTGCTTTAATTGCAGAGACCATCCGCAAACAACAGTTTTAAAAACTAAAACCGGTTGTTTGCGGATTTGCCAGATTGTTCAGATCTTTGGTGCAGATTCGCAATCCGCGTCTTATCCGTTAACCATCAGCGATCGATCTCGATAACTTCAAAGTCAACGAGATCAGACCATCGCGGTATCCACTCGTCAAACAGACGGTAATCATCGGTCTGCATCAGCTGGTAACAGCGGTTGCCCGATTCGGATACCCAGTTGTCAACAAAGTGCAAGCCATCCGGCAACATGCGCCCCTGCTCCTCAAACCGCTTGTAGACTGCATCAAACTGCCCGGGTTTGTAGAGCTCCACAACCATGTAGGTTTTCATCGGAAGACAAGTAGCTGTCGACTACTGAGAAGCTGCAGCCGCGAAATTGGCAAGAGCGCCTGACACTTTTGCAAATACCTTGTCGCAGCCTTCGGTCGCATGACGTGAGCGCAGATATTGCGGATCATTGTAGCCGAGCCACACCTGACCGGACTCATCTTCCCAGGCCAGCATTTTCTGAGGCAGATCAATAGCAATACTTTGGCTGCACTTCATCAATGGTGTACCAACCTTCGGGTTACCAAAGACCAGCACTTGCGTGGGTCGCAATTCAAGATCGGCTTTAGCCGCTCCGGCGGAATGATCAATACGAGCGAAAACATTCATTCCCTTCTCGCCGAGAATCTTCTCTAACTTGTCAATTGTTGCGCCAACAGAATGCGAGCTTTTAACAGCGACTAACCCACTGTCACCAGCAAACGAGATACTCGAAAGGCCAATGAGTAACACGGAAAATACAAATGAAAGATGTTTCTTCATGAAAATGGACTCCAGTAAAAGAACAACAAGACTACACACCGAGGATTGCCTGTTTTAACAGAAACCAGGTCGCCATTGCAGTGCCGTCCTTAAAAAATAAACAATCGTTACAAAAAAAGCAGCCTGTCCGTCAGAAATTTATGCTGAATACCGGTGACAGCCGTTGTATGACGCCAGCACTACATAACCATGCCGTTTTCATCCACATACGACCATACATCAAAGGTAAAATTATACGCTATGGCGTATTGCAGCCGTGCAGCCGGATTGCAGCTACTGCAAGACATAAATACTACCAAACAGCCAAACATGTTTGATTCTGGTGATTTTGTTTGCAGTAACGCAGCTGCTCACTCCAAAAACAATTGATAAATCCAATTGGCGCAAATTTGATTGGAAATTTTTTGCCAGCTTTTTTTGGCCGCCTATTTCGGTAGCGAGATCGGTAGCAAGAGTGTTTTTATCCACAGGACCAGAACATAGTTCAGCCAGTTTACATTCTTAAAACATTCGTTAGTGACTGAGCATTATGATCTATTATACATTTACCTAGGGGTTAATCACGCTGACTAGGTATTGGATGGTGATCCAATTTTGTAGCAAAGCCGTATTCGATTAACAACGTTTTTTAGCAGAATGGATGCTAGCAAAAAGTTGCAAGTAGGCGGTAATCTGACATTACCGGCATCCTCAACAGTGGATTTTGTGTCGTTTCATCGGGTAACCGCCAGATGTGTTCGCTCGCGCGTCTCTTACTTTCGAGAGCAGCCGAGCGGAATTTTGGGGCCTTCGCGAGGCTCTGGAAACGCTGTAATTGGCAGACGAAGAGATGGAAAAATCCACCGGAAAAGTAAAGTGGTTCGACAGTGTGAAAGGATTCGGTTTTATCAAAGGCCCGGAAGGTGAAGATGTATTCGTCCACTATGAAGACATAAAAATGGACGGTTTTGCCCAACTGAGTGCCAATGAGGAAGTGGAATTTCGCGCTGTGAAAACCGACAAGGGCTGGAAAGCCTACGAAGTCCAACCGCTCATCAAATCGAAGGCCTCGGAAACGGAGTCGGCACAATGATGGTATTGGCAAGTAGGTATTAAAACCAATAAAAACCAAGTTACTTGACTAATAGTCATTGCTAATAGTCACTGATTGCCTTTCGATTAGTGCTCTTCGGCACAAAGAAATTGGCATCAACAACCGACATAACCAAGTAACCTGCGTAGTCTAGCTTAAACTATTGGCCAAATATCTTTGGCCACATCCTCCTTTGATCTGAAAATCTTAAGTTCCCTTGTGTTCTATACTTTAGTTTAGTTGCCGGTGCTACCGGTCGTTCGGCTATCGCTACTTCACCTGTCAGAAAAAATTTGCAAACCGACAACCGGAATTTTTAAAACTCCCGATTCGTTTGACAATCTCTCAACGCCGCGCTGAAAACATTGGCCGCGCTGAATAGCAAGCACAAGACCGTGCAGATGGCTTTTGAGCGCTTTCGAGGTGCGGTTGCGTGTTTACCGGGGAAATGGAGCCGGCGAGAGGAGTCGAACCCCCGACCTACTGATTACAAGTCAGTTGCTCTACCAACTGAGCTACGCCGGCTTAGGCGTTGGAATTTTAGCTTTAAAATCAACATCTTACTGGATAATCACCGATCAAGGTTGTCTATCCACAATCCGTGCTTTTTGCCAGTAATACTGTTCACCTGTGCCCGCTAGTCTGTAAATCTAGTGCACGATACAGTGAACGCTGATCGTTGAGTGGCGAATTGTACCGCTAGAAGCTTAGTCCAGACAACGTCTGGTGCAAGCTACCTCTGAACAATTCAGATTACGCATCTTTAATCGCGGCTAAATCAGCTGCAACGTCTAGTTTGCATAAGCTGTTAGCCCCTGCAAGACGAGAGATTCATTAACAGTCACCTGATTTCGAAGTAACGGAGCGACCAATGACGCCTCACCACCGGTAAATACAACCGTAAGTTCCGGAAGTCGAAGTCGTGCTTCGTCGATAAATCTGTCGATCGCGCCTGCAGCTGCATAACCCGTACCACCGGCTATACCGGCAACAGTTGCATCAGAAAACGGATGCACATCACCCGTTGCGTCAAAAAGTCCAGCCGTGTACTTATCGAGTGCTTTACGCATCGTATTTACTCCCGGGAAAATCGCCCCACCGAGATGCCGGCCCTCAGCGCTAACCAGATCGACCGTCGTTGCCGTACCGGAATCTATCACGCAAAGCGCACCGGTGTAGCAGGCGCGAGCACCAATCATTGCCACCCAACGATCCGTACCCAATTGAGCAGGATTGGCATAGCCGTTCAGTAATCCGCGAAACTGCTTTTCTGATGCACATTCTTCGATCGGTGGCCATCGATGATTTGTGCACCAGACAGATAACCTTTCCAGCATCGACTCACCGGCCACATTACAAACGATAATGCGAGATGGCACGATGCCTGACCAGAGTTCGTCAAGCACACTGTCGAATTCATCGATGATATCCGGTGTTGGCCGAGTCGAATCACGCCAGGCAAACGGGGTGAAAGGCTGGACATTATCAGCACCCTGCGCACAAACAGCACTTTTGAGTCTGGAATTGCCAATGTCTACGAGCAGGTTCACGTTCATCGTTTCATTTAAAACAACCGATCCATTTCAAAGTGGGTGCATAGACTGTTGCACCGCGTTTGCGACGGCGATGGAATCCCTCAACAGAATGCCATTCTTTACCTGAAATCTGATCAACTCAAGCGGCTGCCCGAGCGCAAACTCGCCTTTTCCAGACAAATCAATGTATTAATAGAGTAAATGCAACAGTCTATGCAGTCACTTTGGGTCCGTTTAGGCCATGGGGTGCGACAGCGATACCTCACCGGCAGCAAATGATCTAACCGACCCCGCGATTTCAACCAGCAGATTACCGTTATCGGCTACACCACGCGCGATACCGACGACACGCTGTGTTCCGTGACTGACAGAAACCGTATGCCCATGTAACGCATCCAATGCAGCAAACCGCGGTGCAAACTTCTGCCAACCCGAGTGTTGAAACTCATCGATGGTATGAAGCACATCGGCTATCAGACTTCCTATCAACTTTTCCCGGGGCGGTAGTGGCATCGGTTCAAAAGTGACAGCGTCGAGTTGCTCATCGTTTGCTGTTAGGTGATTTAATTCGTCCTCCCTTAGCAACTGCTCAAGCGTGACCAGGGGTCGATCGAGCAACTGAGTCAGCTCATCAAAGCCGCTAAAGTTAACTCCGATTCCGATAATCAGAACCGTTGTCCCTCCTGCGTTGCCGGGCGATTCAATCAGAATGCCGCTTAATTTGCGATCGCCTGCCAGCACATCATTCGGCCACTTCAACGTCAACTGTTGACGCACGATGGTTTGCAGACAACCGATCACCGCCGTGCCGATCGCCAGGCTAAGCCCGCCCAACTGACCCAACTCGGTATCAAGCGGCACCCGGATTGAGAACGTGATGCTTTGACCCGGTGACTGCCAGCTGCGACCCTGTCGCCCGACACCGGCTGTCTGTACATCTGCCACACAGGCACAGATTGCATCAGTTTGCCCGGAATGACGGTATTGCTCCATCAGATAACGATTAGTCGAGGGCAATTCAAGGAAGTAATCAATTACCGGGGCATCGTCCGAAGCAAGCGCTAAATCTGTCGTTTCATGCACATTCATTCGTTCAACAAACGCTGAAAGTATGTTTTCTACAACCATTAACGACCTATCAAATTGTCTGAATTGTGCTGTATCTGTTTCATTTTCCGAACAGGAATTAAAGCAATGAGCCCACCGGCTGGTACCATAACAACCTGATAAAGCGTGCAGCAGTGTACATGATCGAAATGCTCTCTGAACTTCAGCAACGTCAATCGACGCCCGCAAACCTGTTGGATGAACCTGCGCCCTGTGATGATCAAATAGCAGAAATCGTCAAGGCAGGTTTGGCGGCGCCAGATCACGCCCACTTGCGACCCTGGCGGTTTATCGTTATCCGCGGAGACGCCAGACAAAAACTCGGCGATATATTTGTCGAGGCCACCGTTCGGCGTGAGCCGGACATGCCGGACGAGAAGCTTGAAAAGCAACGCCTCAAACCCACACGTTCGCCTCTGATTATTGCCGTGGTCGCCACCATTACCGAGGACCACCCGAAAACTCCTGTGGTTGAGCAAATACTCTCCGCAGGTGCTGCAATGCAGCTGATGCAGCTAGCTGCCACTGCACTGGGTTTTGGCTCCATCTGGCTGACCGGACCAAACGCTGCTGACAATCACGTCAAATCTGCATTGGGTATAGACGCGGGTGATGAACTGGTCGGTTTTTTGTACATTGGCACGCCTCGCAATAAAAAACCGCAACCTGATCGGGCGCCACTATCTGAACACCTCAGTGACTGGAGTGGCTAAAAAGCCATAATAGGGTGTGATCGCCCCCGGCCTGCTTTGCACCACACCGGTACGATGTTTGATTCCAGTACTGCATGAATCACCACGCCAACACCCCCCGGAAAAACGCTACCAAGCTGATCAGGTTCACTCTGCTATTCGGGATATCGTGCATCACGACGCTAGTGGTCGCGACTGAGAGCTATCGCTACACGCGACCGGACGGAAGTGTTGTGTTCACCGATGTACCTATGAGCCGCGGCGAATTGAGCGGACAGGCCACCGGAAACGGGGTTACGCGCACCAGCTATCGCGGCACTTACGGCCGTGCCCCGGCCACCGGATCGTGCAAAGGTGTTAACGAACAGACACTCCAGAAACGCTACGCGCAGATAGCTAAATTTGTCGATCAGGCAGCTGCGAGCAATTCGCTCGATCCATTGCTGATCAAGGCCGTTGCACGGGTGGAGTCCTGCTTCGACACCAAGGCTGTCTCGATTGCCGGTGCGCGCGGCGTGATGCAGTTGATGCCGGCCACCGCTCGCGGTCTGGGTGTTGCCAACAGTTTTAATGCACAACAAAACATTGCCGGAGGTTCGCGCTACCTGGCAAGCCTGCTAAAGCGATTCGATCAGAATCACGAGCTGGCTCTGGCTGCGTACAATGCCGGTCCGTCAGCTGTTGAGCGTCACGGCGGGGTGCCACCCTACCGCGAGACGCGCCGCTATGTGCCGTTGGTTCTGTCCATTTACCGGCGTTTCACGCGCGCTGCGGCAACAGCCCAACCTGAATCCAGAGGCTAACAGTTTCAGCAACGCTCAGGCACTGGTATCCATCCAGCTGAACATACGAGTACCATTACTGTCACAAGCTCGCACCGGGTTGCTATTATTCTGTGTAACTAACGCGCAGACAACACTGCGACATTCACTCAGCCTTTTTCTCTTCATCTCGATTCAATGACTGACCAGGACAAAGGCGCAGACACACTCGCCACCAGCAATTTCATCCGTACGATTATTGATCGTGACCTGGCCAGTGGTAAGAACGGTCAACGCGTTGCCACACGATTTCCGCCGGAACCTAACGGCTACCTGCATATCGGCCATGCCAAATCCATCTGCCTGAATTTCGGATTGGCAGAAGACTATAACGGCACCTGCAATCTCCGTTTCGACGACACCAATCCTGAAAAGGAAAGTACCGAATACATGGAGGCGATAAAAGCTGATGTCGAGTGGCTGGGCTTTAAATGGACTGAAGAGCGGTTCGCGTCTGATTATTTCGACGAACTGTACAACTTTGCTGTCAAATTGATCCAACAAGGTCATGCCTATGTCGATAGCTCATCGGCTGAACAGATGCGGGAGATGCGAGGCACGTTAACGCAGCCCGGTGTCGAAAGTCCCTATCGCGAACGTACTATCGAAGAAAATCTGGACCTGTTCGAGCGCATGAAAAACGGTGAGTTCGAGGACGGCACACATGTGCTGCGGGCAAAGATTGATATGGCGTCAGGCAACATTAATATGCGTGACCCGACACTCTACCGCATCCGGCGCACTCCACATTTTCGAACGGGTGATGTGTGGAATATCTACCCGATGTATGACTACACCCATTGTCTGTCAGATGCTATTGAACAGATTACACACTCGTTGTGCACACTCGAGTTCGAAGATCACAGACCACTCTATGACTGGGTGCTGGATACGCTGAAAACACCGGCACATCCTCAACAGATCGAATTTGCGCGCCTTTCGCTGGAATACACTGTGCTGAGCAAGCGACGCCTGATTCAACTGGTTGAACAGCAAGTGGTCGACGGTTGGGATGACCCGCGTATGCCTTCGTTATCCGGTTTGCGACGCCGTGGTTTTACGCCCGGGTCGGTGCGCGACTTTTGTGGCCGTATCGGCATCACAAAGAAAGATGCCTGGATCGAAATGGCCATGCTCGAAACTTGTTTGCGTGACGATTTGAATGCCAATGCCGAGCGTCGTTTAGCCGTTCTTGATCCGATTAAAGTGGTCATCACTGATTTCAGCAGTGATACTGTCACTGAGCTGGTCTCGGCAAATCACCCTCAGAACGAGGCGTTCGGGAAGCGCAACCTGAGTTTCAGCAACACGCTTTTTATTGAAAGGGACGACTTCGCCGAAGAACCGCCGCCCAAATACCAGCGTCTGACACCGGGCGGCGAAGTCCGCTTGCGCGGCAGCTACGTCATAAGGTGTGAAGAAGTCATTAAAAACAGTAGTGGTGACATTGTTGAATTACGCTGCTCACACGATGCGAATACACTCGGCAAGAAGCCCGAGGGTCGCAAAGTCAAAGGGGTTATCCACTGGGTGGACGCAGCTACCGCGGTTGATGCGGAAGTCAGACTGTTTGAACCTTTGTTCACCACTGCTGATCCATCGGCGGCTGATTCGTTCGAAGCTGTGATCAACCCGGATTCCAAGTCGGTACTGACCGGTTGCAAGGTGGAGCCAGCTCTGGCAGACGCAAGCCCGGAGTCACGTTTTCAGTTCGAACGACTCGGTTATTTCGTCGCAGATTGGCGAGACCACCGACAGCATTCCCCGGTTTTCAATCGCACGATCACACTACGCGATTCCTGGAAGTAACAACCCGACCCTCACAACCGCTGCCTGCGTGCCAGCGGTTCACCCTTCGACTACCCGTTAACCGGTGACGCGCAAGTGGAACGTTTCATTGACGTTCTGCAATTCTCCGACTATCTACATATACGGATATTCAAAAAACCCATCACGTTTCTCGGGCGGGAGCTGCCATCGCCGGACAGCTCCGTAACTGGCCTGTATGAACCGGTTGTGAACTTATCGGGATGACTATGTTGACCACAAACCAACTGAAAAAAACAGGCATCGCACTGGCAGTTTCGGCACTGTTAGGCGGATGCGCATCAACCGGCAAAGTGGCACAAGTGCCACAACTGCCACTGGAGAAGATCACCAACACAGCAACCGAAACCGGTAGCCGTATCTGGGCAGGAACCAAACACCTGTTCAAGCTCCGTGATCGCAGCAAAGACAATCAGGTTGCAGATGCGTACTTCGATGAGGTCGACATCGCCACAAAAGATATTGAAAACTACGAACAACAGCTGGCCGAGGTGGATACGCAAGGCGTGGAACCGCTGCCCGAGCTACAAGTTATTGATCGCAACGACGGTGATGCCAGCAATGATCTGCTCACTGTTGCAGAAGCAGCCGAAGGCGACCTACAACAATCAACCGTTGTCACACTCAATGAGATAGACGTCGAAGAAGTAACCGACGCTACAGAGATCACTGCAGCGCAGAGCAACGAAGATCTTTTTCACACTGTCGGCGAGAACGAATCACTCTGGGATCTCGCCAAAATGCTGACGGGTAACGCCAACAACTGGCGGATCCTTGCTGAAGTAAACGATCTGGGTGAAGCAGGTGCGATCTTCGCCGGACAAACTATCCGCGTGCCAGCTGATCTGAAACGGGTGCCGAAGGACGGTGACGAATCAGTCACCCTGGCGGCTGCAAGTGTCGACACAACTACTCGTTCGACACCTGAGCAAACTTCTGAGACTGTCGCAGCTGTTGATGTCGGGCCTACCCGTTCTTATAAAGTTCAGGCAGGTGAAAACCTCTGGTTTCTTGCCAAGCGCACGACCGGTAATGCGGCGAACTGGCTGAAAATTGCGCAAGCCAATGGTTGGGATGAAGTGCAGGCCAACTCTATCCGGTATGGCCAGGAAATCATGATCCCGGAAGCTTTACTAACCGATGAGAGTATCGCTGCACTGGATGCACCGGCAACCGATGGTAGCGAAGACGCGGCAAAGGTGGCGGCAGCTGCAGCGGTTGCTGACGCTATTGAACCGGATACCGAACAAGCGACTGACGCGATCAACAATGATGACGTCGACTTGAACCGGGCCACCGATGTGCCGGCAGATGCCGAAATCAGCATCGTTGAAGCAGGCTTTAAAGGCGAACCCGCCAAGAAACTGGAGTTGGCCGAGTCGAACACCGGTGAAGCAGAGGTTACAACCACTGCAGCCGCTGCAACAGAGGCCCCTGCTGAGCAGAACGGTGACGAAGTAATGGTAAGCGGTACTTACTACCCGAAAGCCGTGTATAACGATGCAAACTTCTCATCATCGCTGTTGATGCGTGTTTCACCGGGTACGCGGCTTAAGGTATCCAAGGCAATGGGCCCGTGGTATGAGGTAGTCACCGAAAAAGGTGTCGGCTACGTACACTCCCGCGATACTAAGTAACACTCGTTTACATTGATAGCCAAAAAACGGCAACCCCTTGAGGTTGCCGTTTTTTTTTGTCTTTTCCCCGCCGTATAAAACTCCCACGTTGTACTTCTGTGCTGGACATCACGACGAGAATGCGTAGCATTCGCGGTCCTCGTTGACGAAGCCGGTGTACCCTGCCCAACAGCAGAATACCCCGAGCCTCCGTAGAGAGGCAGGCTATGAAAACTATGATGATTTCCTCACTTACATCAAGTACGTCCCGAGTCGTGACCCGCGTCATTGCGCCGCTGTCGAATACGTTCACTGCCGGGAGTGCTGATAGAACCTTACCATTGGCGGTCCAACCTGCATTCATTACGGCAGTGGTTGCGCTGCTGACCGCGTGCTCGAGTGTTCCTACGGCCCAGCTACCCGGCCTTGCTGCTGCGGATATTGTCAGTGATCAGACGACCTTCACTACATCGCAGGACACCGATATCGTCTGGATACGCCAGCCGTTATCGCTACCCGGACCTGTCGTTGCCAAAGTCCACACATCTCCCGTCACAGTGACGCGGCTGTTCGACGCACAACCCTATGACCCGGCACATGTTGCGGTGGGTCAACAGATCCCCAGCGGAGTACCGGACAATTTAAGTGACTGGGTTCAGGTATCCGGCAACTACACACCGAAAGGTATTTATACCCGTCCGGACCCGGGTTCGCGAATTTTGACGCGCGTAGCCCCCGGTGCCCGTTTGCGCCTGGAAGATTTGTTTGACGGGTGGATGAAAGTCGATACCGGACAGGGAATCGGTTACCTGCAAGCCATCGATGCCCGAATTTTGAGCGCTCGCAACGATGCAGGCCCACGTGTTATCCACAAGCAACAGAACACCAGTCTATAGGCAAAAACGGTGGTGCGACGTTGCTTGCTGAGGCGCAAGCCACCCTCGCTAACCGACAAAATAAACCTGTTTCCGGCATAACCTGATTGATGTTTACTATCAACAACGATAATGAACATGTTTTTTCAGGTTAAATTGCCGCACCCAAACTCTACAATCAGCTGATGAAACTGTTTTTGTTACGGCATGCGAAATCAAGCTGGCAGGATGATCAGCTTGACGATATCGAGCGACCATTGAATGGCCGCGGGTTGAGAGATGCGCCCGTAATGGCTGAGCGTCTCAACGCCGCCGGACACACACCCGCGCAGATACTTTGCAGCCCCGCTGTTAGAACGCGCCAGACACTCGAGCTCGTACTGCCAACATTCGGACTCCAATCCGAAAACCTGTCTTTTGTACCGGATATCTACGAAGCATCACCGGGCGTACTGCTGGATGTCATCGCACAGCGTGGCGGTGACGCAGAACACCTGATGGTACTGGGCCACAATCCTGGACTGGAATACCTTGCTGCGATGCTCAACGGCGGAGAACGCCTGTCAATGGCGACTTGCGCAGTGTGCGTGTTTGAAATTATCGGTATCAGCCAATGGCGAGAGATCAATAACGCCTCATCACGCTTGCTGATGTACGATTATCCGAAGAATTTGCCAGGATCACGCTAAAGCGCGTAATCTGCAAACTGTAGGTATTACCCGTTAACCACAGCTGAGCGACCGCCTACTTAAAAACCGATCGCATTAGCCGGATGCTGTACGGGTATAGGAGACGCGGCAACGATTATCGCTCGATTTTTTCGAGCACAATCGAAGGCGCATCACCCTGGCGGTAGTACGGGGGTTGTGTTTGCATGCTATTGAAGGCACGGTCGCGCTCTTCAGAAGTTGTATACCAGCGCTCACCTGCCCAGTCATCTCCGAGCAAGTGCGCCGCAGCTAATGGATCATTTTCAGGTAGAGACACCCTGATCCCGAATTGTCGAACTGAATTTTCTGTACTCAAAGCAGTGAACTCCAAGGCATCGGATACCTGTTTTATTTTATCGCCCAATTTCATCTTTAACTAAATGGTACCAAGTCAATGAAATCAGATGTTTTTGCTTTAACAATTACTGCTGCAACTCTGTTACTGGCCGCCGGATGTACCCAGGAGTCGCAGAACCGGCTGGGCCGTGCGGTACAAAACTGGACCGGTACAGATGGTGTCCTGGAAGTGTACGCCGGAGACAAGCTGGTTAAACGCTTTATGAAAATCGACAAACTCACTACAGCGGCCGGTACGGATAACGGTATTGATCGTCCGTACCGATACGGCTACGGCATCCTGGATACAAACCTCAACGGTAAAGCTGACAGCGAGGAAGAAAAAGTCTATTTCGAGTTTAGTGACTATTCGACCAGCTATATCTTCTACGAGAGCCCGTAGTTCAAAACCCTGCTATCGGCGTCAAAATACTAACCCGATTGCAGCAAAAACGGGACGGGCTCCTATCGATATTTGCTTTCTCCAGAGTCGCTACTAATATCATTTGCACGTGCCCAATTATAAGGTGTCACGTTCTCACCCCCAATTGGGCTCGCATTTGCGAGCCCATTTTTTTGCCCCGATTTTTCGCTCGCGTCTATGTCGAAGCACGGTTCTCGGTGCCAAAACGAACGGGTACCCATAGTTAAAAGAAACCGGCAATCGCATTATTCCTCAGAGTTGCAAACTACCGCCTGCGACAAAGACTTACCCGCAGCCTGATTCAGGTTATAATAACCTTGTATTATCAATGGTTATTATCCGGTTGGGGGAATTTCACGCGCATCCAAAGCCGAACGTGAAGTGAACCTCAAAACGGTCTGTGGGTGCGCCCTTGCCATTCGTCATAAAAGTTCGTCACAAAAGTAAGTGGCTGGAAATCAGTTAGCGTGACTATCTGCACTCCGGTTACAACAGGTTACTGTTACATCAAGCGAGATTATCAGCATGCAAATGGGTTTCTTCAACGATCTGGTGGAAAAGGCAATTCCGGGCGCACAGGCTGAAATCAATGGTGACGGCAGTAAGTTTGAAGCGCAGGTTGTCAGTTCGGCATTCGAAGGTAAATCCACGGTTAACCGGCACCGAATGGTTTATTCGGTTCTTGACGAACATATAAAATCAGGTGCCATTCACGCACTAACCATAAAAGCGTACACACCCGAAGAATGGCAGGAAGTACAAAGCCAGGCAGACGACAGCTGATTTTGCTGCCAGCACCCGTTTTATAACTTTGCAGCAGCACTGGGTACAACCGCCCTAGGGCGGCAGACGGTTTCTACCGCTCCAGTCACGCGCAAACTGAGCAGCAACCCGGCCGCTACGGTTACCGCGCGTCAACGCCCATTTTAATGCCTCACCTCGCACTTCGTCGTCCATGTCGATATCACCGTAGGTCTGCAACCATTGCTTGACCGCCTGCAGATAAAGGTCTTGAGAGAACGGGTGAAAGCTTAGCCAGACACCAAACCGTTCCGATAGCGAAATCTTTTCTTCTACCGCCTCTCCATGGTGAAGTTCACCGTTGACGAGACGGGATTGATCATTATCTGCCTGAAATTCAGGCACGATGTGGCGTCGATTCGAAGTGGCATAGATCAACACGTTTTCGGGCGCCACAGCTACGGAGCCATCCAGCGCAGCTTTCAATGTTCGATAGCTGGAATCATCGGCATCAAAAGACAAATCATCGACAAAAAGAACAAAGCGCTGTTCAAGTCCGACCAGTGGTGCGACAACCTTTGGCAAATCAATCAGATCATGGGCATCAACCTCAATGAGTCGCAAGCCGCGCTCTGCGTACTTGTGCAACATGGCCTTGACCAGCGATGACTTCCCGGTGCCACGCGCACCCCAGAGCAAAGCGTTGTTGCAAGGTAACCGGTTGATGAATTGCCGGGTATTGTTGTCGAGGATCTCTGCCTGGCGTTCGATACCAACAAGCTGTTCGACCGCTATCGTATGCGGGGCGCTAACCGGCTCAAGCTCTCCACCACTATCATCGATGCGCCAGCGCCATGCCAGGGCCGTCGTATCCAGTTCCGCGATAGCGTCTGGCGCGAAAATAGCATCCAGTTGTTCAGTAATTCGATCCAGTCGCACGAGTAACTGGTTAAGCATTTCTTTATCAGACATGTCTACGGATCATGGGTTTTAACAAAAAGATCTGTTACAGAACGGTGAGATCAGAACTTATCTCGCGCAGAAAGAGTCTACCTTAACAACCACTCGTCTTACATGGGAAGTCATCGAAACTTGGGGCATCCAGCACACTGGGCGCAACACCGGGGTTCACAATGCAACAAACAAATCCAGCCGAAACAGCTAAAACCACGCGTTATCAGAATCCGTCAGACTGGTTGAACCACGTCACTGGTTTTCTCGCCGGTGCCAACAATGACTGCCTAACGCGCCTGCGAACCACTTTACAGTGCAAGCACGTTGGCGGAGAACCCTCACTACTGGTACCTCCGGATCTTGCGCAGGATCAACCCGAGACGCTTGAGTATCTGAATAGCTTCGCCGCTGTCACCGCCCTTACACTGATCGAGGATCGGCGACGTCTGGCACTCGCGCCCATTGTTGAAAAACGTCGTAACGATTTGCCGGATATGGCGATGGCGTTCAGTATGCTGTTGCAGCAAACCGGCTTACCCGGCTCGTTGCCAACGTTGTCGTCACCGCACACGCTCGACCAGACAAGTAGAAAAATTGATATCACGCAGCTTTTAAGGGCTGCAAACCATATTGACAGTCAGTCAAGAAAGGTTGTCGTTGTACCTAAAGCGTTTGTGCGTGAGAGACTGCTGGAGCACGAAGACAGCTTAAGTGTTCGTGCCTGTAAATTAACGTTGACAGATAGCAGAACAAAAGACGAAGAAAATCTCCCGGTTAGTTTTGTCCAATATCATTCGTCTGATTTTCATGCCATCGGATACAAAACAGAAACCCAATTCATCGTGAGTGTGTACCTGGCAGGTGGCCCAATTGTAAAACCTGAGACCTGGTCATCGTTCGAGACACTGTCGCAAAGCCCGTTTCAGTGCCAGATCTTCGCCAGCCCTTACCCACGCCAATCATGTGCACTTTTTTATCGAACGTTCTATTTCGATCTGAACACAGTGCAAGCTGATAGCGAAATCGAGACATCAAAAATAGCCTGAGTATCAGGCCGCTTCTGCCAAACAGCGGTTAACCATGCCTACTCAGCACGTTTACTGTAGTTAGTTTTCGAGTGCTGTAGAATAACCGGGGTAACGGGCATATTGTTTACGCCCGATAACCTAACAACAACTATTTCTATCATCGCTACCTGGTAACCGATAGCCAATGTGACTGTCGGGTCCGCAGGTGTACTCCCGTTCATGGCCTTACTTCGACTAAACGAAATTACTTTGAGTTTCGGGGATAAACCCGTTCTTGATGCGGTATCGGTTTCCGTAGACACAAACGAACGAATCGCCGTGCTCGGTCGTAATGGCACCGGTAAATCCACATTATTGAAAGTGATGGCCGGCATTCAGACAGTTGATGGTGGTGAATGCACGACACAAAAGGATTTGCGCCTGGCTTTCTTAACCCAGGATGTACCGCAACAACTAACAGGTGATGTTTTCTCGGTTGTCGCCGAAGGGCTTGCATCAACCGCACGAGATCTCGCTCTGTACAAGTCACTGGGCGATCAACTGGCGCAGAATCCGGATCAGCAAAGACAGGCCGAACTTGAAAAGCAGTTAGCGCGACTTCAGGAGCAGATAGATAACGATCAGGGATGGTCATTGCAGAGTCGGGTCGATGACGTACTGACGCGAATGTCCCTGTGCGGGTCAACTGACGTCAGTACACTCTCCGGTGGAATGAAGCGACGTGTTCTACTGGCACGTGCTCTGTTACAGGCACCACAAATACTGCTACTTGATGAGCCCACCAATCATCTCGACATTGCATCCATAAGCTGGTTGGAAAAAATACTTCGTAAGATCGATTGCACCATTGTTTTTGTTACTCACGACAGAGCGTTTCTGAAGTCACTTGCAACTCGCATACTGGATCTAGATCGAGGACACTTGACTGACTGGCCCGGTAACTACAACCGGTATCTGGAGAAAAAAGCCGACCTGCTTAAGGACGAGAGTCGCCAGGATGCACAATTTGATAAGCATTTGGCCGAAGAAGAGGTCTGGATTCGTCAGGGCATAAAAGCACGCCGCACACGCAATGAAGGTCGTGTAAGACAACTCAAAAAACTCCGCGAGGAACGCGCCAGCCGCCGTGAGCGACAGGGCACAGCGCGCATGGTTGTTAACCAGGCAGATCGCAGCGGACGCAAGGTAATTACCGCGACTAACATCAGTTTCGGGTATGACGACAAAACTCTGATAAAAACATTCTCCTGTAATTTGATGCGAGGCGACAAGCTTGCACTGATTGGCCCTAACGGTTCAGGCAAATCCACCTTGATCAATATCCTGCTCGGTGAGCTACAACCCGAACAAGGCACAGTTGAACACGGCACCAATCTCGAAATTGCTTATTTTGATCAGTTACGAACCACACTAAACCCCAAGCTCAGTGCGCAGGACAATGTCAGTGGCGGTAAAGACATGATCGACTTTCAGGGTGAGCAGCGTCACATCATCAGCTACATGAAAGATTTTTTGTTTATGCCGGAGCGCTCCAGAGCACCGATCACCGCATTATCAGGTGGAGAGACCAGCCGGTTGATGCTGGCCAAGTTATTTCTGCGTCCTTCAAACGTACTGGTTTTGGACGAACCTACAAATGATCTGGATATCGAGACACTGGAACTGCTAGAGAGTTTAATCGTAGGTTATCAGGGTACAGTCATTGTTATCAGTCACGATAGAAACTTCATCGATAATGTTGCGACCAGCACACTCGTTTTCGAAAACGATGGCAAGTGGTCGGAATACGTTGGCGGCTACACTGACTGGCATGAAAAGCATGGACAAAAAATTGAAATAGATCACGCAAGCCACAACTCAAAATCCAACAGCAAAGAAAATAATTCAGACGACGCTCAGTTAAAGAAAGACAAAACAAGCACCGCCCGGAAAAAACTGAGTTACAAACTACAACGCGAACTCGATAGCCTGCCTGATAAAATCGCCACACTTGAAAACGAGATAGCTGAGCTGGAAATACAAATCAACCAACCCGGTTTTTTCAACGAAACAGGCGATAACATCGAATCGCAAAAAGTGCTGAATCGCGTTAAAACGGCCAATCAGGAACTGGAAACAGCTTATGCGCGTTGGGATGAACTGGAATCAATGACGACCTGATAGTAGGGATAGCTACCACAGTCAAACTAGCGTGTTTCAATCATGCAGCATGTGCTCTACCAGCTGTATTGACTGTGGATTTTTAATTTCAGCGAAAGGATAAACCCCTTCGAAAACGAAATCTGCATATAGCACTTCAGCTAACACACGATGCCCCATTTTCTGAACGCATACCGCTTGTGTCGCAGCCGATGACAACTCACCCAACACACGGGTAAAGCCGTTGTCTTTTGCTTTGTGATGAACAGTATGCCGAAGCAGTTTGTAATAACCATTACCTTTTTCAGAATCTTTAACCACCGCAAGATCAACCAGCAACGTGCTGCTGTCGGGCAATGTATTGTCGTCCTCGTAGTTGCGCTCCAACTGCTGAATCAAGGCGGTTACCGAACGCAGTCTCGGCGGCACATCTTCGATATTAACTGCCTGTCCTTGAAACGGTACAGCCAGCAGACAACCCATCAACTCCTTTGTATCCGGCTTCAAAGCCATTAGTGATATTGACTGATCACCAAACGCATAGCCATCCCACTGAGGCGTCAGATAGGCACGGTATTCGTCGGATGTTATGCCAAGTGCGCGGTGCAATGGACTATGCGCACTGAATTCTTCGCAGACCAACGCTAAGGCAGCTGCAGAATAGTCATGCGTTAGTTCAGTGATCACGGCACTCATCGGCCACACTTAAGGGGTTAACAGATTAAATCCTTACTAGACTACCGGACTGGCAAACGCAGTGCAGTAAACGAAACCGGTGTACTCAATATACGCTCAATATACCGCGGGTTCGGATAAGTCAGGAAAGCAGCAGAGAAGTCCCAGTCATGGACTGCGGCTTGGGCATGTTCATCAGTTCCAGAATGGTAGGCGCGATGCAGGTGAGGTCACCGCCGTTGGTCAGTGTGTGATTGTCACGATCTACAAGAGTCAGCGCCACCGGGAATGTTGTATGTTGTGTGTGCGGGTCGCCAGTCACCGGATCAACCAGCATATCGGCATTGCCGTGATCTGCGGTAACAATAACCGTTATGTCTTTCTCGACGGCCTTTGCAATCAACTCTCCCACACAGCTATCAACGGTTTCGACCGCCTGAACGACTGCATCAGCAACACCGGTGTGTCCAACCATATCGCCATTGGCAAAATTAACAACAAAAAACGAATAGTTGTCACCATCCATCGCTTTTAACAGTCCATCACGAATAGCAGGCGCGCTCATCTCCGGTTGCAAGTCATAAGTGGCGACTTTGGGCGAATCAACCAGAAGACGATCCTCGCCAGCAAGCGGCTCCTCCTGTCCACCGTTAAAGAAGAACGTTACATGGGGGTACTTTTCCGTTTCTGCTGTACGGAACTGCTTCAGACCGGCCTGACTGATAACACTTCCAAGCGTCACATCCGGCACTTCCTTCTCGAAAGCTACTGGATAATGATAATCAGCGTGGTAACGTGTCATCGTAGTCATAGTGACAGGTGTGTACTCACCGCGGTCAAACGCATTGAACTGATCGCCGGCAAGCGCTTCGACCAACTCACGCGGTCTGTCGTTACGGAAGTTAAAAAATATCCAGGCGTCATCAGACGTAGGATGGCGATATGCAGGTAGAACAACCGGTTCTATAAATTCATCTGTCTGCCCGTTCTGCCACGCCTGTTCAACCGCCTCGATTGCCAAATCTGCAGAAGCACCCTTCCCGTTGATCAGTAGCTGCCAGGCTTTTTCAACACGTTCCCAGCGATTATCCCGATCAAGCGCAAAGTACCGCCCGCAAACTGTAGCGAGTTCTGCACCGGTCTCGTCAAGCACAGGTTGAAGATTTTTTAAAAAACCGGATGAACTCTTTGGTGCTGTATCACGTCCATCGGTTATAACATGCACCAGCGCTTTTACACTGCGCTCGGAACATAAGCGGAGCAATCCGGACAGATGGCGCGTATGGCTGTGTACCCCGCCATCGGATACCAGCCCGAGCAAATGCACACAGCCACCATTGGTTGTTGCATGATCTATCGCGGCATTGAACGCCGCATTGGTTGCAAAACTTCCGTCGTCTATTGCATCGTTTATTTTGACCAGATCCTGACGTAGTCTCGCCCCACTGCCGATAGTCAGGTGGCCGACCTCGGAATTTCCCATTTGACCGGCAGGCAAACCAACCGGCAGACCAGAGGCTTCAATCAGGCTTGTCGGATACCTTGCATAGAGCTTATCCAGACAAGGTGTTTCTGCGAGAGCAACAGCATTGTTGGTTTTAGACGGATTGACACCGATCCCGTCCATGATAATGAGCAGCACCGGCTTGGCAGCGCTATTTGCTGAAGAAGGCATTATGAAATTTATCAGGGACCAAATTCGTCCGGATCAGGCGCAGGCAACGATTTACCGTCCCGTTTGGTAGAAGCCGAATCAGCATGCGCGGCAGCATCAGCCTGATCTTCATCGTACAAGCGGTCGCGCTCGGCTGCAGCCTTGTCTTTTCGCTTCAGCATGTGTCGCGAAAAGAAGATACCCACTTCGAACAACAACCACATCGGTAACGCCAGTAACGTTTGCGAAATAATATCCGGCGGCGTAAGAAACATGCCGACTATAAATGCCGCGACGATAAAGTACGGTCGTTTTTTAGCCAGATCGTCCGGTGTTGTTATTCCTATCGCAACCAGCAGCACAGTTGCCACAGGAACTTCGAATGCTATGCCGAAGGCAAAGAAAATGGTGATAACAAAATCGAGGTATCTGCCAATGTCTGTGCTGACTTCTACACCTTCAGGAGCGACACCAGTGAAAAACCCGAACACAAGCGGAAAAACCACATAGTACGCAAACAACACGCCGAGATAAAAAAGCAGCGTGCTCGACAGGAGCAACGGGAAAACCAGTTGTTTCTCGTGCTTATAGAGTCCCGGAGCTACGAACGCCCAGATTTGATAGAGCAGATAGGGTATTGCAATGAATACCGACAGCATCAATACCAGTTTGAACGGGATAAAAAACGGGGCCGCCACATCAATGGCGATCATTTGCGAACCTTCAGGCAAATGCGCCAGCAGCGGTGCGGCTAACCAGGTGTATATTTCGTCAGCAAACCAGAACAGGCAAAGAAATAGAACACCCACTGCAAGGAGCATCTTAAGCAGACGATCCCGCAGTTCGATCAGGTGCGTAAGAATACCTTCTTCAGGTGCGTTTGACGCATCAACCATGACTCTTATGCGCCTTTTGACGAGTCAACATTATCGTCCTTCGGAGTTTCATCCCCGGGACCGCTGCTTGTTGCAGCTGCAGATGACGGCTCTTCAGTGGTAGCGCCTTGGTTGTCATCGGGTGTGGGAGCATGATCAATGTTAGTGGTCGAGTCCGACCTTGCAAAGCTCGTGATACTGGCAGAATTACCGCCGGTAGGTATCGTCTCGGTCGCAGTCTCGGCCATATCTTTGTAGCGATCTTCCATAGACTTTGAAAAACCGCCGACCTCTTTGCTGACATCAGACACAGAGGTTTCCATTTCCTTGCGAGTGGTATCCACTATGTCTTTCAGCTCCCTGATTTGCTCACGCTGATCGCCCAGAATCTTCTTAAGCTCGCCGGTTTCAAGTTCCGCATTGATATCCGACTTTACACCGGCAACGAAACGACGCAACTTGGCAATATAGACACCGGCAGTGCGAGCGACGTCCGGCAGACGTTCCGGCCCGACCACGACCAACGTGACGATACCGATCAGCAACAATTCCCAGAAGCCTATATCAAACATGGTGATTCACGTTTACAGATGTTTGACGAAATTGGGTTAGATTCCAAACGAGGTTGATTAAAAACGGCGAAGTCAATTCTATCGTGCTGGCCAATCCGAACGCACGGTTTGCAGCTTTGCTTAAACTATCTTAGCCAGCGCTTGTAACCGGATTGCTATCCTGCAGTGGCAGATCACCGATCAAACACATTATGTACACCGTTGTGCCGTAACGGTTCAGACAATCTGTCGGCCTTGCGGGTGCAGATAACCTGCACCACCGGACCCTGCAACAAAACCAAAACCCGCCGAACGCAGATGTCAGGCTTTGTTTTCTTCACCGCTGTGAGCTGTGGATTCCTGTACCGTGGCCTCCACTGCATCAGATTCACCTTCTTCAAGGCGTGCGGATGCATTTTCATCCTCTTCAGCCATGGCCTTTTTAAACCCCTTAACCGCTCCACCGAGATCACCTCCCAGGGTTCGCAGGCGTTTCGCACCGAACAACAGCACGACGATAACAAGAATGATCAACAGTTGGGGGATGCTTGGCATCATAAGATTGTCCTCTTACGGGCAGGTGTCTCTGCCCATGTAATCTGAATAACCGGATTCTATCACGCGAGCTGCTGCCAGCAGCCAGCTGTCATGGCAGATTTCGCGACCACAGGCGGGCGCATACCTCAAAATGCCTAATTACCGGTGAAAGGGCCAACCATACAGAACAACAACGTCACAAAGACGTCACAAATGAATCCACTACTACTCTGTATAGCGTCACCACACTTCCATATATGGAGTCTCAAGGCGGCAGATCCAAGCACTTCGGTTTCGGCCGGTTTCAGCCGGTCTGCAGCCAGAATGTGACAGGACCGTCATTACAAGACCTGACCTCCATATCTGCCCCGAACTGACCCGTGGCGGGGGGTTGATAAAAACGTGTCATCTCTGCCACCAACGCATCAAAAAGCCGACTCGCTTGTGCAGGTGGTGCACCATTGAAACTCGGACGCAGACCTTTGGTGGTGTCAGCGACCAGGGTGAATTGCGGCACCAACAACACGCCTCCGGAGTTTTGCATCACGTTCAAATTCATGCGTTTGTCCTGATCAGCAAAAATGCGGTAACGCAGAACTTTTTCTGCCATCCTGGCAATCAACTCATCGCTGTCGGTTTTTTCTATACCGATCAAGGCAAGTATGCCGTGACTGATTTCACCGACGACTTTCTCATCAACGCTAACCGAGGCCTCAGATACACGTTGAATCAAAGCAATCATAAAAAATTTTACTCCGCTGAATTAAAAGCGGTTTGTGATATCAAGCGCGCAGCAGGTCAGGCCTGAACCGCTGATTTCGACAGTGAATTTTCAGACAGAAAAGTCCCGATAATTGAGGCCGCCTGTCGGGTTTGTTGCTCGGTGACATCATGATGCAGCACCAACCGACAGATTCGATCATGGGCTGACAACAACAACCCTTGTTGTTTCGCATAGTTGTTTAATTGTTCGGCAATATCGTTGTGGAACTCAAGCCAGACCATATTGGTCTGTGTCCAGCCCTGTCGCACTGCTACACCCGGCAGCTCATCAAGCAGTCGCGCCAACAACTGCGCATTTGCGTGATCATCAGCAAGTCGCTCGACGTGATGTTCGAGCGCATAAATTCCGGCAGCTGCGAGCACGCCTGCCTGGCGCATGCCACCACCGGTTACCTTGCGCCAGCGACGCGCCGTGGCAATAAAGTCTTCTGCGCCGCACAGGACTGAACCAACAGGCGCCCCCAGGCCTTTTGACAGGCATATAGAGACACTGTCGAAGTGGCTGGTGATGGTCGCTATGGATACACCTGATGCGACCGCCGCATTGCAGACACGCGCACCGTCCAGATGCAGTAACAGGTTTTTCCGATCACAAAAACTACGTGCCGCAGCCAGATAATCGAGTGAAACCACCCTGCCATGCTGGGTATCCTCAAGTGCAAGCAGACGGGTACGCGCAAAATGCGGATCATCCGGTTTGATGACCGCCTCAATATCATCAAGAGCCAACTCCGCTTGTTCATTAAAGGCGACAGTCTGAGGCTGAATACCACCCAGTGCCGCGGCGCCACCACCCTCATACTTGTAAGTGTGCGCATCATGGCCGACAACATATTCATCACCGCGCTGACAATGCGTCAACAAAGCCACCAGATTGGACTGTGTGCCGCTGGGTAGAAACAAAGCTGAAGCCATGCCGGCCATATCGGCCGCAAGCTCTTCCAGTTTGTTGACGGTGGGATCATCGCCGTAAACATCGTCCCCCAGTTCCGCCTGGTACATGGCATTGCGCATTGCCTCGACCGGCCGGGTGACAGTGTCGCTTCTTAGATCAATTAGTTGCACGATTTCTACCTGAATTTCCTAGCCTGCTCTATTCATGAAGGGTTCGCGAATAGAGCAGGCTAGATGCCGTTGTCGTTAGCATATAACAACAATGCACCGCTTTTCACACTGACACGCACATTTCCGGTTGTTGAAACATTACTTATTCCCAGCGCAATGTCCGGGTATAGCGTGGCGTCAGACAACGGATAGCGCGCACCCGTGCACTCTATGCCGGCGCACGGTTGCAGTGCCAACAGACTGAATGCAGTATTTGCTGCAAGCGTAACAACTCGTGGATTACCCGGTCTGACTATATAACCAGTGCCCGCATCGTCTTTGACAACGATATTGAAATGCCAGCGAATACTTGATAACACCAGCCAATTTGCCAACATATGATCAGTGCGCCCACCACTGATTCCAACGACACAGACCTCCACCCCTTTATGTGCCTTAACAGCGATTAACGGATCTTCCGTTCTGAACGCACTTTCTACAAAGGTGTCGTTTACATATTGCAGAGCCAGCTCCAGATCAGTCGCATCCTTATCCGGCGAATAACGTATGCACTGCGTCCGCGTCGTATCAAGGTTTGCCACCAGGCTGGCATCGGCACTATCCAAATCCCCGATAAGCACGTCGGGTGTAATGCGGGCAGCCACGCAATGACGCAAACCGCCGTCGACACAAATCACGCACTGCGGTTGCAGGTAACCACAACGTTGTATTGTCGCCGGTTCGCAACTCCCGTTTGCAATGACTAGAATGGGCAGCATGTTTATCTGTAGGGGCTTCTGTTGTCAGGCTTTTTTCGCCTGTGCTACTGCGTGTTAAGTCAATCCTCGACAAATGCATTGATCAACCAGGCAGCATCTTCACTTGATTTCACCTTCTGCGGCGGTGAAGTCATCAGCAAACGCGATAGCACGCGTCAAACCGACAAGACTTGCTTTGAATTCGGACAACGCCTGCTCGGGCGGCATAACTGCGAGAATTAATTCATTGCCACGAAATAACACCGGCAGCAGATGATCACGAATATACCAACGTTCGCGCAACGCCTGGCGCAGATAAATCTGACCATCTCGCGGCGCCCCCCCTTCAACCTTTGAAAGCTGGCTATGCAGCAACTTACCCAGTTCAATCGCATCAACACGCCACTCAATCTGGTCAACATCAGAAACCAGCTCGATAAACGGGTCCGGTAATTCAATATCAACAATCGTGCGCTGATCGGATCTACGCGTGATACGAAGCAATCCTTTAACAAGCGATCCAGCGTCGCTTGCTACCGCCTGCAACGGTGCACTCAATTCACAACCATAGCTTGTGCCCAGCTGCTTACAGCTGGCAGTCCAGTCAGAAAAGTAGGCGATCAGAGATTGCTCGGGTTGCTGTTTCTGTTGCGACTGATCCGGCAGTGCTGCATCTGCATCGGAAACATCGGCCGTCTCTGCTGTGTTTTCGCTGATCGGAGCGTCGCTTGATCGCTGCAATCCGGCAGCAGGTAGTGAACAATCACTGTCCGTAGGTGCGCGCATTGTTCCGATCGATTGTAAAACGAATACACCATTGTGTTGCTCGACAGGTGCAATCTCATCTGTATCAACTTCACCGGCAAGCTCGACGAACAACAACTGATTCTGTAGCGTCGCTTCGTTTAAGTAGCGTTGCTGAAGTTCACCTACTACCGAATTCTCGCCGTATATCCAGTAGCGCTTGTCGCTGCCACATTGCATAAACGTGTTCCGGTTAGTTCCATACACATAGTAACCACGCGAGTTTGCCGGCTCATCAGCTGTTTTTAACAGGCGTTGCAATTCAGCCAGACGCTGTTCAGACATCGACGCCAGACAATTTTTCGCGATCTGCTCCGCCAGGCTGCGCGGTGATGAAAAAGCCAGATACCAGAGACAATTTTCCGTTCGGTAAACCTCAAAGGCCCGTTGCGCGTTTTCGAGAGCCTTCAGGGTATCGTCGCTGCCAGCACGCTGCGCCAGTTCACTGCTGATTACCTCGAGAGTCGACTCCAGGATTTCGTCCAGGACATCCAAATGATTATCGAGACAATTGTGGATGTCGTCTGCCTCGACAGACAACCTCCTACATTGGCTGAGTATGTCAGAGGTAATCCCGGAAGATTCATTTGCCGCGACGCTATCGCTGCTCAACAACGGGCAGGTGATAACAACAACGACAGTTAATTGGCGCAACAGGCGACTTAAAAGTCTTGCAGTAGGTAATAGTGATTTCGAACAATACTTCACTGCATAAAACACGAATAAGAGAGTTAAAAAGAGAACCCGCCAGTTCAACCAACGGGCAACCGGTTAACCAGGTTGCGTTATTTTACAATTTGTGCGGCGCGACCAGTGTAAGCGCAAGCACCCGACCCACGCCTTTTCCAGTCAGCAAGGTAGGTACCTCTGTCGACCTGTGATAGATTTCTCGGTAGTATACACACCGCGACTCATCACCCAAGTGAACTGAGGCCAACCCAACTACCTGTGCACGCTGAACCAGCTATGCCAATTCATGCTCCTTGTGAACACGGTTGCTTTCCGAATCGTTCACTCCCCGCTCTTGCCAACCCCCGTTCTCAACACGGCGGCGCAGGTCTCTGGATGCTGCTCGGAATTCTGGGACTTCTGGGCATACTTTTTTTCTGTGTTCAATACCATTGGCCCAAGGCAGAAGCCCGTTTACATGACAATGTTTCGCAGTCGCTAGCGGGTGTAGCACAGCCACAAAATGGCACTGCCGTAAACAATTTCAATCTGTCCGACGGCCGCGATGTCGTGTTGACAGGTACCGCCAAAGACCAGGCCCATATGGATGCATTGGTGGCAGCGGCCGCAAATACACCGGGTGTCAGGCACGTCCAGAACCAACTGCAAATAGAAGAGCCTGCCGAAATCGCAGAGCCTGTCGAAATCGCTGAACCCGTCCAACTCGCCGCACCTTCACTGGAGATTATTCAATCTGACACAGGGGTATCGATCAGCGGGCAATTAGCCGATGAAGCCTCTGCGGAGATTATTCGCAGTGGCGTACAGGCTGCCTACCCTGATGCGAGTCTTAGTGACAATCTTGGTATTGCAGATGACACGGCCCCAGCCGGTTGGCTTGAACCGGCAAGTGCCACGATGGCTGCAATGACCGACCTGACAGACGCTCGACTAACAATCACGGACGATACGGTTGTTCTCGGTGGTGTCGCCACCACCAATGCTGATGCGCAACGCATATTCTCGGCAGCGCAGACCAACTTCGGTGCCGACACGACGATAAATAATGAAATAGGTATCGCCCCCCCTCCGGCACCACCAGCTGAACCTGTGTTGTCGATTGCGTCCGACGGAAGCGGCAATATTGTCATAGAGGGTTTGATTGCAGATGTCGCTGACAAAAACCGGCTCCTGGCTGCAGTTAGACAAGCAACCGGGTCAGACAGCATCCAAGACGGCATCGTAATCGACGAAAACACGGCGGACGCGACGTGGGTCGAACCATTGGTTAACTCACTGCGAAGCGGTGGCCGTATGACTGATTTGAATGTCTCGGTCAACAACAGTGATGCCACTTTCAGTGCAGCAGTGGCTGATGTAGAACAAAAACAATCACTAGAACAGCTGCTGGACGAACAACTCGCAGCATCAACCAACTTGACTGCCGAAGTTTCCGCTCCAGAACCGGAGCCAGAGCCAGAGCCAGAACCTGAACCGGAGCCTGAATCGGAATCAGAACCTGTTCTGTCTTTGGCTGAACGTATGGAACAAGTCGATACAACCGGCATCCTGTTTGATAGCGGATCGAACCGGTTAAAGACAGAAAGCCGCAATATACTTGATCGCATTGCGTTGATTCTCAAAGATTTCCCGGATCAACAGGTGATTATTGCCGGTTACACTGATTCGGTTGGCGACGCGGAACAAAATCAACTACTAAGTGAAGCCCGTTCATTTGCGGTCAGAGACTACTTGATCGAAAAAGACGTTTCACCAGCAAAACTACTGGCATTTGGCTACGGTGAGCGTGCGCCGATAGCGGATAATACGACTGCCGAAGGTCGTGCACGCAACCGCCGCATAGAATTCAACTTTTAACCAGGGGACTACTCGCTTTGGAACAGCTGATGGCTAAACTGTCGCCGTTATTGGCGCAGTGGGGTTCAATGAAAGTCCTGATCGCAGAGATCGCGATCTGTCTGCTGCTGGCCGCTCTTTTAGGCTTGCTGATAGGCTGGCTTTGCAAAGGTGCATTTGCGCGTGACAAATTGTTGCTGAAAGAGCGCGAATGGTCTGAGAAATACACTGGCCTTGAAAGACGTCATGAAGCAACGATTGCATCCACACGAAACAGCTCTGAAGTTCTGGGCAAACGGGTGGAAGCGCTCGATAGCAAGAACAAGGCTCTGGCCGCTTCACTCGATGCGAACAAACTGGCTGTACAGAAAGCCAATGTAGAAGCACAACGACTGGGAAATAAACAAAAGGAGACTCACAATCGGCTTGAGAAGATAATTGCCGAGAAAGAACGTGAAATCTCACAGCTGCAAAAAGAGAATGCACGTGGCAAGGATGTGCCTCCACGAGCTTATGGATTCAGCTCCAACAAACCTGCTGAAGTAAAACCATTGCAATCAAAACGACGTGATTCGCGCGTTGAAAGACCCACTCAAACCAGGCCCGACAGCAGGCAGCAACCAGGTCGCGATTCCTCAGTTGCCGGAGGCAAGCCTGAGATCGCTACAAGCAAATCAAATTCGCCTGCGCAAACAGGTTTTAAACCCGGTACTCAGCGGCAACCAGCAGACACCGGAACCAATACAGGTCAGGATTCATCCGCGCGCAGGTCTCAAACGAATGTTCCGGACAATCGCCCGCCATCTGCAGTGCCGGGAAAAGCACAAACCACCCAAAACGACACGGGTGAAAACATGCAAGATACATTGGCGATGGAATCGACCAATCATGATATCGATGCCACCAGTGCAATTGGATCCTCTGACAGCACATCAAAAGATACAGCTGCCAAGCCGCGCAAACGGTCATTGTGGGAGCGTGTCAGAGGAAAAGGCAAAACAGACGATGCCGACTGAGCGGGTATTTTTTAACCAGGATTAAATAAATTCAGTGTTATCTCAAAACTGGTCTCAAAACCGGTTTTAAGGGCGTTTGTAAACGGACGTAGTTCCGTTATTGTGCGCTAACTCGTCGTGCGACACAGTCATCACAATGACTGTGCGCCAATTCCCTCCAAAATAGACATTCGCTGTTAAAACACGGCGGATACACAGCAAAAACGCTAGCTTTTCCGCAAACCCGCGACAAGCGCCGGCTTTATAGTTCAGGACTCTTTGGACAGGCCGTTACGCATCTCAGACACATCCATCAACAGTGTCCGAGATGATAATAAAAACAATAAAAATTCTCTCAGTTGCACTTCTGGTTGCAGCGTTGTCGAGCTGCGGCGGCGGAGCCTCGCCCGAACCATCCAGTGCTAGCCCAGGAAACGGCAACGGCACTGCCGCGACATCGGGCACTATTGGCCCGGCGCTCGGTCAGGCATTACCCTCAGCGGCTCTAAGTCGGCTCGATGAGTCAGCGGCTCACCGTTTCTTAACCCGCGCAACCTTTGGAGCGACACTTCAAGACCTTGAGGCCTTGCAAGAACAAACACCGGTTCAATGGATTGAAGAGCAGATGGTCTTGCCGGCAACCTACATGTCGGATGGACTTGCGCGCGATAGTTTTCGTTGGGCACAGTATGTAAATGTCTGGTGGAAGAACTCCATCACGGCTGACGATCAACTACGTCAGCGTATGGCATTTGCACTAAGCCAGATTTTCGTTGTTTCGGCTAAAGACTCACTCGGTGACGAACAGCCGGGCGTTGCAAATTATTACGATATCCTCGTCAATCATGCATTTGGTAATTTTCGCGACTTGATGGAAGCAGTCACGTTAAGTCCGATCATGGGCGAGTACCTGAGCATGAAGGGAAATCGTAAACCGGATCCGGACAACAAAGTTCGTCCGGACGAAAATTTCGCGCGCGAACTACTGCAACTCTTTACTATCGGACTCGTGCAGCTAAACCAGGACGGCACCGTACAAACAGACGAAGCCGGCATTCCTATACCGACATATGATCAAGATACGATCGAAGCTTTCGCACATGTATTTACAGGATGGCATTTCGCCAACGTAAATGATTTTCGCTGGCCATTGACCACCGATTACCTGCTACCCATGCAGGCATATGAAGACTTCCATGACAAAGGGAGTAAAAAATTACTGAACGGATTCGAAGTTCCGGCTGGCCAGAGCGCCGCGGAAGATCTGAAAGTGGCACTTGATAATGTGTTTCATCACCCCAATGTCGGCCCGTTTATAGCGAAGCAACTTATACAACGGTTTGTCACCAGCAACCCGTCACCGCAGTACATCCAAGATGTCGCTGCTGTATTTAACGATAACGGCAGTGGCGTACGAGGTGCACTAGACAGTGTTATATCAGCCGTCCTTTTACACGATGAGGCTTTTAACGGCCATGTCTATCAGCCAAACACTTTTGGCAAACTAAAAGAACCTGCGCTTCGTGTATCCAGCCTGTGGCGTGCATTTACACCAAAGTCTATCCACCCTGATTTTAACTACGCGTTTGCAACAGTTGAACTGGGTCAGGCCCCACTAAACGCCAATTCAGTGTTTAATTTTTTCACACCCTTTTTCAGCCAACCGGGGGTAATTCGCGAAAGCGGCCTGGTTGCACCGGAATTCGAGATACACGACGAAACATCCGTAATAACCATTACGAATCGCCTGCTGGCCAACAGCATCTGGGCTCACGACACAAAGTACGAATCAAACACACAAACTATCGCTATCAATATCGATAGAGAGTTGGCATACGGTGATGACTTGCAGTCGCTGCTGGATCATCTCGACCGTGTACTGCTCGGTGGCACGATGTCCGATCAATTACGTCAAGAGGCGTTGAAGATCATGAACGCGCGCGACTATGGCTGGGCAGAATCACAACGAATTGTCGAAGCTATCTTTCTGATAGTCTCGTCACCCGAAGCAGCTGTTCAATTATAAAAACAACAAAGAAGCAGACTAGCTATGCACGATCGCAACAGACGAAAGTTTCTGTCGCTAGGTGTTAAAACACTTTGCGGCGCCGGACTGGCCATGGGCGCAAGTCCTTGGCACACACTGACAAACACAGCAAGAGCTGACAGTGTCAGTAACGATTACCGGGCATTGGTATGCATCTACCTCGAAGGTGGTATGGACGGCTTCAGCCTGCTTGTCCCTGATGCTGATGCCGAATATAGCGAGTACACAAATTCGCGCAGACACTTATCAGTTGGACGCAGCGACCTTATCAGTCTGCCGATGCGAAACTCAAATACCGTATCTGCAGGTTTACATCCTCAATGCGCGTCAATATCCAATCTGTACAACGAAGGCAGACTGGCTTTTGTTGCCAATGTCGGCACGCTGATCGAGCCGACCACGCGCGAGCAGTTCGAATCCAGAAGCGTCAGATTACCCAGCCAGCTATTCTCGCACTCCGACCAGGAGATTCAGTGGCAACAACTGCAAGGCCAGACTTCGACAACGGAAGGCTGGGGTGCCCTTGCTGCACGCGAGTTGGCCAAAGATCAGGAGCGTGACTACCTGACCTCTGTATCACTTTCCGGGGCCAACTACTGGCAGGCTAGTAGTGAACAACGTCCGTTCAGCGTACGCTCAAGCGGACTGGTGCAATACGCAGGTATGAGCGACGGTACAGAATGGCAACAACCCCGAGTCGACAGCTTCAGACACATCAACAATCAGAATTACTCACATGCGTTCATGCAGGCATACGCTGATTTACAAAGCCGCGCGGGCGACATTACCAGCGAACTCGGCGCTGTACTGGCTGATCAACCCGATCCCGCTACACCATTACCACCGGCAAACCAGCTGGCAGAACAGTTACGCATGGTCGCCCGGCTAATTGCCGCGCAACCGGTACTTGGTATGCGGCGACAAATTTTTTACGTCAGCATGGATGGATGGGACGTTCACGACAATCAAAACAAGAACCAACCGTATTTGTTCCAACAACTCGCGGATGCCATGGCTTACTTTCAATCGAGTGTTGATG
The DNA here is from genome assembly GCA_937951345.1 of uncultured Granulosicoccaceae bacterium. GTDB lineage: Bacteria > Pseudomonadota > Gammaproteobacteria > Granulosicoccales > Granulosicoccaceae > CALFCE01. The sequence goes on from CALFCF010000043.1 coordinate 41,940, forward strand.
AACTGGGTATGGGCGATCAGGTAACAACGTTTACTGCATCGGATTTCGGCCGTAGCCTGACCAGTAACGGTGACGGGACTGACCACGGGTGGGGCAATCATCACATGGTGATGGGTAGTGCAGTTGAAGGTGGCGATATCTATGGTCGCATACCGCGCATGTCCACAGACGGCCCGGACGCGGTGCGCAACGGTCGTATCGTTCCAACACTTTCGGCATCACAGTACGCTGCTACAGTGTTGCGCTGGGCCGGTTTGAACGACGGGTCACTAAACAACATTCTGCCTGACCTCGGCAACTTCTCGCAGCAAGATCTTGGATTCCTTAGAGCCTGAAACAGGCAGTCCGAAAGCCGGCGGCATTGCCTGCCGGCTACTCCCAGATAACCCTTCCAAAGTGGGTGCATAGACTGTTGCACCTTTTTTAGAACGGCGATGGAATCCTTCAATAGAATGCCTTTCTGCACCTGAAATCCGACCAAATCAAGCGGCTGCCCGAGTGCAAACTCGCCTTTTCCAGGCAAATCAGTGTATTAATAGAGTAACTGCAACAATCTATGCAGTCACTTTATAACCCTTCTGTTCTGCCGTTTAAAAAGCGCTGACCAAAAAAACGTCATTAATTTCACCCGCCTGACTGCCTCCGGCCTTTCTCGACAGTAGTCGCGATAGCGCAAAAAAAACCGTAGTATTTTTAATAGCCAACCCTGGCCTCGCACTACCGCCCTATCTGCGTCGGGTAATTGAACAAAGCTAACGTCAATTGGCCGCAACACCACCGGCGATCAAAATCTCGACCACATCCAATAATAAAATTTATCAAGCAAAAAGAAAGCTTTATGAGCAATCATTGGCAAGAACTCGAAACTTCTGCGAATTGACAGATTGCCGCATTAGTGCGAATCTAACCGCGTTGAAATGTTTTGTAGCACGCAGCCGGATCGTGGCAATGTTTCTCCTTAGTGATAGAGCTGCTCGATCAGGGACGTCGATCCGATCAATACAGTGATGACGCATCCTGTGGCAAGCCCACTCTAATGTGGTGAGCTGACAGCCGCTGATTCACAGTTATTGAACGAGCCCGTTATACGCAGCAGTGATCAACGCAGTGGGGGTCAAACCCCGCGGTTTGAACGCAGTGTGTTAACTGATATATCGATCAGACAAAGCCGCTTGCAACAACTCGCTGTTTCCTTCCCTCTGACACACTCCGCCCAGCCGGAGTCTGATGGACAGGTACAGAACCAACCAGTTTGCATAACATGCAAACTGCAAATAATGTAATCGGCGAAGCCCGCGTAACACGCTGAAACCGGAAACGAAAAACGGGAACCTTACCAAGGTACCAATACGGAGGAAATATCCTGATGTCCATTCGCAAAAAACTGCTTGGGGCTGCTGCTCTTGGCGTATTTTTGCTGGCAAACATGCCGGCAAATGCTGCAACAACCATCAAGATTCAGTCGGTGCTTAGCAACAAAGCCGACGAGATCGTGATGCTCAAAGATTTCGCTGAAACAGTTTCACGACTCACTGAAGGCGAAGTTAACTTCGAAATCCTGCCAAACAACTCTGTTGTACCTGGCGCCGAGATCATGAATGCAGTCGACAAAGGCTTGCTTGATGGCGGCTTTGCCTGGACTCACTACTGGTCGGGTATTCATCCTGCAGCAATGCTGTTCGGATCACCTGTGGCAGGTGCTGGTGTTGGTATCGACAACATCGCGTTCATCTCATGGTTTCAATTCGGTGGTGGCCAGGAACTATACGATCGCCTCTGGGGTGAAATGGGTCTTAATGTTAAAGGCTTCATGCTGCAACCGGTTGGCCCGGAAGCACTGGGTTGGTTCAAAGAGCCAATCGAAAGCATGGACGATTTCCGCAAACTGCGCTTCCGTACACCGCCGGGTATCCCGGGTCAGACGTACAACGACATCGGTGTAGCGGCTGTTGCAATGGGTGGCGGAGATATTCTACCTGCACTTGAAAAAGGTACCATCGACGCAGCCGAATGGTGTTGCCCGAAACCTGACAGCGTATTCGGCTTCCAGAAGGTTCTGAAGCACTACTATCTGCAGGGCCTGCACCAGGTTGTTGTTAATGCTGACCTTTACCTCAATCTTGATGTATATAACAAGCTGACTCCGTTGCAGCAGCAAATTATTCAAACTGCAGCCGATGCGTCACTCATGAAAGCAATCAGCTATCGCATTCTTGAAAACGGTAAAGCGTTGAAAAAGCTGACCACCGAAGACGGTGTCATCTTGCACGACACACCGGCAGACTACTTCACTGAGTACATGGCAGCAGCCAATGCTACGCTGGAGAAGAATGCAGCGGAGAATGAGTTCTTCTCTGAAGTATGGGACTCAATGAAAGCGTTTGCTGAAGATGCCGTACCGTTCTGGGCAGGCGCGCAAACGTCAAATGCAGCACTTGGCAACGCATTCGCCAAGTCACTGAAGTAATAGCAGCTCGGGTATTGAAATAAACCCGAATCGAAAAGGCAGTGTTCGATTCGACACTGCCTTTTTTTGATTGTGCTTCGAAAGCCAAACCAACGTCTCCAAAACTAAAATAAAAACGCACCTGCTTTCACGAACAAAAGCAGCAGGTTCCTAACATTTTGCGGATAGCGAAAAAGTTACTCACAACGCCACTTGAAGAATTGTTATGGCAGAAGATGTCAATCCTGATGAACTTGAGATAGGTGATGAGCTGATCGCCGAAAGACGATCAGCAGCGCCCGGACAACTCCCCGATGACATGCCTGGCTGGCACAGGACGCTCATCACCGTCATCGATTCAATTACTGCATTCGCCGGTTACATTGCGGCCTGGATGGTTGTACCACTTTGTGTCGTGATGGTCTATGAGGTCATGGTCAGAAAGCTCGGTATTGACCCGTCACTTTATATAGGCGAGATCTGGCGCCTGGCTTCCGGTTCGGAAGCTGAAAGTCAAATTATTCCCAAACCCACACTGTGGGCATACGATGTAAGCCGCATGTTGTACGGCGCTTTGTTTATGCTCGGAGCAGCCTACGCCCTGGCAAGAGGCGTGCACATACGCGCTGATTTTATTTATCGCAACTGGTCTGACAGGTTTCAGGCCAGCGTTGATCTGCTGCTATATCTCCTGCTTTATTTTCCCGGCATGATTATGTTGTTCTGGTACTCAAGCGAGTTTGCGTTTTCCGCCTGGGAACGTGGTGAAAAGGCCATGGACACAGCCTGGATGCCTCACCTGGGACCGATTAAAACAGTCATCCCGGTAAGTGTCGGCCTACTGATCATTCAAGGCGTATCAGAGGCACTCAAATGTTGGTACGCAATACGTAACGGGAGATGGCCGGTATGAGTCAAGAAATTATCGGCATGATCATGATCGGTTGCATGCTGTTCGCAATCTTTATCGGCTTCCCGATCTCTTTTACCTTGATATTCCTGGGTGTTGTCTTCGGTTACTGGGGCTTTGGCGATCTGGTCTTTTACCTGATGACGCTGCAGTTCTCCGGCGCAATGCTTGAACAAACGCTGTCTGCAGTGCCTTTGTTTATCTTTATGGGCATCCTGATGGAACAGGCAGGACTGATGGAGCGCCTTTTCACAGCTGTGCAATTGATGCTGTCGCGTGTGCGCGGCGCGTTGTATATCGCTGTCCTGTTTGTCTCGACAATTTTCGCAGCCGCCACAGGCATAGTCGGTGCGTCGGTCACAATACTCGGTATCATGGCGGCCAAAACCATGAACCGCGCCGGTTACGACGTCAAACTTTCCGCCGGTGCGATAACTGCCGGCGGTACGCTCGGCATATTGATACCGCCAAGCATAATGCTCGTTGTTATGGGTCCGATACTGGAAGTACCGGTACCTGACCTCTTTGCCGCTGCAATTATCCCCGGTTTTGTCATGGCGACGTTGTATGTTGGCTACGCCATCGTGCGCTGTAACCTCAACCCTGAACTCGGTCCGGTACTGCCCGAAGAATATCGAGCAAGCTCCATGTGGGTTATTGTCAGGGAATTCTTCCTGGGTCTTGTACCACCTGCATTGTTGGTTGGCTTTGCACTTGGCAGTATTCTGTTCGGTCTCGCGACACCGACAGAAGGTGCGGCAATGGGTGCATTCGGTTCGTTCCTGCTAACGTTGTGCTACGGCAAACTAACCTGGAAAGGCACCAAACAAGCGTTGATCAAAACGCTTGAGATATCAGTGCTGATTTTATTCCTAGTTGCTGCCAGTAACTTCTTTGGATCAGTGTTCTCCAAACTCGGCACACCCGGTCTGTTGACTGAGTATTTGCTGACACTCGAAATGTCGCCCTACATGATACTGCTGGTTATCATGGCGTTGATATTTCTGCTGGGATGGCCACTTGAATGGGTGCCAATAGTTTTGATTATCGTGCCGATTCTGCTACCACTCGTTGAATCACTCGAATTCGGCGGACCGCTGGCAGATGTACAAAACAGACTTCTCTGGTTCGGGATAATCGTCGCCGTGAACTTGCAGACAGCCTGGCTATCGCCACCGGTTGCATTGTCAGCGTACTTTTTGAAAGGTGTTGTACCGGAATGGGATCTTAAAGATATCTATCTCGGCATGATGCAGTTCATGGTTATTCAGCTGGTCGGCCTAATCCTTATTATAGTTTTTCCACAACTGGCACTGTGGCTGCCGGAGTACCTGGCATCGACCAGAAACTGACACAGGCACCCTCAATTTGATAGCTGGCAATGCTGCATCGATCGTTTGACTGATGCAGCCAAAATTGCTTCGCCTTAAAAAGACTTCAAAATGATGTTCGATCTTGAAATGTTGCGTGTACTTGGCGAGGTAATTCTCCTCGACCTGGTGCTTGCCGGTGACAATGCAATCATTGTCGGTATGGTCGCCTCGCGTGTGCCTGAAGAATACCGTAAGCAGGTAATCTTCTGGGGCATTGGCGCTGCAGTGGTTATGCGAATTGCATTTTCGCTGGTAGCAGTACAGCTTCTTGCGATAACCGGTTTGAAACTTGTCGGTGGTCTGGCACTACTGTGGGTGTGCTGGAAAATGTATCAGGACCTAAGATCCGGCCACGACGAAGCAGAGCAGAATGCCGCAGCTGAAGGTGAACAATTCGACGGACTGCGACCCGCAATAATTCAAATAGTTATTGCAGATCTCTCCATGTCAATTGACAACGTGCTCGCCATTGCCTCAGCAGCACGCGACCATCCCTACATTATGGTATTTGGTCTGGCGCTTTCTGTAGCTTTCATGGTGTTCGCCGCAACCTGGATAGTGACTCTGCTACGCAAGTATCCCTGGATCGGCTGGATCGGGTTGCTGCTTATTCTACGCGTTGCGTTTGTTATGATTTATGAGGACATTTCGCACATAACAGGTAGAACCTTGTGACATGAAAGCGCTGGTCTATACAGGTTCACTGCAAGTCGAGTTCCGTGACGAGCCGGATCCTGAACCGACCGGGGACCAGGTTCTCGTCAAGATTAAATCAAGCGGTATCTGCGGCTCTGATATGCACGCCTATCACGGGCACGACGCGCGCAGGGTACCTCCGCTGATCCTCGGGCACGAAGCTGCCGGTATAGCCATGAGCGGGCACTACGAAGGAAGTGCGGTTGCAATCAATCCGATAACTACCTGTGGCCGATGCTTCGACTGTCTCGCCGGCAGAACCAACCTGTGCAAGGAACGTGATTTGATCGGAATGCGCGTTGCCGGCGCATTTGCAGAGTACGTTGCCGTCAGTGAGTCCAGCCTGATACCTGTACCTACCGGGCTTGATTTAAACAAAGCCTGTCTCATGGAACCGACAGCTGTGTCATTACACAGCATCGCACTTGCAGAGAAATGTTTACTGCGACCGTTGTCAGAGGCTTCAGCGCTCGTAATTGGCGGTGGTGCAATTGGTTTGCTCGCTGCATTGATATTGCAGCAAAAAGGTACGCGCGAAATCGTTGTCTCTGAAACATCAGAATCACGTCGCGATCAAGTCGTTCGCCATTGCGAATGCAGCGCATTTAATCCTTTGGACAAGGATCTGCCCAAACAGGACCATTTTGACCTGGTGATTGATGCCGTTGGTAGCGGTGCGACGCGCGCTGATGCATCAAAGTTTGTTCGCCCCGGGGGTGTGATTTCACACATAGGCTTGCAGGACAACGAGCCTGGACTAGACACGCGTAAACTAACATTGCAGGAAGTTATATTTATCGGAAACTATACCTACACAACAACCGATCTGATTGCTGCACTGACTGCGATTGCGAACAACGCACTGGGTTCTCTTGACTGGATGGATATACGCCCTTTGTCATCAGGTGCTGAAGCTTTCCGCGACCTGCACCAACTTGACGATGTTGCACCGAAGATCGTTCTGCAACCCTGATCACCAGCATTGTTTTATCCTTTTATTAAAGGCGTCTGATCAGCCTGCATTGCTCACAGTTGTTAGAGTCTGTTGTAGCCTGTTGTATCAGCACAGCACTTACCGACAACAACTTGACGCCCTCCGTCTATGTGACTTCTACTCGGCTTAAGCTTGAGCTATTCTTTATCTCAATCGATTTTGTCAGGTTGTGTCCGGTTTAGTCGTATTGCGTCAAACGCGTTGGGAGTTCACATGCAGGGCATTAGAGCGATCAGTTATTTTTTAAAATCTCTTTGGGGGCCGTTTTTCGACTTAAAAGCGGTGGCAAAAGAAGATGCCTCAACTCGTCACGCACCAACCGATTCCACGACATCAAAACTCAACGTTCAACGGCCTCCAATTTTCAATCCGATTCTATCGGGCGCGCTGATCTTGCTGTGCTCAATCACTACCTTCCCGGTATGGTCCACTGAATTTGAATGTCGTGCCGGTGAGCAGATTCGACAGATACGACTTGACTACCCCGGATACGAACACCTGTGCGAAGTCAGTGTGACCAAACGGAATCAGCCACGCGAAGTCCGCTGGTATGCCAATTCGGTCTCCACATTCTGCAGCGAAAAAATCGATGAGCTTGTCGCCAAGCATCAAAATCAATGGGGCTTTAAGTGCGAGCAGCTGCCTGATCATAACGGCATCGACAAGCTGACAGTGCGTCAGAGGCAGATCCTCGATACGCTGGTCCGTCAGAATAGATATGTAGAGTCGAGTAACAATGCGCTGGTGCTACTTGGAGCCCGCGCACTGGTGGAGCAATCAGCACTGACTACCGCATCAGCAACCAGCATACTTGCCGTGCAGTTGTTCATGTCCAGAACGTCCACGCAAACACTCACGCTAGATGGGCAGAGTGCGTCAGTACAATCTGATTCCGAATTAGCAGAAGCGCAGCCATCGTTCTCGCCCGGTAATCTTGCCAATCGGCTGGTGCTGTTGGAAGATAATGGCGAATCCTATGACACGGTTGCTACGCTTGAAGATTTGAATCAGCTCATCCAGATTGATGAAAACGGTTATTCACTGGATTCGGTTTTGATCGACAAGCTTCACCCCAACGGTAATATCGATGTCACCACACTCGTCGCAGCACCCGGAGACAATTCTGAGAATTTCCCCAGTTGTTTTGGCCAGCAACGATTTGTGCGCACCTCCGGCGGCATACAACCCGAAGGTAAGCATGAATTTATTTGTGAGTAATCAAAGTACTGAACTGACTCCTCCAGCGCGTGGATGACACTGCCACATTGATATAAACAATGTATCTCTACGAAGCGCTTAGCGATCGCCACAACAATAACAATCCCGTCCGTGTTGCATTAATCGGTGCCGGGAAATTCGGTAGCATGTTCCTATCACAAGTGCCCAGCACCAACGGGCTGATAGTTTCTGTCATAGCTGATCTCGATCCAGAGCGGGCGCAACAGAATTGCCTGGATATGGGTTGGTCCGAAAAGCTCACCGCAGAAACCCGCTTTACCGACGATGCACAAACCGCCATAGATCCGGACCTTGCCGATGTGGTTGTGGAAGCAACTGGCAACCCTGCTGCCGGAATACACCATGCGTCACTTTGTATCGAACGCGGTATTTCCGTTGTGATGGTTAATGTTGAGGCCGATGCATTGGCCGGGCCGTTACTTGCGCAGCGTGCACGGGAAGCCGGAGTTGTCTATTCGATGGCTTACGGTGATCAACCGGCGTTGACCTGCGAAATGATTGAGTGGGCTCGGGTAAATGGATTCAACGTAGTGGCAGCGGGTAAGGGTACACGCTATTTGCCGCAATACCATTATTCAACACCTGATACTGTCTGGGACTATTACGGTCTGACGCATGAGCAGGCAAAAAAAGCAGGTATGAACAGTCAGATGTTCAACAGCTTTCTGGACGGCACCAAATCCGCACTCGAGATGGCTGCAATTGCGAATGCTTCCGGCCTGAATGCTCCGACGGATGGACTGGGTTTTCCACCCGCCGGAATGGATGATTTATCTCATGTGTTAAGACCCCGCGATGCGGGTGGTCAGCTCGAGCACACCGGTCAGGTTGAGGTCGTATCATCACTTGAACGCGATGGCAGACCGGTCTTCAAAGATTTGCGCTGGGGTATGTATGTCGTCATAGAAGCACCAAACGACTACGCTGCGGCCTGTTTTCGCCAATACGGAATGAATACCGATGAATCCGGTAGATATTCTGCGATGTACAAACCCTTTCATCTCATCGGACTGGAACTCAATACCTCAATCCTGTCAGCCGCATTGCTTGGAAAAGCTACAGGCAGCACGCGGGATTTTCGTGCTGATGTGGTCGCTGTTGCAAAACGCAACATCACGACGGGCGAGTTACTCGATGGTGAAGGTGGTGAGACTGTCTGGGGAAAATTGATACCCGCGTCAGACTCTATCGCTCAACAGGCCCTGCCTGTAGGTCTGGCCCACCATGCAGTGGTTACACGCGACATAAAGGCTGATGATCTGCTGACCTGGACGGATGTTGATTTCACAAACGCCCCCGATCTGCTGGCAGATGCCATTAAGCAACGACGATATATGGAAGCCAACATGGCTGATTTGCAAGCAAGCACATAGCTCGAACACCTCGTAGCGATACCCGTGTGAACCGCTGCATGTTTTTGCATTTTCCTCTCATTATTCTGCCTTTTTCACTGCAGTAAATTACCAATGCGCCGACACATCGATTAGCAAGGCGGCAATAAATTTACGTTTACCTGCTGGATAATCCTGCAACGTGTCGGTACTTGATATCGACGCTATCAGCGCTGAACAAGCACTGAGCGACGTGAATAGCATCCAAATAAAACACCGCCTGGCAGTTTTATAAGTTTTGCACTTGGTGAGGAACAATGAAAAAATCAAAAATAATCGTCGCAGGAATTGCAGCAGCCATGTTAGTTGGTTGTGCTGCCAATGACCCTAATCGTAGAGCCAAAACAGGTGGTGTGATCGGTGCTGTAGCAGGCGCTGTAATAGGCAATCAGTCCAGTAGCAAGAACGGTAAAGTTGTTGGTGCTGCAGTCGGTGCGCTGGCTGGCGCCGCTGTTGGTAACTACATGGACAAGCAGCACGCCCAACTGCAACGTCAACTGGCTGCTGAACAAAACAGTAGTGAAATATCATTGAGCCGACCGGACGGCGAGACTATCAAGCTGGATGTAGCCAGCGAAGTGACATTTGATGTCAACAGTGCCAGTATCAAATCATCCTTTAGAAACAGTCTGGACAAGGTCGCGGATATCATTTCCGAATACGACCAGACGGCTGTGCACGTGATCGGACACACCGACAGCACAGGCTCTAACGAATACAATCAGCAATTGTCCGAGAAGCGTTCAATCTCGGTAGCTGGATATCTAAGCCGCAACGGTGTACAACGCACCCGTCTGCGTAGCGCTGGCCGCGGTGAAAACCAGCCTGTCGCTGATAACAGTTCAAGTCAGGGACGTAGCCAGAACCGGCGTGTAGAAATTTATCTTAAGCCGATTGTTCAAGGTCGCGAAAGTGAGGCTTTTGTAGCACCTTACTAGACACCGAAGTTGTTAAACAAATTCGGCACACCCAAAGACCCGCTTATGCGGGTCTTTGCTTTTAGGATTCACAAAAAACTGAGCGAGCGGTACTACAGCGGAAAGAAATGGAGAATCGCCGGCACACTGATCAACGTGATGACCACCTCAAGCGGTAATCCTACACGCCAATAGTCGCCAAACTTATATCCACCCGGCCCCATGACCAATGTGTTGCACTGATGACCGATAGGTGTCAGAAATGCACAAGAAGCCCCCACTGCAACTGCCATCAGAAAAGGATCCGGGTTAACACCCAGCTTTCCTGCCAACTCAATACCAAGCGGGGCCATCACTAATGCTGTCGCCGCATTGTTTATAACATCTGACAACAGCATCGTGGCTACGAGCACCAGCATGACAATCTGCCATCCTTGCCATCCGTCGGTTGCTGAGCGAATGACATTGGCAACCAATGCAGTGGTACCTGTGTCTGTCAGCGCATTGCCAATCGGGATCATAGCTGCCAAAAGCACGATAATGGGCCAGTCAATGTCGTCATAAATTTCACGCACAGACAGAATACCGGTCAGCAGATAGGCCCCTACAGCGAGCAAAAAAGCCACTGGCATACTGACTAGTTTGAACAAGCCGAGCAAAATAGCGCATCCGAAGATTGCAAGAGCTGTGTAAACGCGTTGATCACGTTTCAAGTCCAACTTACGTTTAGCCAACGGCCACAAACCAAGTTGATTCATATTGTTGTCAATGGACTCAATATCTCCGCGCAGCAGCAACACGTCACCGGGTTTGAATATAACCTGACGTAATCGCTGCGTCACTGAATGCCCTTGCCTGGCGAGACCTACCAAAGCTACAGTACGGTTAGTGACCTGACGCAGCCGGTCGACACCGCGTTTCTCAAGTACCGACCCGTTCTTGACCACGCCTTCAACAAGCACATCGTTATCCGGATCGGGTTCCACAAAACGCGACGTTGCCGAAGTTTGTAATTCCAACGAATGAGAATCGAGAAAGGGTTTAAGGTCTGCCGGATCTGCCCGCAGGATCAGAATATCATCGGCTTTAATTTTATAATTCGGCTTGCCCACCTGCACGAATCGTCGTTTTCCCGCGACACCGATAATATCGATATTACCGTCATCACTGTCGACAAGATCATCCAGTTTCTTACCGATAGAATTGGAATCTTCCGCTACACGAACCTCAGTCAAATAGTCTCCGACCTCAAATAGTTTTTGTGCAGAGTTCTGCTCAAGTCGTTCTTTGGGGATGAGACGCCATCCAATAAACACAACAAAGATAAAACCAACGATCGCAACAGGTAATCCGACCGGCGAATAGCTGAACATTGAAAACGGTTCGCCCAGCGCATCTTGGCGGATACTGGCAACAATGATATTGGGTGGCGTACCGATCAGCGTGGTCATACCACCGAGCAAACTACCAAAAGCCAACGGCATCAACAGTAGCGCAGGCGAGCGATTTCGCTCCGCGGCTGTTGACAGTGCAATAGGCAGCATCAAAGCCAGCGCACCAACATTGTTCATAAAAGCCGACGCCACTGTCACCACTGAAGTTAGCGCGGCGATGTGCATGATGGGCGTTTCGGTCAGATGACTGATGCGGCTTGCCAGCATATCAACCACACCGGCATTCTTCAGCGCTGTCGATATGATCAAGACTGCAGCAACAGTGATAACTGCAGCATTGCCAAAACCTTCGAACGCAGACCCACTATCGACCAGCCCGAGAATCACGCATAGCAACAGCGCACTCATCGCCACCAGATCGTATCGGTATTTGCCCCAGCCAAACATCAGCATGGCCAGAATCAGAATTCCACTTATCAGTATTTGCGGGGTCGTCATACTGCTTAAAAGCAAGGACTTTCAATAAGATTGCATAGTACACCACACACTGACGAAGCGTGAATGCTATAGCTGGACACGACGTCAAATCGTGTAATATCTTTATGCCATGAATGTTACGAATTCCAGAAACAGCAAAGTATCGTCTTCAGTCGATTTTGATGCACCGGGCAAGCAGCACGGACATCTCACTCTGCCGCATTCGAACAATCTTTCGGCATGGGGCACCTTGCGTCTTCCGGTTTGTGTTCTGGCCAATGGCGATGGACCAACAGTCGCATTGATTGCAGGGAGCCATGGTGACGAATACGAAGGACCGATCACGCTCTTTAATCTGGCCGACAGCCTGCAGCTATCGAAAATCAACGGTCGGATAATAATTCTTCCGGCGCTCAATGCACCCGCTTTAGCGACGGCAACACGCCTGTCTCCGATTGACCAATGCAACATGAACCGCTCTTTTCCCGGTAATCCGAATGGTTCAATAACAGAGCAAATAGCAGATTACGTCAACACCGAAATTATAAGCAGAGCTGATATTGTTATTGATCTCCACGCTGGCGGGAAAACGCTCGACTTCACTCCGCTGGCTGCCGTTCATTTTCTTGAGAACAAGCAACAACAACTGCGCGCTGAAGAGATTATGATCGCCTTCGGTGCACCGAACAGCTTGCGGATGCGTGAATTGGATAATCGCGGTATGTTGGACACGATCGTTGAGGATCAAGGGAAAATTTTTGTGACCACAGAACTCGGTGGCGGGGGAACAGCGACACGCGAATCTCTACAAACAGCTGCGATTGGTTGCCGAAATGTACTCGCCCACGCCGGAATATTGGACGAGGAAATAACCCTGCGCTCCACACGCATGCTGGAAATGCCTGAAGACAACTGCTTCGTCATGTCACCTTGCAACGGCTTGCTTGAATTGTGTGTAACTCTGGGAGAATCTGTTTACCGCGGATCGGCGATAGCCCGTATCATTGATACTGAAAATACGGGCCAAACACCCGTTGAAGTGAACGCATCACGTGATGGTGTCCTGATGGCAAGGCATTTTCCCGGATTAATTCGTTCAGGAGACTGCCTGGCAGTTATAGCAGATGAAGTACCCAGGTAGTGTCCGGGATTATAGATGCGAGACAAATCCAAAATCGCAAGCTTACCGGTAAAAACAAGTCCGGAAATTACCGTCAGTGTAATCATACCTACGCACAATCGAGCGCATACAATTACCCGCGCGCTCGATTCTGTTTACAACCAAACATTCAAGCCAACAGAAGTTATTGTTGTTGACGATGGTTCTACAGATGAAACGCGTGCTGTTCTCTCTTCGTACAAAGATCTGACTGTTTTGCATCAAGACAATCAGGGTGTATCTTCGGCTCGCAACACGGCGATAAACCACGCTCAGTCAACCTGGCTTGCTTTTCTCGATTCAGATGATGAATGGCTTCCTGAAAAATTGATGTATCAGGTAGAATTTATCAAACACTATCAGGAGGCACGCATTTGCCATTGCGACGAAATCTGGATACGAAACGGCAAACGCGTAAATCCGGCTAACCGTCATGAAAAATCAGGCGGTTGGATCTACCCAGACTGTTTACCTTTGTGCGTAATTTCGCCGTCAGCGGTGATGATTCATCGCGAAATCTTCGAAAAAATCGGCTTGTTTGATGCTGCATTGCCAGCTTGCGAAGACTATGACCTGTGGCTAAGGATATGCAGTCAATGGCCGGTCAGCTTTATAGACAGGCATTTACTTAAAAAATATGGCGGACACGAAGATCAGTTATCCAAACGCTTTGTTGCTATGGACAGGTTTCGCATTCATGCGCTATTGAAAATATTGCGCACTGACAAACTGAACACTGGCTATCGGCAAGCAACTATTTATACGCTGCAAAACAAACTGACGATCTATCTCAACGGACTTTATAAACGTGATCGACATGCGGAAGCAGAGCAAATTCTCGAAAGCGTCACCGATCTAATCCCGTTAGATCAGTTGCGCAACCAACTCAACATAAGAGAATCCATCGATGGCGAAACTACTGTTTAAGTTGCGCGGTGTCCCTGACGACGAATTACGCGATATTCTGGAAATTCTCGAGTCAAAACGTTTAAGTACGTATGAAACCAGCGGTGGCATCTGGGGATTTTCGTTTCCCGGGCTTTGGCTTGAAGATGAGAGTCGGTTCGTAGAAGCCAGAGAACTGATCGATGAATACCAACAGGCCAGACAGGAAAGGCTGCGTGCCGAATGGCAGGCACAAAAAGACGCAGGAAGCCAACCCACTATCATGCAAACCATGATTAATAAACCAGTCACTACGCTTGGATTAATCGTTTTCTGTGTGGCGATAGTGTACTTTTCGATTACTCCATTTCTGGACTTTCTCAGCCCCGCTAACAACAACTAAATCGTGCCACTTCATCCAAGTCGAACATAAAAGATAAAATCATGCCTACTGATCAAAAAGTTATGCTCGTCACCGGTGGAAGTCGTGGCATCGGACGGGCGGTTGTCGAACTGGCAATCGAGCAGAATTACAGGCTTTGCATCAACTATGCTCAGGCAAAGCGGGAAGCAGAGTCTCTGCTTGAGCTGGCCGGGAAATCCGGTGTCGAAGCAATTGCCGTAAAGGCTGATGTCTCCGAAAAAAATCAAACTGACGAGCTATTCAAAAAAATTGATAGTCGCTTTGGAAAGCTGGACGTATTGGTCAACAATGCCGGTATCGTGGCTAACGCCAGCAGGCTTGACGCGATCGACGACGATCGATTGCAAAAAATACTCGGTATTAATATTTCCGGTGCGGTTTACTGTGCTGCAGCTGCCGTCAGGCGAATGTCAACAGCCAGCGGTGGCAGAGGTGGTAGTATCGTAAACGTTTCGTCGATCGCTGCACAACTGGGTGGTCCGAACGAATATATCGACTATGCGATGACCAAAGGCGCGCTCGATAGCATGACTACCGGGCTTGCCAAAGAGGTCGCTTCAGAAGGCATTCGTGTGAATGCGGTCAGGCCGGGGCTCATATATACTGACATACACGCAAGCGGCGGAGCACCCGACAGAGTCGACAAGCTAGCCCATCTTGTCCCCATGCAACGTGGTGGCACAGCCAGGGAGGTAGCTTATGCTATCCTCTGGCTCGCATCGGATGAAGCATCCTATGTCACCGGATCGTTTTTGAACGTGTCCGGTGGACGGTGACTAAGGTAACTACGGTGACTACGGTGAATTTGGCATTCAACTGCCAATTCACTTTATATCAATAGTTGCCACAATCAGTAATCGAAAAATACGCAATCGTAGTTAATTTTTTTATTTCGTAATTTTTATTTCACAGGTTTGCAATGAACGGATGTTTGTGACTCAAATCACATGATGATTTTATAACTGCAAATCAATAATTTTCCAAAAACCTTACTTATATTCTGACCATGTTCAACGCGCTTGTACTCAACAAGGATGATGACGACAAAGTCACCAGCTCCATTAAACAGCTGCAGGAAAGTGACTTGCCTGAGGGTGACGTGACAGTCGATGTCAGTTATTCCACACTCAACTACAAAGACGGTCTGGTAGTTAATGGACTCGGTGGTCTGGTGCGAAATTACCCGCATGTTCCAGGTATCGATTTCAGTGGTACTGTACGCGAGAGCAGTCACAAAGACTATAAGACCGGTGACAAAGTGATCTTAACCGGCTGGCGTGTCGGTGAAGTACATTGGGGTGGGTATTCTCAACGCGCTCGAGTCAATGGTGACTGGCTGGTGCGTTTACCCGACGAAATTAACGAAAAGCAAGCGATGGCAATCGGCACGGCTGGATTTACAGCAATGCTGGCAATCATGGCCATTCAGGATCAGGGTATTCTCCCGGACGCCGGTGAAGTACTGGTAACCGGTGCCAGTGGTGGCGTGGGATCAGTGGCATGTGCTCTGCTGTCAAATGGTGGCTATCAGGTAACCGCTTCTTCCGGTCGCTGCGGCGATGAGTATCTTGCTTCACTCGGTGTTGAAAACTGTATTCCTCGCGATGAGCTAACCGAATGGAACGGCAGACCGCTTAACAAAGAACGCTGGGCAGCGGTTATTGACTCAGTGGGTGGCTCAACACTGTCTAATGTACTCAGTCAGCTTAAATACGGTGGCGCGGCCGCGGCCATTGGACTGGCCGGTGGCAACAAGCTAGATACCACTGTCATTCCATTTCTGCTAAGAGGCGTTAAATTACTCGGCATTGACTCCGTTATGTGCCCACCGGGAACACGCAGAACTGCCTGGCAAAGGCTTTGTGCAGAATTACCCAAGTCGCAACTCGATAAAATGACCACCACCGTAAAATTATCAGAAGTCGCGAGCCAGGGAAGCGAGATTATCAAGGGGCAGGTACGCGGGCGCATGGTAGTGGATGTAAATGGCTGAACAGAACCTCTTCGAAAAAGACCTCCCTAAGGTCCCTGCCAACTATGTTCCACTGACGCCCGTCTCGTTTCTGCAACGGGCGGCCAGTGTACGGCCCAACCACACAGCTGTAATTCACGGTAACAGACGTTACACCTACAGTGAATTCTGGGCGCGTAGCTGCCAACTGGCAGCGGCACTGAGAGAACACGGCATCCAAAAAGGAGACTGCGTTGCTGCCATGTGCTCCAACACACCGGAAATGCTCGAGCTACACAACGGCGTCCCTCTGATCGGCGCTGTTCTTAATTCTCTGAATGTCAGGCTCGACAGCGACACGATAGCGTTCATTCTTGATCACGGTGAAGCCAAAGCGATTGTTACCGATGTAGAATTTTCTCCAACAATCAAAGAGGCACTGGCGAAAATAGATCGCGATATTCTGGTCATCGACATTGTCGACAGTGAATTCAGCGGATCGAGCCAGTTCGAAAAGCTGGGCAAAACCGACTACGAGTCGTTTATCAGCACCGGAGGCGATGCGTTGCGGCGTGAACCAGAGCTTATTAATACACTCTGGTCAATCGATGACGAATGGCAGTCTCTTTCGCTACTGTATACATCCGGCACCACTGGAAATCCAAAAGGCTGTGTGTACCACCATCGCGGCGCATACTTGAATGCGCTTGGTAATCTGATCACCATGCAGCTCGGTTTGGATTCACGGTATCTGTGGACACTACCGATGTTTCATTGCGATGGCTGGACGTTTACGTGGGGGGTAACAGCAGCGATGGCCACTCACGTCTGTTTGCGCAAAGTCGAAGCCCAAGCCATTTTTGATTCGATCGAAGCAGCCGATGTTACGCATATGTGCGGCGCACCTATCGTGTTGAATATGCTGGCTAACGCGCCTGCCGCTATTCAAAAACGTTCATCGTCACCGATAGAAATTGCGACTGGCGGTGCTGCACCGCCTTCAGCAGTCATTGAAAGCATGGAAGCTATCGGATTTAACGTGACTCATCTCTATGGTCTAACAGAAACCTATGGCCCGGCGACAGTGTGCCTGCCCCAACAAGACTGGCCGGACCTGGATATAAACTCCCGCTCTGGGCGTATGTCACGCCAGGGGGTGCACTACCTGACACTACAGGATGCGCAGATATACAACGCTGCTGACATGGCAAACTCGCCCAATGACGGAGAATCGCTGGGTGAACTGATGATTCGCGGCAATACCGTGATGAAAGGTTATCTGAAGAATGCATCAGCTACAGACGAAGCATTCGCCGGTGGCTGGTTCCATTCAGGCGATCTGGGTGTTCAACATGATGACGGCTACATAGAAATCAAGGACAGAGCCAAAGACATCATCATATCCGGTGGCGAAAACATATCGACGCTTGAGGTTGAAGAAGCCTTGTACCGCTTTCCCAAAACACTGGAGGCTGCAGTAGTTGCGCAACCGGATGAACGCTGGGGAGAAACCCCGTGTGCGTTTGTAACCCTGAAAGAAGGTGAAACTGCGACAACCGAAGAAATCATAGAATTCTGCAAATCGCGGTTGGCTGGATTCAAGGTACCCCGGCACGTGGTGTTCGGCCCGCTTCCAAAAACCAGCACCGGGAAAATTCAGAAATTCGCACTGCGGGAAGAGGCAAAACAGCGCGCTGCCGAAGCCAGTACCTGATCGGGCGTAGACCGGTAGTTCAAATTCTTCCACTTGCATTGCGCTAACGATGCAATAAACGACTGCTGGAGACCAGAATGAGACATCTTTGGCTTCAGGCAACGCTTAACGAAGTTCAGGCTTAGATTTTCCTGAGCAAATCGGTTGATTCATCCGTGCGGAAAACCTTCTATCACTGATTAATCTCGCGTCAATCTCACACCCACTACCGCATCGCAAAATCCGAAGCAAAATCATCAAGTTAAGCTACGTTTAATATTCAAACTGTAAACTCAACCTTGCATTCAATGTGGCAGTCCGTATTTCTTCACGCGCTGTATCCAGTGAATAAGGTTTTTTGCAAAAGTAGATGAAAGCCCATTGCGTGCGTACAGGAAGTACACATTCTCAACAGCGTTTCGGCCCCCGGGCCCCCGTTCGGTTGATGTTGCCGGACCCGATATCAAAAAGCACATCCGGCGCCCAAAAAACCGGATATATGATGACTGGGTTACTTACACGAATGAACAACTTGATGCGCATGTGCACTGCCACATGCCTTACTGCCCTGCTTGGCCTACTTGGCCTACTAACAATGATGGCCAGCCCGACACTGGCGCTTGCTGATACGCAACGTCCCTCTATTGTTAACGGCATAAACACGGTAGCTATCTCAGAGACACAGATCAGAGTCACCTGGAACAGACCCTGGGATGACAACGGCATCGCAGGCTATAACGTATACCGCAATGGCGGGTACTACACGACCGTCAGGGATACGTTTCTGAATGACGACAGCGTCTCACCGGGGAGCCAGTACGACTATCAAATTGCAGCCTTTGACTGGTCAGAAAACTATTCCGAATTATCAGCGATTGCATCAGTCAGAAGCCAGGGTAGTACCAACGTTGCACCGCCGGCACCTCAGTTTGACCCGGGTCCAGGCAATAGCGCAGGTGCTGATCGACCTGTCACTCCCGGTAATGTACGGTCTGAAGTCCTGAACGGCAATTCAATACGATTGAGATGGGATGAGCCAGCCAGCCCTGCCGGGGTGGTCAAGTACAATGTCTTCAGGGATAACGCCTACCTGACAACCGTTCATTCAACCGAGTACACGGAAGGCTGGATCGAATGGGGAAGAGACTACAGCTACACGGTTGTGGCAATCGATGCATCAGAGCGATTTTCCAACCCGTCTGATGCGCACATTGCCAACACTGCGAACCCGTCCGCCAGTGGTACAAACAATCAAAACGCTAACAACCAGCCAGCCAACACGATTCAAAATGATGGTCAGAATTCTGTGGCTGCATCCGGCTCAGCTGTTCCGGATGGTTATCGTCTTGTTTTTTCAGAGGAGTTCCGTGGCTCAAGCCTTGATAGCAGTAAATGGAACAGCAGTTACCGCTGGGGGCCCTACCTGATCATAAACAGCGAGCGGCAGTTCTATGTTGATCATCTGAACGACCCATCCTTCGGGTACAACCCGTTCAGCTTTGATGGCGAACATCTCAACATTACAGCACAACGTACGCCTGATCACTTGCTGGCAAAATCTTCATGGCAGCCCTACCTGTCAGGTGCATTGACAACCTACAACAAGTTTCGAATGCGATATGGCTACATTGAAATACGTGCCCGGATGCCACGTGGCCGGGGTTTGTGGCCTGCTTTCTGGTTACTGCATCAGCATGATCACGAGAGACGCCCGGAAATCGATGTGGTCGAATTGCTTGGCCATCAACCCAACCTCGTGTACAACACTTATCATTGGGTAGAGAACTTTTCAGCCAATAAGTCACCATCCTTTGAAGTCTGGGGCCCGGACTACAGCCAGGACTTTCACACCTATGCCGTAAAATGGGAACCCGGGATACTTACCTGGTACGTTGACGGTGTACAACAAAGTGTTTTTAACAACGGCAATGTATCGTGGGAAGAAATGTATTTGCTCGTTAATCTGGCCGTCGGTGGCTGGTGGCCTGGTGATCCTGACTACACAACATCATTTCCGGCGACAATGTCAATCGATTACATTCGAGCTTATCAACGCTGATCGTTAAAACAAAACGCAAGGCGGCGCTTGAAGCCAAACGCAATCCGTCAAACTGGACGCAGCGCTTAAGACTGACTGCGATGCTTAGACCCGGTCACGAATGCATTCTGATTCCGGAGACCTGAGCAAACCTTCCCGTAATACTGAATTTGCCCGTTGCATAAAATATTGCTGAGCAATTGAACTGTTATTCGAGCGTATACGCTTTCCGGTAATTTCGGAGAAAGCCTGCGATGCAGTCACCAGATCATCACCAATCGCCCGATAAACATCGGCGCGCAAACAGTCACTGATCGACGTTCTCCCCTGAATCTGTTCAAGCTCTGCCAACTGGACCAGCGCACCCTGCAGATCAGGTTCCTTTATTTTGCGATCAATGCTGATGACAAGCTGATTCAGTCGAAATCGGTGATAGTGATCAGGACTCGTACTGTTGGAAGAATTTGATCGTTCGCTTGCGTATGACCGCGCGAGTCTCTGCAGATGTAATTGACGTTGCTGCAATGAAGGATGAGTACGGGCTTCGTTACCCCCGGCATATTGCAACGGATATTGTCGAAGCTGCTCAAAAAATCCGGCAGCTTCTCTGATATCGTAACCCGCGCGGATCATCAATTTAACCGCATAGTCATCCGCTTGTTGCTCCTGACCCCGATCAAACGCACCACTGTGCGCGCCACCCGAATACTTGAACGAACCAGCGATTGATGTCCGTTCGCCATGATATTGCGCTGAATACCAGGCGTGATTCAACAAGTGATGTGATACTTCATGCGCCAGAAGAAATGCGAGTTGTTCTTCCGAAGCAAGTGCCGCCAACATACTTTGATGTATCACCAGCGTGCCATCCGGCAGCGCGATCGCATTCTCACCTGGCAGATGTGCCAAATGAACATTGATCCCCAAGCGGGAATATTGTGGAACCAGGCGTTGCATGACCGGCTCAATAATCTGTTCAGCCTGCGCGTCCCTGTAAATCACCTGGCGCTGTCGCAATTCCGTCAACCAATTCTGACTGATCTGTCGATAGTGGCTTTGCAGGCTTTGTTGTGAATTCAATGACTGTAGACCGGTCGAGTTACTACAGGCAGCAAGAAACATAAATACCGCGAATGACAGGCAATAGCGTATCGAACGAGCAGTTTGCCCGCTAAAAACACTAAGGAACCAAGGTAGACTTTTCTGCCGCGTATTTACATCCATTGCTGCACAGCAGCAAATCCCGGACCGTCCGCAATACACAGCGAAAAAGGGCAACAAAACAGGGCAGCAAAATCCACTGATTGACGGTGTCCAGTCCACAGTGTCGAGAAAAAGAAGATTGGGCGTTGCACCCGAATAAGGGTCGAGACGGTCACAAAATCTTTAAACTGCGCTCCACGTGGCTTTCCAATGTGTCTTGTCCCCGAAAACTTGAAATTTTCGAACCGAAACACCCTGTGTCGGGGTAGTATTTAGTCACCATCGATCAACCCGGGCAAGCGCCAGAAATGAAGCAAGCATCCAAAAATGCACTGATTGCAGCAACCACGACATTGCTGCTGCTGATGCTTTACGGATGTCAGAGTCTCGCCGACTCTGAACCACCTGTTCTGCAACCGGGTCATATTCAACAACTCCCCGACGCGTGGAGCCAGCGTGGACTGCAAGACGGTTTCGAGGTCGACGCAGCTTCGATGCAAATTCTTTACGACATTGCCCGTGGTTTGGTAGAGCAGCATTTCGATTTATCGCTACAGGATGTAGAGCTTGAGCTGGCATCCAATACCAAAATCGAAAAAATCGTCAGACGTGAAACACAACGCCTGACAAACGCTGTTTTCGAAAACACAGATTTCGCAGAATTTTTTGTCAACAAAGTCATGGAAGATCAAACCGGTTCATATGCCGGGCTATTCGTTCACCCGGAAAATGCAGTACTGGTTAATCGTGAACTTCTTGAAGTTTTTCTCAGTCAAATTGATGAAAATGATTCACGCCTGCGCGCTGAAAGCATTCTGGCATTATTGATCCATGAACTTGTTCATGCCGCAGACAACAAGCGTTATCAAATTCACTCACGCCGCGAATTAAACTTTCGTGCCTCTGTTGCACAATCAGCGGTATTCGAGGGACATGCACAACTCGGAACACGGGATATTTGTCAGCAATCAGGCTGCGTCCGCGGTTTGACTGAACTGGATACATTTATGTTCGAGGCGCCGGAGCCAAAGGATCCTGTCGCGCGCAGTTTGCAGGCAATTAGTAGGAACGTACTTGAATATTCATATATCGAAGGCGAACGTTTCGTAACGGGACTAAGAGACGGACAAAACGGCAAACAGCAACTTGATAGGGTTTTATCAGAGCCACCGAAAGATCCTGTTCAGATATTGACACCTGAAACCTATCCAAACACAGATCGCGTTCAGCGAAACGAAACTATCCTCGAGCTGATAAGCGCCTTGGAACACCGCTGGAATCAGGCATCGTTCGCGATGATTGAAACCTCACCGATAAAGGGGATCGATATTCGCGATGACCCTGACCGGCGCGCAGCGACAAAAGAAGGATTCACCAAACTTATTACTTCAATGATCGGTCTGCAAGTATTCAATCAATCATCCAAAAAATTAACACCGATAGAAGTCAGCGTCATGCAAACAGATACACCTGACACAGCAAGACTATTTGCCTATTCATTTTTCGAAAAAGCCTCCGGTGGACCCACATCAGATTTACACACCAATACGTTATACATAACGTTGGGCGAACGCGAAGGTATCGGTCAATGGCCGATGCGAGTGCATGTCACACTAACCAAGCTGAAAAACGACAACGGTGAGGATGCGGCTGACTACGCCAGTCTGGTGGCCAGCGCAGGTAGTTGGATTATCCAGATAGGCGGCCTTATACAACAAGACTATGCCGATATGCTTGAATTTTCAGAAGCGGCTCTGCTGGAACTTGTTCAGGCAGATATATAACCACTAACCACTTTCCGTGGCCGTCGAACATAAATACGCATCAGTTGGTGCTATTCAATTGGTGCTACTCAGTTGGTGCTATTGTGTGATGCGGCAACACCAACGCTTACCGACACGCCATGCAGCACATACCTCAGTACTTACTGCAGCAGGTACCATGGTACTGCAAATCTTCCGAAAAACAGTTAATGAAAGAACGTACTATTACGAGAGAAGCGTGTTTTCAGAAAGTCCATTTGATCTGCAAGCACATTGTGATTGGAGAGAAAAAAGTACTCATGCCTGTTCGGTACGAAAGGGACTGCTAACAATTCCATATTAGCTTCATCCGGCGTTTTATTGGCTTTACGATTATTACACCGCCTGCAAGCAGTAACACAGTTTGTCCAGCTGTCAACGCCACCACGAGAAGTTGGAATAACGTGATCACGGCTTAATTCTGATACTTTAAAATTCTGACCGCAATACATGCAAACCTGCTGATCTCGCGCAAAGAGTAGTGAATTGGTCAGACTAGGGACAAAGGTTTTGTCTTCTATTTTCCCGTCACACGCAATGATACTCGGTAGCTCCAGACTCGAGCGTATACCCTGTTTGTTGACTCCACCGTGTATCTTGAAGACCGTATCACCCATACTCCAGATCACGAGATCCTTAACAATCAGCGTAGCTGTCTCCTGCCAGTTAAGCCAGGCGACTGGAGTTCCTGCTTTATTAAGTCTTAACACCTTTGCATTCATGGGTGATTGGGCAGCGATGTCAGTAAGAGACCGGAATCTCGATTTCCAGAGCCGTATCGCTTAGATACGCCCTGAATCTTCTATTTCATAATGTATACCACATCCGGATTGCAGTTGTAAGCTCCGTAGATCGACTGGCTCAGGATACCGCTCGATTAAGGGTGGATAACTCGGAGGTAGACGATATTGAGGCGGAAGAATTCCGCAAATCGGAAACCTCTGTGAATGTCTCTGGTGTTGCGACCTACTACTCTGGCAGCGCAGTAACAACCGTTACAAAACCGGTTTCATTCAGCGAGTGAAGTGCAAGTGGTACGAGATCCTAGCGTGATACCCCGATAACACCTACCGGGCAAGCAGTTACACTCATTGTTAATTTGTCTTTGCAGGGTACAAAGATCAAGTCTAGAGTCTAGCGACCGTGGCTTTCAATCGGCGAGAATATACTTGAAACGCGGTTACGTAATTTTCGTCCAATTTGTAACGCCTCCATTTCATGTTTGATCACCAGCTTTCGCATCTCTTCAGTCAAACCCGGATCATTCTGTAATTCGGCTCCGGACACGGTTTGCTTCAGATACAGCAGTGATTCGGCAATCGTGTCGAATATAACTTCCGGCGCGTAGGCAGCCTCCCATGCTTGCCGCGCGGCTTCACCTCGTTCTCGTGCTTCACCAGCAATGCCCTGCAATAGCTCAGGCAGATTTGCAACTTCGTTTTCAGGAATCGTGATGGCAAAATCCCAGTTGATATGCGGTGGTTGCACCCACTGATCCGAGATGATGACCGGAGCTCGACCCGCCTGCATGGTTTCATACAGACGATAACTGGAAGTACCAATGCCCCGCGGACATAAGACATACAAGCTATCAGCCATAATATCAGCGTAGTTTCTTTCCGCTGCCAGTCGTACTTCTACCGGCGATTCCCACATATTGAAACCGGAAGTATCTTGTACAGCTTCAGTACGTTCAGCCAGGTCGAGTACACCTTTTCTGCACTTGTGACTTGCAGCACCAACAAAAGAATACAACCACTTCCGCTCAGAATTATCGTTACGATCGTAGATCTGTCCAACCAATTCATTAGGAATCGTGAGCATGGGTACAGCAATCTGGCGATCAGGCTGAAAGAAACGCTTTGGCATGTTGCAATACAAGCCAGGCAGAACACACCAGGGTTTATCGACCTCATTGTACATAAAGGTCTTTTCAGGAAAGCGCTTTATCAGCGTGTGCATACTGAGGCGTTTGTAGAGATAGTCATCAAACTGACCGTCTTCAACAAACAGGATGACATCTGCTTCACTTGGTCGTGAGCAGAGTTGATGTCGACCTCTTTTGTCAGACTCAGCATATACCCGAACGGCATCAAGTACGGTGTGTACTTCATATGCAGAGGTCAAAAACAACTTCATAGTGCAGTTCCGGGAGACAATTACTGGTACGAAAAACGGATTTCCCGCCTTTCCAGTTTATGTGTCGGCCGAAGCGGCACGAATTGCAAGCATTCCCTCGTTGCGATTGCTCGTGCAATCAGGTTCTTTCTAATTTCGTGGCAGTGTTCAAATATTATAGTGCAGCAACTTGTATGAATTGGAAGGTGACAACTGCCGCAACAACGGGATTTCCAACGTTGCCTTAATCTGCTCGCAGTCAGGTAAGCACGGCGTTAATCCGGCTCGACTTCATGCTCCATTGTCTGACAGATAAAATTACGCGGTACACTCAAACCATCTGCAATTTGATTCAGAATATCACGCTCCTCCGGAGTCGTACCCCCATCCGCTTTACTAATAGTGCATAAATCTCTCATGACCTGCATTCGCTGCGTGACTGTGGTTTGGTCATTAACACGATTGATCCGCGACGGAAGATCCTCGCGCAGACGCTCAATATTCAACTTGTCACTGAAATCACCTTTTTCAAAAAAATCCTCAAATACAGCTATTTCTTTTTCAGTAACTCCATTGCTGGCGGACGCAACAACAACAGCACCGGCAAACAAGAGATGACGCATGGCAATTGCTGCATCAGTTCTGCCGTCAAGATAACTTGGCTCCATGAGACTCATCAGACGCTGCACACCGATATCCATTTCATCCAGCGACATGCCTCCCTTTTTAACCAGCTCAGAATCATGAAATAGTTGTAATGCACGAACTCGCAAAGGACTAAAAGGATGTGTGGAGAACCAGTCTGCCTGCGAAGCGCGATTATCCGGGTCATCGTCAACAGCTTGCATCTCTTCAACCTGACTTAAAAATTCATCAAGATTAAATTTGATCAGATCCCCGGTTAAACCGGACGACAACTTAAAAAGGGCGCTGGCTACACTTTCAAAATCCTGTGTACACCAGGCACCAGCGCGATCAGCAGATATCTCAGCATTCCTCGACCATGAAAATAACTCCAGCGCCAACCGGGGACTGGGTTTACTTTTCCCTTTCAACAAGTAGCCTATCGGAATTTCGTGATGCGCATAGATATGGTGACCGAACTCGTGCCCCATGACGAAACGGATTTCGGATTCAGTAAAGCCTTCCAGTAAGCTCGAAGAAAACATAACGAACAGCCGACCTTCTTCCGGCTTGAAGCATGCGGCATTGAAGGTCGGACTAGAATAGACGTACAGCTCCAGCGGAATATCCATTTCAAGCTGTTCAGCACAGGACATAGCCATCTTGTGAATCGACGGCGCCAATTTTTCACTCAGACGCACTGACGTTGAAAGCAGTTGACGCCTGACGCCCAACGGACCGTCTTCTTCGCGCTTTTTAATCCATTCATTTACCTTTTTGACTTCACGCTCTTCGAGCAATGAATCAGCCATGGATTTGTCATTTCTATAGCGTAATTTGTCTGGATGCACGACGTGGTTACCTGGTTATCAAAAAGTTTTAAGGATAGTTAAGTTTACAACCGCTCGCAGGATATGCGTTAGCTACATGCTCTGGCTACTGTAATTTACCCGGACGCTGTTTTACGAAATAGATTCGCAATACGGCTTGGAACCCGAGCAAATATGATATCCCGTAGGTAGACTACTTCGGCCAACCGATTACATTTGATGACTTTTTATCGAATGATATCTCAGCACGATAGCTGCCACATAGTAAATCCCGTTCAAGCACTTGAAGACGGCGAATTAATTCTCTGAATGTTGAATCAAGCTGCTCAAGCTGTCGATCGATAACATCTCGACCTTTTTCCTCTTGCGCACTCCGCATAAGCAAATGTGCCTGTTCATAAAGCGTCCTGAACGGTGCCTCAAGAGATTTGTACACTTCTCTTCCCGTAAGTTCCTGTCCAACACCGTAATACCAGATGCCGAACGGAGAATTGTCAGGATTCAGTCGGGCTTCTGTATGAGTTACCGGTACGGGTGGTAGCTCATTGCTGGCCACCAACTGGCAGAATACGGCATCTATCAGACTTTTGCGAAACTGCGTGATGTTGAGGCCAGCCTGATGTACACGGCCAATCATCGATCCCTGATAAGTACGTTTCTCGCGAAGAAACTCGACATAATCCTGGTAGTAAAGCGGTTTGGATATCCAAAACCCTTGAGCTTGCTCGCAACCGCTGGCAACCAGAAAATTATACGCGCTTTCAGACTCAACACCTTCAGCCACCGAAGTCATACCGAGCTCACGCGCCATCGATATGGCTGACTTCACTACATTCAGGTTTTGTCTTGAAGAACTCATACGACTAACAACACCTTTGTCGAGCTTTAACGATGAGAAAGGCAGCTGACTTAAACGATCTATCGATGAATAACCCACACCGAAATCATCCATCAACACATCTATACCCAACTCAGACAAGTGAACAATGTCATTGAAGACATGTTCAAAACGGGTCATTACTTCGCTTTCAGTAATTTCAATCTGAAGATCTTGTGCCCTGATTCTTTCATCACCAAGATAGCCTGATATCAATTCACTTATCTTATGCGATGCGAGGTCACTCGGCGTTACATTCATTGACAACGACATGCCGGGGAATTCAGCGCCAAGATTTTCCAGGGTCAGTACCGCCTGACTTAGCATTTCGAGAGTGATCGAATGCAATAGCCCACCGGCTTCAGCCGTTGACAAAAATGCATCCGGACCAATCACTGTACCGTCTTTACGGCACCACCGGATCAACGCTTCGGCACCGATTACCTGACCGCTGATTAACGATACTTTGGGCTGAAAGAACAGGCGCAGCTCCCCATCAGAGAGTGCAGAACGAATATCATCAACGCTAAACATGATTACCTGGGTTATGGACGGGCTGATTAAACAGGTTTGCCTGTCTTCTTGCGTTGCTTCCCCTTCCTTTCCTTGACGTTTTTTTCCTTTCCGGTTTTCACAGTTGAATCCATTGCTTGTTTGAAGCGCTGTTCGAGTGATGCGGCTATACCCGGTGAGGCTGGAGCCATACACAACCATTGAACGGTATGTTCTTTAAGCGATTTGGCATCCTTGTTCAGCAAATTACTGTCAGGACCTGATTGCAATTGCTGTAACTGATATTGCATGCGCATCGTACGGTCTTCGGCGGGTGATTCAAGATCACACATAATCTCAAGCTGTATGCAATGCAACCGTCTTGACTCATCCTGTGAATCACTGAATGGGGACTTGCCAGCATCCCGTGCACGAATTGCTGCATCGCGTCTTGTGGTCATGCGCTTCAGCCACGGTTTGGGAATTTGCACCGAATAGCTCTCCCATACTTCAAATGGATCATCCATGGAGACACTGCCAGTACTTGTTTTATCGTCTGATGAGTCGTCCGGCTGCTGAGCCGAATCATCAGCTTTGTCGGACACTGAAGCTTCATCTGTTACCGGAGCTGATTCTTTTTCTTTATTATCAACTTCATCCGAGGCAGCAGTTGCAGAAGGGGCTACCCAATCGACATCACCGCGTTCGATCTGCTCGCACAACTGAGCAAGCTCACGCAACGCCTGCATTTCGGCGGCTTTACGTTTACCACCCTGCGACGAACGCTCACGACTGAACGCGTCACCAGCTGAGCGAAAATCACGAACCAAGGATTTACGAAGTTTTTCCGGGAATTCCGCCAAGCCCTGGAATTCATCCTGTAACTCAGTTAGTTGCTGTTCTGCTTTGTCATCCGGCTGTCGAGCCAACTGCCGTATTGAACGAATAATCTCGCGCGCCCGATCTACATGCCCCATGCTGGCCTTGTATTGATCACGCTGCTCCTTGCGATGTCTATTAAATATCTGCCCGCACAGTTCGTTAAATTCCGTCCATAGGTTCTGATCGTTTTTGCGCCCTGCTGAGGCACAGAGTTTCCATGCCGCTTGCAGGCTCTTTGCCTGATTTATCACGTGCTGATTGGAAGTTTCGTTTTCCGCGAGCTTGCGCGCCTTTTCGATAAGCTCCTGTCTCTCGGCGATGCCGGCTTCATAACGCGGCGCCAGTAACGCTTCAAGCCTGCCAAGTAAATCGCTGAAACGCTCTTCAAGCTGCTTGTGTGGTTTGCGCCCCGACGGACGATTGTTACGCCACTCCCTGTGACACTGGGATAATAATTTTTCCACTTCTCGCGTATTGACGGCATCAGGATCTACTGCCTGATCAAGGCACGCCTGCATACGTTCACAAACAATTTCACGATTACGAATCCGCGATTCACGCTGTTTTTTAAGACCGTCGAAATAAACTTTACAAGGTTCATAAGCGACATCAGAAGCCGTTTTAAAGTCATCCCAAAGCTGATTAGCAACACGGCTACTGCCAAGCGATTTCCATGTGTTTTGCAGCGCTTTAATTTCATCTGCCAACTGCCGGGGTTTTAATTCCTTACCTGGCAACAAGCGCATTGATTCGACGAGATTTTGTAATTTCGGCAAAGCGGCGAAGTCCTGCCAATCCGCCAGCTCATCGAGCTTTCGGCGCTGTTTTTCATAGCGTTGCTGCAAAGGCGGCAGTTGATCGCCCTGTAACTGTTCGAGTTTGCGCTCAATGCGCTTGCTCATACCTTCCGCAGCACTCCATTTACCCGCATCTATATTGACTGCCAGTGCATTGAGCTGCCGCCGGATTCCGTCTGCAAGCTGCGCCTGCTCCTGCCGCGCTTTCTCCAGCGTTTCATCCAGCTTTCCCAACTGACTACGCAGTTGTGGCGTACAGGCCATTTGCGCAGCAAACAGCTCGTCATTTAACGCTTTTTCTATTGTTCGTCGTTGATCTTCACCCAGCGTCACAGCATCGCGAGAGGTGTCAGGTTGTTTAGTGACAGCCTGCTGGCCACTATCGTTTGCAGAGGAGGCATCATTTTTATCAACCGCCGGCTGATCGTCAGCACTTGCACTTGCGGGCACGGCGGTCGCTTCTATCTCAGCAACCGCGACATTTGAAGGTTCATCTGTCTTGTTATCGTCGGCTTGAGAATGTGACTCCCCGGCAGTTTCAGATTGCACAGGAGTTGATGGTTCTGAAACACTATCGGAATCCTTGCTTTGTACCTTTCGATTGGCAAGTGAGTGAACCGACGCGTCCACGAGGTCAACACTGAAGGGTGTTAGTTTCTGCAGTGTGGTGAGCGCTGTTTGAAAATCTTTTTCGAATGGATTTTCAATACCCGAAGGTATATCTGCCTGCTGCCAGCGTTCAGGCAAGCTTTTAGCTGCTTGCGCAGCCTTGACTGATGCAGCTTCAAGTGAAGATAACTTTGCACTGGTCAGTACTTCGAGCGCCTCCTCGGCTTCGTCGAGTAGCGTACTCAATGTTGCAAGTCGCTCCTGCTGTTCACGAAAGCCTTCGACCTTCTCTGCAGCTTTCTCTCTTGCGGTTGCGTAACGCGTCTGTTGTTCAGACGTTGGTTTCGGATCAAGTGCCTGCCAGCGTTGTTCTGTCGCAGTGAACTGTCCAGCGTACTGAGGCGACCAGGCGCTGCCCGCCAGGTTATCAATCGCATTCAGTAGCTGATGTACAGATGCATCATGCATTCTTTGTTGCTCGGCGACTTTGCTACGCTCGGTTACTTTCGCCTGTAGCATTCGTGCTACCTGCTTATCACGATTTCTGACGCGCGCCAGACAGGCAGATTGACCATCAGGTGTAATTATTTTTTCAGCAGCTAACATGCGGGTCTGATGGACTTTTGCATCACAGGCTATATCAGCCAGCAGGCTTTCATCCGAAACACTATCCAACACGTCGTTGCGCAACCCGTCACTAACACTACTGCTTATAACGAGCACTTTGAAACTGTCGGATGCCGTTACCACAAGCTCCTGAGCTTCGCTTTCAGGACAACCCGACTCCAGTACATCGGCAATTCGCGATTTTACAGACTCTTTGAATTCGCCAGCAGCATTGTCGAGTAATGACACCAGTTGCTTGAGCGCAGTTATTTTCTGTAGTGCTGCCTGCCTGACCCGCTCGTCCGGATCTTCCAACACCAACTGTTGCAACTGTGACTGCTCGTCACTTGCAGGATCATTCAGTTTTTCGATCGCTGCCAACCGCTGTTCGGCAGCTTCTGAATCTAATCCGTTTTTATTGATAAAACCTTTTAACACGGCAAGAGTCTGGTTGAGGTCGGCTAACGGCCGACGATTGCAATTAAGTCACATCCTGTTCCGCCCGGGGAAATCCGGAACAAGTACTATTGAGAACACGCAAAATCTGTACGAGTAGCGCAAAAAAGCCTAGATCGCTGAACAGCTACCCGCAATGCAGCATTATTTTACCAATTGCCGCCGTCAATTGCTGGCGATCCGGTGATGTCAGGCGATTCCATCTGCCCGCAGGCAAAGAAAGAAAATAAAGTGCAGAACCTCTTCGCCAAACTATGTTCCAAAAACAAAAGCATCATAACCCTTATCACCGATAAGTGAACCGGATCTCAACCGCTTCGACGTCTGGTGCCGATACTCCGATGCAGTATTGAAACTTTTATCTCTGCTGGTGCCAAAGACCAGATCAGATACAAACCCGGTATACCAATCCCATACAGAACCTCATGGCATTATCAACCGCACTGGCAAATACAAACAACAGCAACCTGCAAGTGATCGAGACGCTGTCAGCTCAGCTCGAGACCGTGTTGCTGGGCAAAGAACACCAAATAGGGCTGGCTATATGTTGCCTGCTTGCCGGCGGTCATCTTTTGGTCGAGGATCGTCCAGGGGTTGGAAAGACCACGCTGGCACACGCGCTTGGCCAGTCGCTCGGCGCACGGTGGAATCGCGTACAGTTTACTAACGACCTGCTACCGGCCGACATAACCGGCGTATCGGTATTTGACCAACGAAACAACTCGTTTGAATTTAAACCGGGGCCCATCTTCGCACCTATCCTGCTGGCTGACGAGATCAATCGGGCACCGCCGAGGGCACAAAGCGCATTGTTGGAGGCAATGGAAGAGCGCCAGGTTACCGTTGATGGACAGACCTATGAGCTTGATCCCCAGTTCTTTGTTATCGCAACACAAAACCCCGCTGATCGAGCCGGTGCCTATCCGTTACCAGAGTCACAACTTGATCGGTTCCTGATAAGCATTGAAATCGGTTACCCCGATCAGGAGACGGAAAAATCATTATTACAGCGAAACAAATCAGCACGAGCTGACACAATGCTTGATCCGGTGTGCACCACCGAAGACCTCGCACTCTGGCAACAGGACGTAATGTCAGTGCATGTGTCAGATGCGATAGCCGACTACACCTATGCCCTGATACAAGCTTCGCGTGATCGGGAGAAAAAGCAAAACGACTGCCGCGGATTGAGCCCCAGGGCTGGTATCAATCTGATCAACCTGGCGCGCGCGCATGCCTATCTACAGGCAAGAGCAATGGTTTTACCTGATGACGTGCAAAGTGTTTTCTCTGCTGCCGCTGCACATCGTCTGAAAGGCTCAGTTAGCAAAGGTACCGCGCTCGCCAATGAAATACTTGAGCAGGTGCCTTTAAATTACTGATCGTCCTGAACCGATTATGACTATCTGATCCTATGGACGTTAAAAAACAGTCGATGTCTAATTTACTTGTGCCATCACTTGCCGCATCGCCGGTTAGCAGCTATCTCAAACTGCTAATTGAACTGGCTATAAATCCGGTGCACTCGCCTGCTCTATTCACGAAGGCGAAAACAGTGACAATGAAAATTAAGCCATTTGCAGTTAGAAAAGCAGTTTTAGCGTCGCTGCAGGTATTCGCACACTGTTTTCTATTCACCACCAGTGCCCGTCTCCCGTCGCAGCTCACTCGATTCAGCTCAACCCGTAGATTTCTACGAATTTCGCTGAATCGAGCGACCTGCTTAGGTAGCCAGACTCTGGTGGCGAACCCTTCATGAATAGAGCAGGCTAGTGGAAACGATCGCAACAAACAGCAGAGATAACACTCGTAGTCGAGCTGACAACGGTGTTGATAACAAAGGCCGCGACCGGATTATTCAGCGATTTTTTCGCAAACGCGCTGAAGACACGCTACCCCTCACGCTGACTCATGATCGGGTGTATATCCTGCCAACGCGTCGTGGCTGGGCATTTCTACTGAGTCTGTTGCTGATGCTGATTGCATCAATGAACTATGCACTGGGACTGGGCTACGCATTGTGCTTTTTATTATGTGGCCTTTTCTCATCCGCTCTGCTGGCCACCTACCGCAACCTTGCAGGGATCAGCCTGGTTGAATTGACACCTCGAAGCGCCTTTGTTGGCGAGTCGGTTATATTCGAGCTGACCGTACACAACCCCGGGAAGCAGGATGTGCGAATGATTCGAATTCGTACGCAAGCCGACAACGAAACATTACTTGTCGACTTGCCCGGCAACAGCAAAGCTGAAATCAGCATCCGACAATCCGCTGTATCCCGTGGCTGGCATAAATGTGGGCGGCTGACATTTACCAGCGACTACCCACTGGGACTCTGGTACAGCTGGGGCTATATGCACGTACCCGCTGAGGCGCTGGTTTACCCGTCACCGGAACATAACCCACCTGCCCTTGAAGGCAGATCTGCTAATACAGATGCAGACAATGACGCCGCACCATCGGCAAAAGGTGACAGTGGCGGGATTCCCGACGCCATGCGCGAATACGTAGCCGGAGACAGTCCCTCGCTGATTAACTGGAAGGCTTCTGCACGAGGTAACGGACTCTATACGCGCGAGTTTGCTGACAATGCCACCACCGACACTGCTGCACTCGATTGGGCTGACACTGCCGCGCTGGAGGATAACGAGCAACGCGTATCAAGACTGTGTGCATGGATTGTGGAATGCGCCGACAAAGGTGTCGACTGGACATTGCAAATGCCAGACGGATTCTACACGCAAGCATCAGCTGCAAGCACCAACATCCACACACTCACACAGAATGCGCAACACGCGATCGACATGAGTCTGCCTGACTCATTGCATGCTCGTTGCGCCGACAACCGGCATTTGCTCAACTGTCTGCAAGCACTGGCGCTAA
Organism: uncultured Granulosicoccaceae bacterium; assembly: GCA_937951345.1. Lineage (GTDB taxonomy): Bacteria > Pseudomonadota > Gammaproteobacteria > Granulosicoccales > Granulosicoccaceae > CALFCE01. The sequence continues at coordinate 76,106 of CALFCF010000043.1, forward strand.
CAGCGTTGCCATCCACGACTGTCGACAAGGTGTAGCGTGATGGATTTGTCCCGACTGTCGGCTTATGCACCATTGAAAACCTTACCCGATTGGTTGCAACGCAAGACTAACAACAAAAGCAAAGAGCAAAAGCTACCCGAGAATACGTTCTACTGGCTCGCGGTTCTGGTGCTGATGGCACAGTTACCTCACGTTCTGCACCTGCCCTTATGGATTTCAGCCGTCGGGGTGACGATTGTTGCGCTGTGGGTAGCCTCCTATCGCTACCCTGATCGACCGCTATTCAGATTGATGCGTAAATCCCATGCGCTCGCTATAGCTGCCTTTATCGGTGTCGTCATGGTGCATCTGCACTTTGGCTACGTTATGGGACGTGACCCCGGGGTCGCTTTGTTGTTTATGTTAACCGCCTGCAAATTCGCCGAAACCCGGCACAGTAAAGACGCCAGTTTGCTGATATGTCTTTGCGGGTTTCTGCTGATGACACAATACTTCTACTCGCAAACTCTACTGGCTGGTTTGGTTACGTTGCCGGCTGTTCTGGCGATGGGTGGTGCGCTCCACTCTCTTGCCGGTAGTACCCGTGACCACAAACCGGTAGGCAGCATGCAGGTGCTGCGTAATGTCGCGGTACTGTTGCTGCAGGGTCTGCCGATTGCCGTGGTGCTGTTCGTTCTGTTTCCGCGATTACCGGGGCCGTTGTGGAACCTGCCAAGTGATGCAAGCGGAGTCACCGGGCTTTCAGATTCGATGAGCCCGGGCAGCATTGCTTCATTATCGCAATCGCATGAAGTGGCATTCCGTGTCGAATTTAACGACGAACCACCAAGAGCTGATCAACTGTACTGGCGGGGACCGGTATTATCTTCGTTCAATGGCCGTGGCTGGAGTGTCAACAAGACGCAGACGATCGCCAAATTCAGAAATGAACCGTCTGCCGAAATAAACATCGATAGCGATAACTTGTTCAGCTACACGGTCAACCTGCAACCAACTCATCAACACTGGGTGTTCGGGCTGGAACAACCCGTGTCATTACCGGTGCAGACACAGGTAGTGGTGGACACAGAAAATCCGGGTACGGAAAAGGTGATGGCTGCGCTGACAACCGAGCAACAGCTGGTTACAAAAAAGCCTATTACGCGCATGACGCGCTATCGCATGCAGTCCAACGGGCAGACTTCCTACCGGCCACACAAAAACCCAACCACCACACTGACACAACTCCCCGGACGTAATCAGAAAACCATCCGGTTCGCTCGCCAGGAACGCGCCAAATCGATTAGCGACGCGGCTTACGCAAACCGCATGTTGCAATGGTTTCGCAATGAACCGTTCCACTACACGCTAAAACCGGGGCTGCTGGGCGACGCTCCCATGGACGAATTTCTTTTCAGCACACGGCGCGGATTCTGCGAACACTATTCGTCCGCGTTTACGCTGTTAATGCGTGCAGCAGGCATTCCCTCACGTGTTGTGACTGGCTACCAGGGCGGTGAAATGAACGGTGACTATATGATAGTCAGACAGTCTGACGCGCACGCGTGGTCGGAAGTCTGGCTGGATGGCCGCTGGCAAAGATTTGATCCAACAGCTGCGGTATCCCCCGAACGCATAGAGCACGGTATCGCATCGTTGCCTGATAGTGAGCCCGTGCCATTGATGGCGCGCAACAATAGCGGAGTACTAAAGAACTGGCAGTTACGCTGGGACCGGATCAATCACAACTGGCAGCGCATGATCGTCGATTTCGATAATTCCCGACAGAACTCGCTATTTAAACGGGTCGGGCTCGGCAAGCCAACAGCCCTGCAGCTGGCGTTGATAATACTGGCAGTATCTGCTGTCTGGGCATTGATATTGACTCGCAAAGCAGTATCAAAACAGCGGCCGCTGGATCCAGCCGAACAGCTCTGGCAAAAAACCTGTAGGCAATTCGAGCGGATGGGTGCAGCGATCGAATCAACCGAAACCCCGGGGCATTTCTCGAAACGCCTGCAATCCATGTGGCCGGCGCAAACACAATCCATTCAACAGCATTTCACCCTAATGGAAACCTTGCGATTCACCGCGCTAGAAAATGGTGAACGCGAGCAACTCTGTAAACAAGGTCACTTGTCACTAGCGGCATTACGAAAACTGAGTCACCCTAAAAACGCACAACCTGGATAGTGTGATGTAAAAACTATCAGGCAATCGCCAGCAAGAGCTATATACTGACAAGATACACTCCGAGGTACAAAAGGCTGCTGGATGCATTACTCAACTTCCCCGATCGATCGGCTCGACCATCTGAGAGCCGATGTTAATGCGATATCAACAATCTGGCATCAGCAAACAACAAAAATTATTCCGTTCTGGCGCAACCGCGTTCTGATAGAACAGAAAGGTCAACAAACCCCCACTTTGCATCCACTGACACGGAACAATGTGCCCGGGGATGCCAAATTCCAAACTTTTCTCGGCGCCACCGGAGAGATTCACTGGTTTAGTGTTGAGCTTGCACCCGACGCAGAACCGGATCTGGGATTGTTGTTGCAAGGTACCGAAACAGACCCGGCTGTCTGCAGCTTCGCCGAGTTGCGTGTTATCGGACCACACCTGCCACGTGACGATGGCGCTCTCGCCATTTACGCGCGCGCTATAGGGAATTGGCAGAACCGCTCGTCTTTCTGCCCGAACTGTGGGCAAGCCGCAGAACTCGTTAATGCCGGACATGTCCGTCAATGCAGTAATCAGGACTGTGGGACGCAGATCTTTCCCCGCACAGACCCGGCTGTGATTATGCTGGTAACTGATAAACACGACAATAATCGTTGTTTACTGGGTCGCAGTAAAGGCTGGCCGGATGGCGTGTACTCGACACTGGCTGGTTTTGTAGAAGCCGGTGAATCACTTGAAGCAGCTGTTGCGCGCGAGGTACACGAGGAGACAGGAATCACCGTTGACGATGTCCGATACGTTACATCGCAACCGTGGCCGTTCCCGCAATCAATAATGCTGGGATTCAATTCTGTGGCTAACGACACCGAGATCAAGCTGAATGAATCCGAGCTGGATGATGCGCGCTGGTTTACCCGTCAAGAATTAGCTGAATTCGGCGAATGGGGCGAAACATCTGACCGATTCAAACTACCAAGACGGGATTCGATAGCGCGTTATTTAATCGAATACTGGCTCAACAAACCCAAACTGGGTGCATAGACTGTTGCAAAGTCAAAAAACCGGTGGCATTGATCGGCTGTTCATAGCTAGTGGTTAATCAAAACTTGTTCAGCACCAAAGGTCCGTCCTGATCGAGGTCTGAGATTGCGGTTGTAATGATCCATGTAGATCGTCAGATGATCAGCCAGTCGGGTGATCCGTTTGGTGGTGTTCCAGCTGCGTCGG
>CALFCF010000044.1 GCA_937951345.1 uncultured Granulosicoccaceae bacterium
GTTTCGTTCTCATCGTTATACAAACCCAGGCAGCTGGGTGTAATGCGACCGATATCCTCTACTGCTGTCGCTTCAAGAATCAATAACCCGGCACTTGCAAGCGCGAGTTGTCCGTAGTGCACGGTATGCCATAACTGAGCAGTGCCATTAACGGCCGAGTACTGGCACATGGGAGAAACAACCACGCGATTTTGCAGATGCAGTTGTCTAAGCTTCAGAGGTTGGAACAACGCTGACATAAGTATTCCTTTTAATCCAAAGTCTATGCGTCAATGACAAGACACAACCCAGCGGCTGGCGCAAGCGTGCAGTATTTTGTTTGTAATTACTAAGGAACCTCTGATTTATTAGACTAGGCAGACAAGGCGAAATTTGGCGAAAAAGCGCAGTGTATATGCGAATACATGAGCATTTTGAGCCGAATTTCAACACCGTCCTGGCAACGCAGGCGATAAATCGGAGGTTCCTTAAGTTAGTTGTCGTCGCAATAGATGGCTTAATCCATCCACAATGGTCACAGCTATTAATATAACGATTAGCAAGGCACCCACTTGTGCATAATCAAGCAAACGCAATGACCCAATAAGATCTGTACCGATCCCCCCAGCGCCAACCATACCCATTACGGTAGAAGCCCGGAAGTTGTATTCCCATCGGTACATAGTAACGTCAGCAAACCTCGGCAATACTTGCGGTATTACTCCATGAGTGATGACCTGCAGCGGTGTTGCACCGGTAGATTCGACTGCTTCTATCGGTGCGGGGTGTGCGTGTTCGATAGCTTCGGCGAAAAACTTGCCAACCATGCCTACCGAGTGCAGACCGAGAGCCAACACACCTGAGAGCATACCAAAACCTACTGCGGCGACAAACACGATCCCCATAATGAGTTCAGGTATCGCTCTCATCAGATTCAAGATCATGCGAGCCAGCCATCTCACCGAATGATGGCCTGTTTTTGCCGTAGCGACGAAAGCGATAGGTAGTGAAATAACGACCGCTAGTGCTGTACCCGCAATCGACATGGCTAATGTATCTACCAGTGGTTTTAGCCACGCTCTCCAGCGCGAAAAATCCGGAGGGATCATTTCTGATATCAAGACACCAATCGCCGGAATGCCTTGCGACATGCGGGCGGTGTCAAGCAAACCGGTAAACCACAGACATAGCAATACAACCAGCAGCAATAACACCACATAAAGTATTTGCAGTCTCGATCGCCGCTGATACTTGCTAAGTAGTTGTCCTGTCAGGTCATCGGTTTTCGGCTTTGGATCTGAAACGTCCACAATCCTATAAATTCACAATTTACAAGCGGGCTGAAAGATCTGACCGCGACATGCATCATCCGTGATAGCACATCCTGCGTTATGACACTAACGAAGACATACCGTGTCGCCAGGTTGTATAGATTATAAAAAACACGCACCCTGGCGGGGTATATTCGCGTATACACGGACTTTTCAGTTTAGCCGTACAGATTACGTTGTAGAGAGTATGGATAGACTAATCCTGGATATTTTTTCTGATAGCACGAATTATGTCGTAATCCTCATCAGCAATACTGGCAAAACCGTCTGCCTTGAAAGGTTTCAGTACCGCATCACCTTCTGCCGTACCTTTTTTCAATGAAAAAAATGCTTCACGAATTGTCGCTTTAAGATCGTCATCCAGATCCGAGCGCATCACCCAGGGATACTGCGGTATGTTGTCCGAATAACCCAAAACTATCACGCTATCTGTGTCTATGCTGCCCTTCTCTATTAAACGCTCGAATATGGGTCGACTTAATCCACCGGCTGCCGCATTACCACGTTGGACATTTACTGCCACTGCATCATGTGCACCCAGATAATTGGATTTGTAGTCTGATTCATCATTGATACCTGCTTTCAGTAGCGTGTACGTAGGCGCGAAATGCGATGATGTTGATGCGGGGTCGCCAAATGCCACATCTATGCCACTGTCTTTAATGTCCTTCAGCGTTCTAGGGCCATTCTGTTTGTTGGCAATTAAAACCGATTGATAGCTGGTTGATCCATTTTTCAGTCTCGCAGCAAAAGGCTCGATATCGAGATCACTGCCCTTTAATTTATCTTTAGCAATGGTGTAGGCAGCAGGCCCGAAGTAAGCCAAGTCGATACGCCCGAAGCGCACAGCTTCAATCATCGATGAATAATCTGTGGTAACAACCAACTCAACTTCTTTACCGATTTTTTTGCTGAGGTAATCAGCCAGTGGTTCATTATCATGGATGACTGTTGCCAGACTCTCGTCGGGCAGCAGTGCTACTTTTAATTTACTCGGCGAGTAGTCACCGGCAGACACGCTGGAGACACAAAGCAATGCAGCGAGTGAAACCAAAAATCGTAAAAACATAGTTCGGAAATGTAACATTTTCTTATTTTTATTTCTTACTAGTAAAGTTGCGATAGATTTGCCTTAAGGCGTTGTCATTCAATTGATCTGGTATGTTATCAAAAACTACCTGCCCATCGGACAATCCGATAATTCTATCGGCGACCTCACGTGCATACTCTATCTGATGCAGGCTTATTACTACACAGATGTCATCTTCTCTAACGATATCCCTAAGCTGTGCAAGTACATGCCGGGATGCAGTCGGGTCAAGCGACGAAACAGGTTCATCAGCCAGAATTATCGATGGTTGTTGTACCAGCGCACGCGCAATTCCTACACGCTGTTGCTGACCGCCCGACAACTGATCGCAACGACTCAACGCAGTTTGTAGCAACCCGACGCGATCAAGGCTGTGTAACGCAAGTCGCTTGTCTTTCTCTGACAAGGGGAACAGCGTGCGCAACGCCGAATGATGACCCAATCTGCCAGCGAGTACATTCTGTAACGCACTAAGACGTCCAATCAGCTGATGTTGTTGAAAAATCATGGCGCACCGCCTGCGATGCTCACGCAACATCGTACTCGCGTTCAGCGTGCCGTGTTCACTGGAAATGACCTTACCCCGGGATGGTTTAACAGATAGATTCAGGGTTCGTAGTAATGTGGATTTACCAGCGCCGGACGGACCCAACAGAACGGTGATTTCGCGTGAGTTAAATCGCAGATTAATGGGTTTAAGCGCCTGCACCCCCGAAGGATAGGTGACCTCCACATCCTTCAATTGCAGGGTTGCTGCCGTCTCTGACGCTGCGCTATCTCTTGATTGTGTTACTGAACCGGGATCTGCCATCGCTGTTGCGCTTTTCGTCAAACCGGATCGAAAGTCTGAATAACAAATAAAATCACGGAATGTGTTTCTCAATCTGCATTTTGACCATCAATCGACGCATTTTTCTTACCTTGGGTGACAATCGATTTAAGCGCGGACAATTGTTCAATCACGGTCGACGGGAACGGTGCCCGCTCGCGTACCAATCCAACGTCAGTGAAGTCTTTAAGACCATCTACTAATTGTTTCTACGATTCGTGTTGCATCGAAAAACTTGACGCCAGCTAAAGTAGTAACTGACCAGTCGACGTAGTGCTGCACTCGACAGAAAGAATCGTCGAGTATCGCGATTTTTGGTTTCACGTAAAAGGAGCGAACATTAATACGGAGGGGAATAAAATCACTGCGCACCGAACGGTGCGCAGTGAGTAAAACATGGAAAGCGGCGGTCTAACCTTCAGGCAGCCAGGATTTCCATTTGTCTTCGTTGTTGGCAAGCCATTCACTCACCACTTCTTCCATTTCTCGACCGTCAATGTCGATCGCAAGAATCAACGGTGCCTGTTCTGCATTTGTCAGGCGAAAGTTCTTGATCAACTCAACCACTTTCGGGTGCTCATCAACCATCTGCGGACGACCGTAGTTATAGGTGATGTCAGTTGCCCAACCGGTAGCCGGCCATTTGTCATCAGAGTGAGCCGGTAGCTCTACCTTAACGAGGTCAAGCGCAGCGTGGATCCAGTGTGGCTCCCATGCATAAGCGATAAAGGGCTCTTTACGTTTGAACGCAGCTTGCATTTCAGCCCAGTGAGCCGTTTCAGAACCGAGCTCTGTGACTTCGTAATTAAGACCCAGCATTTCCACACGCTTGGCATCATCACATTCCCATGCAGCAGTCGGGCAACCAATCAAGCGACCCTTGTCACCGGTTTCCAGTGTTTTGAAAAGATCTGCATACTTGTTCATGTCTTCCCATGACTTCAGATCAGGTGCAGGTGCACCGTCACCTTCAACCATATAACGCGGCACGTAGTATGAAGACTCACCAATAACACCAACATCGGCATATTTCATAATGGAGCCATCACCGCCGAATTCCTTGACGTACTTTTCTTTGACTGAATCGTACGAAGGCCAGCTTTCACAGGCATAGTCAATATCACCGGAGCGAATCGCTTCACGCAGGTTGGGCCCTGAAGGCATTACAACTCGCTTGACCTTATAGTCCATTTCGTTCTCGACTATCTGGTGGATGATCTCGCAGACCACTGCGCCACCAGTCCAGTCTGCAACGGCAGACTTCAACAGGCCTCCGGCTGATGCAGGTGCAGATACGAGCAGACTGGCTCCCAGCAAACTGGCGCCTACCGCTGATAAAGCAGTTGAATTCAATCGGTTGGGTTTATGGATTTTCATTGTTTCTCCGTAAAAGTGGATCAGGAGCCAGTATCGCAATTCGCAACGCTTTTCGGTTGCCTGACTGGCTTGGTGTACAGTAAACCATCGGCGCAGGCAGTTGTCGATAGCTTGACAGTAGCGATTTCACACTCCGGGGGAGTGTTACCCGGTAAAAATAACAAAATCAAAGACTTAACGCTAGGGAACCTCTGATTTATTAGGCGAGGCAGGCACGGCAAGGCGAAATTTGGCGAAAAAGCGGAGTGTATATGCAAATACATGAGCATTTTGAGCCGAATTTCAACGCAGCGCTGGCAACGCAGCCAATAAATCAGAGGTTCCCTAGTTACGTCAGACCCAGTGCCTTGCGCTGGTTACGCGTCCAGCCCTGGGTCAAGCGGTCCAGCAAAATCGT
>CALFCF010000045.1 GCA_937951345.1 uncultured Granulosicoccaceae bacterium
TACACCCCGGATGTTGGGGCGCTGTCTACCAGTGGCACGCTCAGACCGGCAGTCTGCAGTTGGCTCGGGGCCAGCACGCTGCAGAGATTTAACCCATAGCGATCGAGATCGCTGGCAAAAGAAGCCACGCGCTCAACAAAAAATGCATCATAATGCCGATAACTAGTAAATTGATACTGCGAGTCCACCATCCCTTTCCATCAAATCAATTTCATTACCTCGAGAACACTCTAAAAGGCGTAAATAACCACTATTCGCCCGGCGCGGCTTGTGCGTAGCTCATTCATTGGCTATTATTCCGCGGCTACGCCAAACAGATCCAAGCTACACGGAGTTTACCCATGTCCAGAATGTGCCAGGTCACCGGCAAACAACCTATGAGCGGCAATAATGTGTCGCACGCCAAAAACCGTACGCGACGCCGGTTCCTGCCCAATCTTCATACGCACAGATTCTGGGTTGCCAGTGAAAATCGCTGGGTGAAGCTGCGAGTGTCATCAAAAGGTATGCGCATCATAGACAAGAAAGGTATCGATGCTGTGCTGGATGATATCAGGAGCCGGGGCGAAGCGGTTTAACAACCCGCTACTGAGCGCTCTGACCTTTACTTTACAAATAGAGGCCCAAAATGCGAGACAAAATCAAAATGGTATCTTCGGCTGGCACTGGTCATTTCTATACCACCACCAAAAACCGTCGCACGCAGACGGAAAAGCTTGAAATGAAAAAGTACGATCCGAAAGTGCGCAAGCACGTGATCTACAAAGAAGCAAAAATCAAGTAATTCCCCCTTGGGGAGCGGGAGCACACCGGTTACCGGTATCCCGGACCAGTCTGCTCTTCCCGCGTTCCGGCCAGCGAACGCGACCTGGACACAACCCGAACGAAGCCAAACCGGTGCCAGAACAATGCGTTACGGTCACTAATCCCAGTGGCCGGATCTGACAATCCAACAGTTTAGACCCATTAAAAATAACCGGCACACCGAACACCCTACCGCTTCACCCGTCACGTCAGGCACAAACTTAAAACCCGAACTGCAAATCGAACTGCAGATAAAAGCGGGCACCTGATAGCTCACACACAGGCCGGGTCTTGTTATTTTCAGCAACGCGAGGAATCCAATTCACCGCTACCGAGTCCGGCACAGCGCGCGGCGCTGGTTACGGAACAGAATAACGCGCCAATAGCTGTCGGTTTAGTGGCACTCCTGTCCTATACTTTGTTTGTTAATTCCGCCTGGAATCCCGGTGAACCAGACTTCAGACAATACCCGCCACATCAATCATGATGCGAACCCTGAATCCGCACTGCTGGTCGCCCGTGACCTGTCGCGCTGGGAAGGCAGCCATTGTCTGGTTGACGGTATCCATCTGGAGCTACAACCGGGTGATGTGCTTGGCCTGCTCGGGTTAAACGGCGCCGGCAAATCCACAACGCTTAACTTACTTGCCGGTGTGCTGTCAGCCTCTGTCGGTGATGTGTCGGTTTGTGGCTACTCGATGCGCGACGAGCGCCGTCTTGCGACAGCTGCGATCGGTTATCTGCCGGAGCAACCACCACTTTATATCGACATGCGCGTGTCGAAGTATCTCGAATTCTGTGGTCGCCTGCGCGGCTTACGCGGTCGCGCACTTCGCAGTGCAACAGCACAGGCACTTAAAGCCTGTGCGCTCCAGGATGTCGAAAGACGGGTTATTCGTAACCTGTCAAAAGGGTTTCGCCAGCGCATCGGTCTGGCCCAGGCGATGCTGCATCAACCCGATGTGTTGCTGCTTGACGAACCAAGCAGTGGACTTGATCCACAGCAGATGCAGGACCTGCACGCATTGATCCGTGAACGATCACATAACACAGGCATCATTTTCTCATCACACGTACTGTCTGAGGTCACGGCTGTATGTAACCGCATAGCGGTGATACATCAGGGGCGCATCATCCATCAACAGAGACTCGATAACGCCACCGAATTACACACGAACCCGACGGGCACCTGCACGATGACGGTACGCCTGAAAGAAATGGTACCTGCAGCGCGGCTCACGCAACTGGCCGGCGTACTGCGGGCGACACCATTGCCCGGGCAACGCTGGCAGCTCGATGTGCTGCATCGCGATGCTGATAAGCTGTCAGGCCACATTGTCAATGACGGTCTGCATCTACTCGAATTGAAATCCGATCAACCGTCACTGGAAGTGCTCTTCAACTCACTGGTTCAGGGAGAAACCCTGGCATCCGCAATGACCGGGCTTGACGCAACACAAATTGTGTCACCCATTGACATAACAACCAGTGAGCCGGGTAAGCAAACCAGACAACAAACAACACAAACACAAATCGAGGGTGTGAACTGACATGCTGGCGATCACCCGACGCGAACTCAGCGCCCTGTTTCATTCTCCTCTTGCTTGGGTGATTGCTGCTGTGCTGCAGGTTTTTTTCGCCTGGTTTTTTCTAACCACCCTTGAAGACTATCTGGCTGTTCAGGATCAGTTGCTGTTACAGGACCATGCACCCGGTGTCACCAGTTTTCTGACATTCCGTTATCTCGCTCCGTGCGCCGGTCTACTACTGATTCTTTGCCCGTTGATTGGTATGCGCAGCTATGCTGAAGACTATCGACAAGGCACGTTTATCCTGTTGCAAGCAGCACCGGTTTCTGCGCTTCAAATTGTGCTTGGAAAGTTTCTTGCCGGTTTTCTGTTCGTTGCTTTTTTAATCGTGCTGGCTGTTGTCATGCCACTAAGCCTGTTTCCGTTAACACGGGTAGATTTTGCAACCCTGGCGCTATCGCTACTCGGGTTAATGGCGGTCGCGGCATTTTGCATGGCCGTGGCGCAGTTTTTCTCAAGCCTGACGCGTCACCCGCTGGTTGCTGCAATCTCAAGTGCGACGGTACTTTTGTTGTTGTGGTCGATCGGTAAAGCGACTCTGTCGGGGCAACTAACGCAAGTCATTGCACAAACACTGTCAACCTCCGGTCATCTCGGGAGCTTCTTTCAAGGCTTACTCAATTCCGGCGACCTGGTGTATTTCATGACATTAACAACACTGGCATTACTTCTGACGGTAATACGTGTTGGTGCTCTGGGATGGGCCGGCAGCCCGGGGCGCTAGCCTGCTCTATTCACGAAGGCGAAAACAGTGACAATGAACACTAAGCCATTTCCAGTTAGAAAAGCAGTTTTAGCGTCGCTATGGGTGTCCGCACACTGTTTTCTATTCACCACCAGAGTCTGGCTACCTAAGCAGCTCACTCGATTGAGCTCAA
>CALFCF010000046.1 GCA_937951345.1 uncultured Granulosicoccaceae bacterium
TCGTAGAAATCTACGGGTTGAGCTCAATCGAGTGAGCTGCGACGGCAGACGGGCACTGGTGGTGAATAGAAAACAGTGCGCGAACACCCACAGCGACGCTAAAACTGCTTTTCTAACTGGAAATTGCCTAGTTTTCATCGTCACTGTTTTCGCCTTCGTGAATAGAGCAGGCTAGTACGCCTCCCAACCCCGATTCAGCAGCGCGTCGCAGATGACTTTTATCACCGGGTAACGCACACCAGAACCTGTTGGCCGTAACACTTCTTTGAGTGGATATCGTGTGGACCGGAAAGCTGCATGGTTTTAAAAACCTGGTTAGAGTGGTTACAGCACACCGAAGTATTCTATTAGCGTTGGTATTAGCGATTTCAATGTGTTAGAGAATTGACGTCGCACAATGGCATTGAGTGATCGGGCGAAAGTCTTGTAGTACAGCATCGTAGTTGTTACATTCGTTTCCACAACGAACAGGAAAATGGAGACCTATGCAGAAACCCGCTGACCCACAACAAAAATTAGAGTACGAAACCGATTTTAAAATGGGGCAAGACAATATCCGCCCTCTCGGTCTCGATATCCACAACCCGGTGTTTTTAATTTCAAGCGTAGTCATTGTCGCGTTTGTAGTTCTATCACTGGCCAACCAGGAAGCCTCAGCTGAGTTTTTTGGTTGGTTAAGACCCTGGCTTACCAGTACCTTTGACTGGTTTCTGGTGTTGTCAGTCAATGCAATAACAATCTTCTGTTTGGTATTAATCGTCTTACCGGTGGGATCGGTGCGGATCGGTGGCAAAGATGCAACGCCTGATTATTCCTATGCCGGCTGGATAGCGATGATGTTTGCTGCTGGCATTGGAATTGGCTTGTTGTTCTTCGGTGTTATGGAGCCTGTTTACTACAACTTTGCAGAAGGTGGTAACGCAAGCCCATTGAACATTGATATCACCCAGCCGGGTAATGAATATGCCGGAGTCATGGGTACTATCCATCACTGGGGACTGGAAGGCTGGGCTATTTATGCAGCGGTTGGTTTAAGCTTGGCGATTTTTTGTTACAACCTGAAATTACCCTTAACACTGCGCTCCGCTTTTTATCCAATATTGGGTGAGCGAATCTGGGGTTGGTGGGGTCATACCATCGATATATTAGCGGTGTTTGCAACGCTTTTTGGTCTAACAACTTCATTGGGCCTTGGGGCGCAACAGGTTGCTGCTGGACTCAATGAGGTGGCAGGTATTGAGCCATCGAGCACAGTAACTGTGATGATTATTGTCGGCATTACACTCATTGCGCTGGGTTCAGTTTGTCTGGGAATGGATAAGGGTGTTAAACGGCTCTCCGAGATCAACATGGTGATGGCAGTGATGTTGTTTATTTTTGTCATAGCGATCACTGGCGTCGCTAGCGCGTTCACTCGTTATGCCAGCGTGATGGTTGATTATGTAGTTGCGTTACCAGCTCTTTCAAATCCATTTGGACGAGAAGACACCAGCTACTTTCACGGCTGGACAACCTTTTATTGGGCGTGGTGGATTGCGTGGTCTCCTTTTGTTGGCATGTTCATCGCTCGAATATCAAAAGGCCGCACAGTGCGAGAATTCGTGATTTGCGCATTGCTTGCACCAACCCTGGTTTGCGCTCTTTGGATGTCTACCTTCGGTGGAGCCGCAATTGACATGTTGAATGCAGGCGGTGCAGAAGGGGTAAGAGCTACGGTTATCGATAGCTATGCACCGGAAGGTGCGCTTTTTGGCTTCCTCAAGGAATTACCGCTATATGGAATCGTTGCTCCGATATCACTGCTCCTGATTGTCATCTTTTTCGTGACTTCATCAGATAGTGGCAGTCTGGTCATCGACACTATAACTGCTGGTGGAAAAATGGATGCGCCTGTTGTGCAACGTATATTCTGGTGCATTCTGGAAGGTCTTGTAGCAATTGCATTACTGTTGGGCGGCGGATTGGCTGCGCTGCAAGGTGCAGCTGTATCAACCGGCATTCCGTTTACAATCGTGGTTTTAGTCATGTGCTACTGCCTGTGGCTTGCGTTGAGATCAGAACGCTCGAAACTGTAGCGGTTAATCGACCACTCCGGTGCGGAATGGGTAGTGTCCCACAAGTGCATTGTGGGACACTTATCGCAGTATGATAGGTAGTTCAGTGGCCAGGTATTCAGGGAGTTTCTATTTTGCAGCGAGCTTTCATTTTGAGCTGCGCCAATTTTAAAATTCCATTTACACAAACAGCAGATCCCGACGTTAGTTGATTGGAAAATTTTATTCAGAGATCCTTCGTATAAAATTTATCTCACGCCGATGATTTCGCGGCTCTGAACAAGGTGCTCATCTGAAATTGGAGCACTTGACAACCGAGTGACGAATGTCTGTGTTTCAATCCGCAAAAAACCCTCCGTTTTGACTCCCATGTAATTTATCTTGTGCACGGTAAACTGAGTACAGGAAGAATGTCGTGTAGATAAACGCACAATTGATTAGCTGGGAACTTACGTAGAAGCCATCTCTAAATTGATCGGCGACGCCGAGTCCTGCACGCTGATCCTTCATTGTGTGCCGTTATGCGTTGTTCATTTAGTGAGTGAAACTGCGCTGCTCGAGCGCCTCACCCCTTGCCTGAGAGCACAATCTTAATTTTGAGGTAGCTTCTACTTATTCAATGCTATCGCTTTTTCTTGCTTACAGTTGTTTCCGCCGGAAATCATTTCTGGACTTCTTTTGGTCCCGAACGAATACATAATCAGTAACTTCACGCGTGGCAAATCACACGCGGATAACTTATGTTCCGGCCCCATCTATTTGGGTGGAAACCATAAGGTGTCCGGAAATTTGAACTATCAGCTGCCCCCGTTCGCTAACTAATTGACTTTACATGCATAAGTCCGAGGCTGTTATTTGCCCAGAATTGCTCGAAATTCACCAAACAATAGTGATTTGGCTTGAATAATGTATCCTTCGTGATACATAATTTGCTTTTATGTGTCACGAAGGTACCAATATGCCTACTCCGACAACACCACCTAGCAAGGTGCGCCGAGCGCTGCGGTCGCTTGGGGCTGATATTCGCGATGCGCGCAAACGTCGTGCTTTATCCATGGAGACAGTTGCGGACAGGGCGTTCACTTCGCGTAAAACGCTTCAAAGAATCGAGCAAGGAGATTACAGCGTTAGTATTGGAATTTATGCTTCGGTGCTTAACGCACTCGGGTTGCTTGATGGGCTAACAGTACTGGCTGATCCTGCGAATGATGCAATTGGGATGGAACTGGTCAGGGCGAATCTTCCCCAGCGGGTGGGTTCTAAAAAGGTTGCGACCAGAAAACGTGGAAATAAAAAAGATGGTAGTGGTGACCAGTGAGCGATATAGAAGTTTATATTTCGCTCGATGGGTTCGACCAAAGAATTGGCACGCTGTTTCGGCAGCTCGCAAGAGGCAATGAGACGGTCAGTTTTGCTTATCATGATGACTGGCTTGGAAATTCTCAACGTTTTTCACTTGAACCTGCTTTGCAAGTGGGCAAAGGACTATTCCATCCAAATAGTGAACGTGGAATTTTTGGATCAATAGGGGACTCCGCTCCTGACACTTGGGGGCGAAGATTGATGCAGCGAGCTGAACGTCGAAGGGCTTTGATCGAATCGCGTCAACCACGAACATTGCTTGAAGCAGATTTTCTTTTGGGTGTTACCGATGTTTCGCGTCTTGGAGCACTTAGATTTAAGCAAGTTGATCAAAGCGAATTTCAGAAACCGATGGATGAAGGTGTACCTGGATTCATTCATCTGGGGCGGTTGTTGGACAGTGCCGACCGAATCGAACGTAATAGCGAAACTGATGAAGATCTTGATCTGATATTTGCACCCGGGTCATCTCTTGGTGGAGCAAGGCCAAAAGCGTCGGTTATAGATTCGCAAGGCAACTTGGCTATTGCTAAATTTCCCAAAGACACGGATGACTACCCAATTGAGACATGGGAGCATATTGCACTGGTACTTGCGACACGTGCCGGAATAACGGTCGCCCGACATGAATTGCAAAAAATTAACGACAAGCCGGTTTTGCTATCGTGGCGCTTTGATCGAATTGGGCAAGAGCGGATTCCATTCCTCTCTGCCATGTCTTTATTACAGGCGAAAGACGGTGAGCGAGGAAGTTACGTGGAAGTCGTTGACGAACTCTCACAGCACGGCGCAAACACAAAAGCAGATTCGGCAGAAATATTTCGACGCATGGTTTTTAATATCCTGGTGTCGAATGTTGATGATCACTTACGCAATCATGGTTTTCTTTGGACCGGTAAAAAGGGTTGGGTGTTGTCACCAGCCTATGACTTAAACCCAACACCGACCGACGTCAAACAGCGAATACTTAGCACTAATATCAGTCTTGAAGAGGGGACATGCTCAATTGAACTTGCGGTGTCGCAAGCCGAACTTTTTGGGCTAAGTTTAATTGAGGCTCGAAACGTGATTAGTGATGTTGCGGTAGCTGTGGCGACTTGGCGTGATGTTGCGAAAAGTGCTGGCTCAAGCAAATCTGAGCAAGATCGAATGTCCAGTGCCTTTGAGCATGATGATTTAATACAGGCGCTTAAGTGGTAAGAGCTCGAGCGGAGAATTCGCAAGCAGACAACTTATGTTCCGCTGAATTCTCTATATATTTTAAAGGTTGCAGAAGAATTTTTGGAAAAGCGGTAAACTTTTGGTTCTACGGGTACCATGAACTGTCCGATCCGAACATCTTATGGTCCCGGCCCTAATAGAGCATTATGAGAGAGAGTGATGGTGGGCCCGGGAGGAGTCAACAATGCCATCCGAGAACCGAAGGCTTCCAGAGTAAAATGTATATGCTATCCGGGCTGGTATATGGGTTCAGAAACTTTGAGAATTACAGGCTAGAGCTTTACGATCCATACAGACCTCCAAATTTTATTACTAATAAACTGTCAGTGTGGGCGCTCAATTGAGCGCTGAGCAAGGTTGAGGGTAACTCTGGCGCTGGCGGTTTGCGCGCGCACGACACTTACCCCAAGTAGGGCAAACATATTGATTATGCATACCTATGTGCATATAATAGTGCCTGTGCAGCCAAATTATTGTGATAAACCCAATGAGAACCACACTCAACATTGATGACGAACTCTTACACCGTGCGCAAGAATTGACTGGCATTGATGAGAAAACAGCCTTGGTGAGGCAAGGTCTGGAAGCGCTTATAGCTCGAGAGAGTGCGCGACGCTTAGCAAAACTTGGCGGATCCGATCCGAATTTAAAAGACATCCCACGACGTCGTTCAAAATAATGAACGTTTTACTCGATACGTCGGTATGGATTGGGCATTTCAAAACATCCAATCTACGTGTGGTTCAATTGCTGGAATCTGAGTCAGTTGTTTCGCATGAGTTTGTGGTTGCTGAGATGGCGTGCGGTAGTTTAAAAGCCAGAGAAGAAACACTCGGTTACTTAAAAGAGTTGATTGCATTGCCAACTGTTTCTACTCAAGAGGTACTGCTGCTTATTGAGACCAAAAAGCTATACAGTCGAGGCATCGGTCTTATTGATGCGCACTTGCTAGCATCGACATTGATAGTGTCGGATACCCAGTTATGGACAGCTGACAAACGATTAGAAAATATTGCTCAGGAGTTGGGCGTAGCATATTTAGTTAGTTGAAATTACTAGAGCCAATCGAATAAAACCAATGTGTTCAGGAATTTTGAGAATTGCAGATCAAGGATACTGACTTACTGTGGGTGGGACGGTATTACTAATAGCGTCTAATGAATGCCCGTCCCCCGCTAATTGGGTAGAGCCCTTATCTTGGTTACGGTCCTATAGAGCGTTTTGAGAGAGAGTGATGGTGGGCCCGACATGAGTCAACCGGGCCGCGCAGGCGGGGCCGCCGAGGTCTGCGACCAGATGTTTCAGTATACGTAGTAGGATCGCAACCAAGATAAGTCCGCAAGTTGTCATCAACCCAGGTCCGCATAATAGTTTGAGTTACATACCTAAGCAGCGTTGAGTAGCACGACTAATTGTGGATGCAGAGTAAATAAAATTGCCACTGTTATCAATGGCAGTATGACAAACGAAAAGTAGGGGTTATTGTAAGTAATAATAATTGAATCTAAACTTCTACAGGTAAACGCCCGCCAGGGTTTGAAGTGCTCTATCTACCACAACGTTGTCCGGCTCTTTGCTAAGTTGAAGTGCCGCTGTACCTGCGTTAAAAGCCATAATAATAGGTTGATTCACGTACTTACCGATATTGAACCAGAAGTTAAACTGGCCTCGAGGCAAGCCATTATTTGGTGTGATAATATTCGATTTGTCGTCCCAGAACGGTTCTTCAAAACGTAGATAGAGCTTGTCGAGTGTACCCATGCCCATTCTGGCGATGGCGGCTTGTTTCTGTTCCGGTAATGCAGGTGATAAGGCAATTACCTTCTTTTTCAATACACCGAGCGGCACAGTCACAATCACCGCATCATATTTTTCTAAGTCTTTATCTTGTACGCCGATCATCACCTCAGTACCCGAGTGTTCAATACGATCAACAGTGGCATTGAGCTGCACTTCGTAGTCGGCTCTAAGGGCCATGAAAATTTCGTCATAGCCATTTGGAAATACCACGTCAGTTCCCTTGTAACCGAAGCCGTATTGCTCGTACTGATTCATGGTTGCTTTTAAGTTTAGCTTGCCAACTTCTGCACCGGTTGATGTGTATAAACCCCATTCTTCCAACCATCCCGGTGCCAACAGGGTCCATATTTTCCGTCCGTTCTTACCTCTAATAATATTATCGTCGGGAGTCGGGATGCGTTTTATACCGACATCATTAGATAATGCTGATATAGGGTTACCATCGGGCCCATGTATCCACGACGCACCCAAATCGAGTGGTGTGCCAAGGCTTTTGCGATCTGTCCAAATTCGTCCACCGATGCGGTTTCGGCCTTCGAATACCACCACGTTTTTGCCTTGTTCCGATAATAGCTTTGCAGCTGAGCTACCACTGACACCTGCACCAATAATGGCGATATTCTTGTGCGCAGTTGCTGCAAGTTGCTTCGCTACGCTCTGACCCGACTCAAAGGCAGCCTGTACGCTGACTTGGTAGTGTGGGTTCAGAGCTTCACCGGCAAAGTAGACACGATCACCGATAGGTTCCAACAAGGTTTTACGATCAGCGTCCCCGGATCCTTTAGCAAAATAGGAGTAGGAGCCATAAGAGAACGGATCTTGACTCCAGTTTGTGCGCACATAACCTACTAGCGGTGAAGGTGTTTTCGGAACGTCTGCCGCCTTTGCATAACCAGATAAAGGCACGGCCGCTACCATGGCCATAAAGTTACGTCGATCCATTGTTTTGTCTCTAATCTGATTTGAAATAGTGGAGAGAAGTATTGAATAGGTCATATGACCTAACATTAAGTTATTTTAAGTCGAATGACCTAATTGTCAAGTACAGGTGCTATATCATGCTTCAACAAGCGAGCGGATGAGCGGCCGGATAATGATGGATTTTGTACTATGAGTTCGACAAAAAACCGTATTTTGCAGGCAGCCAGAGCCGTTTTAATTACGCAAGGTAGCGGTGGCTTTTCCATGCGTAAGGTTGCAGCTGAAGCCGCCATGGCTCTGGGTAACGTCCAATATCACTACAAGACTAAAGCCGATCTCCTGAGCGGGTTGATGCTCTGGTATGTGGCTGAGAATAGGCGTGCACTCGTGCAAGCGATGAATGAAGTGGGAGCAGGGAAGGAGGGGCTTCGAGCCTTTATCCATTTCGTGCTGACGGATGAAGAAGACGGTGATGAAATCAAGTTGACTCTGGCGATAGTTGCCTGTGCCGAAGAGGAGGCATTAACTCATCAGTTCGCCGCGTTCTATGAAGAATTTTATGCGCTATTGGCTAATTTCCTGGGACGTATAGCTGGCAAACCGGTTGAGTCTACGGGTATTCAGACAGGCGCTTCTGTGCTCCTGACGATAATTAATGGCTATGGGATGGTGAGTCAGCAACTAGGGATCAATACGGCAGTGATGGCTGATGAACTGTCGGTGATGATCTGGGATAAGGTTTCTATAGCGGATTAAACGCAAAGTCCCGCGTAGTGGCATGGAGTTCTGGTATTTGTTCTTCGATTTGCCTGAAATTGTTTCGCTAATATTCACTTAAATTGCTTATATTTGGATCTATATGCATTCAATAAGCTAGTTTATGATTACATATGAAATCATTATGTCAATCTATTTGTTGATTTTCTGGTATGATGGCTGCATACGTATTCATTAAACGATAAAATGACTTTAATTACGGTCATAAAGAGTAATCCAAATGGCTGTAAATCGTCCGTATACCAAGACCACATTAGAAGCCGCCAGGCTACTAGGCCAACTCATCAAACTGTCCAGAAAGAAGCACCGTATGTCTGAGAGCGAACTGGCAGCGCGTGCTCACATCGCCAGAAGCACGGTGCAGAAAATTGAAAAGGGTGACCCTTCAATAAATATCGGGCTGGTGTTCGAAGCTGCCAATGTTGTTGGTGTGGCATTGTTCAATACAAATGACTCACATGACTTGAGGCGACACAACGACTTTCTGACCGATCAGTTGACTTTGCTTACTCGTAAATCCAAAAAGGATGACAGTGAACTCAAAGATGACTTCTGAAAAGGAAGCTTTCGTGTGGGTTTGGCTGCCAGGAACAGTTGAGCCAGTGGTAGCGGGAAGAATATCTAAGGCCAGAGGCCAGTACCTTTTTAACTATGGACAATCCTACCTTGCATTGGAGGATGCTATTGCACTACATGAGGAAGAGCTACCACTACGATCCGGGATTATCCATTCATTGCCAGGATTAACCATTGCCGGCTGCTTACGAGATGGCGCACCGGATGCCTGGGGGCGTCGTGTCCTGGTGAATCGATTGTCGAATGATCCAACTTATACTGGCGAACTGAATGAATCGGATCAGCTTTTGTTTATGCTCCATTCAGGGTCAAACCGTACTGGCTCATTAGATTTTCAAATCTCGGCAACACGATACATGCCGCGAGTAAATGACTCAGGCACGTTGCAAGAGTTACTCAGTTCTGCTGACCGAGTTGAAAATGGAGCGCAACTGAGTTTAAGTTTAGATGCTGCATTAATACATGGCACATCAATTGGAGGTGCGCGGCCCAAAGCACATATTATGGGGTTAGATAAGCAGTACGTCGCTAAATTTTCTTCTCAATCGGACACACGATCTATTGTAAAGGCTGAGTACGTTGCAATGCGATTGGCACAGAAGGTTGGTCTGAGTGTCGCGCCTGTTGAATATAAGCGTGTAGGGAATAAAGATGTATTGCTAGTTGAAAGATTTGATCGGGAATACTTTGAAAATGGTTGGCAAAGGAAAAGCGTTTTATCTGCTTTAACATTGTTAAAGCTTGATGAGATGATGGGCCGATACGCCAGTTACGAGGATTTAGCAGAGCTGATTCGATTAAAATTTAAAGATCCAAAACAAACGCTTGCCGAATTGTTTGGTCGAATGGTTTTTAATGTTTTAGTTGGCAATACTGATGATCATGCTCGAAACCATACAGCCTTTTGGGACGGGGATAAGTTGAGCCTGACCCCAGCTTTTGATATCTGTCCTCAGAGCAGAGCCGGTGGGGAGGCATCGCAAGCCATGAGAATAGTAGGACAAAAAAATCTAAGCCGGTTGGATGTTTGTATGCAAAGCGTTGGTCAGTTTGGGCTGAAAGATAAGGTTGCCTTAGATGTTATTAAACAACAAATACAAGTAATAAAAAATCAATGGAGTTTGGTTTGCGACGAGGCTGATATGAGCGTGGTTGATCGAAACTTTCTTTGGGGACGGCAGATTTTTAATCCATTTTCGGTTGAGGGGTTTGAGGAGCTGGTTTCCAGGTAGGGTCTGATGAATGCGCGTCCCCCGTTAATTGGGTAGAGCCACTACGTGGATATAAAACGTGTTGAGTGTGGTGGGCCCGGCAGGACTCGAACCTGCGACCAATGGATTCACTGTGTCCGAAGCTTTCGCAACGGAGTGGACTATCTCATCACCCGCAATAAATTTAAACAGGCATTAATTGCTAGGGTGCGGGACGCTCTTGCCTGTTATTAAGAACACTTTAGTTCTCAGGTAGTCTCTGCACCTTCCAGAGGTGTACCTCTGGCTTGGCTCAGGATTGCCATCAGCCCGATTTAACACGGCTGCTAAGGGTTTCCTGAATTCATCCCGTTCATTCTATATTTTTCAATATAGACGCACCATTTGATGAGTCCACTGCTCTAACCAACTGAGCTACAGGCCCGATGCCGGTATTGTAGCTCACTATTCAATGCAAGTCTGGAATATTCAACCTTCGGAGCTTATGTGATTATGAAGTGATATATAATCTATTGTATGAAGTGTCTAGTATGCGCAAAACAACTGACCGGAAGGCAAAAAAAATTCTGTTCCAGATCGTGCAAGAACTCTTGGGGTAACAACGTTCACCAAAATTACGTAGCCCAACAAGAGAGAGGGAGAACCAGAAAAATAGAACTTATTGAGCTATTTGGCGGGGCTTGTGCCGAGTGCGGTTACAAAAAAAATTATGCAGCACTGGAATTTCATCATGTAGATAGCAAAAGCAAGTCGTTTCAACTCGACTTGCGTTCGCTTTCCAATCGGAAATGGTCGTCTATCATCCGCGAATCACGTAAGTGCCGGCTATTGTGTTCCAATTGCCACGCTGAATTACACAATCCTGAGTGTAGACTTTATTCGTAATAAGCTCGCGGAGTGTTCGGTTTGAACAAATTATTCTGCGTTGTCCAGAAAACTACGTAGCTGTTCCGAACGGGTCGGGTGGCGCAGCTTACGAAGTGCTTTGGCTTCTATCTGACGTATGCGTTCTCGAGTTACGTCAAACTGTTTACCGACTTCCTCAAGTGTATGGTCAGTATTCATATCGATACCAAAACGCATACGCAGTACTTTTGCTTCGCGTGGTGTCAGGCTGGCAAGTACGTCGTGCGTTGTTTCACCCAGGCCCAGACCCGTGGCGGTATCAACAGGCGACAGGATATTGGCATCCTCAATAAAGTCACCGAGGTGTGAATCTTCATCATCACCAATGGGTGTTTCCATTGAAATAGGTTCTTTCGCTATTTTAAGCACCTTGCGAACTTTATCCTCTGGCATCTCCATTTTTTCCGCCAGCTCTTCCGGTGTGGCTTCGCGACCCATAACCTGAAGCATGTGTCGTGAGATACGATTGAGTTTGTTGATTGTCTCAATCATGTGCACTGGAATTCGGATAGTGCGGGCCTGATCGGCAATTGATCGAGTGATGGCCTGGCGAATCCACCAGGTGGCGTATGTTGAAAACTTGTAACCACGCCGGTATTCAAACTTATCAACGGCCTTCATCAAACCGATATTGCCTTCCTGAATAAGATCGAGGAATTGCAGTCCACGGTTCGTGTATTTCTTGGCGATTGAAATAACCAGTCGAAGGTTCGCCTCGACCATTTCTTTCTTGGCACGTCGCGCTTTGGCTTCACCGATCGATACTTTACGGTTGATTTCTTTTATCTCGTCAATCGGTAGTCTGCTGTCGGTTGCTATAGATGCTATGCGTTGCTGCAATAGCTGTATTTCACCTTCGCGCTCACGCAATTGTTTAACAAATGCAGCACGGCTTTTTAACAGTTTATCCAGCCACTCCGGATCACCTTCGCTACCCGGGAATGTGCCAAGGAATTTCTCACGCGGCATTTTGCAGTCACGTACACAGATGTCGCGTATCTGGCGTTCAAGTGTGCGGATGCGATCCACCTGTTCACGCAGGTTACCCACCATTTGAGCAACGAATTGCGGCGGATACTTGAACTCCAGAAAGATGTCCGACACCTTGACCATGATTTTCTTGGCCTTTTCGTCCTGCATGCCGCCGGCAGCAGTGATGGCCTTCATGGCTTTGTTGTATTCGCGCTTGAGCGCTGTAATGCGTTTTTTTACTTCAACAGGATCAGGGCCGGTATCAACCTGCTCTTCTTCGTCTGAGCTTTCGATCTTCTTGCCGTTTTCATCCACCGCCGGCGGGGGAGTAGCCACCCGAATTTCGTCGCTGGTTTCGCGGAAGTTGTTAATGACGTCAGACAGTCGTGCCTCATCAGCTTCAACAAGTGAATAACGGCGCAGCACTTCACTGACAGTTTCAGGGTAGGTGCCAAGCGCAGCCATGACCTGCAACAAACCGTCTTCAATTCGTTTGGCAATTTCAATCTCGCCTTCACGGTTTAGCAGTTCCACCGTGCCCATCTCGCGCATGTACATACGCACAGGGTCAGTAGTGCGGCCGAATTCCCCGTCGACAGAGGCCAATACAGCGGCAGCTTCATCAGCGGCGTCTTCGTCGGTGTTGGTGCTGGAATCAGACAGGATCAGCGAATCTGTTTCCGGCGCGATCTCGCACACGGTGATTCCCATATCGTTGATCATCGCGATGATCTCTTCGACCTGCTCGGGGTCGACGATGCCTTCCGGGAGATGGTCGTTTACCTGGGCATAGGTCAGAAAGCTCTGCTCTTTACCCTTTGCGATGAGTTCTTTCAGGCTGGACTGCTGATTTTTATCCATTATTCAAACCCTGATATTGCTGAAGCCAAAATCCCCGATACCCGAGTGCCGGAGGTTTTTGTACAGATGGCTCTTATTTAACGGCTTTCGTGCCCAAGCTGTAACCCATTATTCAGGGTCCGGCGGGGGAGCCAGGCGAGGCGGATTCCCCGGCTACTTATATATTGGCGAACCCCTAATTATACACGAATTCTGTAGAACTGGTTGTGTTTTTGTGCATCATTTCGCATGCTACCAGCAGGCTACCGGGGTTTTGCTGATCATTTCCCGTTGTGGCTAACCGGATCTTGCGTTGTTGCCAGCGATGCCTCATGCGGTTGTTCAGCACTGGTGGCGATCGTAGCCGGTGCCCTGCTGGTTTGGCCCCACCAGCGACGACCGCTTGATACTCGAAAACACCTGCCACCCGCCACGGGCGACATCTGTGTCGCGCACTTGTAGCGTTTGTTCCGCGTATGGGTAGCGTAAGGAAGCCAGCTGAGACAAAATAGGCACTTGCCTGAAGGTCTGGTCAAAATGTCGCCATTTCAAGACCCGCAGCCATCCCGATAATATTAATTTCGTCACTGCGTTTCCGTGCCGGGCAGACTTCGCCCGCAGCCTTTTTTATGCCTCATGAAATCTGATCGACAAGAACTCGCCAATGCCATTCGCGCGCTCAGCATGGATGCAGTACAACGCGCCAATAGCGGACACCCCGGTGCACCGATGGGCATGGCAGATATGGCCGAGGTTCTGTGGAATGATTTCCTGCAGCACAACCCGGCCAATCCGACCTGGTTCAACAGAGACCGATTTGTTCTCTCCAACGGTCATGCCTCTATGCTGGTATACGCACTGTTGCACTTGTCGGGTTACGACTTGCCGATAGAGCAGCTTAAAGCGTTTCGCCAGCTGCATTCCAAGACTCCTGGTCACCCTGAAAACGGCATAACCCCCGGCGTGGAAACCACAACAGGTCCGTTGGGGCAGGGGCTTGCTAATGCTGTTGGTATGGCGATCGCTGAAAAAACCTTGGCAGCGCAATTCAACCGGGACGGATTCAACGTTGTTGACCACCATACCTACGCCATCGTCGGTGATGGTTGTCTGATGGAGGGCATTTCCCATGAAGTCTGCTCTCTGGCCGGGTGTCTTGGACTCGGCAAACTGATCGTGCTCTACGACGACAACGGTATTTCTATCGATGGCCGAGTTGATGGATGGTTTGCCGACGATACCGCGAGTCGTTTTGGTGCTTACGGTTGGCATGTCGAAAAAGCGGTGGACGGACATGATCCAGGCGCAGTTGCTGCCGCGTTGACTGCGGCGCGTGATGAAACTGATCGTCCTTCGTTAATTTGCTGTCGCACGGTGATCGGCAAAGGCTCACCTAATAAGGGTGACAGCGCCTCCAGCCACGGCTCGCCACTCGGTGATGATGAAATCTCACTGGTCAGACAGACCATTGGTTGGCTGCATCCTCCGTTCGAGATTCCCGAACATGTGTACAGCAGCTGGAATGCTGTTGACGTCGGTAAACAGCTTGAATCGACTTGGCAATCACGATTCGATGACTACAGTGCGACTCATCCGTCACTGGCCGCAGAGCTTACCCGGCGTATGAACGGCGCATTGCCGCAGGATTGGGACGCAACGACAGCGGCGTTTATCGATGCCTGCGTCAAATCAACTGACAAAGTCGCCACCCGTAAATCATCGCAATTGGCGCTCGATGCTTACGGTCCGATTCTGCCGGAATTGATTGGTGGCTCCGCAGATCTCGCCGGTTCCAACAACACTATCTGGAGTGACAGTGTTGGCATTCAGGATGAAGCCTCGGGCAATTACATCTATTACGGTGTGCGTGAGTTCGGCATGGCTGCGATACAAAATGGTATAGCGTTGCATGGCGGGTTCCGTCCTTACGCGGCAACGTTTTTGGTGTTTTCGGAATACGCACGTAACGCGTTACGGATGGCGGCGTTAATGAAATGCCATGGCACGTTTGTATTTACCCATGATTCGATTGGCCTTGGTGAGGACGGACCAACACATCAACCGGTCGAACAACTGGCAACGCTTCGAATGATACCGAACATGTCTCTGTGGCGACCGTGTGACTCCACCGAAACTGCTGTTGCCTGGAAAGCAGCGCTGGAAAGGCAGAATGGCCCGACCAGTCTGGTTTTTTCGCGTCAGGGGTTACAACCGCAACAGCGAAACGCTGATCAGGTGGCTGCAATTGCCAGGGGGGGCTATGTGCTTTCAGATTCTGATACCACACCGCAAGTGATCATCATTGCAACCGGTTCTGAAGTGCAACTTGCGATGGATGTAAAAACCGTTCTTGCAGACGAGATAGCCGTACGTGTTGTATCGATGCCATCGACAGATGTATTTGATGCGCAGGATCAGTCTTACCGAGATGCTGTTTTACCTGCATCTGTGTCGTTGCGTGTTGTCATTGAGGCGGGCGTGGGCGATGGCTGGTATCGCTACTGTGGGATTGACGGTCTTGTCGTGTGTATGAACAGTTTTGGCGAGTCTGCACCGGCAGCTGATTTATTTGACCACTTTGGATTTACCGTGGACGCCATTGTCGACAAAGTTAAAGCGCGTTTGTAAGTCAACTGTTAGCGATTTCTGTCTTCAGGAATCGCCATAGTTTTATCTCGCCAGTATTGCTCTTGACGGTTTCTTTCCAGAGCTAGTACGGGTTCTTCAACTCCGCAGAGGAAAGTCATTTGGCTATAAAAGTTGCCATAAACGGATTTGGCCGTATCGGTCGTAATGTGCTTCGTGCGATGTTTGAGCAGGGCTTAAAGCACGAGTTTGATGTGGTGGCTATCAACGATCTGGGTGATGCCGAAACCAACGCGCATCTTCTGCAATACGACACGGTTCACGGCACGTTTGCTGAAACTGTATCGATTGACGGTGAGCATTTAATCGTTGGTGATGACAGGTTCGCCGTGTACGCAGAGCGCGATCCATCAGTGCTTCCGTGGAAGGATCTTGGCGTGGATGTGGTGCTTGAATGTACCGGAAAATTTCGTACCGCCGAGAAAGCACAGGCTCACCTCGATGCGGGTGCTGCTAAAGTTCTGATATCCGCACCGGGCGGGCCGGACATTGATGCTACGGTCGTTTACGGTGTCAATGAATCTGTGCTTGAACCGGGACATCGTATTGTTTCAAATGCATCGTGTACCACCAATTGTCTGGCACCGCTGGCAAAAGTGTTGAACGACCACATTGGTATTGAGTCCGGTTTAATGACAACGATTCATGCTTACACTAATGGCCAGCGGTTATCTGACAGTTACCATAAAGACTTGCGACGCGCACGCGCTGCGGCTATGTCAATGATTCCTACAACAACAGGCGCTGCCCGTGCTGTAGCTCTGGTATTACCTGAACTTGACGGCAAGCTTGATGGGTTTGCGGTTCGTGTGCCTACCATTAACGTGTCAATGGTTGATCTCACGTTCCGCCCGGGTCAGGCGACAAGCGTTGATGCGGTCAACGCACTATTAAAAGAAAAAGCTGACGGTAAGATTCTGGCCTACACCGATAAGCCGTTGGTCTCCACCGACTTTAACCATACTTCTGCTTCATCGACAGTCGATTCGCTGATGACTCGGGTGGTTGACGGCGGGCTCGTCAAAGTGTGCGCGTGGTATGACAATGAGTGGGGTTTTTCTTGCAGGATGCTCGATACTGCAAAAGCACTGGTTGCTGCATAATGTTTGCTTACCTTTATGCTGGATAAGATCAGTTACCGTGACACTGGAATAGCATGCCTATAAAACGCCTAGACGCAATCGATATCGCTGGTAAACGCGTGTTGATACGCGAAGATTTGAATGTGCCACTAAAAGATGGCCGTGTGACATCTGACAAACGCATCGTTGCCGCATTACCGACCATCCGCGATGCAGTTGCGCGCGGCGCGGCAGTGATGGTCATGTCGCATCTTGGTCGTCCAACCGAGGGACAGTACGAGTCCGAATATTCGCTGCAACCCGTCGCTGATTATCTTTCAGAAGCGTTGGGTCAGCCGGTTCCTCTGATTCGCGACTACCTGGAAAATGCACCCGCTGTGCAACCCGGTTCCGTCGCACTGCTTGAAAATGTCCGCTTTAATGTCGGAGAGAAAAAGGATGATGAAGCACTTGCTGAAGGCTATGCAGCCTTGTGCGACGTGTTTGTTATGGACGCGTTCGGTACTGCTCACCGGGCGCAGGCGTCGACTCATGGGGTGGGTTTCAAGGCTGCAGAGTCCTGTGCAGGTCCTTTGCTGACAGCGGAGCTTGATGCGCTTGAAAAGGCGCTCGATAACCCGGCGCGACCGTTGATTGCCATTGTTGGTGGTTCGAAAGTGTCCACCAAGTTGACCGTGCTCGATAAGCTGGTCGACAAAGTCGATCAACTGATCGTCGGTGGTGGTATTGCGAATACATTTGTTGCCGCCAGTGGACACCGTGTCGGACAATCGTTATACGAACCCGATTTGGTTGAAGAGGCTGCAAGCCTTATGACGCGCGCTAAAGCGAATGGCGGCGAGATTCCCGTGCCGACCGATGCCGTCTGCGGTACTGAATTTTCCGCTGACAGTGTCGCGACGACGAAAATGATCAATGAAGTATCCGATAGCGATATGATCTTTGACATCGGACCTGAAACCGCTGCAATCTACGCGAAGATGTTGGAAAACGCCGGTACGATATTATGGAATGGTCCCGTCGGTGTTTTCGAGTTCGATCAATTTGGTGAGGGCACCGAAGTGCTATCCCGGGCAATTGCGAAATCAAGCGCATTCTCGATAGCCGGTGGCGGTGATACGCTGGCTGCGGTGGATAAATACCGCATTGGGGATGAAGTTTCTTACATATCAACTGGCGGTGGTGCTTTCCTTGAATTCCTTGAAGGAAAAAAACTACCGGCAGTTGCGATGCTTGAAGCGCGCGCCTGAGTAAACACACCGTGCGCTGACAATCGTGTCGCCGGTTGTCTGCAGCGTGTTTCAGGCAGGTTACTTTGCCTGCTTAGCGTTTTTCGTTAATCGTTATTATCGTTTACACTCGATCTGTTGTGTTAGTTTGGCGCACCGGTTGCAATAAACGACACAGACGTGATCTCTGATACGACGCCAGCGGAGTACTAAGTGATTACTCGTTTATCTTTCGCTGGTGTTTCTGCGATATGAACTGGTGTTAGAGCCGCTTGCACGTGAGCCGCGACCTTAAATTAAGCTTAGTAACCTAAACTCAACTATTTTGAGCTGAGCAGAGCGAAATACTGTTCAGCCCGGAGAGGTATTTTAATGACAGCCTTTGCAGATCAACTCAATAAAATACGGGAAGAATCAGGGTTTATTGCCGCGCTTGATCAAAGTGGTGGTAGCACACCCAAGGCGCTCGGGCAGTACGGCTTGAGTGAAGATCAGTGGAGCAATGACGACGAGATGTTTGATCTTGTTCATCAGATGCGTACCCGGATCGTCACCAGCGATGCCTTTAACGGCAAGCGCGTTATTGGTGCCATATTATTTGAAGGCACAATGGATCGCGACGTTGGTGGTAAAGGGACTGCAAAATTTCTCTGGTCAGAAAAGAATGTTGTACCGTTTCTTAAAGTTGACAAAGGGTTGGAAGATGAGTCGGACGGCGTTCAATTGATGAAGCCCATGCCACAGCTGGATGGTTTGCTTGATCGGGCGCGTGAAAAAGGTGTTTTCGGTACAAAAATGCGATCTGTTGTCAAACAAGCCAATGAAGACGGTATCAAAAAAATCGTCGATCAGCAGTTTGCGGTGGGTAAGCAGATAGTGGCGAAAGGGTTGGTGCCGATATTAGAACCTGAGGTAGATATACATTGCCCGGACAAGAGCCAGGCTGAAGAACTGCTGCGCACACATTTAATGGCGGGTCTTGATGCGTTGTCTGATGAAGAACTGGTCATGTTGAAGTTGACCCTTCCGGAGCAGGCAAACCACTACACGCCTTGTCAGGATCACAGTAACGTCCTGAAAGTCGTTGCATTGTCGGGTGGTTACGACCGGCAGGAAGCTAACCGCCGTCTTGCGCAGAATAAAGGTATGGTTGCGAGCTTTTCCCGCGCATTGGTAGAAGGGTTAACCGCACAAATCAGCGATGCTGATTTCAACTCGAAGCTGGACGAGGCGATCAACTCGATTTATCAGGCATCGGCTGCCTGATTTTTTATTGAGTGAGAGTGTCAATCGCTTGTTGGTAACGGGTGAGTGTCGCATCGACCACCGGTTGCGGTAGGCTTGGCCCGGGTGCAGTCTTATTCCAGTCAAGCGTTTCCAGGTAATCCCTGACGAATTGCTTATCCAGACTGTTGGGATTTTCACCCGGTTGCCAGCCATCAGCTGGCCAGAAGCGTGACGAATCCGGTGTCAGTATTTCATCCATAAGCGTCAGACGTCCCGCTTCATCAAGACCGAACTCAAATTTTGTGTCCGCTATGATGATATTGCGTTCTTTGGCGAAATCACGGGCACGGCGATAGATCGTCAGGCTTATTTCCCGAATAGCGTCGGCGGTTGAATCGCCTATAAGTGATTGCATTTCCGGATAGCTAATATTTTCGTCATGATCACCTGCGGCGGCTTTGGTCGCGGGAGTGAAGATCGGCGTTTCCAGTTCCCCCGCCAGTGGCAGATCGTCCGGCAGCGTGATGCCACAAACGCTCCCGGTTGCCTGGTAATCAGCCCAGCCGGAACCTATCAGATAGCCGCGAACCACCGCTTCAACCGGTAATGCATCCAGACGCTTGACAATCATTGAGCGGCCGGCGGCGATGGCTAACTCATTGGCATCGGTCAGTAAATCTTCGAGCTTGAGGTCACTCAGGTGATTGGGAACCACTGAAGACATCTGCTCGAACCAGAACAGCGCCAGCCTGGTCAGCAGTTTGCCCTTTCCGGGTATAACACCGGGGAGAATGACATCAAATGCCGATATTCTATCGGTTGCTATGATCAAAAGATGTGTATCTTCAACCGCGTAGACATCGCGAACCTTACCGCTGTAGATCTTCTCAAACGATTGCAGGGATGATGTATGGAGGGCGTCTGGAGTGTTCAATGGTTTGCAGTTATCTGAGCTGGAGTTAGCTGCGTAAATCAGCGAAAATACCATTTTAACTGAGGCAGCAAAGGCATGGTTCCCGGATCGGATAAGCCCCGTGCATCAGGTACTGATCATAAAGCGGCAGATGGCGAAGCTGATAGTACAGCAGGTGGGCCTGTGACTGAAACAGTCGGGCAGTCACCGCTGGTCGGCGTGGTGATGGGTAGTGACAGTGACTGGCCAGTGATGTCCAGTGCGCATACCGTGCTGGAAGACTTCGCGGTCGATCACGAATGTCGTGTGGTGTCAGCGCACCGGACACCGGACTTGCTCTATCAGTATGCTGAATCGGCAGCGCAGCGTGGCCTGCAATTCATAATAGCCGGTGCCGGAGGTGCTGCTCATTTGCCGGGTATGCTGGCTGCCAAAACCACCGTACCGATTCTCGGTGTACCTGTGCCTTCGCGACATTTATCCGGGCAGGATTCACTTTATTCGATTGTGCAAATGCCCGCCGGTATTCCGGTAGCCACCTTTGCTATCGGAGAGGCAGGCGCCAGCAACGCGGCATTGTTTTGTGTAGCTGCGCTGGCACAGTCTGATCGCTCGTTAATGGATGCACTCAATCGATTTCGCCGCCAGCAATCTGACAGGGTCTCGGCTTTGACACTACCCATTGACTAGCCGGGTTTGTGTGAGCAAAAGACTGATCCCATATTGAACCCGCCAGCAGACAATACGAATAGTTCCTCTCCTTTGTTCCCGGGTGCAAGGCTGGCAGTTCTTGGTGGCGGGCAACTTGGACGGATGTTTTGCGTGTCGGCGTTGCAGCGCGGCTATCATGTTACGGTACTGGATCCGGATGAAAATAGTCCGGCAGGACAGTTGGCTCATCGGCATCTGTGTACAGCCTATGACGATAAGGATTCGCTCGATGTCATTGCGCAATGCGGTGCGGTTACCATCGAGTTTGAAAATATCCCGCTTGAAACTCTGCGTTACGTAGCAAGTCGCACACGTTTAGCACCGTCTCCCGAAGCGGTAGCCATTGCACAAGACCGCTCATTGGAAAAAGCATTTGCGCGGAAACTGGGTTTATCGACCGTTCCCTATGCGTTGCTCGATGCAGATACAGACTTCAATTCGTTAGTGGTTGATATTGAGTTCCCCGCCATACTGAAAACCTCGCGTCTCGGTTACGACGGCAAGGGGCAGGTTGTGTGCAATAGTATCGACGATGTGAAATCTGCATTTGCTTCGATCGGTTCAGTTGATTGTGTGCTTGAACAGCGAGTAGAACTCGCGAGCGAAGTATCCGTTGTACTCGCGCGTGGTGATGATGGGTCGATAGTTGTCTGCCCGGTTGCCGAGAACCGGCATGACAATGGGATCCTGGATTTAACTATTGTGCCAGCGCGAGTCGACGCAAGGCTGCAGCAGAAGGCTGTAGAGATGGCGACAACTCTGGCACATGCGCTGAAGTACGTCGGTGTAATGGCGGTGGAATTTTTTATCACCCGGGATGATCAGGTCATGATCAATGAAATGGCACCTCGACCGCATAACAGCGGCCACTTTACGCTGGATGCCACAACGTTGTCGCAGTTTGATTTACAGGTATTAACTCTCTGTGCACATGAATTGCCACCTTGCGGTTTGTTGTCTCCAGTGACAATGCTAAACCTGTTGGGTGAACGGTGGGGAGACTCACAGCCTGACTGGCAGATACTCAATAGCGAACGCAATGAAACGCAATTGTGCAGACATCTTCATCTCTATGGAAAAGCCGAAGCACGCCCTGGCAGAAAGATGGGACATATAAACTATCTTGCAAAAAATGTTGATGACGCTCTTCACGCAGCTGAATATGCGAAAGAACACCTAAGGTCGTTATAGTGCCAGTAGATATTTTCGACTAAGTGCAATTTTTCCAAGTGTCATGAAGTGTGTCGCGCTTGGTATAAATATCGCTATAAAGCAGGGGTCAAACCAAACGATAATAATTACACAGCGGCCCTTGGACCAGAATTTATTATGAGCTTGATGCACAAGAGCTCGGAAACGCTTGACGATTCCTCGAGTTTTATCCCCACAGCAGTAGAATCTCTTTCATCCCAAAGCAAAGCGCTGACATTGTTGGCGAATAGTCTTGGTAGTGAATTTGATGAAGCAGTAAATCTCATTCTAGGTTGCAAAGGACGTGTAATCATTTCCGGTATGGGTAAATCAGGCATTGTCGGCAAAAAAATGGCGGCAACATTTGCATCCACCGGCACACCGAGTTTTTACGTACATCCGGGTGAAGCGATTCACGGTGATCTGGGAATGATCACGGGAGATGATCTTATTCTGCTGATTTCGTACAGCGGGGAGACCGAAGAGGTAACCAAGCTACTACCGTCATTGAAATACTTCGGAAATAAGATTATTGGTGTTGTCGGTGTCTCGGATACAACATTATCCCGTCAGGCCGATGTGGTTCTGAACGTAGATATTGAACGTGAAGTTTGTCCGAATAATCTGGCTCCCACCACATCAGCCCTTGCAATCATGGCAATTGGCGATGCGTTGGCTGTTTGTTTGATTAAAGCACGCGACTTCAAACCGGCTGACTTTGCGCAGTTTCATCCCGGCGGTATGCTGGGTCGGCGTTTACTGTCACGGGTTGGCGACGTTATGCAACGCGACAATCTGCCGCTTATCAGCCCCGACGAAACAGTACGTGATGCCATATTCTGTATGACGTCAGGCAGGCTTGGTCTTGCCATCATTGTAGAGGATGATCGCCTTCAGGGTATTTTGACCGATGGTGATTTACGGCGCGCTCTGATCATGGATCCAACCATGATGGATAAAAAGGTTGCCGAATTTATGACGCCTGTGCCTGTCACGATATCATCGAATGCAATGGTATCCGATGCTGAGATTTTGATGCGTAAATACAAAATCCGTGCGTTGGTCGTAACCGATGTGCGCGAGGATTGCGATGACAAAGTGTGTGGTTTGTTAGAAATCTTCGGCGATATGGAGACCGGTAACACGCGTTAATCCACCCGTTTCGCTCTCGTTACACGTGCAACTACAGAAGTTGCAATAACAACGACTGGTAATAAAAACCCCTGGCGGTCCATGGCCCGGGGTATTCCCCTGCATATTGATCCGGGTAGTTGCGCCTCGCTAGAGCCTGTGTGCACGATAAGTGCATTTATCAACCATCACCGCCCCTTCTGTTGCACAGATATTGCACATTAATCGTTATGAAAAGAATTGTGCCAGCCTGGATGCCACCCATAGTAACTGCCTTCTGTATTTTACTGAGTAGTGGCTGTGCGGTGACATCTCAGCGCGGGGTTGCAGCTGATGAAGCAAAAGCAATTCCGCTTGATACTGCCATGAGTGATCGGCCGTTACTCTCCGAATATACGTCAGCGAGTGGCAAGATTTGCAGGCGATACAAAGACACTGCACACACAGGTTTGATTGTCCGTTGCCTGTCAGAGTCCGGTCAATGGCAGAACGTACGACAATTGAGTGGCATCTATAGTAAAAGCCGTATTGCATCGTTAATGCTCGAAACCAATAAGAACCGCGGCTATGAAACAGCTTCAATACTGCCGGTAACTGTACAACCAACGAACGCGAGCGGTTCATACCAGGATCAAACAACCTTTGAAGTTGATACGACGTCATTGCATGGTGAATCAGTGCATAGTGATGAACAAGGGTTGGAAGCGGTGGTACTGGCTTCCGGTCGGGAGCCATTGATCGTTCCCTTTTCTACTCCTGAAGTGGTTGACGAAGCAAATGATCACACAAATGAGCACACGGCAGCGACCAGTATCGAGGTCACGGTACAGCCAGATGAGTCCTTGTGGAGTTTATCAAAGCGAGTGACAGGATCAGGCAGCCACTGGACTGAAATTGCACAATTCAATCAATTGAAAGACGGCAACAGTATTTTTAGTGGTCAGCAGATCCTTGTACCGCGATCACTGGTGCAATGAGCTGACGGTTCAACAAAGTGGCGTTCGCACAGACTGATCAGAAACGTCCTGTACGTTTCACAGAAATCGTAAAGGGTGTGTCCACGCAGGTCCGGGTGCTGCATGCACTTGTGCTTCGCGAGAGCATGACTCGCTATGGCGAGCACAAGATTGGCTTTCTCTGGGCGATTCTCGAACCTATGGCCATGGTCATTGTGTTTGTTACGATATTCTCCCTATTCAAGTCTTTGACTGCTGACGTACCGATCGCGTTGTTTATGCTAACGGGTTTGGTGCCCTTCACGTTGTTCCAGGATAACAAGACACAGATGCAGAGTGCTATTGCCAGCAACAAAGCCTTGTTGGCGTTTCCTCAGGTGACGACATTCGATGTGATATTTGCGCGAAGCATTCTGGAAACACTGATTACCCTGTCTGTGTTTGTTGTTCTGTTGACTATTTTCTATTTATTTGGCTTTGAATTCCGGGTTGAAAATCCTATTGGAGTACTGGCTGCTTGTGGTTTGATTGCGGCCATGGGCATCGGCGTCGGGTTTATGCTCGCTTCTCTTAAACCGCTGCTACCATCAGTGCAACAGCTATCAAATGCTTTACTTGGCAGACCGCTTTTTCTGTCCTCGGGTGTCTTCTTTTCCGCTGAACGTATTCCTGAGGAATGGCGACACTATTTGCTTTACAACCCGTTGATGCATTGCCTGGAACTGCTTCGAAGTGAATTTTTCTATGAGCTGGATTCACCCTACGGCAGCTGGTTTTATGCATCAGCCTGGGCAGCGTCGCTACTGGCCCTGGGTTTGCTGATGCATCAGGTTTTACGTAGGCGGGCGGTGGTAGGCCTGTGATTCGACTTCACAACATATCTAAAAGGTATAAAAGCTCGGCGGGCATTCATACCGTTCTCGATAATGTTTCCTTGACCTTTCCGGAAGGCAAGAGCATCGGAATACTTGGCCTGAATGGTGCGGGTAAGTCCACGCTTATCAGAATTATCGGCGATGCTGAGCCGGCAGATAGCGGGTATGTAGAGCGAACTTCCCGGGTCTCCTGGCCTATGGGGTATACCGGTGGTTTTCAGTCGAATCTCACAGCCAGAGAAAATGCACGCTTTGTTGCCCGCATATACGGGGAAAATCCGCGCTATGTTGAGGAGTTTGCTGCTGAATTTGCTGAACTTGGAAAGTATTTTGATGCGCCGCTTCGAACTTACTCTGCCGGAATGCGGAGTCGTTTCTCTTTCTCTGTCAGTCTGGCGTGTGATTTTGACTACTACCTGGTCGATGAGGCACTCGAAACCGGTGATGCGCGTTACAAGGAAAAATTCAGGCTGGCATTTCAGGAACGTAGTTCAACCGCTGCGGTGATTTTGGTATCACACAATGAGCAAAACATACGACGCAACTGCGACGCAGCAGCCATACTTAATAACGGTCGATTGGACTTATACGACGACCTTAAGTCGGCTATGCAGCAATACAAACTCTTACAAACACAGGCTGCCTGACAACCACAATGCAAAGTGTACTTAAAAGTATTGCGGTTGTTGTTGGTATACCGACGCTGGTTGCAATCGTCTATTTCGGATTCATTGCATCAGATATTTATGTATCCGAGACGAAATTTGCCATCCGATCCAGCGATGGCAGCTCACCAATCACAGGTTTGGCAGCAATACTGAGCTCGTCGAGCTCAGGGACGGGTCAGGAATCCACGGTTGTACAAGAGTATGTACATTCTTCAACCATGCTGAATCAGTTGCTGAAGCGACTGCCTCTGGAAGAGCATTACAGCTCCGGTGATATCGACCGGCTTGCGAGGCTCAAAGCACGCTACACGCGTGAGGAATTGCTTGAGTATATGATCGAGCATATGCGCTTATTGCGGGACTCATCGAGTGATGTTTTGACATTGAACGCACGGGCTTTTGATCCACAAATGGCTAAATCGCTGGCTGAGGAGATTATCCTGCTCAGTGAAGATCTGGTGAATAGAATGTCTACGCGTATCGAGGAAGATTCCTTGCGGCGAGCCAGATATGAGGTAGAACTTGCATCAGACAAAGTAACGGATATCAGTACGCGACTTTCGCGTTTTCGCATTGAGAACGAATCAGTTGATCCAGCGCAGGAAGGCAATGCGCTTTTGACGGTAGTTGCAGGAATTGAAAACCGCTTGGTCGAGACGCGTACCGAGCTTAATGAAAAGCGGGCCTATATGCGTGAAGGTGCGCCTGAAATAGTTGCGCTGAAAAACCGGTTGAATGCGCTCGAGAAACAACGACGTATCGAACGAAGCCGTTTGATTGACGGCGATTCGCAGAGTCGGGAATTGAGTGATGTGATAGAGGATTACCGGCCGCTGGTGATCGAACAGGAGCTGGCGCAGCAGCAATATGCGTCGGCACTTACCTCTCTGGAGCTCGCCCGGGCAGAAGTCAGTCGTCAGAAACAGTACCTTATTACCTTCGTTGAGCCCAATTTACCCGATGAAGCGCTGGAGCCGCGTCGAATTAATAAAATTTTGACGGTGCTGACATTCTCGTTTCTCTTCTACCTGATCGGCGGATTAATGTGGTCGGCGCTGCGCGATCATATCGGTCGATAATGCCTCTCTCAGGCACTTTGTCAGCGCGACTGGAGCCGATCAGAAAGTAGCAGGATCGTCTTGCATACCGGTGTGATTCTTGCACCGGCTCTTGTATCGTCTCGCGTTACTTGAAGCCCCTTCACGTGCACTATTGGTCTTATAACAAATACATTTTTTGCTGCTTGTTGCTGCTGGCAACCGGTGTCGTTCAGGCTCAATCCATTGGTGGTGCGGTTATTTCCGATAAATCGCGTCCAGTGGAAACCTCGGCTCGTGAGCAACTGAGCAATGATCTCGGTGCAGAGGTAACCTCGTCGATAGAAGGCGTGTTGCCTTTTGGTGCAAACCTGTTCAACGGAGGATTCAGTAATGATCGCGAGGATGGCATAAATCCCGACTATGCGATCAGCCCGGGGGACCTGATCAGTGTTCGGATATTTGGTGCCAGAAATTTTAATGATGATCTGGTTGTCGATCATCAGGGCAACATATTCATACCTGAAATAGGGCCGATTCCCGTTCGAGGCGTTGCCAATAGAGATCTTAACCGCCGCGTATCTGATGCCGTAGGGGCGACATACAAAGATACTGTGCAGGTTTATACCAGCCTGAATGGCAGCCAGCCGGTGGCAGTTTTCGTTACTGGATTTGTAACGAACCCCGGTCGATTCTCCGGTATCCCGTCTAACTCCGTACTTCACTTTATTGATCGTGCTGGTGGTATCGATCAGGAACGTGGAAGTTACCGTGAAATACTAATACAACGTCAAGGGCAAACGCTTGACCGTTTCGATCTCTACGACTTTCTGATGCACGGCAGGATCCCGGACGTACAGTTCATGGATGGCGATACGATACTTGTAAAGCCACGCGGCGGAGTCGTTGAAGCTGTCGGCGCAATTCGCAACTCGGCAAGATTTGAAATTATCGATCAACAAATGAGCGGCTCGGATCTGATACAGGCGGCACTGCTCCAATCTGATGTTACTCATGTTGGAGTGGCAGGGGTTCGCAACAGAGAACCGTTTTCTCAATACATGCCAATAACCGAATTCAGTTCGTTCGAGTTACATGATGGCGATCAGGTTTCGTTCAGATCGGATACGAAAGACAAGGTTATTGTCGTTGAGGTTGAGGGTGTATTTGAAGGCCCTTCACGTTATACCGTACCGCCGAATACACGCCTTATCGATCTGCTCGACCATATTGCAGTAAATCCGGAATTGTCAGATTCTCGTGCAATTTCGCTTCGACGCCAATCAATCGCCGGGCGTCAACGTGCAGCATTGCAGGAAAGTTTGCAGCGTCTTGAATCGAGGTTTTTGACCACGACAGCATTGACAACAGATGAAACAAGTATTCGAACAACTGATGCTGAGTTGATAGGTCAGTTTGTTGAGCGAGCCCGCCAGATTCAGCCGAACGGACGTCTTGTGGTTGCAAGTAACGGTAAATTGGCCAATGTGCTATTGCAGCAGGGAGATGTAATCAGTATTCCATCGAAAAGCGATTCGGTTTTACTGAGCGGGGAAGTGCTGGTTTCACAAGCACTGTTGCATCAATCTGGTTTAAGAGCGCGTGACTACATCAAACAATCGGGTGGTTTTGCACAGCAGGCAGATACTGATCGGGTCATTGTTGTACATGCTAACGGTGAAGTGACCACCGGAATAAATCCGCGCGTATTACCAGGTGATGAGATTATCGTTTTACCAAGAGTACCTGTGAAGAATCTGCAATTGGCATCAACAATAGTGGATATCTTATATAAGGTGGCTGTGGCGGCTTCAGTTGCAATCAGGCTCTAGTCTCTAACGCACAGAGAATTTGGTCCGCCAATCGCGTATTTAAAAGCCTCAATTAATGAGTCGGAAAAGTTAAAAATAAACAGATGCAGGTTGTGATGAACGACACCATAGAAAAAACAGTGCTTCTGGAGCCATCTGAACATCGAATAGTTGCTCCGCGCCTGTTTCAGGAATACACCGAAACAAAACCGCTTGCCAGCACCATGGTGTCGACGCCGGTGGAATGTAGCACGACACATGATGCCCGTTTGTGGATAAACGAGCATCACTTCATCGTGAAAGGACCGGACGATCAGGTCGTTAACAGGCTTCCCCATACGCCTGATGATTTCTGGGAAACACAGGAACAATCACCCAGACATCTTGATGGCACATCGCTTGTTCTGGGCGCTTTTGGTGATTTTCAATACTACCACTGGTTGCTCGATGCATTGCCAAAGATTGGACTCCTTGAAAATGCCGGCATTAGTATCGATGACATTGATCATGTTGTGTTTCGTGAAGTATCAACAGATTTTCATCGTGAGACTCTGCAGATACTAGGGATTCCTGAAGAGAAAATCGTCGAATCAATTTCTAATCCCCGATTCACGTGTGAAAAGCTGCTTGATATTCGGATGAGTAATTTTGTCGGTATGACCATGCCGCGATTTGTCCCTGATTACATCAGACGCGTAGTGATGCAATCGGAATGCGAACCGATTGAAACACACGATCGAATCTACATAGGGCGTCCGCGGAGTTTGAAAAGACGGGGTGTTGCGAATGAAGAAGAGCTAGTAGCGCTACTGTCTGACTATGGTTTTACGCACCTTGAAATGGAGAATTTTTCTGTCAGACAACAGGCGGAAATCTTCCATTCGGCCAGTGT
Organism: uncultured Granulosicoccaceae bacterium; assembly: GCA_937951345.1. Lineage (GTDB taxonomy): Bacteria > Pseudomonadota > Gammaproteobacteria > Granulosicoccales > Granulosicoccaceae > CALFCE01. Next base: position 29,010 of record CALFCF010000046.1, read on the forward strand.
AGTTATGACGCCACATGGTGGTGCGCTGGCCAATTTGGTTTTTTGCCAACCGGGGGCCAAGGTTTTTGAATTGTTTGCTAACCATGTATTTTCCTATTTTTACGGACTTGCGAATCTGTGTGAACTTGATTACACCGCGATATTGAAATCACCGGATCAGTACGAACGTGTAGTCGATCCATGGGCAGGTAATTCGGTCACTGATCAGCACATCACCAGCAAGGAACAGTTGATACCGGTGAATCTGACGCATGTTGAGTCAGCTTTGGAAGGTAATGGATTGACGAAAACCGAGATAGACGTGTCTCGATCACGCGTCGCTTAATCAGATTAGTAATATTAGTTCCGGATCAGAAAAAAATGAAATACCTAAACAAAGCTGGACGCTCCGGTACAGAGGCAATCGAACGGCAGGCGAGGTGGAGTCGCTGTTATTTTGCCTTGGCTACGGAACAAAGAAAGTTACTTGCTTTGCTCGATACTTTGGGGCGAATAGGTTCAGTAAACTTCGAGCTGCTGGAACATGGTCAGGATCTGTACGCGCAGGCAATCGAGCAGCATGCAGCAATAGCATCTGCCCAGGTCGTTTTTCCGGACGTAGTGTCTGGCGAGAGCGGTCTTCGTTTGTCTGCTTGCACAGAGATGCTCGACAAGATTGCGCAGCGTACAGCATCAGAGGAGATGCGAGAACAATTTCTGACCAACCGGATAAAAAGGGTGGAAAGTAAGATCGGTTTTCAGGAATCGATTGTCAAACAGACATTACTTCGTATTCAACCGTTAGTCGAAGAGGAGAAGATTTCGCAATCCGCGGAAGCAGACATAATCAACAGCTTGTATATAGAGCTGCAAACGCTCTCAAGTTTCCCTGCCGTTTTCATAGAGAATTTTGATTCAACCGCCTATCTGTCAGCCTATCCTGATTTGGTTCCTGCATTGACTGGTGGTCAATTCGCTTCTCCGGTGATTCATTTCATCAAACATGGTTTTGACGAAATACGATCGGGTCAGCGTAGACTAAGAGGTGACAATCCAATTCATCAATTGGTGTTAGGCTCGTCAACGACGACAAACGATAACGACGCGGGCTTAGAAGGCAAGGGTGGGCTACAGGATCTGTCGAAGCGCTCTGAGGGTGGTTCAGAGACTGAGTCACTGAGTGACTTTGCCAGAGAACAGCGGCAATTTCTGGAGACTTTAAGAGACACCGGTCTGGTCGATCATCACTGGTATCGGGCGACGCACGGGGATTGTGACGATCCGGATCTGCATTACCTGACAAAGGGGCTTGTTAATGGATTGGCGCCGAATTTTCTGTTTGATTCAGATTGGTACTATTCGCGTTATTTAATCGATCAACAGGGATTAACGGAAGATTCCAAGCTCATCGACATGTACGATGAGTGTAATCTCACCAAAGATGATAAGCGCAATGTGCTTGCCACTGAGCACTATGTGAAGTATGGGATAAAACTTGATCTCGCACCTGGACCAGGGTTTGATGTGGAGTGGTACCGGCGCAACTATTTTGACCCCAAGCTGGCTGCTAACCCATTGTCTCACTATCTGACAGTAGGCACAGAGTCCGGCTACGCGCCCAACCGTGAATTTGATGTTGAGTATTATTGCCGAAGTAATCCGGACGTAGTCCGCGAAGGTCTGGAGCCGGTACGTCATTTTTATAGTAAAGGTTGGAAAGAAAATCGAAAGCCGAATGCGCAATTTCAGATAGAGCTGTATCGAAATTGGCATATGAACGGCGAGACATCATTGAACCCGCTTGATCACTATTGCGAATTCGGCAGGAATCACGAATTTCCTGTCAATGAAGCAGGTATGCGCGAGTTTCAATTGCTTCATCGCAAAAAACAAACACTTCCCAGTAATATTAAATACCGTGCGAATCCGGGGGATTCTTTTGAGCATCCACTGTTGAGGGCTGGTAACTCCACGTCTGATATTTCGTGTATAGCGTTCTACCTTCCCCAATTTCATGAATTTGATGAGAATAACGAATGGTGGGGTAACGGTTTTACCGAGTGGCGGAATGTCGCACGTGGTACTCCACGATTTAAAGGACATTATCAACCCCGGGTACCGCGTGACCTTGGTTACTATTCTCTGGAAACAGAGGCTACGTTACAACGTCAGGCCGAACTTGCTGTGGCTAATGGAATTGAAGCATTTTGTTTCTATTACTACTGGTTCAATGGCAAGCGTTTAATGGACAAGCCTTTGGATCAATTTGCAGAATCAGATTCCATTGATATGCCGTTCTGCATTATGTGGGCGAATGAAAACTGGACACGCACCTGGGATGGTCATGACAGCGAAGTGTTGATTCGGCAGGATTATAATAAGACTGATGATCAATCTTTTATCGAAGATACGGCGCGATACTTCGATAACCCACGGTATATCCGCGTTGGTGACCGTCCGTTATTCATCATCTATCGACCGGGAATAATTCCTAATGCCCGTGAAACAATCGCGCGTTGGAGAGAAGCCTGGGAGCAACGCTGTGGGCAAGCACCTCTGATCTTTATGGTCCAGGGTTTTGGTGATACCGACCCTGACGTGTTTGGATTGGATGGTGCGCTGGAATTTCCTCCGCATAAAATTGCTGCGGGCCTTCAAGACATCCAGAGTAAACTGGAGATACTCGATAGCGATTTTGCTGGTAGTGTTTTTTCCTACGCAGATGCTATCAATAGTTCTCTAACAGAAGAGCCCGCTCAATTTCCCCTAGTCAAGACTGTTAGTCCTCATTGGGATAATGATGCACGACGTGAAGGGCGTGGTTTAGTACTCCATGGCTCAAGCCCGGAATTGTTTCAACAGTGGTTGAATGGCGCTTGCCGGTATGCTGAGAGTTACCCCGTCGAGGGGAAATCAATGGTATTTATCAATGCCTGGAACGAATGGGCAGAGAGTGCATACCTTGAGCCTGATGTGCACTATGGATTCGCGTACCTGAATTCGGTCAAGCGTGTGATGCAGCAGATACCGGATCACAGATCAACGCATAAAATTTTATTGGTAGGACATGATGCGCACCCGCACGGTGCTCAGATGCTGTTACTCAACATTGGTCGTGTATTGACCAGACAGCTGAATGTTGCAGTGGAGTACCTGTTGTTAAACGGCGGGTCTTTACTCAGCCAGTACGAGTCGGTTGCACCTGTACATTTAGCCGATGAGTTGTCTGACAAAGAGATATCAAGACTGGTTGACGGGTTGGGATGTCGTATGGCTATTACCAACACGGCTGTTACCGGCAGAATTGTCCCTCTATTGAAGCAATCGGATATCCAGGTTGTCTCCCTGGTGCATGAGTTGCCGCGTATTGCCAGAGAGCACGGCTTGATAGAGTCAGGTCGCTTTATCGCGCAGCAATCTGACATCGTTATATGCGCCTCGGAATTTGTCATGCAGGGCTTCGAATCCTATGCAGGACAGGTGCGCAAAGAACGCGTTGTGCGCCCGCAAGGCAACTATAAATCTATTGAACTGGATGCTGAAGCAGGATTGGCCATTCGTGAAAAGTTGGGAATTCCGGCTGAACACAAAATTGTAATGAACGCCGGTTTCGCCGACTTGCGAAAAGGTGTAGACAAGTTTATTTCCATTGCCGAGCAAACCATCCGGCGCCACGATGATATCCACTTTATCTGGGTTGGCGAGGTTGCGAGTAACCTCAGTCATTGGTTGCTGGACGTTCAGGATACAAGTGCAGAGCAATTGCATTTCGTAGGATATTCGGACGATATGTCTGATTATTACAATGCTGCAAATTGCTTTCTGTTGACCTCGCGTGAAGACCCTTATCCCACTGTTGTGCTGGAAGCCATGTCGGTGGGATGTGCTCCTGTTATTTTTAAGGGTTGCACGGGTCTGGAAGAGTTGGTTTCAGATCATGGCCGGGTTGTTGATGCTGCTGATATGGACGAGATTACTGCAGCGTTGTCAGGTTGTCTGTTCAACGATAAACCTGAGGATGCGGCTGCGCGCATCGAGGTTATTCGAGAAGAATACGCATTCGATCTTTATTGTTTCGAATTACTCCAGGCACTCGACCCAGCGCTAAAACGTATATCTGTTGTCGTACCTAACTACAATTACGCTCATCATCTACAGCAGCGCCTGTCTTCGGTGTTAAATCAGACATACCCGGTTTTTGAAGTGATTATACTGGACGATGCATCAAGCGATGATAGCCTGGAGGTCATAGATCGGCTGATAAAAAATAGTGGCCGTCTCTGCCGCAGAGAAAACAATACAGTTCAGTCAGGTAGTGTTTTCCGTCAGTGGGCTAAAGGTATCGAAATGGCTCGGGGAGACTACGTCTGGATAGCTGAGGCTGATGATGATGCCTCACCGGATTTTCTGTCTGGTCTTGCCGACCGAATGAGCCCTGAATCAGCTATCGCTTTTTCAAACTCTTCGCAAATCGATCAAAACAGTGCTCAGCTGGCAGACGATTACAATTACTACTACCAGGAGTTTCCGGTGTTGCAGGATTGCCGAGCATTCTCGATGGAGGGTGCAGCATTTGTTGAAAAGTGCATGAGCGTTAAAAACCCGATACTTAACGTCAGTTCTGTAATCTGGAAAAAATCCAATCTCGCGAAAGCGCTGGAGTGCTCGATGGATGATGTTACTGCTTACCGCCTGGTAGGTGACTGGCATTTGTATCTTGAGGTGCTCAGCCAACCGGAAACGGAAGTATGTTATGTGCCCGAAGCGCTGAACGTGCACAGACGTCATAGTGACAGCGTCACTCACAGCATTGATCCTCACAAGCATTTAGGTGAAATAGACGCGATCCACAGTTTGATCAAAGTACGCTTCGGTGTATCGTCTGAAATTGAAAGTGATATGGCTGACTATCTCGGTGAGTTGCGTCAACAATTTGGCATATCTGAGGCTGAATCGGTCCGTTCAACGGCGCCTTCCGATGATTCGGATTCCCGAGCGGCTTGACGCGACAGATTCGGTTATGCAGCGGCAACTATTGCGTGCATTATTGCGCATTAGGTTGTTCGCAGCAGCGGGTGCTTCCGACCATGGAGTTGGGCACTGTCATGCCACCTGCGTACGGGCAGGTTACACATACGAATTCGGGTTGTTGAGTTTTTGGGTTAGAGGTAAATCGTGCGCTCGATGGTAGCGCGTTATTGATTCGCACGAAGTTTGCGTTTCACGCGTATTGAACGGTTGGTCTACACTTTTCTGACGCTTTACTGAGAGTATCCGCTGTTGATGGGTACAGTGTATCTGTTGTTGTAGCCCTGGAGTTTTCAGACTACCCCCCTGATTGGTTAATGCACAGGAGACCGGCTATGTGTTCTGCGATGGTTCACGAACTATACTGCGTGAATGCGGCCGCTGTGACACTGCAAACAGTTGGCTTAAATAAGTAATATGGGCAAAGAACTTGTATTGTAAAACCTGGGTTACCGGTGTAGCCGCTAACTGACGCGAAGGAGTCGCTTCAGGTAGCTCACGGGTTGTCAGGCGACAACAGTGATAAAACAGTTTATTGGTGCACTTGGATTGTAAATGCACAATTCATGAAAGCATTCGGTATTCAACAGAAATATCGGAAGTGATAAAAGCGTAATGCCGCTCTGCTCGCTAGATGTTGCGTTTATTTGGTAGTCTCTGCTCTGAATGTTTAGTTAACATCAGTACCTGGTTAAAGATTAATAGTTGCTAAAAAAACCGTCGAATTTTAATTATCATGACTCAACTAGTAAAAAAGCGCGTCCTTATCACCGGTGGAGCCGGCTTTCTGGGTTCACACTTGTGTGACAGGTTATTGAAAGACGGCTGCGATGTAATCTGCATGGATAACTATTTCACGGGTGCGAAGCAAAATGTTCAGCATCTGATGGAAAATCCTAATTTTGAACTGCTTCGCCACGATGTGACTTTCCCGATCTACCTGGAGGTAGATGAAATATACAATCTGGCATGTCCAGCATCACCAATACACTATCAGCATGATCCAGTGCAGACGACAAAAACCAGTGTACATGGCGCGATCAACATGCTGGGTCTGGCAAAGCGAACAGGCGCAAAAATTTTCCAGGCGTCGACCAGTGAAGTCTACGGGGATCCGAAAGTACATCCTCAAACTGAAGATTACTGGGGTCACGTCAACCCGATAGGATTTCGTTCGTGCTACGACGAAGGCAAACGTTGTGCAGAGACGTTATTCTTTGATTACCACCGACAGCATGACATGCGTATCAAGGTTGGCCGTATATTCAATACTTATGGACCACGCATGCATCCTCAGGATGGACGTGTAGTCTCAAACTTCATCGTGCAAGCCCTGCAGAACGAACCGATCACTGTGTACGGTGACGGAAGTCAAACACGATCGTTTTGCTACTGTCTTGATCTTATTGAAGCGTTTGTGCGCATTATGAACAACACTCCGGATGATTTTACAGGCCCGGTTAATATCGGAAACCCGGGTGAGTTCACTATTAAAGAATTGGCGGAAAAGGTTCTGGAGAAAACCGGATCCTCATCCAAACTGACTTTCCTTGATCTCCCATCGGATGATCCTACGCAGCGACGACCGGACATCAGTCTGGCAAAAGAAGCGTTTGACTGGGAGCCACAGGTTGCTCTTGATGACGGGTTGGATAAAACTATCGAGTATTTTGATAGCCTGCTTAAATCCAATACTCCGATCAGTATGCCGGCCGCATAACACGATAGATAAGCTGTATGTCCGATCTGGCAAAAATCGAAGAGAAAGAACAGGACGTTCATATAGGAAGAGAGGGTTGGTTGTTCCTGGTCGCAGGTTCCAACTCCGTTAAGGATCTCTATAAAGACCCGTCATCATTTACTGATGATCACGCACAACGCTGGGCTGAATTGCTAAATGGCAGAGAAGCCCGCTTGTCAGGGATGGGATGTCAGTACATTCACCTGCCTGCGCCCGAAAAACTCACGGTCATGCACGACTATTTCGATGGGCAGATCGAAAATCTTGAAGGTAGTCCGATACATTATTTGAACAAATTCTACAGCGCAAGTGTACCGTCGTTGCTCAACCCACTGGTATTCTTTGGCCAGCAAAAAGATGACTACAAGTTGTACTGGAAAACTGATACCCACTGGTCGTTCTGGGGGTGTTTTTCCGCCTATCAGTTACTTTGCTGTGAATTAGGTGTAGAACCTAACGTTAACCTGGTCGGGTATCCGTATTCGGAAGGTGAGGTGTTGTTCGACCTGGCATCGAAACTCGACGAACCTTACACTGAAACTGCTCGATTCTACCAATTGGCCCAAACAGCTGAACGCATTGGTGCTAATGTGCTGGTAGATTTCAAAGAACGCAATGAATTGATTGACGAAATCAGTCTGCATGTTGGATCATCTGTTGTCTATAAGAATGATTCAAGCGATGCTATTGACAAAAAGCTGATTCTTTTCGGTGATTCGTTTGCTGAGTATCGCCCTCATTTATTGACGGGTATGCTGGCTGAAACTTTCAGCGAAGTACACTTTATCTGGAACTCATCGATTGACTTTGACTATGTGGCTAAAGTGAAGCCGGATATCGTCGTCACTGAGCTGGCAGAGCGATTTATGACGCGTGTTCCGGTTGATGACCTGAATATCGAAAAATTCGCGCAACAACGGGTTGATGAGTTTGTAGCTAAAGCTGCTTAACGATACGCGTTTGACGCTACTTACTCGCTGGAAGCCGTCTCAAAATTGATCGGGAACGCCGAGTCCTGCACGCTGCCCTACGTTGTGTGCCGTTCTGTACCGCTCATACTGTGTGTAAACTGCGCTGCTCGAGCGCCACAAGCTTTGCCTGAGCGCACAATCTCAATTTTGAGATGGTTTCGAGTACTTTTCTTCGACCCTTCGGATCTTCCTTTCCTGTAAAGGCTTTCTCTTTGGGGTAGCTCTCGTGCTGCTTGTGTCTTTAGTAGCTCCATCCATACACTGTATTTTTTGTAGTATCTGTCGATGATTGGCAGATAAATTGCGGCACTGTTGCTTTACTAGCGTCGCGGATACTCTGCATGAAAGGAATTATTCTGGCCGGTGGATCGGGAACTCGCCTATACCCGATCACTCAGGCTGTTTCAAAGCAACTCTTGCCAGTCTATGACAAACCGATGATCTACTATCCGATCAGTACGCTTATGCTTGCTGGTATACGGGAAGTTTTGATTATTTCAACACCTGTTGATACACCGCGTTTTGAACATCTGATCGGTGACGGCTCGCAATGGGGCATGCAAATATCCTACGCAGTGCAAGAATCACCAGACGGTCTTGCGCAGGCATTTCTGATCGGCGAGGCCTTTATCGGTTCAGATCCTTGTGCACTGGTATTAGGTGATAATATTTTTTACGGGCATGATCTGAGCAACTTGCTGACTAGTGCTGCCTCTCTTGAACAGGGTGCACGCGTATTTGCCTACAGAGTAAGTGATCCTGAGCGCTACGGTGTTGTTGAATTTGATGAGTTAGGCCGTGCGATTTCTATTGAAGAAAAACCCGAAAAACCGAAATCGAACTATGCAGTTACCGGCCTGTATTTTTATGACAATCAGATTGTCGATATTGCTAAATCTGTTAAACCCTCTGCACGGGGAGAGCTGGAGATAACCAGCGTCAATCAAGCGTATCTGGAGCAAGGCTCACTGGGAGTTGAAGTCATGAGTCGCGGATTTGCGTGGCTTGATACCGGCACGGATAAGTCTCTGCTTGAAGCAGGACAGTTTGTTGAGACGCTGGAGCGTCGGCAGGGGTTAAAGATATGTTGCCCGGAGGAGATCGCCTGGCGACAGGGCTGGATTGGTGATGATCGACTTGAAGTTCTGGCCGGTGCGTTGTCAAAGAATCAATATGGCAGCTATTTGAAGTCTTTGCTTGAAGAAGATAGCCGCTCGGTGAATGTAGAGAATACCGTATTGAAAGTTGTCAATGGTTAGTTGACTATCCGTTGGTGATCTATGCGGATTGCTCTTATAAATGCAGGAATCCGCAGGTCGTTCGGTTTGTCTGCAGACCCGCAACCAGTACGAGATTGTACATTTGTAAGAGCCACAGAATCTAGCAATCGCAAATGACGATCTATTGTGTCTCGCATAAACCGGTGCCTATGCCGCAATCATCTTCCCTGCAGTTAATTCAGGTTGGTGATGCAGCAACAGATTTTTCAGCGTTGCGTGACAACAAAGGCGATCACATAGCTGAGAAAAACGGAACATATTCCGAACTGACGGCGTTTTATTATATCTGGAAAAACAGACCTTCTGATATTGTTGGTTTCTCTCACTATCGCCGTTTTCTTTTGCCTCCCTCTTTACAACAGATAGCAGAAGTATCTGCAGATCGACCTTTTCTCGATTGCCAGACAGAGGGTGACGGAAGAGGAAACTATGCATCAAGCCGGGTAATGGAGCGCGATGCGATGATAGGTCTGTTTGATCACAGTGGTGATGTAGAGGAAGGATTTAGCAAACTACTTGAAAATCACGCCATCGTTTTACCTAAGCGTAACGAGTTGCCCCGTGGTGATATGATTTATCAATTTGCAACTTCACATCCTTCGTCTTCGATTTTCGCATTACTTCAACTTCTTTCTGAAAGAGATCATTACCTGGGTAAAGCGGCATACGAGTACTTCAGTAATGCAGGCCATGCGCATTGGAATAATCTTTTTATTACGAAATGGTCTGTTTTTGATCGCTACTGTGAGTTTCTGTTCGATACATTATTTGAACTCGAATCTCGTTTGAACCTCCCTATATGTTCCTATCAACGCAGGGTTTTTGCCTTTCTCTCTGAGCGACTGTTAAATTTCTGGATCTGGTTTAACGAATTATCGATTGCGGAAGTGGACTGGTGTGTCGCTGAAGAAATTTCTGAACACCAACTTGAAACTCATCACAGTGATCCGGCAAAACAGCAAATTTTCAATGCTGATTGGCGAAAGAACAAGAGTTTGATCAAGACTTGCAGTGATATGAGTGCGCGCAGCCCAAGCAAGCCTACCACTGACATTCCGAATACCGGGGAATATTTATGAATTTATCAATGTCGATACTGGTGCGAGACGAGGTGGATATTATTGCAGAAAATATCCGCTTTCATGCAGAACAGGGAATTGATCAATTCATAGTAACTGATAATGGATCGAGGGATGGAAGTAGGGAGCTACTCGAGCAGTTGTCAGAGTCTTACCCAATCAAGATATTTGATGAAGCGGCGCATACCATTGATCAGGATATTTGGGTTACACGGATGGCGATGTGGCTCAAAGAAAATACAGATACTGATTGGGTCATAAACAACGATAGTGACGAATTCTGGTTTTCAGCGACAGGGTCTTTGAAGGATGGTTTGCGAAAAACACTCGATAGCGTAACTGGTGATACGCGAAAACCAGGTGTACTGCATTGTAAACGCTTTAATTTCTTGCCTGATCAAACAACCATCGGCAGTGATGCGTATCGATTCTTCCATAACTATTTTCGGGTTGAGAAGACATTGGATGCTGGGTTTTTCGATGATGGTCTGAACGTCCTTTACACAGATCAAGGTACCAAAGTGATTACGCGGATCGATGGATTGCAATCGATTGATATGGGAAATCATGATGCCGCGCATCTGGCTTCAACAGCTGATTGTGCCACTATAGCCATCGCTCACTATCCGATCAGAACATATGAGCAGTTTGTCAAGAAAGTGATTAATCATGGATCCAGTATCAAAAACAACGAGCGTTTTGGCGATGATATTAATTGGCACCTTCGTGCCTGGTATGAGATGTATCAGCGTGGAGAGTTGTACGACGAGTACCTGAAATATGTCGTCTCAGACGACATCAAAGAGCAGCTTATACGGGAGGGTGTTCTATCCATGGACATGACAATGGCACAGTATTTTGCTGATGTTTAATCGGTTCTGGAAGCACATCTGTAGCCAGCAGTAACGTTCATCTCTGTCGAGATCTCACTGTGTGGCAAAAGAACAGCGACTTTGTGAAACATAGTGCGTGTCTTCGGTATGAAAACTGCATTTCCATGCTATCTGCAGAGATTTAACTGACCGCAATACCGTCAGCTAAATCTTTGAAACTAATTGTTATTTGAGGAATTTACGTGTCTACATTGACACCAATTATGGTGCGAACCTTTGGCCGTACAGGTTCTACCTTGCTGATGCAATTGCTTGGCACGAGTGATCAAATCTTGTTCGAACGGGAGTATCCGTTTGAACATCGTTATCTAACCTATGCGTTTAATCTGGCGCGTATGGTCAAAGAGCCACCGAAAACGGGAGAGTCCTGGAACAATGATGTGTTGTTCCAGTGCCGCTCAGCGCGTATCGGTGGCCTGCCGTATGGTGTTACTAATCTGGTTGATAAAGACCGGTTGTTTGGTTACGTATTCAACGCACTGTGGGAACAATTCTCAACGTCGATGCGAGAAGAGATGGCGACCGAATATGGTCGCGAATATTTCTATGCTGAAAAGGTACCGTCTGAAGTAGCAGATGCTTCAAATGAATTGCTCAAAGCCCGGAACATATTCCTGCTTAGAGATCCGCGGGACGAGATGGTCTCGATTATGAGTTTTAATGAAAAACGCGGGTTTCATTCTTTTGGCTGGACAGAAGATGATACAGATGTCAGCTACGCAAAAAAGATGTGCAACAACCGACGTTTTTTTATGCAACACATGTACAAAGCAGCGGATAGTCATCGGCGCATCAATATTCGTTATGAAGATTTGATAAACCATGGTCAGGCGGAAGTCGAGCGTCTCGCTGCCTGGGCCGGGGTTAAGTTGAGCTTCGAGGACGCGATGAGTAACAAGGAAATAAGAAAGCGCCATATGACCAGTAAAGATTCAGCATCGTCGGTTGAGCGCTGGAAACGTGAGTTAAGCAAGGAAGTGCAAGATATTTTTACAAAAGAACTGGGGCAGGAACTCAGCGATCTCGGCTATTCCATTTAAAGTTTTGATGCTCAATCGTCAAATCGGAATAAATCGTTCAATCGATATTTTTGAACATTTCTCATGAAATTTCTTCATCCGGAAATCAAAAAGAAGATCTTCCGCCTCTTTAAATCAAAGCTGGGTGAAGAACGTACGCGTCGTCTGCAGTACCTTCCTTTTCAGACAGTCAATAAACTGAAAAAACCTCCGTTTGTAAGAGTCGGAAACTGTAGTTATGTGCCTGGCAAAGGATTTTTTCTGAATGGTTGGTTGATCGAAGGTCGCCATCCTGTGGTGTCAATGTCCATCGCTTTTGCTGAACACGATATTCCTGTCGGCGAACATCTGTTTCGGATTCCACGATTGGATATTCAGTCTAAATACGCTTTGCAGCAGGGTAGTAAACCAGGATTCGTTACCTATGTGAGGAGCGCTATCGAACCGGTTTCGGTTCCTGCGAAAGCAAAGTTGAAACTGACCTTGTCGTCGGGAAAAACAATAACCAGGCGTATACGGATAGATCATGTAAGCAGCAAACCGTTGCCCTCCATACAAAAGTTACTGAACGCGATTCCCGGTAATTTGGAACAGAAGCGTCAGTGCTTTGATGCAGCCTATGGCCCGGCAATAAAAGATATGTGGGAGTACAGAGGGCACACGGAAACAAGCGCAGAGAAAGTCAGCTACAACGATGAGTTTGCCGCAGAGAAACCGGAAGTTTCCTTGATTATCCCAATCTACGGCCGGTTTGATTTTATGGAGTATCAGCTCTGTCAGTTTGTCAATGATCCGGCCATGCATCGCTATGAGATCATCTACGTGATAGATGATCCGCGCATCACAGAACAGGTGAGATCGGCAAGTGAAACGTACAGCAGAATATTTCGTATACCTTTCAATGTGCTCTATTTGCGGGAAAATTTAGGATTTGCCGGTGCTAACAATGCGGGTGTCAAAGTAGCGACCAGTGATACTGTCCTGTTGTTGAATTCAGACGTAATGCCGGCGAGTAGCGGTTGGCTCGAGGAATTTCTCGCAACCAGCAAAGATGTCCTACCGAATAGTCTGATAGGGGCACGGTTACTCTACGAGGACGATTCTATCCAGCATGATGGAATGGCATTTTATCAGTCACCGTTCGTAGACAATCTCTGGACCAATATTCACCCCGGCAAAGGTTTGCCAATCATGCTTGCCGATCAATTCGCTAAGTCGAAGTCAACAGATTCTGCGGTATCGAGTGTTGAAGCAATCACCGGGGCCTGCATGCTGATGACTCGGTCTAACTACATGAAGCTGGGCGGGTTGGATGAAAATTATATTCTGGGAGATTACGAGGATTCTGACTTTTGCATGAAAGCCCATGAATCTGGTCTTGGCATCAAAATGAATCGAACTACAGCCCTGTACCATTTAGAACGACAATCTCAATCGCTTGTCACGGGAGATCGCTGGAAAGCAGAATTAACCTATTACAACTGTTGGTACCACACGCAAAAATGGCATGACAGGATTGTTGCGTTGCAACAGGGTACACAGGATATTGCAGAGTACAGAGAGATAGCATGAGCTCTTCCGACAGCAAGTTCAACAGCGACGGAAAAACGTCGATCGCACAGCAAAATGTTGATTCAATGGTTTCCTCTGTATCTGACGAAAATCATGCGAGAAAGCAACGTGTACTTATTGTGTCTCACGGACACCCCGATCTAAACCCAGGTGGCGGAGAAATAGCCGCCTACAATCTGCATCAACATTTGAGGGATGATCCCCGTTTCGATTCGTTGTTTTTTGCGCGTCATGATAAACCACAGTTGGTACATGGAGGTACAACGTTCGCCGGTCGGGGTAAACAGGACGAAGTGCTGTTCTATGTGCCGATGGGTGACTGGTTCCGGTTCCACCAGGTAGATCACGCAAAAATCTGGCGGGATTTCAGGGAATGTCTATCGAGATTTCAACCCGATGTTGTGCATTTTCACCACTATGTACATCTGGGTCTGGAGCTTATCCGTGAAGTAAAGAATTTCAATCCTTCTCTGCCGGTTGTTCTGACACTGCACGAGTATTTCGGCATTTGTCACAATCATGGCCAGATGATAAAGACTGGCTCGACTAGACTCTGTCACCAATCGAGTCCATCTGCTTGCGCGCAGTGTTTTCCGCAGTACAGTGCCCAGGACTTTTTCCTTAGAAAGCAATACATACAGTCGTTTTTTGAGCTGGTTGATCAATTTATATCCCCTAGTCAGTTTTTGAAACAGCGATACGTTGATTGGGGCTTGAACAAAGATGTTGTCGAAGTGATAGAAAATTGTGATTACGCACAAGAGGAGCAAGTTAAAAAACCAGACTCTTCCCGGGATTTGGCTTCTGTACAAAGTACACGCACCCGAAAGATCCGGCTTAGCTACTTCGGGCAGATTAATAGCTTCAAAGGCGTAGACGTTTTAGTTGACTCTTTGCGCTTTGTACCTGATGCCGTGCGGGATCGGTTGGTTATCAATATAAACGGCACTGGCCTTGAATCCCAGTCGGAAGAGCTGCAGAAGTATATTCTATCTGCAGTAAAGAAGAGTAAAGGTGTACTCAGGCTTCGGGGGCGGTACGAGCGAAGTGAGTTACCCCAGTTGATGGCGGATACCGATTGGATAATTATCCCATCGGTCTGGTGGGAAAATTCTCCAATGGTTATTCTGGAAGCGAAAAAATTCGGTGTACCTGTTATTGCCAGTAACATTGGTGGAATGCACGAGAAAATTGATCACGGAGTTACCGGTTTACATTTTCAAGCAGGTCGTGCGGATAGTTTGGCTGACTGCATGGCATTAGTTGTTGAAGAACCTGAATTACAGGAAAAATTCGCGCGTAATATCGCTGCTGAATTCAACTATCACGCAGATCTAAAAAAACATATCGAAATCTATCAAACCCTGATAGACACCACCAAGAACGAAAGGACAGATCAGCAAAAGTTCGCACAGGAATGTGATGACGTGCAAAGAGTGGCCTGAATTTGTATTCTTAACCGTTTCTGTACCTGGCCAATGTCAATAAACACGCTTGGCATTGACATTTGGTTTTTATATTTTTTTATACATGTTTATACATGTTTGTGCCTGTTTGTAACTGTTCGTTTATATACTTGCTTTTGAGTGCTGAAAAACCTGTCCTTTGTAGAGAAAAATCAGTCTCAGCCTGTTATGTCTTCCTACATTAATCAATCCAAGCATTTCAAGAACAGGTTGCAGCGAATCTTCGGTTTGCGCACTGAAATCAGATCATATGATTACAGTAATCTAACATCTTCTTCGTCACAAAAATCTGTAGTTACAACGGCGTTCGTTTCAACAAAATCGAAACTTCGTCGGGGCTGGTACATGCTCGAGGCAAGGGGTGGTATAACCACCATTGGATCAAATCTCTCTTTAGTGGGTTACGACACCCTTAAATCCCGTGATGAGTATACTGAGAAACTGAACAGTCCAGAGAACGACGTTTGCACTAACAAAGATACTTTTAGCAATTGTTATGGTGGCGAGAGCAACGAAATTCAATATTGGAATAGTCTGTTAGGTTCCCACGAATCTTCCAAAAGAATTATCTATTGTTCGCGTACCTGTCGTGCGTTATCCGTTGCGATTGAAGGGCAGGTCGATGCTGACAATCTACCCAACTTGGTACTAATCCGTATCTCACCCTCGTTTGCGCGGTCCAGAATGCAGCGCAAAATTGATTTTACCAGTCGTTTCAATAGCCAAGTAGGTTTCCAGCGACGGCGTAGTGTGTTACCCGCTATCAACAGCTCAACTGGTTCCAATAGCACATCGAACGACCTGTATGTATTGTATTCCAGGTTGATGGAAAGACACTGTACGCCGCTGTCTTACAGTAACTGGTTAGAAAATACTCGACATCGGAATATCGATAAAGCAAGAGACGACGATTGCAATGATCGGGCACCGGTACTCGTTGTTGATACTTCTGCCGACCAGGGCGGGAATTCAGGCTCTGGAGGTGGTTCCGGTAAGACTGATTCAATTGCTATTTATATCGAAAACGATGAGCACTGCGAAGATCAAAGCAAGTGCTACTATCGACACGTGTCAGCACTCTGTCAATCGCTGCTAAACGCCAGCCGGAAGTGTAATCTCAACGTATCGTTGTTTGCCCATCCGGATGTGCTTCGAGAGTTCAAGAATTTCAGTTTCGATCCGGGAGGCGGAACGCAACTGAAACTGAGGTTGTTTTCCACAATTTCAAATAGTCGCGCTATTGAGCAGATAAAGCGTGAAACCTCTGAATACTGGATGTTTCTTGATACAAGCGTGCTCTTAACGCCGGACGCAATAGCCAATGTATTGGATAGTGCCTCGCGGTCGGCTAGTGTCGGCTTGATCTACTCCGACAATGATATTGTAGATGACTTTAACCGCCGTAAAGACCCGGCGTTCAAACCTGCCTGGAACAAAGAGCTTTTGTACAATACGAACTATATCGGCAGCTTTTTCATGCTGACCCGATCGACATTTGAGAAGGCAGGGTATTTACGTATTGATCTTGGGCTTTCTGCTTTCTATTTATTGTTGCTGCAAGCCTCTCGATTTCTTACAGCTAATCAGGTGAGGCGGATACCAAAAATATTGTTCCATCGAAATTACAACGAATATTCTGCCTCTACTATGGGAATACCAAGCTACCTTTGGACAGCAGAAAGAGATGCAATTGCGCTATCAATATTTATAGAAGAGTATGGTAATCACTCCGCGTACTCTGAACGGTTACGTGATTACGGTTTGTCTCAGCCTTCTTCGACTTGCTCTCCCGCTGACGCGACTGTCGACCGTGTCTCAGGATCTTCCATGTTCCAAAATTCCGTGCAAGTAATTGCGGGAGACCTACCCGGTACGCACACCTTTAAAGCCCCTGCATTTTATGCTGATAATTGTGATTCAACAGACCTGACAATACCCTCTGTGGATATTGTTATCCCAACAAAGGACAAGGTAGGTCTTCTTAGAACCTGTATATCGTCGATTCTGGAAAAAACAGAATACTCGAATTATAAGATTGTGGTGATAGACAACGGTAGTGTCGAGCCTGCAACCATTCGGTATTACGATAATAATATTTCAGATCCGCGAGTCAGACTTATAAGATCGCCTGGCGAATTTAATTATTCCCTGTTGAACAATTCAGCAGTGCGACAAAGTGATGCTGACGTACTGGTGCTTCTAAACAATGATACCGAGGTAATCAGCCCGGAATGGCTGAGCGTCATGACGCAGTATGCTATTCAACCTGATGTTGGTTGTGTTGGCGCTAAACTTTATTACTCCAACAACCGTGTTCAACACGGTGGGGTGATTGTTGGACTTAAAGGAATGGCTGGTCATGCTCATCGCTTTGCAGGCCGGTATGATGATGGTTATTGCGGCAGATTAAAGCTTTCACAGAATATGACAGCAGTCACCGCAGCCTGCCTGGCGGTGCGTCGCTCTGTTTACGAATCTGTAGGTGGCCTCGATCAAATAAATCTGAAAGTTGCCTACAACGATGTGGATTTTTGCCTACGCGTACTTGAGGCAGGGTATCAGAATATCTGGACTCCACGCGCTGAGCTTTTCCATCATGAATCTGTTTCACGTGGCAGTGATGACACACCCGAAAAGCGCGCGAGATTTGTGAAAGAGTTTCAATTCATGTCCAAGCGTTGGAACATCAGTTGCCTGGACGATGCTGCATACAATCCTAATTTAACAAAGGATCTGGAAGACTTTTCGCTAGCTGCTTGATGTAAAGCTCTTGTTTAACAGGATAGTTTCGCGACTAACTCTCAAACTTCACCAAGGGTGATGCGCGAATCGGTTAGAGGCTTTGGTGCCGGTTAGTCAGCGGCGAAACCGTTACGTCCGGGGAAGTCAGGTGCAAGTGAGCGCGCTTCACGCATTTTTAACCAGAGTCGCAGCATTTTGCGGCGCAATGGCTGTTCTTCGAAATCTTCAAACGCGGTTCGTGAATGAAGCACGCTGTAGTTATTAGCAAACTGCAAATCTCCTGGTTCGAGCATCATATCGAGTTTCAATGACGAATCCTGTGTGATCGCGTCAAATTTATCCATGGCTAGAAGATTGTCTGAGGATAGCGGTACCCCCATTATTTCATTGCCCAATTCGATGTATTGTCGAAGATAGCGACAACTCAGCTTATTTTCATGGTAACTAAACAGTGGGGTCAATTTGGGTTTGTCACCACCCATGTGTGCGTAGTATGTTGGTTTATAGAAAAAATAAAGATGTTCCGGGTGTTTGACCAGCATTTCATTGTAAGCCGCGGCCGCACTCACCAGGCTGCTCTTGCCTCCTGATTTGGCCTGCCGCAGACACAACAGACCGACCACATCCGACGGGTCTGTGTGATAGGGAAGGTAGGCATTGGTTTCGTAGACTCGTGTATTCCTGTCTTTCGGATCACCAACATTCATAACGTCGCCGAGCATGTCACCGGCTGGATTTTGCGCGACAGGTTTGCCGAGATTCAAACCAATACCGAAATAAATCTTTCTGATATCCGGTTCGCTGTAGCGATTAACCGGCAGACCTTTCAACAAGGCAAAACCACGGCCCTGCTCAAGATCGAATGTAATTTTTTGAAGGAGTTTATGTAGCTCGGGCAACGGAAAGTGCTGGCAGGTAAAATCCGGTACGTCACGGCCTGATTTGTTCAATTCAGAAAGTGATGTGTCCAGATTTTCGATTTGAGGTTTTGTCAGGTGATAGACCCAGCGGGTGTCATGCCGCATCTGCTCGCCACGCCAGGCGTAGGTGTCACTGATCGGCTCTCTAAGAATGTTTGTCACCGGTGCTCAGCCACCTTCGATGGCCATTAGCACTTTTATGGTGTCGCCATCTTCGATTGCACGCGATGACCACTCGGTGGGTGGAACCAGTTTACCGTTTTGCATTGCGGACAATCCGTGAGTGTCAACGAATCCCGCTTGTTGCAGAACATTGTCTAGCGTTGTGCCTTCTGCTCCGGACAGATTGATGCGATCACTTGAACCGAATGTAGCAGGACGGTCGTCGCCGAATCCGAACAGTGATACCTCGATAGTCAATTTGCTGATCCTTCCTAATCAGGTAACGAAAGTCGGGTTACGGTATCGGCTGTCGGCACACCTGCGTTGTCCCAGCCACGTAACTGATAATATTCATCCAGCATAGGCTCAAGATCAACGACCTCACCTTCGCCGGCGCCGCCTTTGGCAGGTTCGTTCATCATACGCGGTGGTAAGGTGTCGTCAGATCGCGTAAACCCGGCAGCGTTATTGAACTGACGCTCCATGTTCCAGATCCGTTCGCCTGTCTCGCGAATTCGATCCAGCGACCAATCACCTTCACAGGCTGTGTCGACCATTGCAGCCATGTATTCGGGAGGAATAATATTGTTGGCGAATGCACACAAACCTGTACTGTCGATAGCAGACACCAGATCTTGTGTGGTTTTAACAATTTCAGCCTTGCCTTCCTGACTTTGTTCTGCGAAATCACTGATGTAGGGTCGGGCACGCATGTGACAGGCCCCGCGATTGGACGTTGCGTAGGCGAGGCCCATACCTTTCATCGCGCGTGCGTCGTAACCCGGGAATTCCTGGCCTTTAACAGCCATGGCTAATTCCGGTCGACCATATTTTTCACACAAACGAGTCGCACCCAATCCGATATCTGCACCGATGCCCTCACCGGTGGCGGTTAATTCCACCGCTTTACTCAGTGCTTCCGCGTTACCGAATGTAAGCTCAAGACCATCCGTTTGTTCAAGTGTCAGTACACCTTCTTCAAACAGCTCCATTGCTGCAGAAATAGATGCTCCGAGTGAAATCGGGTCCATGCCGTGTTCGTTGCAGAGAAAATTTGCATAGTTGACGGTATCGAGATCACTGACGCCACACATTGGACCGAACGCGTAGGCGTTTTCGTATTCGAGGCCACCGGATTTCTTTTTGTATTTGGCGCGATCGCTTCCGTCGGGCGCAGTGCCGTTAACTAACGGTGATTCCGGATCAATCGTAGCGATTCGAGCGCAACCTATAGTGCAGGCGAAACAGGCTTTATTACCCTGAAGGCTGGGTTTGTTGTCGCTGCGACGTTTGACTTTGACTGAATCAGCGTTGACTGAGGATGTGCCTTCAAACTGCACGTCACGGCAATTTCGTGTTGGCAGCGATCCATATTCGTTAGTGACATCCATCATATTGTGAGTGCCACGTGTTTCGAAACGCTTTTTAATGGGCGAGGGCTGCAGTACACTTTCTGCATCCTGCACGGCTTTTAAAAAGCCTTTGGCATCGTTCAACTTGATACCTTTGGTACCGCGTATTGCGATGGCTTTAAGTTGTTTCGACCCCATAACCGCACCGACACCGGAGCGGCCAAACGCGCGGTCCATATCGTTGACGATACATGCGTATTTAACGCCGACTTCACCGGCACGGCCGATGCTGGCGATTTTCGCCTGCGGTTCCATTAATTCAGCGCGAATGCCCGGCTCGGCTTCCCAGACTGATTTACCCCACCACTGACTGGCAGGTCGAATTTCAGCCCGATCATTGTTGATATACAAATACACCGGTTCTGGTGCACGTCCTTCAAGAATCAGTAAGTCGTAGCCGGCGAGCTTCAACTCGGCACCGAAGTAACCACCCGTATTCGAGGCGGCGATCGTGTTGGTTAGTGCCCCCTTGGTGATTGCCGAGGAACGACCACCGGTCGGAGCAGGGGTGCCCGTTAACGGGCCGGTGGCAATGATGAGTTTATTGTCCGGCGACATCGGATCAACGGTCGGGTCGACTTCGTCGACCAGATAGCGAGTTCCGAGACCTCTTTGTCCGAGATAATCCTGTGCCCAGTCGCGGTTAAGCGGCTCGATCTCAGCAGTACCGTTGGTCAAATTGACACGCAGAATTGTATTTTGCCAGCCCACAGTATTGCTCCCGGAATGCGTTGGTCGATTGCGTTGGAATAAAGATTTAGTAATCGATTATATCGAGTATACGTACAGTATACCTGTTCCCGCAGGTAACGCCGTGACCTGATTTTGTGCGGTGCGACCGATTACGGCTGTTAGTCGCTCGGCGCTTGCCGCGGTAAGGGTTATAGCAGCGGCAACAGGCTGCACAGCAATCGTAGAAACGGGCTTCCTGTCAGGCTTGAAACAGCAAAGGCAGCATTTCCGCCGCCGTGCCTTCCAGATAAATATCGCGGGGATCCGTGACGCTGTCAGTCTCTATATTGACCACAACAATCGGTGCACCGTTGTCGCGCGCGATATCAATCAGGCCAGCAGCCGGATAAACCTGAGCGCTTGTACCGACTACCAAAAAGAAGTCGGTGGCAACGGCGGCATTGGCTGCTTGCCGAAGAATGTTCTCTGGCAGGGATTCGCCAAACCAGACGACTGATGGTCGCATGGGTTGAGTGCATTGCGGGCACGCTCGTAACGGAGGCGGATTTTTCAGATCGACGGTTTCAGAAATTCCGCACCCGCCATTACAGTGATCTTTTAGCAATGTACCGTGCAAGTGCAGGACAGATGATTCATCAGCGCCGCCTTGTTCAAGCAGGTTGTCGACGTTCTGAGTGATATGCAGCCAGCCTGAAGGTTGTCCGAGCGTGATGTGACCAGCATTAGGTTTTGCTTCAGCCAATGTTTTGCGTCGCCAGTTGTACCAGTCAATTACTGTCTCCGGGTCTGCCTGAAATCCTTGTTGCGATGCTAACTGCTGCGGGTCGAAACGACTCCATAAGCCTTCATCATTTTTATCCCGGAATGTGCTTATGCCGGATTCAGCGCTCAGACCGGCGCCGGAAAAGCTGACCGGTCGTTTAGCCGTAACCAACAGCTGGCGAACAGAAGTAAGGTTATGACTCATAACTGCTTAAAGGCCCTGGATTTAACCGATATATCTATGGTGGAGTAGTCCTGTGTGTAGATTTGTCTATCGGGTAACTGATGGCTTTTTCAGGTACTTCATTTTAGGTACTATTTGAATAATTAGAGCAATGCTTTTAAGTTACGTTAACACTAAACTATGCCGGGCCACGTTAAAATCTGGCATGCCAAATGATGCCAATCTACGATCGAATAACACTCAAACATACTGAACAATAATAAACCTGAAAAAATGCACCGCTATGCCGGTTCTCTCTGAACAACAAATAACTGATTTTCAGCGTGATGGTTACATTCTTGTTCACGACGCTATTGGATACGATGACCTTCAGTTGCTGCGTGCAGACTTTCAACAGTGGGTTGACGAAAGCCGTGAACATTCTGCGAACTATGGGACAACGCTCGATAATCGACCACGCTTCAGTCTACAGCCCGGACATAGTGCCAGTAAACCTGCGCTTCGGCGCATTGCTTCGCCCAACGAATTGTCGGAAAACTATCTGCGAGTGATGCGCAGCAGTCCGGCCGTTGATGCCGTGTGTGAGCTATTCGGGCCTAATCTGTGTTTCAACAATGCCAAAATTAATTCCAAACTGCCTGGCTCTTCAACCGAAGTGAAGTTTCATCAGGACTTTCCGTTTGAATTGCACAGCAACGATGACCTGATGACTGTGTTGTATTTTATGGATGATGTAACGTTGGAGAACGGCCCGCTTGAGGTTGTGCCCGGTAGTCACGGTGGTCCGTTACTTGAGCACTGGCATGACGGCGTGTTTACCGGAGCGGTGAGTGACACTGTGGCTGCACAGTTAAAGCAGCAAATGAAACCTTGTACCGGTCCAGCCGGAAGCGCATGCCTTATGCATACGCGTTTGCTGCATGGTTCTGCACCGAATCGTTCAGATCAACCGCGTACGTTGTTCATCTGCTCCTACAATGCTGAAGATGCACAACCGGTATCGCCCAACCATATCCCGAGTGTACATGCTGGCGAATTAATCAGGGGCGTCGAGACCGGTAACGTGAGATACAGTGAATATACCGTACGAGCAGCAGAGTTACCGAAAGACGCTTCTTTCTTTGAACAGCAATCCAGCGCACCTGATTCGTAAATTGCACATACAAAAATCAGAAGTTTTCAAAAAGTACTTTTCTGACGCTAGCGCGAGCTGGCCATAGCATTTTCTATTGATGCAGTTGGGCTGATGCACTTTTTGATTGCGGTACACTCAAACGCAACCTCCTGCCTGATCGGCGATACCACCAGTTCATAGTCCGGTAGGCGTTAAAGACGATAATCGTAGCGAATATCAACCACAGTATCTGTCTGCTTATCGCTGTTTCTGTCAGAACTCAGTTTTTGCAATAGTTCAGTTTCTCCTGATCTGTTTGAATCGACGCGTTTGTTCAGTCAGTGCAACTTCGGTCGGCAGGCGCTCCATTGATGACGCACCGTAAAAGCCGTGGCAGTTGCTGGTGTTTTTCAATACATAGTCCGCATCGTCTGGCATCGCTACCGGTCCACCGTGAACCAGAACGATCACATCCGGATTTACATCGAGGGCCGCAGTGGCCCATGCGTCCACTATTGGCGGGCATTGCTCCAGTGTCATTGCTGTCTCTGCGCCAATATTGCCACCTGTTGTCAAGCCCAGATGACAAACGATGATGTCAGCACCGGCTTGCGCCATCGCTGTCGCGTCAGCTGCAGAGAACACATAGGGTGTGGTTAGCATGTCGCGTTCTGCAGCAAGGCGCACGACTTCAATCTCGTGGCTGTAACCCATGCCGGTTTCTTCCAGGTTCGCACGAAAATTTCCGTCAATTAAACCCACTGTTGGAAAGTTCTGTATGCCGGAGAAGCCTGTTGTTTTAATTTCGTCAAGAAACTTCGGCATGAGTCGAAATGGATCAGTTGCGCAAACGCCCGCCAGTACTGGTGTTTTGCTCACCACCGGCAATACTTCGCCTGCCATTTCCATAACAACACCGTTGGCATCTCCGTACGGCATCAAACCAGCTAGCGATCCACGTCCGGCCATGCGATAACGGCCGGAGTTATAGATAACGATTAAATCGATGCCGCCAGCTTCTTCGCACTTCGCGCTGAGACCGGTGCCGGCGCCGCCCCCAATGATGGGTTCAGCGTTGTCTCGCATAGTGCGAAACTTAGTCATTAATTCGGATCGATCAAACATGACTCAGGCTCCTGAATCTTTGGTTTCGGAACTTCCGTATAGAGATCTGAATGACTGAACAATTAGCTCTGAAAATTCCGGGTCATTAATATTGTGAGGTGTTCTTATCAGTTGACGGTTGCTGTTCTGATTGACAGTTGCTTCCAGTGTATTGAAAAGTGCGGCATCTGCTGCTGGATCCCAGAACGGATTGTCAGGCGCATCAAGCATCGACACGCCACCCTCAGGTAAAAAGAAACGCACTGGTGCAGACATTTCATTTAACCGCTCGCCGATCCATTTGCCCATTTTCTCGTTTTCTTCAACAGTCGTTCGCATCAGTGTAATTTGAGGATTGTGTTCGTAGAACAAGCGATCTTCGTAGTGCGAGGGGACCGTCTCCGGCGCATTAAAATTTACCATGTCCAGTGCACCGCAGGATCCAATATAGGGTGTGTTAGTTCGGATGACAGCACCGAAGCGATCTTCATCTGCGGCGAACACACCGCCGGCGACCATGTCGCAAATCTCAGTTGTTGTGATATCTATAACGCCTTGCACAAAACCGTCGTCGAGTAGTTTTTCCATAGCACGGCCACCAGTACCGGTGGCGTGAAAAACCAGACAGTCGTATTGTGATTCCATCAGTGCGGTGATTTGCTGTACACAGGGGGTGGTCACACCAAACATACTCAATCCGATAGCAGGTTTATCGTCAGTGACAACCTTGGCAGAACGACGTGCTTTAACCATTCCAGCGAGTGCACCAGCGCCGTTACCAAGCACTTCGCGGGTGATGGAATTAATACCCTGTACGTCAGCGACTGAATGCAACATCAGGATGTCCGAGGGACCGACGTACTGTTCGGTGTTACCGCTGGCGACGGTTGAAATAATGACTTTTGGAATACCCACTGGCAGTGTGCGGAACGCAGGTGATACCAATGCTGTCCCACCTGAACCGCCGGCTGCGATTATGCCTCCGATTTTTTCCTGCTCGCTCATCCAGCGTTCGAAGGCGAGTGTCATTCCTGCTACCGCTGTGCCGCGGTCACCGGTGAACACGCCGGAGGCTCCGTTGGGGTGACAGGCAGCAATTTCATGGGGCGGAATTTCCGCACTCGAAGCGCTACCGGACGTAGAAAGATCGATGATGGCAGTTTGCAACCCTTCACCTTTTAAAATGTCACGCATAAAGGTCAGTTCTGCGCCTTTGGTGTCGAGTGTGCCTGCGATGTACACCGTATTCGGTGATGTCGCAGAAGAGGATGATTTAGAAGCTGTAGAATTCATGGGTAGTTTCGCTAAGTTACCGGCAGCTAATCCGGGCTGCGGGGCTGTTCGAGTTCGGGCCGCACCTTCAATCCGCCGGATCGGAGTTGAGTCAGGTGTGACTGACACTGTTGACGATTCATCGCAACTGGATTTTTCAGGGTACGTGTCATTGTGAGCGTTGTTCTGAGCGTTGTTGTTAGCGTTGTTGTTAGCATATCGGCAAAGGCCAAGCCTGGCCCCAGCTGCAGATCGTGATCAGTTATTGCGCATCCATATTGCGCATCCATAGTGGCTCCTCACGCGCACCGGTTAAATGTGAGAAGACCCCGAATTTCCTGCTACCGGTCTCACAGACCGAATAGTCCATTCGTTCAGAAGAAAACGATAACAAGGAATCCGGTACTTGTCAGCAATAGAAAACGCGTGCAGGAAAAATTCAATGAGGTAAAAATATCGACTACCGAGCCCACCGTGGCAGGATCGGGTGAAATCTGTGCTGACTCTCGGCCCAAAACCGAGAGGACTCGTGTCTGAACGGATGCAAAAAAATAGATGCGCTTAGCGGTGAGCATGCACCATGATTGTGCGATCAACCCGGTATAGTGCGCAGCGCAGCACGCAGATATCAGACACACATAGCGTCAATTGCATTGGGGTAGGGCGTAAGCTGCTCGTAGCCGTCGTCTGTGATAATAAAACTGTCTCCGACCTGGGCCCGGAATGTATTGCCACTGACACTTCCGTCAACTGCCAGTACCATTCCCGGCTGCAACACGGTGGTGTCTCCAGTGACAAGTTGCGGCGTTTCCAGATAGCTGAAACCTGTCGCACGGCCGCAACGGAACGGATACTCGTACCCCGCCTCTGTTATCACCGTTGCATAGGCCTTGTGTACGCTTTCTGCAGTCACACCGGGTTTCAGTTGTGCAAGTGCTGCCCGTTGGCTGTCAACTGCCAGTTGATACAGTTGTGCCTGCGTCGAATCAGCACATTCCCCGATCCAGAACGTGCGATCGAAACCCAGCTTGAAACGATGAAAGTTGGTCATTCCACAAAAGCATAAAAACACTGGTTCGCCGTAATTCATTGTGCGGTTACTGGCGCGATGATGCGTACGGGTAATCGTGTCGCCTGATGCCATGATCTGCAGAAAGTGTATGTTGGGTGACATATCGTCATCGTCGTAGTGTTGGCTCAGCAGATCTGCGGCCTTGCGGGTACCCGCTTCGCTGGTTGCCAGTGCCACTTCGAATTCCTTAACACCATCGGCAATCGCTGCACGGCCAGCCGTCATCATGGCGACACCCACTTCACCAGCATGCCGCGCGAGTTGCAGTTCGTCCGGTGATTTCACCATTCGCAAAGCGGCAAGTTGAGGTGTTATGTCGACGAGTCCATTGCTTGTCAACAGTGCTGTAATAAAGCGCAGCACCGGTTGCTGGATATGATCTGCTTCGATACCGACGTTGCCATCAACCGCGCTCAATTGTGTTTTTAACTCACCGCGCCATTCCATGTCCTCTCCGTCATTCCAGGGCACGATGCGGTTAACACGGGCACTTTTTTCTGCGGTTCGTAAATCAATCGCCGGTGTGATCAACAACGATTCGCCACTGGCGGATACCAGCAACAAGGTCGGGCGTCCGAAAGACATGTGCAGGTAGTTATAGTAACCACAAAGGTAGTAAACGCTATCATCGTCAGAAACTACAGCGAGTTCGATACCCGATTGCTGGAGTCGCGACTGGAATTTGTGCATGCGCTGTTTAAACATGGTCTGCTCGCGGAAGGTGATAATTCATTGAGATGTTACGTGTTCGTGAAGTGCGAGGTAAACTAACGTACCAAGCCGATATATTTTTGGAGTTCCAAGATGACCAGTTCAGAACATGATCATTCAAACGATAACAAAAAACCCGCGGTTGGATTTATCGGTTTGGGTCGCATGGGGCGACCTATGGCCATTAATCTATCAAGCTCGTCATACGACTGTTTGCTGTCTGTTTACGATATCCGCAGCGCCCAAATGGATGGCTTTGACAACACTAATCAATGCCGTAAGGCCGATTCGGCCAATGCAGCTGCGCAAGATAGCGATATTGTCGTTACGGTGCTACCGGGTCCTGCCGAGATAGATCAAGTCGTGCTTGCTGCTGATGGTGTGCTGGACAATATGTCGCCTGGAAGTATCCTGGTGGATCTATCAACCGTTTTACCGGAGACCACCGACGCATTGGCAGTGGCTGCATCCACGCGCGGTTGTCACTTTGTTGATGCGCCAATCGGTCGACTGGCTGAGCACGCTGACCGTGGTGAGAGTCTCTTTATGGTGGGAGCTGAGGAGTCAGTGTTTGAGCGAGTCAAGCCGTTACTTTCAACAATGGGAAGTACTATTCACCACTGCGGCGGCCCGGGTGCTGGTACACGAACCAAACTGATAAATAATTTTCTTGCAATCGTCTCTTGTCAGATGAATGCGGAGTGCCTTGCACTAAGTCAGCACTTTGGACTGGATTTGAACAAAACGCTTGAAGTTATCCATGGCACCTCTGCCACAAACGGTCAGCTCAAACTCAACTACGAGAATAAAGTGCTTAAAGGCGATATTGAACCTGGTTTTGCCATCGATCTGGCACACAAGGATTTATCATTGATTATCAGTGCTGCGCATGCGGGCTCGGTCCCTGTGCCGATTGTCTCAAGCGCCAGAGACAGTCTTAATCTGGCACGTGCTTCTGGATGGGGTGGTAAAGACTTCTCGGGTATGGGTGATTTCTGGTGCGAGACGTCGAGAGTGGAAAAAGCCCGTCTACCATAAGCCCATAAGTGGCTGTTGAAAAACTCTCTGCATTGCCAGGGCTGATCCCGATTTGTGTATCCGGTGTATATCGGGCAGTCAATTATTCAGCGATCAGTGAAAGATAAGCAGAGGATCATCCTGCTTAAGCGCCTCTATTTGCAATTGCTTCAGCAGCTTCTTCTCTGCCGCCCAGTTGTGGCGGTTACTATCGCCAATCGCATCACCATAGTGATGAGACTGGTTGGCACTGTTCACACCCTGCGTCTCGTCACTGAATGTATCGCTTTTGCTAACGCCGGAAAATCCATAGGCATTAACACGACATGTCGCAGCCATCAATGTATACAGACACAGTAGTCCGGCGGAAGGGGGTGCATGGAGTTTGGATACCAGATCACACCAGATAGCATGGCTTGTACAAAGAAATGTTGTGTCGCTCTGTCTTTCCAGCTGTTTTGACAAATGGTGCCAGTAATTTGAAGGGCGGTGATACGGAAAATACCCTGACAACCACGTCAAGCGACATGGAAAAGTCTTCAGGTTTTTAAAATCAAATCCCGGGTTAACACACCAGATGTCCGTTCGTTTTCCAGTGTTCACCTGCAATGAGTCGTCAATAACAAACGTATTGAAACGCAGAACGCAATCAGCTGCATCAATGGAATCACCGTACTTAGCTTGCAATAACTGTGGTGCATTGCCAACGACTGCCACGTTACTGATAGAGTCTTTGCAAAACAACGTATCAGCATTAATGGTTCTTTTGTGTAGTTTTGCTGCGCGTAGAGCGGCGTTGATCAGCCACGACTCCAATTGCGAATTTTTAAGCAAAGATTCATTTGCGGAAAGTTCGCGAAGCAGAGTCGGACAGTTCAGCAGCGATCTTGGCTGACGGGTGATCAGTTGTGTGAAAAAAGTTTGATAGTTTGCCCAGGATTCGTAACGATCTATGGCTGTAGACAGCAGATTAGCCAGTTTGGTGTCCGTGTGCGACCAGTAGCGTTTTGCGCCAAGTGATTTTGTCCAGTCGTATAGTTGGCCATCGATCTGTAGAGCAGGTCGGCCTGTTGCCAATAGCGTTTGTACGGCAAGAATTTGAGCGCGGGTGCTTGTTGTAATCGTCGACGAGGAAGATCCGTTTGCCAGCCGATTGATTCTCGCCAAAAAATCAGGTGACCAGTCGCCGCTTTTGAATTGATGCAACGCCTGCCTGTAGATCGTGTGCTTCGCAGGCGCTACGCGGGAAAACTTACGAAAAAAGCTGGTCAAAGTCGATAGTATTGAACCGGAATGACCGGATACTGGTTCTTGTTTAGATTCTAGTTGCTGTTTGTTAGCGCATCAACGTGTAAATTTTTTGTGCCAGCGGATGATCACTGTCCTGCAGGAAGCGATTCGGATTCTGTCGTAACTTGGTGAATTTCTTTCGCCCGCGGCTCAGAGAGTTTTTTAAACGTCTGGTGATCGAGTCATCGTGCCATACACGTGGCTGATCGATGACTGGCTCTGGAATCAAAGACTCAGACATCAATTTCGCAGTGTCGATAACGATACCGGGTGCGACTTTCTCAATAGCCCCGGCCACCGAATCAATCAGAATTCGCGAGTTGTTCGGTAACGTATGCCCCAGATAGTGGGACTGTACAAAATTTTCCAGCACGTTACGCTGTTGTTCGAGCACAGCTGACAGATCATAGTTTTCTGACAGAGATAAAAATGCGTCATTCAATGGTTGAACACCTGTCTGATGGGCGCGCCATACGTACACCGGTACACCAAGTCGCAGTGAATCCACATATAACGAACTACCAGCAAAAAGTGCCATGTCGCACTTTGACAGAACAGAGAACAAGTCTCTGTAGTCCCCGCGTCTGTGAGCAAATACCCGGGTATCTACAGCCAGGGCATCCTTCAGTGACTCTGCAATCTTTTCAACCTTGGGCGCAGTTTTCAATGTGTCGGTCACGATTGTCAGTGAGCGAAGTGATTCCATATCGTGCAGCAGCAATGACAAAGTCTGCTGGTCACTTTCACAAATAGCCGCGTTGTCTTCACCTGCAGTGAACGACAGGAAAACCAATGCATGATCGCGCTGGCGCGAGTAAAATTCGTCTGAGAGCCGTACAGGCAGCGGTGCGAATTGAGAATAGAACATATCGGGGTCAACATACTCGTCAACCTTGGCAATCTTCTCGGCTTGTTCCGTAGCGGCGATTACTTTTTCAGTAATCCAGGATTTTTCTTCGATATTTCGACATTCAATATTGATATCGTTTTGTGCAAACGAACCGGGGTAAGTGGGGCGTATCGTTATTGAAGCACCATCATATCGGTAAAAGTCAGTTTGTGTTTTTTTGTCTCCGCAAACTTCTATCACCAGATTTGCGTTTTTATAGAGCAATAAGAGTTCATCGGCCGAGAACGCCTGTAGTTCTTTACCCTCAAAAATCTCGCTGGCAGGTTTCCACGATTCCCCGGCGGATTCATTAGCACTGTTTGTTTCGTAAGCTATTTCACGAACAGTAAAGCTCTGCTCGATAACAGCATTACCGAGCACTTTTCTGATCAGTTGTGAAATACAGGCGATTTGGTGTTCGAGGCGGGTTTCGCGACGATATTCACCTTCAACTGATTTGGGGTAGAGCAGCAGAATATTCATGATTACTGTCCGTGTCGGACTCGGTTATAAATTCAATTAGGGATGAGATATGCACATCCGCCATGCAGTTTTCAGCAGCATATTTTCTCAGTTGCTCACCACAGATACGGTAGTAGTCGGCATCTGCAAAAGTGTCGATCGCTGATTTCCACTCATCAGCGCTATTGACAATGCAAAGGCCTTCAACTTCATGCTGGTTCAGATCAGGTAGCGGACTGCTGATGTGTGGTGTACCAAAGGCTGCAGACTCGATGAACTTGATATGCGATTTGCACCTGTTGAATACCGAGTCGGCAAGCGGAGCAATTGTTAGCCAGGAACCTGCTATTTCTCCGGGAAGTTCGTAGAAGTCCTTCCATGTTCCTCTGTGAAGTTTTCCCTCATCGAATAACGACTCGTTTACATCGAGTGCGCCGATTATCTTCAGTCGACGGTCACGTTGAGTATTTATAGAATCAGCAAGGTATGTCTGAACCTCTGCAAAATCATGGTCGTGGCTGCGTGTTCCGGGTAGATAGCTAACGTCGCCCGACAGTGTGCCATTGTTTTCAATTAGCCGGGCCGCCGGATCTTCTTGCAGTAAGTGTTTGCTGTACAGCATCCAGAAGTTCGACAAAGCATTGGGTAAATGCAGAATTTCTGCATCCGGTGCTTTGCGGCCTAAATGAGCGGCAAGTTCTTTGGTTGAAACAACAAATCGATCAAATAGTGACAAACAATTTAAAGAACGTTGGTACTGAGCCTCAACCAGATCAGGGGTTGCTTGAGCGTTTCTGACAACTGGTGATGCTTGAGCCAGATCCGGATCGAAAATCAAATCATCAAAATCTGCGACCAGTGTTATATTTCTGGCTTTGCAGGTATTGGCGATGTTTTTCAAGCGCCTATCCATTGTTGGGCGTAACACGATGACAACGTCATAGCGTTCAACACTGGCTGGGTCTATTACATCAAGTACTCCAACATCAACGACATAGCGTTTGTTTCGCAATGCCTCGGCGTAGTTATAACAACGATAGCGGGTTGATGCATCACGGTAGGGAGCAGCTGCGAATCGAGTATTAGTCAGATATAAAATATTCATGAATTTTCAGGTCAGCATCTACCGACATTCTCCGCACAAGCACCGTGGGTGCTGCTGCAAGTCACAGGCCACAGCAAACTGCAATTTGATTCTTCCCGACATTTGCTACGGCTGGTAACTTGCACCGGTAAAACGCCTGTTTTCTTGTCCATTTTTCAACTGTTGATACCCATCGAGCTATGGCGTGAAAACTGCAAGATAGTCACACCTTCATCAGACGGTTTTTCCTGTGAGCTCCATGCCATCAGCAGCCAGCCAAATGGCACAAGATTCTGATCGTTCTTCTGATGCGTCCAGCCCTGTTGCATCTCTGATAAAAGAACTTATCGACATCAATACAGAAATGTTTGATATCAAAGAGACAATTGTTGCCAAGGGCGTCCCCTACAACACATTGAATGCGCTGGTTGAGTTGTCCACAGTGGGTAAATCGGAAGATCTAATCCAGTTGAAAGAAAGCGCATTGCAATCTGCTACGTCGCAATATGGTGCCGGTGCAGTCAAGTCGATGGAGCTTGATCAGGCATTAGAGAAGTTAACCGAGCTGGAAGAAGATCTTGCTCACGTGCGCAAGATATCGCGCGGACGTAACATGGATCCGCAGGCTACGAATCTGTTGACCAATGTCATTCGGCAAAACCCGGGCGATAGTGGTGAAAAAGTACTCAATACGATGTTCGATTATGCTGCCGCCTGCGAAATTAACGTGAATGGGCGGGTGGCTGGTGTTATCGAGGCAATTGACGACGAGCCTGAATCGGTTTTACCGAAAATCGAATTAGATGATCCGCGGGATGCCGGATGGCGACAGCATAAGCGATTGATGATAGATATTGCCATTGGCCTGGTGATGTCAATCTGTGCGCTGGCTTTACTGGTCTGACAGTGTAGTCATGCTCGCTGGTCGGTTACTCATCAAATCGTTTGTGCAGGTGGAGAGATGCCTGTGAGCGCACTTACATCTGCTTTTACCTATTCATCCGGAATACAGCGAATAAAACGAATAACGAACTTTCTAGGCGTTGATGCTGTGCTTCCTCCTGCGCGTATTGGTCGTGAAGAGCATGAAGCGGTTTGCGCATTGGTCTGGGGTCGTAAACAGACTGCCGAGAGAACGCGAAAATGGGCAGCTACACAGAACCTGCCAGTGTGGCAACTAGAAGATGGATTCATACGCACTGCCGCAAGTAATGCGCACTCACGGAACACCTATTCAATTGTCGTTGATGAAGTTGGTATCTACTACGATGCCAACGTGCCCAGTGCGTTGGAAAATTTTCTGAATGTCGACGCGAACTTTTCTGCTTTGGCTACCGAAGCTGATCTACGTCGTTACATACAGCGCTGCCATCAAAAAATAGTTGGCTCGCACGTAACGAAGTACAACTACTGCGCAGATGCACAGTTGCCTGCAGCGTTTACCGCAGGCGAGCAGCCAGTAATTCTGGTGATAGATCAAACTCGGGATGATGCATCGGTGAATTTCGGCGGTATGTCCAAAGAGGATTTTGCCGATATGCTGGATTCAGCGATAGACGAGCATCCGCACGCCCGCGTTATTGTTAAAACTCATCCCGATGTTGTCGCAGGCAGAAAACAGGGATATCTCACAGCGTTAGCAGAACAGCGGTCAATACCTTTGTTGAGCGAGAGTATAAATCCGTTTTCGGTGCTTAAACAGGTGAATCATGTGTATTGTGGTACCTCGCAAATGGGGTTTGAAGCTCTGCTGTGCGGCAAACCGGTTACGCTTTTTGGTCTGCCGTTCTACGCAGGCTGGGGAGTGACTGATGATCGCAAGCAAATACCACGTCGCACTGCGTCACGATCTGTTGAAGAATTGTTTTATGCAAGCTACGACTGGTATACACGTTACTGTCATCCGGTAACCGGTGCACATTGGTCACTAGAACAATGCATTGATCATGTGATTCTGCAAAAGCAAAACTTTGAGCGTAATGCCAGATCGTTTGTGGGTGTCGGGATCACGCCGTGGAAACGGCGTTATGTTCGACAGTACCTGCGATCGCCGTCGGGATCGCTAACTTTCACCAGATCAGGCGAAGTAGCAAAACAGATGATTGATCCTGCAGCAGTTGCTGTAACGTGGAATTATCGTGCGATTGATGCTTCGCATTCTTTAGTAAAACAAGGCAATGAAGTATGGCGCATGGAGGACGGGTTTCTTCGCAGTCAGGGGCTGGGTTCTGACTTTGCCGCTCCGCAATCTTTGGTGTTTGATCAGGCAGGATTGTATTTTAATTCCCATGCCACCAGTGACTTGGAAGACTTACTGAACAACCATGACTGCACGTTGGCTGAAATTCATCGGGCGAGTAGTTTAATTTCGCTAATTATTTCACGCCGCCTGTCGAAATATAACGTGGGTAGTAAAAATAATCCGGAGATATTCTCCGAGGCCCCTGAAGCGGCACGCAAACTGTTGGTAGTCGGTCAGGTCGAGAATGATGCCTCGCTACATTATGGTTGCAGGGATGTTACCGGTAATGAGGATCTCTTGAAAACTGTTCGAGAACAGAATCCGGAAGCCTGGATTGTGTATAAGCCTCATCCGGATGTTGTTGCGGGTAATCGAGAGGGTGCAGTCAGTGCGACGGTACTTGAGGCAACAGTAGACAGCCTCTGTAGTGACGTTGATGTTATTGATTGCATCGACGCCTGCGATGAGCTGCACACGATGACTTCCTTGAGTGGCTTTGAAGCATTGCTCAGGAAAAAGCAAGTAGTTACTTATGGAATCCCTTTCTATTCAGGTTGGGGACTGACAACGGATCGTCATACGGTTGATCGCCGATCACGGATCAGGACACTTGAAGAATTGGTGTACTGTACGTTGGTCGCGTACCCACGGTATTTGGATATAGAGACCGGTGAATTTATAACACCGGAAGATCTGGTTGTAAGCGTTGGCAGTAGTCGCAACATGAAAAAAAATAAAAATTCGTACTGGGCAGAACGACAGGTTCGTAAAATAAAAAACGTTTGGCGAGGATTGAACTATGCGCCGTAACGTTTTATTTCTGCAAGGACCGGTTGGCCCGTTCTTCTCATTGTTCGCGCAAGATCTTGAGAGCCGTGGCTTTAACGTCTTCAAAGTGAATTTCAACGGAGGCGATTCGTTCTTTTACAGACGTAATCGAACGATAGACTATCGCGGCAAGTTGAAAGACTGGGCCGCTTATCTGGAGCGCACTCTACAAAATCGGGATATCGGGCGTATTTACCTGTTCGGAGACTGCCGTGCTTATCATCGTATCGCTCGCGAGGTCGCAGAGCGCGTAGGTGTACGGGTATTTGTGTTTGAGGAAGGCTATATTCGGCCTAACTTCATCACACTCGAAGAGTCAGGTGTTAACGGCAACTCGCCAATGCTGGAAAAGCCGATTCGTTTTGATCGTGAGGAAGTTGAACCCACCCGGGAGTTCCTTCATCCGAAAAGTGTTTTTCTGCTTACCGCAGTTTATGCGATTTTGTACTACACAGCCGCCACGTTAAAGCGTCGTAAATTTCGTCATTACCATCATCACCGCGCTTTTAATCCGGTAACTGAAGGTGCGCGGTGGATATTGTCCGCCTATAGAAAAATGCGCTTCAAGCGAAAAGAGCGTCATATGCTGTCAGAATTGTTGCCACAATTTGAGGGCAACTATTTCTTGTGTCCTCTGCAGGTTCACTGTGACATGCAGGTATCGGCTCACTCAGGGTTTAATTCGATAGAACATTTCATCGGTGAGGTGATCGATTCATTTATAAAACATGCTCCGGCAAATAAAGCCATTGTATTCAAACACCATCCACTCGACAGAGGCTACACGGATTACAGCTTGTTGTTTGAAAATCTGATCAGTGAGAATGGGTTAAGAGGGCGCGTGTTCTATGTACACGATGTAGATCTACCGTTGTTGCTGAAAAATGCGCAAGGTACGGTACTCATTAACAGTACTGTAGGAATGTCATCGCTATTTCACAATACGCCGGTGAAAACTCTGGGAACTGCAATCTACAATTTACCGGGCGTAACTTACCAAGGCTCATTGGAATCATTTTGGACTGACTCCGGTGATGTATCCAAGCGTGCCTATCATCAGTTTCGTCAGTATCTGGTAGAGCGAAATCAGATCAACGGTAGTTTGTACAAACCTTTTCCCGGAGTCAGTAATGCTGCCGGTTTGGTTTGGTCAAGCGAGACGCTCAACACAGAACACACTTACGACGAATTTCGTCAGGAGCCTGTTGAACGTCCGAATCTCAGAGTGGTAGCTGGCCTCGATGTGGACAGTACCTCGACCGATCTGTCGCAAGATGATCATAGCGATGAGTGGCGTAAGTCGGCTTAGTAAGCGCCTAAAACCATTGAGCGTTATACCGGTTGCTGCTGGTATAACGATATAACAAAAAATAAAAATCTACAGAATTGCGCATGTCAGGTTCTGGCTGACCGCAAAACAGCGTGCACCTTTAGGACATGCTGTGCCGGTAGTCAGCACCGATGATCCGCTTGGACACACATTGTCGCGGGTCCCGGTGCACCAGCTGCCATTTGCCAGTTGATAGCACGCAGCATCGCCACTGAGGCACTGCGCGCTGCTCGAGATGGCCGTATCGGTTGCGCGACAAGCCTGAATTGGACTACTGCCGATAGTGGCTCGCTGCGAGTTACCTCCCGGGCTACTCGCGCAGGCTGATACCAAGGACAGTAGTACAACCGACATCACCAGTAAGCGCCAGCACACTCGGTTCTGGTTTGCCGGCCTGTGCTGGCCTTTCTGGCCACCGTGCCCACTCTGTCCACTCCAATGGCGACTATGACTACTGAAATAGGCCATGTCTTTTGAACCTTGTTTCAGGCTGGGGAGCATTGCGGCAATCTCGCAGTGTTAGCAGCTGGAGTTTCCATTCGAAAACAGCCCCGACAGTTGTCAGGAGAAGTAGACGGGTTTCACTTCGCCAGAGGTAAGTTTGCCGCGCCAGATTGCAGGACCGCTTTGATGAACTGATTCACCCTTGGCATCGACTGCAACTGTAACCGGCATATCCTCGACGGTAAATTCGTGTATAGCTTCCATGCCCAGTTCTTCGAACGCCACGATTTCCGAGTGCTTTATTGCTTTTGATACCAAGTAAGCGGCACCACCCACTGCCATTAGATAGACAGCACCATGCTGCTTTATCTCTTCAATCGCAGCAGGCCCGCGCTCAGCCTTGCCTATCATGCCAAGCAGGCCGGTTTTTGAAAGCATCATGTTGGTGAACTTGTCCATGCGTGTAGATGTTGTTGGTCCCGCCGGCCCTACAGCCTCGTCGCGTACCGCATCGACCGGGCCTACGTAATAGATAAATCGGTTGCTGAAATCAATTCCATTTGGCAGGGCCTCTCCGTTGTCGAGTAGCTGTTGAATTCGTTTATGTGCAGCATCGCGTCCGGTTAACATTTTTCCGGATAACAATAATGTCTCACCCGGTTTCCAATCGGCAACTTCATTGCGGGTTACCGTATCAAGATTAACCCGGCGCGCGCCTTCACCGGCCTCCCAGGCAATTTCTGGCCAGTCCGAGAGCGATGGCGCGGTCTGCAACCCAGGCCCGTTTCCATCGAGCGTGAAATGCGCATGGCGCGTGGCTGCACAATTGGGAATCATTGCAACCGGCAACGACGCAGCATGGGTGGGATGATCTTTTATTTTTACATCCAGCACGGTAGTCAGCCCGCCCAGACCCTGTGCGCCAATACCCAGAGCGTTAACACGACTGAATATTTCCAGGCGTAACTCTTCGGTGGCTGATTGCGGGCCGCGTGCCTGAAGTTCGTGAATATCAATAGATTCCATCAACGATTGCTTGGCCAGCACTGCGGCTTTCTCTGCGGTACCACCGATACCTATGCCGAGCATACCGGGTGGGCACCAGCCGGCTCCCATCGTCGGGACAGTTTTTTCAACCCAGTCAGCAATACTATCGCTGGGGTTGAGCATGACCAGTTTGCTTTTGTTTTCCGAACCGCCTCCCTTGGCAGCCAATTCAACCTCAACGGTATCGCCCTCAACCAGTTCGGTGTGAATGACAGCGGGCGTGTTATCACCTGTATTTTTTCGCTTACCGGCTGGATCCTCGAGAATAGATGCGCGAAGAACGTTGTCCGGTAGCAGGTAGGCTCGCCTGACACCCTCATTGATCATGTCAGCCAGCGACATATCGGTCTCCCAGCTGACATCCATACCGACGCGGACAAATATCGTGACGATGCCAGTATCCTGACAGATCGGGCGTTTGCCCATGGCGCACATGCGCGAGTTGATCAGTATCTGCGCCATTGCATCCTTGGCTGCCTGCGATTCCTCTCGTTGATAGGCCGCGTGCAGGGCGTCAATAAAATCCTTAGGGTGATAGTACGAGATGAATTGCAGTGCATCTGCCACACTGTCGATCAGATCGTCTTTTGTGATCACGGCCACGGTTGTGTCTCTCTTGTCAGGTGTTTTGAATTAGCCTGCGTATTATAGGCTGCATTTACTGCCGGATACGTAACCCGGGGTAGTTCAACA
Organism: uncultured Granulosicoccaceae bacterium; assembly: GCA_937951345.1. Lineage (GTDB taxonomy): Bacteria > Pseudomonadota > Gammaproteobacteria > Granulosicoccales > Granulosicoccaceae > CALFCE01. Next base: position 67,512 of record CALFCF010000046.1, read on the forward strand.
TTACCGAAACCGGCATCTCAATTGTCGTGTTGCCCCTTGAGCCAGTGCGTGCCTGCAGGTAGCATGTTGGCATGGTCTCCCACGAAAACATAAGCCCCATTTCTGCTGATATCGTTGCAGAGACAGTGGCACTGCCCCCAATTATCGGCAGTGTCAGTGTTGAGCCGGTTGAAGTTCCGGTGGCTAAACGATGGGACGAAGGCTCCAGCCTTTGTTTTGCCGGGCAATTGCAACACGCTGCATCGGTGCAAAAATGCTCCTTCCCCCGCCTTTTTTCTGCGCGTCTGTTTAAAAATTGGCGCTGGCGCACCTGACAGACATAGCTCGCAAATATTTGCGAGACTTTCTCGCGTTGTCTGATTTCGGTTCTTTCGACTATTGTGTTGCGCTATTTGTTTGCGTTATCTCTGTACTGGAACGGTTGTCAATTGATCGGAAAAGAAATTGAAGCATCGCATCGCTAAAACTGCTTGTGAATCAGCTCAATCAGCTGTTTCGACGATTACCACCAATGACACCTGAAAAGTTATTACAACTCTACAACGAAGGATACAACCGAATTCCTGTTTGTCGCGTCGTCGCGGCGGATCTGGATACACCTTTGTCCATTTACATGAAAGCTACTGTCGACGAAGTGCGCGGTACGTTTCTATTTGAATCAATGCAGGGTGGCGAACGCTGGGGGCGTTATTCTATTGTCGGATTGGCGAGTGGCAAACGTATCGAGGTACGCGGCCATACGGTCAGTGAGCTTACTGACGACAAAGTAACTGAAACGCATGAAGTAGACGATCCACTTGTCTGGATTGAAAATTTTATGCAAAGCATCAGTTTTCCGGATCTGCCCAATGTGCCACGAATCACGGGTGGACTGGTCGGTTATTTTTCTTACGACACTGTGCGGCACATTGAGCCGCGACTCGGAGCTAATCAGGCAGCTGACCCGATCGACACGCCCGATATGCTGTTTCTTGTTTGTGATGAGCTGATAGTTTTTGACAATATCAGTGCTACAGCCACGTTGATTGTGATTGCCAGTCCAGCCGATGAACAGGCGTGTGGCGCATCGTATACAAGTGCGCAACAGCGATTGGATGAGATTCACGGCAAGTTACTTGATCCGCTGGCGAATTCTGCGCCGGACAAAAAGAACAACTCCGGACGGATAACCAAAGAAACTGACTTTGTTAGCGGTTTTACCGAGGAGGGCTACAAAGAAGCGGTTAACAAGGTCAAAGAATACATTGTCGCCGGCGATTGCATGCAGGTGGTTTTGTCTCAACGCCTGAGTACTCCCTTTGAGTCATCCCCACTGGATCTTTACCGGGCACTCAGACGTCTAAACCCGTCTCCGTATATGTTTTATATTCATGCGGGTGATCATCAGATAGTGGGTTCTTCACCGGAGATACTGGTTCGTTGTGAAGACAATGAAATTGTACTTAGACCTATTGCGGGTACTCGTCCGCGAGGAAAGACTCTGGCTGAAGACCAGGCGCTCGAGCAGGAACTGCTAGCCGACCCCAAAGAGCTGGCAGAACATTTAATGCTGATAGATCTCGGCCGAAACGACGTCGGTCGTGTAGCGAAGACAGGTACAGTAAAAGTTACCGACAAGATGACAATTGAACGGTATTCGCACGTTATGCATATCGTTTCGAACGTGGTGGGACAGCTGAAGCCGGATATGTCCAGCCTGTCCGTGTTACGCGCAACGTTTCCGGCGGGGACGCTGTCGGGTGCACCGAAAGTACGGGCAATGGAAATCATCCAGGAACTCGAGCCGATAAAAAGGGGTATTTACAGCGGAGCTATCGGGTATCTATCCTGGAATGGTGCAATGGATACCTGCATAGCGATCCGCACAGCGGTAATAAAAGACGACACGCTATACGTACAGGCAGGCGCAGGAATTGTTCATGATTCTGATCCTCAAGCGGAATGGGATGAATCCATGGCAAAGGCACGCGCGATCTTTCGTGCTGTTGAAGCCATAGAAAGCGAGCAGTCCGGGACACACAGTTTTGGTGAATCGACAGGTGCGGAGGAACGGTCATGATCGCTGTCATCGACAACTACGATTCTTTCACTTACAACCTGGTTCAATACCTTGGCGAGCTGGGAGCGGAGGTGAAGGTTTATCGAAACGACCAGGTGACGGTCGACGCTATAGCAGCCGATAATCCCGACAAACTTTTGATTTCACCCGGCCCGTGCACGCCTGATAAAGCGGGGATCTCGCTTGATGCGATAGACCGGTTTAAAGGTCTTATTCCGATCCTTGGTGTCTGTCTGGGGCATCAAAGTATCGGTCAGTACTTTGGCGGCCGCATCGTCCGCGCAACACGCATAATGCATGGGAAACTGTCGTCAATTCACCACAATGGTGAGGGAGTATTTAACGGCTTGCCCGCAGCATACACGGCTACTCGCTATCATTCACTGGTGATAGAACAGACAAGCTTGCCGGAGTGCCTGGCGTTGACGGCCTGGACTGAAGAGCCGGCATCGGTTGGTGGCGGCAAGGAAATTATGGGTGTACGCCACCGTGAATATAATATCGAAGGTGTTCAGTTTCACCCCGAATCCATCAGCAGTGAACACGGCCATCGATTACTGGAGAATTTTTTGAACACCGACGCCGGGACAACCCGCAGCGTCTAGCCTGCTTTATTCACGAAGGCAAAAACAGTGACACTGAAAACTAAGCAATTTCCAGTTAGAAACGCAGTTTTAGCGTCGTTACGGGTATTCGCACACTGTTTTCTATTCACCCCCAGTGCCCGTCTGCCGTCGCAGCTCACTCGATTGAGCTCAACCCGTAGATTTCTACGAATTTCGCTGAATCGAGCGACCTGCTTAGGTAGCCAGACTCTGGTGGCGAGCCCTTGATGAATAGAGCAGGCTACAGGCTGTATAAAAAAATGGATCAAATCACTTTAGGTAAGCAGACATGAACATTCAGGAAGCGCTCGCACAACTACTTGATAGACATGATTTGGGTCATCAGGACATGATTGATGTCATGACTCAGATAATGACCGGTGAGGCGACTGAAGCTCAAATCGGTAGTTTTCTCACTGCGTTGCGCATGAAAGGGGAAACTGTTGAAGAAGTGGCAGCAGCAGCCACTGTAATGCGTGAACTGGCCAGTGGTGTCAAAACACAAGCGGACAACTGCGTAGACATCGTTGGAACCGGTGGTGACGCATCCGGCACTTTTAACGTATCAACCGCCAGTACACTCGTTGTGGCAACGGCAGGTGCAACCGTCGCCAAGCATGGTAATCGCTCGGTATCGAGTAATTCCGGTGCCGCAGATGTGCTTGAAGCCGCAGGCGTCAATCTGAACTTGCAACCGCAACAGGTTGCTGAGTGCATCGATAAGCTGGGCGTTGGTTTTATGTTTGCCCCGGCCTTTCATTCAGCTATGAAACATGCGATAGGTCCGCGGCGCGAAATGGGAGTACGAACCATTTTTAATATTCTTGGCCCTTTAACGAATCCGGCGGGCGCACCGAATCAGTTGCTGGGTGTTTTCGACAAGGCGTGGGTGAGACCAATCGCCGAGGTATTGCAGCGTCTGGGTAGTCATCACGTCATGGTTGTGCACAGTGAGGACGGTATGGATGAAATCAGCTGTTGCGCAAAAACGCACGTCGCCGAATTGAAGAACGATTCCATCGTCGAGTATACGATTGATCCAACCGATTACGGTATCAGTGGACGCCAATTGTCAGAGATTCAGGTCAGCAGTGCCGCAGAGAGCCTGACAATGATCCGTGATGTACTGGCTAATAAGCCTGGAGCTGCGTTGGATATTATCCGTTTGAACGCCGGTGCTGCCATTTATGTCAGTGGTGTCAGTGACACACTTGCTTCGGGAATTGAGCTGGCAGGAAAAACGCTCGCAGAAGGTGAAGTTGCAGACAAACTTGATGCATTGGTTAAACTCAGCCAGAGCTTCGCGTGACGGACACGCCCACCTACACGTTTGCGACCGAGCCCCATGAATGACATACCGGATATTCTGCGAAAAATTATTCTTCGCAAGCACGAGGAGATTGCCGAGCGACGATCGCTTAAACCAGTGGAGGCTTTGCTTGAGCAGGCTGAAAATGCCGGTACAACCAGAGGTTTTATTAACGCGTTGCAAACCGGTATTGTTGAGCGTCAGGCAGCAGTCATTGCTGAAATTAAAAAAGCATCTCCCAGTAAAGGGGTTTTGCGTGAGCGATTTGATCCGGCTGATATTGCCAGGCGATATGAAACAGCCGGTGCAAGTTGTTTGTCAGTACTGACGGATGCTGATTTTTTTAAAGGATCTGAATCGGATCTGAAAGCTGCTCGTGCCGCCTGCGAGCTTCCAGTTATCCGTAAAGATTTCATGGTTGATCGTTATCAGCTGGCAGAGGCCAGGGCAATCGGTGCCGACTGCGTGCTTCTTATCGTGGCCGCGCTGAGCGACTCTGATCTACGCGACCTGAACGATTTCGCAGCCGAGCTGGGTCTTGATGTCTTGCTTGAGGTACACGATGCCGATGAGTTACAGCGTGCGTTGAAATTAAAGCCAGCACTGGTTGGTATCAACAATCGGGATTTGCGCACTTTCGATGTGTCGCTGCAAACAACGCTTGGCTTACTTGATCAGGTACCAGCGGACTGCCTGGTGGTCACCGAAAGCGGCATTCTGTCGCAGGCTGATGTCAGTTTGATGCGAAGCCATTCGGTCAACGCCTTTTTGGTTGGTGAGGCATTCATGCGTGCCGATGATCCTGGGCACGCGCTACAAACGTTGTTTTTTGATTAACGGAAAACATCATCCTGAAGGCAAAAAAAGCGGCATGTCGAACATGCGGCTTTGCCAAAGCAGAAATTAAGAAGAACGTCTGGAACCCTCGCGGAGCACCCTTATAGTTGGATCACGCAGGGTCGCGCACTTTCACTGAGTCTGTCCCGTGCACATCTGAGAAGCATTAAAACGAACAGCATCAAAACTGCTGCAACAGAGTGACAAAAGTCGTGCATCAAAATCGATTGCAAGCAGGGTGTGGCGCAGTGGGATTGCAGCCCTTAAATACTTAAAGGCTGAGCAACAATGCGGAGTAGATTGGGCTCTGCCGACATGTGTTACTGTCGGCAGATTACAACTGGCGTTCTGATTTTGCGTTATTCGGAACGCTATCGCGTTCCGAAAATTACCATGGTTTTGCCGCGCGCGTGGATCAGACCACGGTCTTCAAGTTCTTTCAGAACCCTGCCAACCATCTCGCGTGAACAACCGACGATTCGCGCAATTTCCTGACGAGTGATGCGAATCTGCATACCGTCGGGATGCGTTATTGCATCGGGTAGTTTTGCCAGATCGAGCAGTGTCGATGCGACGCGACCCGTGACATCCAGAAACGCAAGATCACGAACTTTCTGGCTTGTTTTACGCAGTCGTGCAGCCATTTGTGTTGTCAGAGCCATCAGGATTTCCGGATTTTCTGACACCAGACGGCGGAATTGTTCGTAGTTGATTTCGGCCAGTTCGCACTTGGTGCGTGCAACAACCCAGGCTGAGCGATTGCTCTCTTCTTCAAAGAGGCCCATTTCGCCAAAGAAATCTCCAGCGCAAAGATAGGCCAGAACGATCTCTCGACCGTCATCATCCTCCATCACGACGCTAACCGAACCGTCTACTACATAGTAGAGCGTTTCCGGTATATCCCCGTGGTGGATAATCGTGGTTTTAGCCGGGTACTGTCGTCTATGGCTGCTACGTAGGAATATATCCAGCCATTCAACAGTAGGCGATGTAATGCGTGGCGCCAGCATACTCATGTTATCTCCGTCTCAATCTCTCACGTTGCGATCGCGGGTACATGTACCCCGGACGCTTGAGTGCGTACTGACTGAGTCGGCCGGTTTGCCAATTTCTTCAACATTTTTATGTCGTTTCTTTAAAATTCTGTCCTCTCCCGTTGAAGAGGCACGCAAATGAAAGCAAGAGTGAAATGGCTGGATCACATGAGTTTCATAGGTGAATCGCCTTCTGGTCACTCGGTCGTCATGGATGGCTCACCGCAAAACGGTGGTCGCGACCTGGGCGTCAGACCAATGGAAATGGTGCTGCTGGGCCTGGGTGGTTGTACCGCCTATGACGTTGTCTTGTTACTGCAAAAGTCCCGCCAGCATGTCAATCTTTGTGAGGTCCATCTCGAGGCTGAGAGGGCGGACACGGTTCCAGCGGTATTTTCCGGCATAAAAGTGCATTTTATGGTCGGTGGTCAAGCGCTCGACCCGTCACGGGTCGAACGCTCCGTCAAACTCTCAGCAGAGAAATATTGCTCGGTCACCCGGATGCTCGAGCCTACGGTGGCGGTCAGCTATACATGGGAGATCGTCGATGCGCTGCCCTCGACAGACGATACTGACGATGGCTGATGCCGCCTGATCGAGGTCTGGAATGAAGATCCGGAACATTAAGTAGCATTACGCGCTTGTCAGAGGCCCTCCAACATCCTACAATTGCCGGTTTCCCGGAGTCGGGAGTTGGGGCTGTGCAGGAAAGGTTAAGCTGCAACAGTTCATCCCGCCGGAATTACCCGGCCAAGGCGCGCATTGCCTCATCAAGCGGCATAGCGATCAGTGAACCTGGCCTGATTTAATCAGGAAAAGCGGAAATATTTCATGGGCGTTTTATCGACCAAAACCACCATCAGCGCCAAAGCCGCTGACGTCAAGCGCGGCTGGTACGTAATTGATGCAGATGGCAAAACTCTCGGTAATGTGGCGACAGAAGTTGCCAGACGGTTACGTGGCAAACACAAGCCCATATATACACCGCACGTTGATACCGGCGACTACATCATTGTTATCAACGCGTCGAAAGTCTGCGTCACCGGCAACAAAGCGAAAAACAAGATGTACCATCGCTACACCGGGTATATCGGCAATCTGAAAACGATAAGCTTCGAAGAGATGCAGGCGAAATCGCCGGAGCGGGTGATCGAGTTGGCTGTCAAAGGTATGTTGCCGAAAAACCCGCTGGGTCGCGCCATGTTCCGCAAACTTCGCGTATTTGCTGACGCAAAACACACACATCAGGCACAACAACCTCAGACTCTGGAGATCTGATCCTTGGCATCTCAAACCTATTACGGAACCGGTCGTCGCAAGTCATCGACTGCACGTGTTTTTATGCAAGCCGGCTCTGGCAAGATAAATGTCAACAGCAAATCGCTGGAAGACTATTTCGGCCGTAAGACGGCACACATGATTGTGCGCCAGCCATTGGAAACTGTCGATTCGTTGAATAACTTTGATTTCAATATTACGGTCAGAGGCGGCGGCGGTAGTGGGCAGGCAGGTGCCATTCGCCTGGGTATATCGCGGGCCTTGTTATCCTATGATGAATCGCTACGCGGTCAGTTACGCTCATCGGGCTTCCTCACGCGGGATGCACGTGAAGTTGAACGTAAGAAAGTTGGACTTAAAAAGGCACGTAAAGCAACGCAATACTCCAAGCGTTAATGCGTTAAACAGCTACTTGACGCAGTACATGCCCGCAACCGCGGGCATGTCGACACCCGATGCATTGGCTTATGTCAGCGATGATCGGGCATCTCCGGGCTGATCGCCGCCACACCTTTTCGTACCTTTCCATAGCTTTTTCGCTAAACCGCTCTTACTTGCCGTTCTTTCTGTAGGTTTGCCTGTGTGATCGTCACTAAATTCGGTCGAAAATAGAACCGGAAGCTGGGGCGGACAGTTTGTGATATAGCTTCCCGGCTGAAACATCTGTCATCGCTGCCAGATAATCAGCAATCGCGCGAACACCTGTTTCAGGTCCTTCTTGATTATCACGTTCCGGGTTGGTGGCGTTAGGTTGATCTCCGCAATAGGAAGCATAGACGGCTGGCGGTAATAAACGTTCGGGGTTGCTCGCAAAAATATCGAACAAATTGATGATCACCTGTTGGCCCTTATACTGTAGTGCCTGCAATTCAGGGCGCAGTATGACTTCTTGCATCACGTATTGCTTCAGACATTGCAACAGAGCGTATGCCTCGCTAGTCATCGTTGCACGGTGGTGCAGTAACGGGTGTTCAAATTCTTTATCCTGTTGAACGTAGACATTGCGAATGAAGTAGCCAACCAGCTTACTGATAGCGTGTTTACGACTTCGGTTGTCATTGCTGAACAATTCGCGGTGATAAAAATCAAGCTCTCGGGTCACTGGATTGTCAGGCCATTGCAGTAGCAAGTCAGATACTGATTGCTGCCAACTGCGCAAACTCAGTAAGCCGAGGGCCAGAGCGTCTTCAAGGTCATGCACCCCGTACGCAATGTCATCAGCCAGTTCCATAATGCTTGTATCCAACGATTTGAATCGGGACCGTGCATGTGATCCGGAAGTGGCTGACAGTGACAGGAAGCGGGTTTTATCTGCTGCTGAAAACGGCTCCAGTATCCAGCTCAATACATCTTTGTCTGCGTCGTAGATGCATTTAGGAGGGATCCATTGATCAATATTGTGCGGGCGCCCGCGCCGTGCGGTAATGTCCGGATCTATTGAAAGTTGTTGATAGTTGACTACCTCTGAATAAAACGCCGGGTATTTGATTGTGCCGAGCTGCGTACGTCGCGTCAGATCAAGTCCGTGTTGTGTTGAATACTCGCCGAGTCTGGCGATAATACGAAGAGTTTGGCCATTGGCTTCAAATCCCCCTTTGTCATGCATCAGATAGTTGAGTGCGACCTCACCACCATGGCCAAACGGTGAGTGGCCAATATCGTGCGCCAGGCAGATCGCTTCAATCAGGCTGAAGCTGGGAATCCAATCCAGCAAATCTGACTGGCTCCCGGCATCCGGTCTGTTTTGCAACCATTCTGATATGCCGGAGCCAATTTGTGCAACTTCCAGTGAGTGTGTCAGTCTTGTACGATAGAAGTCACTTTCGCCCAGCCCCAACACTTGTGTTTTGAATTGCAGCGCGCGAAACGAAGCGCTGTGAATGATACGCGCCCGATCACGCTGGTACTGGCTGTCTATCGACGTGCTGTTAAATCCACGGGCTGATTCAGCGTCCCGATCATCGCGGGATTCCTGGCTGGAGCGGCGTGTTATCCACTGATTCAAGGGTTACTCCATTGTGGTGAGCGTTTGCCGGCAAATCTCGTATTTATTGAATAAGACAGCGGAATCAGGCTGACATTTGGCGATGAAGGGCAGTAACCCGCTTTGTTTATTGGTGGATACATGGGTATTTTAGAGCAGGATTTCAACGCATTTGTAGCGCAGATCACAGGCATAAAGAGTATGCAGATAACCAATCGAGGTTAACCCGGAGTTTCCGTAGTATAGCCCGACTATCCTATAGGTTAACGCTCACTTGACCTCTCACGCTAGCGTCCGAGTTCACTGCAATGGCGATACAGACGACTGACCCACAAGACGAGCTACTCGATGTTGTGGATACGAACAACCGTGTCATCGCTCAGGCGACACGTGCTGAAATCCATGCGCGGCAATTGCGTCACCGTGCTTGCCACATTCTCGTCTATAACCAGGATGACGAGGTGCTTGTACAATTGCGAAGCCCGTCAAAGGACAATAATCCGGGATTGTGGGATAGTTCCGCGGCCGGCCATGTGGATGCTGGCGAGACTTACCGGGATTCTGCCTGCCGGGAGCTGCATGAGGAACTCGGTATTACAGCTACGGGCGAGCAACTTGAAAGCCTCTTTCTGTTGCCAGCCAGCCCTCTGACAGGGATGGAGTTCGCGCAGGTGTTTAAACTTGTCACAGATCAGAAACCGCTGGCGAACCCTGTAGAGGTATCTGATCTGATATGGCGCTCGCGTCTGGCACTAGATCAATGGCTGGCAGACGAGGAAGATCAATTTACCGACGTCTTCTGCGCGATATGGCGGCATGTGCAAGCCGACCGGAACTGATCAGTGTACTGTTGGATTGAACATTTTTGTCGCAGTGACAACGCTAAACGTTTTTGAATAATTTAATACTATGGCATCAAATCAAACCAGCACCGGTGACGCGCAAGAGCCATCGACACCTACAGCATTACCCGGGAAAGCCAGTGCCGTTGTTATAGGGGGTGGCGTAACCGGAGCAAGTGTCGCCTACCATTTGGCAAAGCTTGGATGGCAGGATGTGATTCTGCTCGAGCGTAAACAGTTCGCCTGTGGCACGACGTGGCACGCTGCCGGCCTGATAGGCACCATGCGCGCCAATGACAGTCATGCCAAGTTGTGCGAGTACTCGATGCGTTTGTTGCATGACCTCGAGGCTGAAACTGGACAATCAACCGGATTCCGACAGGTGGGGAGTTTGAGCATTGCTCATAGTGAAGACCGCTGGCAGGAGTTACGACGCGTTGCATCAATGAACAATGCGTTCGGTGTCACGCGGGTCGACACGATCACAGCAGAAGAAGTCAAAAATCTATACCCGCTTATTAATTCGGATGACTTACTCGGTGGTACCTATGTCGAACATGACGGCAAAGGTAGCCCCATAGATGTCACTATGGCTTTTATCAAAGGTGCTCGTGGCAGAGGTGCAACCTGTCTTGAGAATATTGAAGTCCGTGACGTCATTATCCGCGATGGACGGGTAGCCGGTGTTGACACCTCGCACGGTCATATCGAGACTGACTATGTTGTGAACTGTGCAGGTATGTGGGCTCGACATCTGGGTAAACAAAGCGGCGTTAATGTGCCCTTGCACGCATGTGAGCACTACTATGCAGTTACCGAGAAGCACGAGTCGATACCTGATGGGCTTCCGGTGCTGCGTGACCACGATAAGTGTGCATATTACCGGGAAGATGCGGGTGCACTTCTGGTTGGTGCCTTCGAAGCTAAGGCTGTCGCCTGGGGCCAACAGGGTATACCGGGTGATTTTTGTTTTGATGAATTGCCCGGACACATGGAAGAGCAGCTGATGCCCGTGCTCGAGGATGCCATGGAGCGCGTTCCGTTGTTGGCTGAACTGGGTTGGCGAACATTCTTTTGCGGGCCGGAATCGTTTACACCGGACGATCAATTCCATCTGGGCGAAGCACCGGAGGTAAAAAACTATTTTGTCGCCGCCGGCCTCAACTCAGTAGGTATTCAAAGCTCCGGGGGACTTGGAAAAGCCTGTGCTGAATGGATGCATCATGGCCATCCACCGCTCGATTTGTGGGGCAATGACCTGCGTCGTATGTATCCGTTTATGGGTACACAGAAATTTATCGAAGAACGTGTAGAGGAGTCGCTGGGTATGTTGTACGCGCGCCACTACCCGTTCCTGCAATTCGAAACGGCGCGCAATATCCGGATGACCCCGGTACATCAGCGTCATGTTGAAGCGCGCGCCTGCTTTGGTCAGGTTTCAGGATGGGAGCGCCCCAATTGGTATGCTCCTGACGGAGTGGATCCAAAATACCAGTACAGTTTTGGTAAACAGAATTGGTTCGAGTATTCTGCCGAAGAACATAGAGCTGCTCGAGAATCTGTAGCACTCTTCGATCAATCGACCTTCTCAAAATACAGTGTCACCGGACGCGACGCGCTTGCCCTGTTACAACAAATCAGTTCTGCAGATGTTGATATACCTGTTAATCGCATGGTGTACACGCACTGGTTAAATGAACGTGGAGGAATAGAGGCTGATCTGACAATCATACGTTTAGCGGAAACTGAATTTCTGGTGATCAGCGGCGCGGCTGTCACTCATCGGGATCTGGACTGGCTTCGTCGTCATCTGTCTGATGATGCGCATTGTCATGTTGCTGATGTAACCCATAGTTATGCGATGTTCGGCGTTATGGGACCGGGTGCACGTGCTCTGTTGTCAACGCTTGTTGATATCGACCTCGATTCATCAGCATTCCCGTTTGGAAGCAGCCAATCTACTGAGATCGGTTACGCGCCTTGTAGACTGTCACGTGTATCTTTTGTCGGTGAGCTGGGTTGGGAGGTGCTGGTCACAACTGATATGGCTATGCACGTGTTTGATCAGCTGCAGCAACACGGTCAAGCCCATGGATTACGTCTTGCAGGTATGCATGCGCTGGACAGTTGCCGCATAGAAAAGAAGTTTTTGCATTTTGGGCATGACGTTGCAGATGAAGATACACCGCTCGAGGCCGGTTATCGTTTTGTTTGTGCGATGGACAAAGCGGGTGGTTTTATAGGGCGAGACGCTATCGCGCGGCAGCTTGACGATAAAACACACTTGCGAAAACGGCTTGTGCAATTTTTGCTGACTGATCCTGAGGCAATGTTGTATCACCATGAACCGATATTAATGAATGGACAGTGTGTGGGTTATCTGACATCGGGTAATTATGGCCACACATTGGGTGGTTCGGTCGGCCTTGGATATGTTAAGCCGGGTGAGGATGTGACTGCTGAACTCTTGACTTCTGCTAATTGGGCCATTGAAGTTGCTGGTGAAGCTATCAATGCGAGAGCGAGTTTGACCGCTTTATATGACCCCAAGGGTGAGCGTATGCGTAGCTAGGTGAGTTGTGCGCTTTCGTTTCAAAGGAGCATCAGGCTTTCAGCAATGCAGGAAGTCCCGGGTAGTCACCTTTCTCTAAGGTACATTTGCGAACACTGTTGCGCCACGGCTTACCCTGCTTGATGCGATCAATCGCTGTGTTTATATCAGTAATCAGACTTCCACCGATTACATTGATACCCCTCTCAAACAGCGGGTCGGGAAAACAACCGGCGCTGGGCCCGACCAACTCTATATGTAAGTTTGTATCGAGCGCTTGCAACAAGGAATCAAGGGTACCGTTTATCAAGGTAGATGCAGTGCAGTAGACTATGTCGCATTGTCTGAGTGATTCCGGGTCCGCACTGGCGCTGATTCCACCTGGTTGTTCCCGACACACGTCTGCGACGATCGCCTGGTTTATCTCAAGAACATGCACCGTATAACCTCGCGCAACCAGCTGTCGCGCCTGTTCCCTGAAATAACCGACCATACCAACCTTGCAGCCCGATGTTAGTGTATCCGTAGTGGGCTTCTTTTCTGCGGGAACGAAACCGGTGCGTTGAAACGTTGCGGCAGTTGCGGCATTAATAGCCCCGTAGGTAATCGCCCGTTCAAATAAATCATTGGACGTAAGATTCTCCAACAAACTGACGACGCTTTGTCCTTTCGCGCGTTCTGCCATTGCTCGATAGTCTTCAACACGATCAGGTTGAACATTAAGCAGCCGATAGAAAAATCCTGCATTCCCGTCTTCAAGCACCACCAACCCGAACTTATCATGCTTGGCATCAGATTCGGACGCACTGAGCATGTGCGCAGGTAGAACCACTTCGGCGACATCGGGCAGGTTGAGATGCCTGGTGGCTGTCCGTACCAGTTCTCTGAGTTTATGGTCGATATTTTTGACGGACACGGTGTGAAACAGTAATCGACAGAGGATTAACGAGGCAACAGATTGGAATAAATCCGGGTGTGAGTCAAGATTCCGGCGTTTGCCAGTTTTTCACAGCAGAAGCGATAGGTGTGACGCTGCGAAGTGGTGGTTTATGATGGCGCAGGTGTTGCATTTTATTGGTGGTGACGCGGTGGGCATGAAGATATGCAGGCTGCCGCATTTCTGATGGACTCCCTGTGGTAAACAAGTTTAATGCAAATAATCGATACTCAGCTCGAAGGTGTAAAGATCATAGAGCCACGCGTGTTTGGTGATGAGCGCGGGTTTTTTCTGGAATCGTGGAATCAACAGGCGTATGAGGACGCGGGGCTTCCTACACATTTCGTTCAAGATAATCATTCGCGCTCGTCGCAGGGCGTGCTGCGCGGTTTGCATTTTCAGACGCAACAACCGCAAGGCAAGCTGGTTCGTGTAACCAGTGGTGAGGTATTTGACGTTGCCGTAGACATTAATCCGTCTTCGCCGACATACAGTCAGTGGGTGGGTGTTCATTTGTCGGCATTCAATCACAGGCTGTTCTACATTCCACCCGGATTCGCGCACGGGTTCTACGTGATTTCGGAGTCAGCTGACTTTCAGTACAAATGCACTGATTACTATGCACCACAGTACGAGTGTAGTTTGCGTTGGAACGACCCGATCATCGGTATCGAATGGCCCCTGGTTAACGGTGAGCCTCCTAAATTGTCAGACAAGGATGCGGAATGTTCGTTTCTTGAGCAGCTGGACATTGCCGCATGAGGGTGCTTGTCACCGGCGGTACATCCGGCCAGCTCTATTCTGAATTACTGCGTACCTGTCCTGACTCTTTAGAACTGCTCACGACGGGTAGCGAGCGTCTTGATATTACAGATTCAACCGCCGTGCAGAACGTGGTATCTGATCTATCGCCTGCTTACATCATCAACGCGGCTGCCTACACGGCAGTCGACAATGCTGAAGATGAGAGCAACATTGATGCGGCCTATGCCGTTAATGAGCACGGTGTTGCCAATCTGGCAACGGCCGCCTCTGCAGCAGGAGCAGGGTTGATTCATGTTTCGACGGATTTTGTTTTCGGTGACATGCCGGCAACACCGATACGACCGGACGCACCGACTGACCCTGTGAGTGTTTACGGCAAGAGTAAACTTGCGGGCGAACAGCGATTGTCAACCTTGATGCCCAATGATGCGTTGATCGTACGCACTGCCTGGGTGTACTCGTCTTTTGGTAACAATTTTGTCAAAACCATGTTGCGATTGATGAACGAGCGCGACGAGGTTGGTGTGATTGCTGATCAGGTCGGATCACCCACCTGGGCTCATGGTCTGGCCGCTGCTCTGTGGCGTGGGGTTGAAACCAAAAGTACCGGCATCATGCATTGGACCGGTGCGGGTGTTGCGAGTTGGTATGATTTTGCGCAGGCTATTTTGGAAGAAGGAAGGCATTGCGGTTTGATCGATAATGACCGCATTTTTGTAAACCCCCTTCGAACAGATCAATACCCGACACCTGCGGCCCGGCCGTCCTACAGCGTGTTGGAAACATCGGTTACACGTGCTGAATTGGGTATCAAACCTGTGCATTGGCGCGAAGAACTTCGAGAGATGCTGAGAGAACTAACATGAAATCATTGATGGTAACCGGTGGTGCTGGTTTTATCGGGTCGAACTTCGTCCACTACTGGCTTGAACAGTATCCGGATGACCGAATTGTCGTGGTTGATGCGCTGACCTATGCCGGCAATCGCGATAATCTCAGTGGTGTCACGGCGAACGCGAATCTGCGATTCGAGCATGCGGATATCAATGACACGGAGCGCATGCAGCAATTGCTGCGTGATGAAGTGATCGACACCATCGTGCATTTCGCCGCAGAAAGCCACGTTGATCGCTCCATAGAAGGCCCGGACGCGTTTGTTACAACTAATGTCCTGGGTACCCACAGTTTACTTAAAGCGGCCAGACAGGTATGGCTGATTGAAGGCGACGGCGACGGTAACCCATTGGCTGGGCACCGTTTTCATCATGTATCAACAGACGAGGTATACGGCAGTCTTGAACCAGATGATCCGGCGTTTACCGAGCGCACCGCCTATGCGCCGAATTCACCTTATTCAGCAAGCAAAGCAGCATCCGATTTTCTGGTACGGGCTTATCATCATACCTATGGACTTGATGTAACGACCAGCAACTGCTCGAACAATTACGGACCGTATCACTTCCCGGAAAAACTGATTCCACTGGTAATTCTGAATATTCTGCATGGTAAGGCATTACCGATCTATGGTGATGGTAAAAATATTCGTGATTGGCTGTATGTCGAAGATCATGCTTATGGTATCGATTTGGTTATCCGCCAAGGAAAAGTGGGCGAAACCTATAACATCGGTGGTTGTAATGAATGGACCAACATCGACATTGTGCAGCTGGTGTGCAAACTGATCGATCAGCGTTTCGATGCAGATGAAAACCTTGCACAGCGATTTCCGGATAGCCCGGCTGCCAATGGTACGACATCCAACACATTGATAGAGTTTGTTCGTGACCGAGCAGGACACGACTTCCGCTATGCTATTGATGCGAGTTTCAGCGAGAACGAGCTGGGTTATGCGCCGCGCGTGACCTTTGAAGAGGGCATCGAACGCACAATTGACTGGTACCTTGCCAATGAATCCTGGTGGCAGGCGGTGATGGACGGTAGTTATCAGGCGTGGATTGAAACCAATTACAAAGCTGCTTGAAAACGGTTGACGATATCTGCTACCGGTTCAATACGAGCTATGTCGCCGGCGCTCTTGCCGGCTTGCCAGTAGTCCTTGTAGCCTGATCCTGCCACGCTAGCCTTTTTGAGCTTGTAAATGGATTGCAGCGTGTAGATGCTGCGCATTATATGTTTACCCTTGCGATGCTTAAGCAACCAGCGCGCGACAGGACCTGCTTTGGTACCGATCGATTCTATATACGGTGTTTTTATTATTGCGACGGGTACGCCAGAAATTTTTTCAGTCAGAACGATGTCGTCAGCATCCGCGTTTATGATGGCCTGTTTGTAGTCGAGGTGCGCGCTGCACTCTTCGGTGGCAATAAACCGGGTACCCAATTGTGCTCCTGCGTAGCCCATATCCAACATCGATTTAAAACGTTCGACGTTTCCGATTCCCCCGGCACAGACAACCGGTTTACCCAAGGCTCCGATGTCGTCGAGTAATTCTTCCGGCGAGAGTTTGCCGGCGTGTCCACCCGCACGATTGTTTACGCAGATAAATCCATCCACACCCCCATCCAGGGCTTTTTGAGCAAACTTGCGGCTGGTGACATCGTGGTAGACCGTGATGCCATGTTGTTCTGCGAGTTTTACAACCCATGCGGGATTTCCGAGTGCTGTGATAAAAAATTTCACCCCTGCATCTGCGGATTGCTCGGCCCAGCGTCGTGTGCGTTCCTGATACGTCTTTGAGCTGGTCTCGAGGATCAAATTTACTCCAATCGGACGGTTTGTTAATGAATGTATGTATTTCAACCCGTCTTCAAAATCATGGCCATGCACATAGCTCAGGCTCATTGGCTGAACGATACCGATAGCGCCTGCTGCACTGGCAGCTGCAACCAGTTCCGGGTTGCTGCAGGGGTACATGGCGCCACAAATCAGCGGAACCTCTATGCCAAGCTGACGACAGAATTCAGTGCTGTTGATCATAGTTCTACTGTTTTGTTCGGGCAGTGGAGACAGGTCCAACTAGCCAGGTTGCCGTACCGGTGGCGACGCATTCGCCGCTCTCATCGTAAATCGAGGCTTGCACGGGCAGTTCCTGCTCGTCGGAGGTCGTCGGTGGCGTACTTCGGCATTCTGAGCGGAGCGTACCACGCGCTTTTTTGTGGTAGTTGATTTGGAGTTCTATCAGTATCGCGCGCGAATCTGACGGAGCGCCTGTGAGCGTCGCAAGTCCGGTTGTGAATTCGGCAAGGTTTGCCAGCGCTATGGCATGTATCGAACGTAAGTGGTTACGCACTCGACGACGATCCGGTAGATGCACCACGGCATAGCCCGGCTCTATATGCATAACCACGGGACGCATACTGCCGGTGTAGGGGATCATCCAGCCAGCAAGTCGGCTGAATAGCCACTTGCCGCCGGGGTAACGCGACAACCCGTTCCATAGCAACAGGGCTTTTTCACCAATAGACTCTTTTTTGCTCACAAGCGGGCAGCCCCTAACATTTACCTGGAGGTTCTAGTCTATCAGGTCGCTTTTTGAAAGATACTTGTAGGTGCCGTGGTCCAGGCAAAGGTTAAAAAGTTGAATGATGGTCAAGTACGTGAGTAGCTGTCGGGGCCCGGAAAGATTTTACTGGAGGCAAATAAAAAAAAGCCTGAACACGACAGTCTCAGGCCTTGTGGCGGACCAAGTGAGTTGAAGGCTAGATGCCGACAAACGGTTGTATGAGCTTGCCCACTAATCCCTTGTACCGTGCAGGTGCATTGGAAGCGATTAACGCGATACAGGGTTCATCGCTGTCAATGACCGGTTTGTGAGAATGCTCTGGTCCCAAGTCTGCCACATCCCCTGCGCTATAACGACCCAGCGAATCTGAGTAGGATCCGTGCAGCACCAATGTCAATTCATGATCGCCATGCTCATGCTCGATAAGTTGGGTACCAGGCTGAATTCTGAGTAGTTTGAAAGCACCGTCCTTCTTGCTGCCGGTCCCAAGTTCGAACTGCTCAATACCGCGAGCCAGTGGTTTCCAGGGCAGGTTATCGACACTTGCAGGGAGACGTCTGGCCAGCGGCAGAGGAACTCGTAGAGCGGTTTCCCGCGTAACTTCGTGCGCACACGGTCGTTTATCGCTCTGATCATTTTGTTCAGTGGTGCGGTCGTCAAGTTGTACAACGTCTGAGAGACGACACTTTTTAAGCATTTCTGTTGCTGTCAGTGCTGGTATTGCGCTGTCTGATTGTTCAACAAAGTAACCACCGACGCTGTCAAGGAGTTTGGCTTTCTCCCGGCAACAGGGACACATTGTCAAATGACTAGCGACAACTACCTCGAACGCTTCGCTTAGAGACCCGGTTGCATAAGCAGTAAGTGTCTCTTCTGCGAGATGGTGACTGATACCCGTTTTATGTACTGTATTTTGCGTTGTCATGGTTGTGTAATGGTTGCATGCAGATAGGGACTACAACCGATTATTCTCCTGGAGATCTGCCAGCCATACATGCTGACTTGTATTTATTTCAACCAGTGGCTTTAGTTTTTTACTGGTTGTGCTGCTAAACATCTTTAATTGTCGCTCTAGCGTGGTGTATTGGATTAATCGCTGAACTATTTGCATTTAATGTGACAAGTTTTGATTGTTTTTAAAGTAACTTTTAAATTAGTTTTCAAACGGGCTGGAATCTGCGTCGCCAATTTGCATGTTCGTTCGGATACTTTGCAGAGCCAGTCGAATGCGTGATTTAACAGTTCCTACCGGTAGTCCTAGCCACTCGGCGATATCGCCATGCGACTGTCCCCTGAAGTAGGATAAATGCATCACCTGCTTTTGTTCCGGTGGCAAGTTATCCATTGCCTCGTACATTTTCCCGGTATGCTGCGCGAGAGCGGTTTCAGACTCGAGTGTCTCGTCGACGAGGTTGTCATTCAGCCCGCGTTCGAGCATTGCGTCGTCCAGCTCCACCTCGATGCGCGAGTTGCCGCGCAGGTGATCGATGCGACGGTTTCGGGCGATTGTGAAGATCCACGTGCTCGCAGCAGCCTTACCTGGATCATAGCTTTCTGCACGCCGCCAGATAATCAGCATGATTTCCTGCATGAGCTCTTCAGCTGTGTTCTCTTCCATGCCCTTGCCGAGCAGGAATGATTTCACTCTGCCGGCGAAGTGTGTATAGATAATTGAGAACGCTGCCTCATCGCGATTGTCGCCGATAGCAACCAACGCCTGGCTCAGTTCGTCGCGACCGAGTTCATTCAACAGCCTGTTCCTCTGGCTGGCCGGTATTACTGCGGCGTGAGCGGGCATCGATGTGCGGCGATTGTTCATAAGAACCGTTACGCCTTGCCGTTTCGAATGGATCAGTGGATGACATTAGTGACGAGGCTGGACCCGCGTTAAATTGGGATGTTTCGATGCAGGTCATCATGCGACCGACTATGACTTTTCGTAATATCAGGGTAACGGTTGAACCGTCAGAGCAGACATCGATGACAAAACGCGGCGCTCGAAGCGCGAGGATAGAGTTGTGAAACTCCTGTGTACAACTGAACATGCTGCTGAAAGCTCTGTTTGTTGTTATTCAGTCCGATTGCCATGCGTGTTTCGTATCGGTCACGGCAATCAGCTTTTTTATGAGTTATTTTCAGTTTTAAAACGTAAGAAAAAAAACGTAAGAAAACGTAAGCAATTTCAAGCACAAAGCGAAACTCAAACCGTGCAATGCACAAAAATACTTTTATTTCCGTTGTCAGTACTTTAACGGAATAGTCCGTAGAGAAGTGATGTTATATATAAATGTAGTAAAATGATAGAAAAAGTAGCTTCAAGGAAAACAGTCAACCAGTGCGATAGCAACTCGGAAATGCGACATTACCAACGTTCAGGATCTCATCAGGATGCGATCACTGGTCGATCCCTGCGCGTGGCTGTGGTCGGTAGTGGAGCTGCCGGGTTATCTGCGGCCTGGTTACTCAGTCAGAAACACAATGTAGTTGTTTTCGAAGCTAACGACTGGGTGGGTGGTCATGCGCACAGTGCGTTTGTCGACCAAGCCAAGCAGCAATTAATCTCCGGTGCGCCGGTTGATGGCGAATCTGTAAATGCGGCGAGCAATCAATTGGTGGTCGACACAGGTTTCATTGTTTACAACGAGTCAACCTATCCGAATTTCACAGCCTGGATGAACCTTCTGGGCGCGCCAACACAAGCCACTGATATGTCATTTGCTGTCTCGCGTGGAGATGGTGCATTTGAATACGCGGGTGGTCCACTGCCTGGACTGTTTGCACAGAAATCGAATCTGTGCCGGCCCCGGTTCTGGCGCATGCTTCGTGACATCGTTCGATTTTACAAAGAGGCTGTTGATGAATCGCAGCGATCAGCTTCGACCACGCTTGGAGAATTTCTGCGTGAACACCGATACAGTCAGACATTTATCGATGATCATTTGCTTCCTTTTGGCGCCGCAATCTGGTCAACGCCGCAAGAGAAAATGCTTGCCTATCCGTTGCGTTCTTTCGTGCGGTTTTGTGATAACCATGGCCTGCTAAAACTTACTGGCAGACCGCAGTGGCGCTCTGTCACCGGCGGCAGTGCAGCTTACGTGCGGCGGGTCCAGGCAGCAATTATCGAAAACGGTAGTTCCTTTCAGACAAATACTGCGGTTACCGGTGTGCAGCGAGACCCCGAAGGTGTGCGCGTTATGACAAACGGTGGTGACAGTGAACGCTTTGATCATGTGGTTATGGCCT
This sequence comes from uncultured Granulosicoccaceae bacterium, assembly GCA_937951345.1. Classification (GTDB taxonomy): domain Bacteria; phylum Pseudomonadota; class Gammaproteobacteria; order Granulosicoccales; family Granulosicoccaceae; genus CALFCE01. Next base: position 88,419 of record CALFCF010000046.1, read on the forward strand.
GTCATGCTGATCAGGCACTTGCGTTACTTGAATTGCCGTCAGATTCAGAGCATCGACTTTTGAGTAAATTTGCCTACGAAGAGAATCACGCGGTACTGCACACCGATGAACGGGTGATGCCAAAACGCCAGGCAGCATGGGCTAGCTGGAACTATGTCGAGCATACCGCAGTTGGAAAGCAGTCAAAACCGGGCGTTGTGTACTGGATGAACCGTCTACAAAGCCTGCCGGGCGATGTTAACTACTTTGTATCGCTGAACCCGCAGAGAGAGATTTTAAAAGAGCGTGTACTGCGCGAAACGGTTTACCACCATCCGCTGTTCTGTGAACAGACTTATTCCGCGCAACAGGCACTTTGGAGCCTGCAGGGTGTGAACAACACCTGGTTTTGTGGCAGTTATTTTGGCTCGGGTTTCCATGAAGACGCGATTCAGGCCGGTCTTGCGGTCGCCGAGCAACTCGGTGGCGTATCGCGTCCATGGCGGGTTGATCATCCGTCTTCGCGTATATTTCTATCGCTGGATGCATCAGCGAATGCACAAACCCAGGCTTCGACAGTGCCTTCATGAGACATTGTCAGTCACATACAGGGATACGATGTGCGAACACCGGCACGATGAGATAGTTTATGCCCGTAACCAAATCAGCCAGTTGCCTGTTTGAAGGGGCTGTATTTCACAAGCGATTCAGACCACGTGTGCATAGATTGCGCTACAAGGTTTTCTGCATGCTGGTTGATCTGCATGAGTTACCCGAGCTGGACAAACAACTGCGATGGTTCTCGTATAATCGATGGAATTTTTTCAGCCTCTACGATAAGGATTTTGGCAGCGGGGCAGCATTATCCGCGCGTCTTGACATAGATGAGTCACTCAAGAAAATCGCGATCGATCCGGCTGGTGTGTCGGTCAGGTTACTTTGCTATCCGCGTATCCTCGGTTACGCTTTTAACCCGATTTGTACTTATTTCTGTCATGGGCCGCTTGGGCAACTGTGCGCCATTGTTTATGAAGTCAACAACACCTTTGGCGAGCGCCAATTGTATCCGTTTGCGTTTGCGCCTTCAGACTCAGAGGTAGCATCCATTCATCATTGCGATAAACGTATGCATGTGTCGCCTTTTACGCCACCGCGTATGAACTATCAGTTCCGTACCAGCGTAACAGACAAAGATATAAGTCTGGCCATCAGGACGTGCGATGACGACGGCACGCTGTTGACCGCAAATTTCAGCGGCAGTTGCCAGGTTCTGAATGATTGGCGATTGCTTCGCAACCTGCTGAGGTACCCATTGATGACTGTCAAGGTTATAGCCGGCATTCACTGGGAGGCGTTGAAGCTCTGGTTAAAACGGGTGCCGGTCTTTCCACACTCACCGCAGGTTTAATTGGCTGGCAAGGTTGTAATGGACCGACTATCGCTGTCCGTTTCAGTTGACTATTGCAGTATCAACGCCATATTACTGTCTAATTATAATTACACTTTTTTAGTGTATCCTAGCCTGCTCTATTCACGAAGGCGAAAACAGTGACATTGAAAACAAAGCAATTTCCAGTTAGACAAGCAGTTTTAGCGTCGCTGTGGGTGTCCGCACACTGTTTTCTATTCACCCCCAGTGCCCGTGTGCCGTCGCAGCTCACTCGATTGAGCTCAACCCGACTTCTACGAATTTCGCTCAATCGTGTGACCTGCTTAGGTAGCCAGACTCTGGTGGCGAACCCTTCATGAATTGAGCAGGCTAGCTAACGCATGTATCAGTAAATTTTCCAATAACAAGAACAATGCAATTTGAAACTACACCCAAACCCGGTTTGGGTCTCGAACCCGTTCGCTCCCGCCTGCAAGACATAGCCGGGCACTGGGTTCAGGCGCGTTTTGCCAAAATCATGTCGGGTTTTCAGATAGGCAAATTACGTGTTGAATGGCCTGATCACAGTGTCACTCTGCACGGTGTCGCATGTAGCCAGAACGAACTCAACGGCTATGGCACGGAGGACAACCCGGTTGTTGTGCGACTGGAAAATTATGAGCCTGTGCGCGCGTTGGCTATGAAGGGCAGTATGGGCTGGGCAGAGTCGTATATGGCCGGTAACTGGAATACCAACAGCCTGACGGCGCTGTTTCTGTTGTTTCTCAACAACGAACGCTTCTTTCCGTCGATGGTGAATGGTTCGCGGCTAAGTAAGCTTGCCAATAGCTTCGCCCACCGCGGTAATCGCAACACGCTTAACGGCAGTCGTCGCAACATCGCCAGTCACTATGACCTGGGTAATGCGTTCTATCGCGAATGGCTTGACGAAACCATGAGCTATTCGTCGGGTTGCTACACATCGGCGCACGATACGCTGGCAATGGCGCAGCACAACAAGATGACCAAAATCGTTGAAGCAGTTGATCCGCTAAGAACGGATAAACTGCTTGAAATTGGCTGTGGCTGGGGTGCTATGGCGCGTACATTAAATAGTGCCAGTGGCTGTGATGTGCGGGGTATTTCCTTATCCAGAGAGCAACTCGACTACGCCCGGTCTACTGATATTCAGCGCACGGGTGGTGGCAGGGTCGATTATGAATTCTGCGACTATCGTCGAGTGGAAGGAAAATACAATCACGTTGTGTCGATCGAAATGTTTGAGGCAGTTGGTCGGGAGTACTGGTCTGATTATTTTGCGAAACTTAGCGACGTGTTGCATAAGGGTGGTACTGCAGTTTTACAAGTCATCACTATTCTTGAAGATCGCTACGATCGATATGCCGCAAAACCTGATTTCATACAGCGGTATATATTCCCCGGTGGCATGCTGCCAACCAAAGATATATTTGAACAACATGCCAATGAGCATGGATTCAAAATCGCAGAAGCTGACTTTTTTGGTGATAGTTACGCGCGTACGTTGCGAGACTGGCGTCACCGATTCGAAGCATCACTAGCCGAAATAGGAAAACAGGGTTTTGACGAACGCTTTATACGGATGTGGCGCTATTATCTGGCCTATTGCGAGGCTGGCTTCGAAACGGGCAGCACTGATGTTGGTATCTGGCAGTTAATGCGTCAGTAGTTACTTGCACGCGGAGATTTTCGAAAAACCCGTGTGGATTTTTCACACTACTGTCTGCAGCGTATGGTAGGGATGGCAGGAATGGCAAGAATGGCAGGGATGACAACTGTAAAATCCGGTCACATTATCGAGTTATCACCGCGCACACGGCAAGATCGATCGAAATGTGCGGCTATCTAAATTTTCTTGGCCAATTTAATGCTGTTATCTACACGATATAGCTCAGAGTGATCTGACAGCCGTATCATCGCGTAGTTGTTGTAATTTGGTGGTTGCCGGGTTACAGCTATACAGAAGGCAATACTCTTATGTCGAAAGAACTCTCACCATTCAGCGGATGACGCACTATGAAAATTGAAGACGTCGCCAGTAATACACTGGAATTCGATTTTTTCCGTTACTTCGATGGACATACGCGAGCTACCGGGTGGTTTACCGATCGGTTCGGTAACGTCCGACGTCATTTTGATGGAGATTTCCGAGGTATCCACGTGAATGGCGTGTTTGAACTGACCGAGGAGCTGCGCTACACGGATGGCGTTGTTGAACAACGCCAATGGCATGTTCGTAAGTCGGGTGATGGCAGATTCACTGCAACCTCAGATTCATTGGTGGGTGAGGCTAAGGGCGTGCAACAGGGCAATACAGCAAACTTTAGATACAGCATGTATATTGATCTGAAGGGCGGTAAGCGCTGGCTGGTCAGGATTAACGACTGGTTCTTTCTTCAGCAGGATGGCAGCGTGCACAATGTATCTGAAGTTTATAAATGGGGAATCAAAATCGGTAGCGTCTCAAATGTTTTTCAGAAACCGCTGGCAGCTAATGACCGTGATGCCACGTTGGATTTGAAAAGCAATGCTGCTTGAGAATTTGTTGCGGGAATTTGTTGCGGGAATTGGTAGCTACACCGGGTAGCTATCCGCTAGAGAAATTTTCGTGTGATCGCGAAATATAACGGATAGGGAAGAATCCGCAGAAATTTCAACATCCAGGTAAACCGCTTTGGAAACGTGACTTCAAAACGACCCGATTGAATGCCTTTATACATCGCGTCTGTTGCCTTCTCAACTGACATAATGAACGGCATAGGAAATTCATTTTTGTCCGTCAGTGGAGTTTTTACAAACCCCGGATTCACCAGAGTGATATTGATACCTGACGCCTTGCACTCATGTCTCAGTGACTCTGCCAGATGAATGAGCGCTGCTTTGCTTGACCCGTATGCGGCTGCTCTGGGTAATCCACTGTAGCCCGCCACTGAAGAAACCAGCACCACCTGACTCTGATCTTTTTGTTTGAGCTCATCGAGCATGCCGAACAAACAACGAACCACACCGTGCACGTTGACTTCATAGGTCAACAAGAAATGTTGCAGGGAAATTTCTTCGAGAGAACAAGGCTCATAGTAACCTGCATTGAGCACGACGATATCGGGTATTCCCGCCGTATTCAGGATCTCGCCGATAGCCTTGTTGACTGATTCGTCGTTAGTGACATCAAGCACCACGGGCAGCACCTTTCCATTAAACCCTTGCGAACGGGCCTGGGCGACAAGAGCGAGCAGTTTGTCTTTACGCCTCGCGCTGGCGACGACGGTATATCCGTCACTTGCGTACCGCAGCGCCAGTTCGAAACCGAGACCGCTGCTGGCACCGGTGATCCAGACTACACCAGGGGCCTGCGTCATCTGTTGTGTTCACTCTTTGCTTGTTGGTCACTCATACCATTGGATAGCTGACGGATGTTACTCATGGATTGATGTACTGGTAAGTGATTAGACTGCCATCCGTACCTTTGAATAAAAGTTGTAGCCAGCGACCGTCGTCTGCGTACCACGACTCTGCTTCAAAGCCACCGCTGTAACGGACATGCAGTGCTGATTGTTGTGGAGACGTACTGCCATTACTGGCTTCAAGCGTCAGTGTGTCGATACCGAGGGTTTCTATGCTTACACTGTCGACGCGGCCACTGAGCGTATTGTATATCCGATCAGTATCGATTACGGCAGGATGCCAATGGTTACTGGCAAAAGCTACCGGTTCTACGGTTTGCCTGGTGGGATTCTCAGCATCCTGGCTTTCGGTAATACTGGTGTTCATGGTGTTACCGGCCATTTCTGCGCTGACCGTTTTTCTCTCTCCGTTTTTGACAGTTGTTGCTGTGATAGACACCAGTCGATTATTGTCCCAGCGTTCAGTCGCTTGGTAGCGGAAAGTGAAAACCGGTACTTTCAACACTGTGATACGGATCTTCGAATCGACTGATACAGTAAACTTATTGTCGTTGCCCGAAGGATCTGGTGTAATCAGCACGCTGTGTGTGCCTACACGCTTGCCTTTACGCAGAATTTTGTATTCCGCCTTTTCTCTAAAAAGGTTACGAATATCTGCGGCGGGCATCCCGGTGAGTTCGCGGGTTTGGATTTCGGCCGCGGACAGGGTGTGCCAGGGTAGCAGTAGAATCGCGAGCCAGATAACTGCAAAAGTTCGCGCTGAACCTGTTGATCTGGCGGAAGAAGGTGCGCACGTGGAATGTGTTAATAACTTCATCGTACCAAGCGCTCTACTGGATCCTCGATGTTTCGGGGGTTTCCAATGTGTTGAAAACAGATCATATAAGGTCAATTTTTCTGAAAGTCTGAAATTTTGGCTCACCGGCTTTACGAGCAATAGATGGGTGCTGGATTGCCGACCATGCAGGTTAAAAGTTGCCAGGCTGCAAAGATCTCACTGAATACAAGCAATGTCCAACGAACATGAAGAACAGGTAACCCGGGAGTTGCTCAATGGCGAGTCCCCGGCGTCACCTGCAGAAATTGAGGACCGTCTTTCGGCCCTCGGTGTGCATTACACAACAATCACGCATCCACCCATGCGTACAGTAGAGGATTCCCGCCGTTACCGAAACGGCGTACCCGGTGGTTATTCAAAGAATTTATTTTTGCGCAACAAAAAAGGTCGAATGTGGTTGGTTACACTACTTGAGGACCGCCAGGTTGATTTGCGTGATCTCGGTCAGCGGATTGGTGCGGGCAGGGTGTCTTTTGCCAGCTCGCAACGACTGATGCATTACCTGGGTGTTGTGCCTGGAGCGGTAACCCCGTTTGCCGTGGCCAACGATCTGTCAGGGAGTGTACCGTTGGTAATCGATAAGGCTTTACTGGATTGTGATCCGCTGCACTTCCACCCGTGTGACAACTCAATGACTACCACAGTAAGCGCGGAAGGATTACTCCGATATCTGAGTGCTTGCCAACACGAGCCGCATATCCTTGATTTTGATGCACCTTCCTTAGAAGCCTGATTCTTGCCGGGTTTACCGGGATAAACTTCTGACAATCCGACGGCCAGAGAAATATCAGGAAAATTTCTCATGACCGGCTGCGATAGCCCGGTTGTCAATCTGCCTGACATACTCGTATTGATCAAGTTTTGCACTGCCTGCTCCGACAATCAATAGTTCAGATCGCAGTCGATCGGGCAAATTTTTTAATACCGCAATCAGGGAGTTTGTTAGTGCTTGAGCTTTTTCCTCATCAATCAGTTGCCTACTGATTATAAATGGCAGGCCGGGAACCTGAGGTGTCTCGTCTATTACACGCAAATATTTTACAGACTGGGGCTCGAGCCGTTTAGCAAGCTCCCAGCTAACCGGGTCGATCGCGCCAATATCAGCTGAACCATCAGCGATCATTTCGACTGACTCACGGTGCGAGCCGGATAATTTTGTATTGCCAAAAAAAGGTCCGGGTAACTGTTTCTCGATCAGATAGGCGCTCATTGAATAAAAGCCTGATTGCGAATCCAGGGTATTGCATACAACAGTTGCCTTTTGGAAGTCTTTAACGGATTCACGTGTGTCATCAGCACGGCAGACAATCTGACTCGCATTCAAAATGCCTTCACAGCCGGCAGCGTCATAGACAGGGGTAGCGAGCGTGTACACGTGCCGTTCAACCCCGTCTACGAATGGTCTGCTACAGGTTTGAGAAAACACACAGTCAGGTTCGTTCCAAAGTGCACTGTAGGAAATGTTTCTTGTCAGTCCATCGGGTGCACGAAGTCCGGCGCTGATTAGCTCGTTCTTAATGATCGACCATAATTGATCGTTCGCTTCATTTACTTCGGGCCAATCGTACATGGGTAGAGCAGCACGAAGGGGTGAGTTTTGGTTCATCTGTGTAGATTTCAATTGTTGGTGTTCTTTTTTACAGGAAGATCAACTATTCCCTTCAGTGCCTGCTTGAAGAATTGCTCGGCTCTTTGTTTTCCCGAGAGGTTGTATTTTGACGCATAGTTAACAAAGCTAAAGCCATTGTCCATCGCTGCCAGAAGTATATGGCTTTGTGCATCGGTAAGCGTGCCAGTTGGTAATTCTGCAATCCTGCTAGTATGCCTTGTCAGGAAAGAGATAATAAACTGTCGTGTATTGTGGAAGGAGCGCGAACCCTGCAAATATAGATCAATGAATTGTTCACCACAGTCAAGATAATCATCCTCTGTCCAGGTTTGCAGTTTTTCCGGCGATTCTTTTTTGCAATACTGGTGCAAGTCCTGGCGCAAGTCAGATTCAAATACTGGCACGTTATCAATCGCGGATGCAAAATTAAAATTATAAAGCGCCTTTGCCTGTTGAAGGTATTTGGTGGTATCAAGATCACCTGAATCCATATCCGTAATGACTGCCATTGATGGCATTCCACTTCGACCACTGGTACCTGCGCTGATGTGAAACGGCTGAAAACCAACCGACTTCCAAAATGCAACAATATCCGGATCGGCACCGAACACAGCGCCGATCGCACGAACAGGTGATGTCAGATTAGAATTTTTTGTCTGGAATTCGCTGTGCAGAATGTTGATCAATGTCGACCCGAAACCTCTGCGCTGTAGTTTCGGGTGTACAGCTATTCGCACAATACGCGCGTAGTGTTTCGTGAGTATTTCTTCTGCGCCAAGCCATTGCGAGAGTAGTTGTGGCAGCACATGACCATTGGGTCGACGCTGCAACCTGACGATATCCTGTCGCAGCGATGGATCCGAAAACCCGCCCTCCAGTGCCCACCAGAGTAAGGCCACCGGGGTGTCTCCGTGCAGCAGAACCTTGAGACTAAGATTTCCATCACCGAGCAAGTGTTGTAGGTCTACAGGCCGGGTTCGATAGTGTGCCTGCATAAGTAACGCGAAACAGGTTTGCAATAGCGAGTTATTCTCAAGCAAATCTGATGATGACAGGTCCTTTACCCGGCAGTGTTCGGGTTTTACGGATGTGCTGACATCGGGTAATGCCACCTTGAACAGAAACAACTCGTTACACAAGTGCTCGAGCGCGTCCCCCTGGAGCCATCGTATTGGTTTCGTAAGCTTCAGTTGCTGGTGTGTATAGCCTTCCCGTTCAAGCCAGCGAGTCAAACGCAGGGCGAAGCCGCGTCCGGCACCTTCATAGCCATGGACCGTGCTGGCGAGAACAATTCGGCTATGCCGCCGAATAAGTTCTTTCAACTGAGGTAGCGGTAATCGTGCAGCCTCGTCGACGATCACGAGGTTGGTTGCGGGATTCGAGGCAATTAGTTTGTCGGGCGGGACGAATTCAACTGATAAAGAACTCTTTTCATGGTTGGTGCTTGCCAGATGCTTGAACAGAACATCAGTTGCACGTCTTGCCGGACCGGTAACGATCACCGTCGGAGTTGAGCTGTCGTTTGACAGTGTCTGCTTAAAACCGGTCTCGTCGGTTGACTGCCGGCTGATCTCCAGCCATTCGGCAGCCAACATTCCCAGTAACGCTGACTTGCCGCGACCACGGTCAGCGATCAATGTTGAAACCGACGGCCTGTCTTTTTGAAAGTTGTCGATCAGTGTATCGATCACTTCGCGTTGATCGCTGCATGCTTCGTCAGATGCCGGGGTTACCTTTTCATCAACATAGTCTGGTCGCTCGCTGAGCTCAGTCGTTAGTGATCGGCTACGATGACGAACAAGCGCGCGTCTTTGTACAGCCTCAGTATGCGATGGATGTGTCGTTGCTTGGGTGTTGAGGCACAGAAGATCGGTAAACCGCTGCATAAATCTATTTGTTTGGGTATCTTGCTCTGACTCGTTAGCTGCAAACCTGAATTCCTTTTGTGGATTTGAAGTCGCTATTGGTGTCGCATGCGATTTCAGGCTAGTCGATTGAGGAAAACCAAACCGACTACTGGAGTGCTGGCAACTGTATGGCCAGTCTTGGGGTGATGGCGTGACCAGTATCAGAAACCCACCGTGAACCAGTGTGCCGCAAATAGCGGCAAATGCGTTGACGTCGAATTCGTCCTGAGCATTGAAGATGATCAGTTGTTGTTCAGTGCCGAGGTAGCGTAGTGCCTGCACTTGAGGAATGACATCAATAGGCGGCGGCTTAGATGAGATAACATCCTTGATGGTGAGTGCCTCACCCAACCAAAGCGTGTTGATATGCTCTGGCTCAGCGGCTGTATCGAGTCGATGGGTTGTTCTGCTGTCTGTGGCAAATGCAGCCAGACATAGCTCAATTTCACGGGACAATGCCTCCGCCACCTCTTGGCGTGGTGCACTGATCCAAACCAGAGTGCGCTCACGACCAGCGAGTGATGGCAAAAAACTGCGATACTTGGTTTTAGAGAGTGACAAAGTCTAAATCTGTGCTACATCTATATAAGGTTATTATATTTTGAATTGTGTTTTAGATGTGCGCGATGTTTTCGATTAAACGTCTAAAGACGCAACAGCGTTACGGTTGTAGCGATTGTGGGTTGTAGCGATTGTGGCTAACGTCACCGCAAAAGGTACACAGTCCGCTGACTCGCAAAAGACGATCTTCTCAGATATGCGAGGGTAGGTCAGCAGTTGAGCGCGGCCAGAAGATGGATTTGTCGAAATCAGGGTCTTCAGCACAGTCGCCACCAGAATTTTACAATTTCGTATTCTTCGGCATTTAACGGTTCCTCCGAGTGGTAATTTTTGCAGGATGCAGCGCGGGTCAGGGACGACTCGATCTTTTTATCTGAACTTACCGCTGTAACAGGCTCGATAGCAGCGAACCCGTATCGCGTGAAGCTATCTTCTATCTGAACACTCGCTGAATCGAGCGACCTGCTTAGGTAGCCAGACTCTGGTGGCGAACCCTTCATGAATAGAGCAGGCTAGACGATCGTCCAGGGCTGTGCACTATTGTTAACTCGATTCCATTTCAAGTATTGCAATCGGGAAACTTAACCCCGTTATGTGGCTTGCGATCACAAGATCTGTTGCACTCGGTGGTAAAGTTCTGACGTGCAGAGTGATGTGCACTAAAGATCAGCAGCCTGACGGTTTTTATCTGTTCGATAAATTCTTTGTAGGGTGAACGTATTGTGAAACTTCGCTTATGGAGTTTAATTAACTGAAATTTGGTCTACTGTTACCTGTAAGGACTATAGGAATTGTGCGTCGTTTAGACGATGTGCCCGATAGTTCGTGACTAGCATTCGTTCCGGTTACCCGGACACAGAATTTTATTGATCGGTAGGGCTGTCTAGCGAGTCCGTTAAACCGACTGAAGATATATGATTTTTCGGTAGAAATATAAAGAGGAATGACTATGTACAAACGCTACCTTGGTTATACCTTGATTGCCGCCAGTCTGGCAATCGTAGGTTGTTCGTCAAGCGACGATGATGCGGATCCGGTGGACATGATGCCGGTGGATATGATGCCAGTAGACATGATGCCGGTTGACATGATGCCAGTGGACATGATGCCGGCAGGTTTCACTCCGCCAGCAGATGCAGCGGCTTCTGTCACTGATTTGCTCCCGGCAGAACTGTTAAACGCTCTGAGTGCTGCCAATGTCACGATCCCAGCGGAAGGCAACTTCACGATTTTTGCACCTAGCTCTGAAGTGCTGACTGCTGCTCAGGCTGATGGCACCGTGCTCGATGCTGCAGCACTTCAGTTCCACGTAGTGGAAGGTGTTATTGCAGCTAATCCCGGTGATACAGGTGCAACTGCATTAGCTGATGGTGATGTCACAACTCTGGGTGGTGCGATGGCAGCTGTTGCCGGTACGACCTTTGGTGGCGCGAACATCACAGCCGCGGACATGTTCGCAACAAACGGTGTTGTTCACTTTATCGATGCCATTGCTACACCTGCAGCAGTAGTCGTTGATCCCGGCATGATGATGATGACCGGTGATACTGGTGACGCGTCCTGCGGAGATCCTAACAACCCTGAATCCGCACCAGTAGCTGGAACAACCTATGCGTTGATTGCAGCAGATCCTAATTTGTCAATGTTCCGGATGCTTCTGGAAAGCACGTTTTTCTGCACCGAGTTGAACAATCCGGCTAACAACTGGACCGTGTTTGCGCCCAACAACACAGCGCTTTCCGGATTCACCGGTACGGCAGACGCTGCCCTTGCACAAAACCACATTCATGTTGGCGCGGCATTGCCAACTATTGCGGATTTGGCCGCGGCGGACGCTCTGACAGATGAAACTGGAAACGTTATGTTGCCGGGTCTGCTAAGCGCAGCTTCTAACCGTCTTGTAATCGACGCTGGTGCTATGACAGTCAATGGCCAGCCGATAACCGATTCGGTTGCATCGGCTGCCGGTGCTTACCACGTCATTACCGGGGTTCTCGCACCCTGATACCTGATCCATCTCAGGTTACAGTTGTAAAGCAACATCGCAGTTGTAAAGCAACATCGATACAAGTCTTAACCCGGTACATCGGGTTAAGATTTGGGTCAAGACGTAACAAGAACAAAAAAGAACAAAACCGCCGCATCGCGGCGGTTTTGTTTGCCCCGCCGTTTCCGTCAAACCGTTAAAAACACTCACATTTGTCTCTTATCTCTGCCGGTACGTCAGATAGATCAAAGATATAGCTGCGGCCAGAAGGTAAAACCCGTTCAGCGTGTTTATCTTGTTGTCCAAACTGCTGCTTACCATTGCCAGCAACATAAATATCACACAGACTGCCAATTGGGTTACATGGCTTTTGACAACCAGGTACTGTTTGCCGGTTGTTAAACCGGCAATATCAAAGAAACGTTTGTTGAATACTAACCTGAAGAATGACGTGCAAAAGGTGATAAAGATCAATAGTACTGCCAGATAAGACATCTGCAGCGCTTCACCGTTTTCAGTTGCAGCTGTGCCGCTGTCAAGGAGTGGTCTTACTGCCCAACCGATTGCGTAAAGAATAACCGCCCAGCGAAAAAGGTTCTCACCTGTGAACCTGTCAATGGTATTTTTTGCGATATAAAAAAGAATAGCGAAACCGATTGCCAGGGCAATAACTGTCAGGCCAAAGCGTGTGAAATTCTCACGACTGAGAATGAACAAGGATAATGTCCAGAAGTGGCTTTCCAGAAATAAAAATAACCCGTCAATTACGAATATCCGCCCGGAGTTATGACGGTCGCTGCAACGGATGATGTTGTTTAGCGTAGTTGGTGTATATCCAGGTTCCAGCAATCGCTGGTTATCGAACTTTAAGAACCACAGACTGCAAGCAAGCGATAGTAAGGCGGATACGCAAAGTACTGCGAGCATACCGTGGTGCTCAAGCAACAGTCCGCCAGCTAGGATGCCAACTTTTAGTGCGATAGTGACAACGATCTGGAGGTTGCCATACTGTCGCCCGGACGTGGCCGGGGTTGCCCTGTCAATGAACAAGCAACGTTGTGTGGTCCAGAAAAAACAGTTGTAAGCACCGTTTGCCACCGCCAGAGATGTAAGCAGGATTGATTCTGGAAACAGGTTGCTACCCGCTGCAATTGCAACAAGGAGCAATTCGAGCGCAAAACTGATTGCGAATAATCGTCTTGCAGCGTGCTTTTTTGCTAATACTTCCCAGACTTTCAGGCAAAGACTGAATGTCAGGCCACTGATCGCAACGAACAAACATATCGCTGCTAACGAATAGTCACTTCGCCACAACCAAACGGGTATATAAAACGGGAATATACCGATAAGTAGGGAGTGTGCACCCAGAAACTGGTAGAACGTGCCGGGTTTTGTGGATTGGGTTTGATCGTTTGGATTCTGACCCTGACCGGTGGGATTACTGCTGTCGCTAATCATTATTGGTCAGGGGATGTCTGTGTCGGTTAACAAGTCCGCGGCATCATAGGAAATGGCGGCCTGTTTTACACACGAGAGCTGCTAGAAGATATCAGCGTCAGCTATCTCAAGACTGTTCATCTTGGCGTAGAACTCCCGAAGGTCATGCTTTTCTCCATAACGTGGCACGTCATGCATCTTCATGTAGGGTCGCGAGTTCACTTCCAGCAGAATGCAACGTTGGGTTTTGTAGCTTTGTTCGATGCCGTGCTCGAATATGATATCTATGCCCAACACATTAGCGCCAAAAACAGAGACTACCCGTTGCAGCATCTCTATGTTGTCCGGATGCACGTCATCGCTGTTGATTGATTCCACAATGCCGCCTGGTGCCAGTGCGACACGATTGAACAGATATACCCTTTCTCCATCCGCTGGTATGGTTGCAAATGATTTTCCATCGCGCTTTAGGTAATTGCTTACATCGGGAGATTTTTTAATCGGGTAGATAACCGGGTGGAGTTGCATCGCTTCGCGCGTTGCGTTCTCATCGTCAATTAGTTTTTCGATCGTATCAATACCATTGCCGTCCACAAAAGGCGGGTACCGCCGAATCACTGAAATGATTCCGTCAGTCGTTGTTAGCGCACGGTAATTTGCACCGAGAAGATATTGCTCGATGACACTCGTTGGCCACCATACCTTGACCATCAGAGCCGCTTTCAATAACTCCTTCCTGTTATTGATAGGGAAGTGACTGCCGCGGGAGTAACCACTGACGTTGGGCTTGACCACCAGCGGGTAGCCGTATTGATCGGCAAACCGGAGTGCTTTGGAAGGGCTAAAAAAAATATCTCCCTTGGCATGCGGGAGATCATGTTTCTCAAACATGGCTCGTCCCTGTGCTTTGGAACGGCTGTTGCGGCGCACATCAAGCGGGTTGTAGTTGCTACAACCGTCCATGTATTTCTTACTTAAGTAAGTGTATATGTGTTTCTTGATTGCTCTTATCATTGAAACGTCAATTATATTTTGATCTTTCGTGAGGTTCTAGCCTGCTCTCTTCATGAAGGGTTCGCCACCAGAGTCTGGCTGCCTAAGCAGGTCGCTCGATTTAGCGAAATTCGTAGAAATCTACGAGTTGAGCCGAATCGAGTGAGCTGCGACGGCAGACGGGCACTGGGGGTGAATAGAAAACAGTGTGCGAATACCCGCAGCGACGCTAAAACTGCTTTTCTAACTGGAAATTGCTTAGTTTTCAGTGTCACTGTTTTCGCCTTCGTGAATAGAGCAGGCTAACTCACCGCGTGTGCTGGCTAATTTAATTTGGCAAATATTTTCAAGAGGATTGTACTCGCCAAGGAGTGTACTCGTAAGACACTGAATTGCTTGTCAGTTAAAAGTCAGCATGCAGCATCTTTTGTGTCTTTACCTCTGTTACCGAGTGCATTACAAGCATCGGCAGAGCATGTAGCAACTGCAAACACATCAATAGGGTAGATGTAGCAGGATTTGTACTGCTAGGGAACCTCTGATTTATGCTTCCACCTTGTTTACGTGTAACCCTGTCACGCCAGAGTATTTCCGGCGCGCCCTTGATTCAAGGCCAACCTGTTGTTAGTTCAACAAAAAGTTGCGTAATGCGTTGCCGATCGCACCGCGTTGGCGGTTGTACAGCAGCATGCTGGTGAAAACAGGAAACGTTTTTTGATTACGGTCTATCGATCGTGTCACTCTCGCAAGAGAGCGCCCCACTTTGAGTATAAACTCGAGCTTGTTCTTCCATGTGTAGCTCTGATCCATCAGATTAATTGGCATTGGTGTAAACAAGTTGATTTCGACAATGTGGAATTTACCGGCCACCATGTCTTCAATTGAATCCGCACGTACGCACAATCGTGATTGCCCGAATCTGCCTATCTTGAGCTTGTATTGAGACAGTTGATCCAGTTGCTGTTCACTGAGCGAGCCGGTTAATTCTTTGTAGACCGTGTCGTTGTTGTAGATACTGTTAATCGGAAATGGATGTGTTTTATTGATGGTCTCAGTGACCGTGATGATATCGGCCTTGTCAAACTTGCGGGTGGCAAAGGTGCTGAAGATTTCGAACTCGCGTTGCCCCGGGGCCGCTTCCTGAACAATGTATGATCGGTCAGATTTGCTCAACCGTCTCGCTATGTTCGCAAACTGCTCGGCGGTGTCAGCACGCTCAATGCCGATGCTGTTCTGTCCCCACTCGGGCTTGATAAATACCGGGAATGTATCCGGTACATCTGATATATCCAGTCGCATCTGCTTCAGACGCCACGGAGCCGGGAACATATCATCCAGTGCCAATTTGGAAAAAATTCCCTTCTCGCGCGAGAACAAACGAGCGTTAATTTGAAAGTAACGCCACGGTCCGGTTTTTATGACAAGACAGCAAAGTATGTATGTCCCGATGATCAGGGCTGAGAGTAGACTTTTCATGTAACCGCGATAACCGTCATTTTTTCAGGCTCTTGTAGCAGGACGTGTTGAGCAGCGAGTGTCAGTCCTGAGGACGTTCAGCAGGATGCGCAACGCAATAAAACCGTCTAAAACAACAAGATAGACACACTGATTGTAGTAAATCCTGCAGTAGTATATACCAGTGTCAAGCTTTTGTTGCCTGCAGGAGGTCAAGTTTGGTGGACGTTTGTCCACGCTTTGTGATCATTCTCAATTTTTGCTTGTCAGCATTAATTGAAGCTGAAAATTTTGAGCTTTCCAGCATCTTTTTTAGCTTCACCAACCCAGCCTCCTGTAAGCCTTAATGATACTGGGATAATTGGCTGCAGAATCTGCTGACTTAACGTCGTCAGATCGCGGAGCAGCAGAACTTTACCTATGACAGATTTGAGCTGACAGGGTTCCGTTGCGGTCACAGGTCACATAAAAAGAGCCAAGATGCTGATGATACAAACCGCTTTGCAGTCAGTTGAACAATAGCTAACGCGATCACTCTGGATACGGTGATCCGGTGTGGTTACGGTGGCGTGATTGTCAGGACCGTATCCTGTACAGACAAATTGAAATGGCGCAGGAAGTTCATACCCAGCAGCACCGCCTCGCCTTGCATATGCGGATTGACATGGCCGTTGACTTCGTGGCGTTGAAACACGCCCAGGCGAACCGCGTCCATATTGGTTGCATACACAGTTGCTGTTCCATTGGCGGTGCTAACGGTTATCGGGCGCCCACTGACCAGACCGACCCGGTCGGCTACTTGTTGGGGAACACTGATAGAGGTGGCACCTGTATCAAGCAGAAACACAACCTCTTTACCGTTAATCTGCCCGTTGGCCACATAGTGGCCGGCGCGGTTTGCCTGCAGTCGAATAAATTCGCGGTCACCGGTGTTGCCGACAAAGACCGTCTGATTCGGGTTCTCGGCACGCTCGTACCAGCGGTGTGCGAATAACGTCATCAAACCGAGTAAAAGTACCCAAACGCCGATGATCATCCATTTTCCCGCTCCACGGGTGTCGTTGGATGTCAGATCGTCAGGCTGGTTTGGTCTATTTTCCTGCATTGTTGTTCGGGATTTCCTTTGAGAATAAGCCCCGCGCAGGTCCCGCCCTCAATAAGCATGCCGGGCTTTAGTGCAACGCTTGAGTCGACGACTATACTCCGGGAACAGTGTGGTGCCCGCCTGACGGGGCAGGCTTTGCAGTGTACGTCGACTGGGGTAGGCACGTACCCGCTGGTCTGATCAGACGGTATGTCATTTTGCGGTAATAATTTTGCTATGGATATTGCAAAATTTGCCCCAATACTTGCTAGAATAGCGGGCTTCCTCAGGTTGCGCTAACCCCCGCAACCGGTCGATCCCGAATCTAACGCCTCTACCGTCCCTGTTAACACAGGTCCGGGCAGCGGCTTTTTGTTGTCCGGGTACTGGATATCAACAATTTCATATTTAGCTTGAGCATGTCATGAGTGATTTAACGCACTACCGAAACATCGGCATATTTGCCCACGTGGATGCGGGCAAGACCACCACCACCGAACGAATTCTGAAACTGACCGGTAAGATCCACAAAACCGGAGAAGTTCATGACGGTGAAGCTACCACCGATTTTATGGAGCAGGAGCAGGAGCGTGGTATCACAATCCAGTCTGCTGCGACCAGCTGCACCTGGGCGGATCACCGCCTGAACATCATCGATACACCCGGACACGTTGACTTCACTATTGAAGTTTACCGCTCGCTGAAGGTGCTCGATGGTGGTGTCGGTGTCTTCTGTGGCTCCGGAGGCGTAGAGCCACAATCCGAGACAAACTGGCGTTACGCGAATGAATCTGAAGTCGCACGCATCATATTCGTTAACAAGCTTGATCGCATCGGAGCGGATTTCTATCGAGTTGTTGATCAGATCAAGGATGTACTGGGTGCGCGTCCGCTGATCATGACCCTGCCGATCGGTCGTGAAGATGAATTCACGGGCATCGTGGATCTGCTGACCGAGAAGGCCTGGATATGGGACGACTCCGGCAATCCGGAAAACTATGAATTGGTTGATGTACCGGAAGACATGAAAGACGACGTTGCCAAGTTCCGCGAAGAGTTGATCGAGACTGCTCTCGAAGCGGATGACGATGCGATGGAAAAGTATCTTGAGGGTGAAGAGCCTGATCTTGATACGCTAAAGGCCTGTGTACGCAAAGGCACAATCGATCTGACATGGTTCCCGACCTTGTGTGGGTCTGCGTTTAAAAATAAAGGTGTGCAGCCTGTATTGAACGCCGTAGTTGACTATCTGCCGAATCCGACCGAAGTCAAACCACAACCCGAGATGGATCTTGAAGGTAACGAGACCGGCGACGTTGCACATGTAAGCACATCGCATCCGTTACGGGCACTGGCGTTCAAAATCATGGACGATCGTTTTGGTGCGCTGACGTTTATCCGTATTTACTCAGGCGTCATGAACAAGGGTGATACGGTGGTGAATACCGCTACAGGCAAAACTGAGCGTATTGGTCGAATTGTTGAAATGCACGCCGACTCACGCGAGGAGCTTGATCAGGCCGCCGCCGGCGACATTGTTGCTGTACTCGGCATGAAAAACGTGCAGACAGGGCATACGCTTGCTGATCAGAAACAGCCGGCCACGCTCGAACCGATGGTATTCCCTGACCCGGTTATCTCAATTGCGGTTAGCCCGAAAGACAAGGGTGCATCCGAAAAACTTGGGATAGCGCTCGGTAAGATGATTGCTGAGGACCCGTCATTCCGCGTTGAAACCGACGAGGAAAGCGGTGAAACAATCCTCAAAGGTATGGGTGAGCTGCACCTGGATATCAAAATAGATATTCTCAAACGCACGCACAGTGTTGAAGTTGAGGTTGGTAAACCTCAGGTCGCTTATCGTGAAACGATCACGCAGCCGATCGAAGATACCTACACGCACAAGAAGCAGACAGGTGGTTCAGGTCAGTTTGGCAAGATTGACTACACCATTAGCCCTGCTGAACGAGGTGCCGGATTCGAATTTGAATCTGTTGTGACTGGCGGAAACGTGCCAAGAGAGTATTGGCCAGCAGTTGAGAAAGGCTTCAAGATGAGCATGGATGCAGGTGTTTTAGCCGGCTACCCGTGTCAGGACATCAAAGTCACCCTGAAAGACGGTGCATTCCACGCGGTCGATTCGTCAGCAATGGCATTTGAAATCGCAGCTCGGGCAGCTTATCGACAGTCCGTACCTAAAGCTGCTCCGCAGTTGATCGAGCCGGTGATGAAAGTTGATGTGTACACGCCCGACGATCATGTCGGTGATGTGATCGGCGATTTAAACCGTCGTCGCGGCATGATCAAGTCGCAGGAACCGGGTGCGACCGGTGTGCGTATTCGTGCAGAGGTACCTCTGGCTGAAATGTTCGGCTATATCGGTGACCTGCGCACGATGACATCGGGTCGCGGGCAATTCTCGATGGAATTCGAGTACTACGCTCCGTGTCCGAAAAATGTGGCTGAAGTGGTCATCAAAGAAGCAGAAGAGCGTGATAAGGCTGCTTCCTGATTAATACGAATGACGCATCAATACGAATGACGCATAACTGAGCACTACCAGGAAAATACAGCAAGCCGGGCTATGTTGCGCGGCTTGCTGTTTTCTGTACCACCTGACTCCCGCCTGCATGTCTTAATCCGGCATTCCCTCACTCTCCTATTTGTCTGACCTGGCTAGCCTGCTCTTTTCATAAAGGGTTCGCCACCAGAGTCTGGCTACCTAAGCAGGTCGCTCGATTGAGCGAAATTCGTAGAAGTCTACGGGTTGAGCTAAATCGAGTGAGCTGTGACGGCAGACGGGCACTGGGGGTGAATAGAAAACAGTGTGCGAATACCCGCAGCGACGCTAACACTGCTTTTCTAACTGGAAATTGCTTAAGGAACCTCTGATTTATTACCTGCGTTGTCATAGCGGCGTTGAAATTTGGCTTAAAATGCTCATGTATTTGCATATACACTGCGCTTTTTCGCCAAATTTCGCCTTGCTCTGACTGCCTCGCTTAATAAATCAGAGGCTCCTTAGTTTTCAATATCACTGTTTTCGCCTTCATGAATAGAGCAGGCTAGCTCGCTTGTGATCTGACACCGGGAATGTAGCTTCGGTGTTCCTGGAAAAAAACTAATTGAAGTTGTGCGAGCCGATGTGTCAGTTGGTTGCGTGATAGTCGATGCTGTCCGCGGGTACCTGCTCACGGTTGTCGTGGCTGTAGTCACGCAACACTGAAACAACCCGGATGCGATATTTCTGGAAGTAGGCGGAGCGACCGGCTTGCTGGGCTTGGCGATGTTCAACGGTATTGCGCCATTCGTTGACGGCCTCTTCGTCACGGAAAGTGCTGACGGAAAGCAGTTTTTCAGGGTCGGTCAAGCTTTGAAATCGCTCGACTGATATAAATCCGTCAATTTGCTCAACCAATGTACGCATATCAGCCGCCATCTCAAGATAGGGCTGTTTGTATTCGGCGTGCGGCCAGACTTCGAAAATGATGACTATCATATGTGTGTTACTCGACAGTTTTCGGGTGCAGCTCCGGGTGATCGAGGATGCTGATCAACAGGAGTGACATCGGGGTTATCCGCAAATTGTATTGCTGTTGGGCATGGATTAGTATCACTGTTGACCTATAAAACACAACCGATATGACTCAAGCTACAGTGGTCGAAACCCCGGCGGCGAACGACGACATGCCGGACACCACCGTTTCAGTACGCGACACGTTTGGACTGGACATCGATTTGGATGTGCCGGCATACAGCGTGCGCGCCGGCCAAGTGCCGGAGCTGGATCCGGACTACATTTTCGACAAACGCACCACCATGGCCATCCTTTCCGGATTCGTGCATGACTGGCGCGTACTGGTCAGTGGCTATCATGGCACTGGAAAATCCACCCATATTGAACAGGTTGCAGCACGCCTCAATTGGCCGTGTGTGCGCATAAACCTGGATAGCCATGTCAGTCGAATCGATCTGATCGGTAAGGATGCGATCGTGCTGCGTGACGGCAAGCAGGTGACGGAATTTCAGGATGGTATATTGCCCTGGGCTTACCAGCGCAATGTCGCATTGGTATTTGACGAGTATGATGCCGGACGTCCGGATGTAATGTTCGTTATCCAGCGTGTGCTCGAAGCGTCAGGCAAACTGACTCTGCTTGACCAAAGTCGCATACTGCGGCCGCATCCGGCATTCCGTTTTTTCGCTACTGCCAATACAGTGGGTCTGGGTGATACCACAGGTCTCTATCACGGCACACAACAAATCAATCAGGCGCAGATGGATCGCTGGACGATTACCACCATCCTGAACTATCTACCGCATGAACAGGAAGTCAGCGTTGTGTTGGCGAAAGCACCTCACATGCAGGATGAACAGGGCAAGCAGACGGTTGACCGAATGGTACGGCTTGCTTCAATGACACGAAGTGCCTTTCTGAATGGCGACCTGGCAACGGTGATGAGCCCACGCACCGTTATCGCCTGGACGCAGAACGCGCGTTTCTTCAAGGATCTTGGCATGGCATTCGAGCTGACTTTCCTGAACAAGTGCGATGCAACCGAACAGTCCATCATCGCAGAGTTCTATCAACGCGTATTTGGCGAAGAGCTTGGCAGTGGCGAGGAAAGCTACTAGGTCCTCGTAGCCTGCACATCTATCGTGGCAAACGATCTGGAACAACAAGCGCAAGTCGGTCAAACCGATGCAGTGCCTGCGCGCTCTGCAGACCAGGTTAAACAATCCATTGCTGCCTGTTCACGGGCGGTCTCGCAAGATCGGCAGCTGGATGTAGAGTTTGTTGCCGGCGAATTTGAATTCGATGCGAGTCAGAACAAACTGTCCTCAGTACGCGATAACGCCAGTCGCGCAGAAATAGCCACGACCCGCGGTCAGGGTGATTCGATCGCACTCTATCGACACCTGCATGATGCGGCGATTCACCAACGCTTCCAGCCCGGTTCGCTAGCTGCCAAAACTGTCTTTGCGATGGCCGAGCAGCTGCGTTGCGAGGCACATGGCTCAGAGAACCTGCCAGGCATTCGCGACAATCTTGATGCTCACATGCAGCAACACTACGAACGTGTTTTGTCTTCGCGCCCGGCGACCCGCGAAGCATTGCCAATGGAAGAGGCTATTGCATTAAAGTTGCGTGAAAAATTCATGCAGCGACCGTTACCGGAGGCGGCGCGTCAGATTCTCGATCCGTGGAGTGACTGGCTGGACGAGATAATGCGACCACAGCTCGCGACAGAAGAGTTTGATCTTGCCGATCAGGCAGCTTTCGCCAAGCGTATCAGGCAGTTGTTGCAGCGCATGCAGATAGAGGATGTCGATGCTGATGCTGAACCCGGCGATGATGTAGAAGAACAGAACAGCGAAGAAACCGAACAGCCGGAAAGCGCCGGTGACGATGACTCGGAAACTGAAGACGGCGATGATCAGCAGCAGGAGAGCAGTGATGAGCAGGCCAGTCAGGATGAAGCCGATGCCGAAGATTCTGCAGAAGATTCTATGGACACCCGTGCGGAGGAGCCGGGTAGTATCTGGCGCCCTGACAGTGGTGTGCGGCAGGTCGGTGACCTGCATGAATACAAGGTATTCACGCGCGAGTTCGATGAAATCGTCAAGCCCCAGGATTTGTGTAGCAGCGAAGAGCTGACACTGTTACGCGCAACGCTCGACCAACATGTGGGTGATCTGCAAAAATCCGTTGGCCGGTTTGCCAACCGATTGCAACGCAGTTTACTGGCTCAGCAAAACCGCTCCTGGGACTTTGATCTGGAGGAGGGGCAGCTCGATACATCACGTCTAACTCGTGTCTTGACTGATCCACTGCATCCACTGAGTTTCAAGCAAGAGCAGGACACTGCGTTCCGCGATACCGTGGTGACTTTATTGCTGGACAACTCAGGGTCAATGCACGGCCGCTCCATCAGAGTGGCCGCCGTTTGCGCGGACATCCTGTCTTCAACGTTAGAGCGTTGCGGGGTCCGTGTGGAAATACTTGGCTTCACAACCTGCGCCTGGAAAGGAGGCCGTTCGCGAGAGCAATGGGTGGGTGCAGGCTATCCATCGAACCCGGGCCGGCTTAACGACATTCGCCATATCATCTACAAATCAGCCGATATGCCGTGGCGCCGGGCCCGCCGTAATCTGGGCCTGATGATGCGCAAGGGGTTGTTGAAAGAAAACATCGATGGTGAAGCATTGATTTGGGCCTATAACCGCTTGCGCGCACGTCCTGAGAGTCGCAAGATTCTGATGATGATATCCGACGGTGCACCGATAGATGATTCAACCTTGTCTACCAATCCCGGGCGGTTTCTGGAAAGGCATCTGCGTGCTGTGATTGATCAGATTCAAAAAGGCGCGAATGCAGAGTTGGTTGCAATCGGAATCGGTCATGATGTGGGCCAGTACTATGAACGTGCCGCGACCATTGTTGATGTCGGACAGTTGGCCGGTGCCATGACTGAGCAGTTAGCTGATTTGTTTGCGCAGCCGGGATAAAATCTTTAGCTGCAAACAGGTTGTTTTCTAATTCTCGACCGGGCTTGCATCAGATGAGGATTCGGTGTCCCACTACGCCAAATTGGGCGCATGCCACCTGCTTGACAGTTCCCGCACTACTCGCCGTACACACTTTATTTTTCCTATACTCGCTACACTGACGCCAACCTCCCGCTGAACTATTTACGGAACTCTATTGAACTTATCACTACTGTCGCGGTTGCCCGCCGACTGGGTTGGCAATATTCGCGCTGACGTGCTTGCCGGCCTTGTCGTCGCCCTGGCGTTAATTCCAGAGGCAATTGCTTTTTCTATCATTGCCGGCGTCGACCCCAAAGTGGGTTTGTACGCCTCGTTTTCCATCGCCGTGATTGTCGCAATCACTGGTGGCAGGCCCGGGATGATCTCGGCTGCCACGGCTGCGACTGCCGTACTCATGGTCACGCTTGTTAAAGAGCATGGATTGCAGTACCTGTTAGCAGCCACGATCGTCGCCGGGCTTATCCAGATTGCGGCGGGACTGCTAAAGCTGGGTCACCTGATGAAATTTGTATCGCGGTCGGTCATCACAGGCTTTGTCAACGCCCTTGCCATTCTCATCTTCCTGGCCCAAATGCCTGAGATCATCGGCTCCCCGACGTTGAACTACATCATGATCGCCGCGGGGTTGGCGATTATCTACCTGGTACCTCATCTGACTAAGGTCGTACCCTCGCCACTGATTTGCATCATTGTTCTGACATTCATTGCGGTCGTATTCGATTTCGACATTCGTGCCGTTGGCGACATGGGTGAGTTGCCATCCACTCTGCCTGTATTTTTGTTACCAGACATCCCTTTAACGTTTGAAACTCTCTATATCATCTTGCCCTATTCAGCGGCGGTGGCCGCTGTCGGCCTGCTTGAATCACTGATGACCGCCACCATCGTTGATGAACTAACAGACACGAAGAGTGACAAAAACCGAGAGTGTATTGGCCAAGGCATCGCAAATACCGCCACTGGATTCATTGGCGGTATGGCGGGTTGTGCGATGATCGGTCAGTCCATTATTAACGTTAAGTCTGGTGGACGCGGTAGGTTATCAACCTTTTGCGCTGGCATTTTTCTGTTGATAATGATTGTGTTCCTAGGAGATTGGGTCAAACAAATCCCCATGGCGGCGTTGGTCGCGATCATGATCATGGTCGCTATCGGTACGTTCAGTTGGTCATCGATAAAAAACATCAAGACTCACCCGCGAAGCTCCTCATTGGTTATGTTGTCGACGGTTTTTGTTGTCGTCGCTACTCATAATCTTGCTCTTGGCGTACTGACAGGCGTGCTTTTCTCCGGGATCGCGTTCGCAGGTAAGATTGCACAAATCTTCGCGGTGACATCAACGCTGTCTTCAGACGGGAGCCATCGTACCTACGTCGTCAAAGGGCAGTTGTTTTTCGCCTCTGTCGATGAGTTTAATGCATCGTTCGATTTTAAAGAGGCAATTGAAAACATCACGATCGATATGCAACATGCTCATATATGGGATATATCGAGCGTAGCCGCTGTCGATATGGTGGTACTCAAGTTCAAACGCGAGGGGGCTGACGTTGAGCTTGTTGGTATGAACGAAGCCAGTGAAACGATCGTTGATAAACTTGCTCTGCACGACAAACCCGGCGCGTTAGAGCGAATGGTGGACCACTAATGCAAACCGTTAACAAAGTATTGGCCTTTATTGATGGGTCTGACTATGCCAAAAGCGTTTGCGATCACGCCGCCTGGATCGCTACACGCACCGATGCATCCATTGAAGTCATGCATGTGCTGGGGCGCCGCGATGTTGCGGACGATAACATCGATCTTAGCGGCACCATCGGCCTGGGTGCGCGAACCGCGCTATTAGAAGAACTCGCTGAGTTGGATACACAAAAAGCTAAGGTGCTACAAAAACGCGGTCGAGCCTTGCTGGAAGGCGCGCGCAATCGTTTGACTACAGCGGGTGTTACCCAGGTCGACTCAAAGTTGCGTCACGGCGAAATCGCTGAAACGGCGCTGTCTTACCACGATCAGATTGAGTTGATTGTGATTGGCAAACGTGGTGAAGCCGCTGACTTTGATGCATTGCATTTGGGGTCAAACTTAGAGCGCGTGGCACGCGCGGTTAAAACGCCGATCCTGGTGGCCTCTCGTGCGTTCAATCCGATCAAACGGTTTGTTGTGGCCTTCGATGGCGGTAAAAGTATTCTCAAAGGCATCCAGCATATCGCTGACAACCCTGTGTTTAACGATCTTCACTGTCATCTACTGTGTGTCGGCACTCCGACCAACGACGTGGCGAGCAAAGTTGAATCATCCGCTGAGTTACTGCGCGCCAAAGGCTACAGCGTGTCCACTGAGATGTGTAGCGGTCAACCAGAGGTTGAAATTGCCAGAGGGATAAAGGACGAAGATGCAGATCTGCTTATTATGGGTGCTTTTGGCCACTCGCGCATCCGCCAACTCATTATTGGCTCCACGACGACTGAGATGATCCGCTCGTGCTTTGTGCCAGTGATGTTGTTTCGCTAGCCTGCTCTATTCATGAAGGGTTCGCCACCAGAGTCTGGCTACCTAAGCAGATCGCTCGATTGAGCGAAATTCGTAGAAATCTACGGGTTGAGCTCAACCGAGTGAGCTGCGACGGCAGACGGGCACTGGTGGTGAACAGTAAACAGTGTGCGAATACCCGCAGCGACGCTAAAACTGCTTTTCTAACTGGAAATGGCTTAGTTTTCAGTGTCACTGTTTTCGACTTCGTGAATAGAGCAGGCTAGAGCGTCGATCTGTATCTGTTCTGCCAAACGGCATCGATCATTCTTTAACGGCCCCCGTCATAGCGGATACATAGTGTTCGACAAAAACGCGTAGAGAATCACCAGTGGCAGGGAACCGAACAGCGCACCGGCCATAATCGACCCCCAGCGACAGGCGTCACAGTCCGTGAATGATGTCACGATCGCTACCACGGTATACAACATCGTATTGAACACAGACAACCAGAACACCGGGTCGTCCCACATCCAGATGTAGTTTTCAAGGTCAATAAAAATACCCGGGCGCCCGATGCGAACATCGGTAAAGCATAATATAGAGCCGAGCACGAGCGGGTAAGCAAGAAACAGCAACAAAAATGCCATCGCTGGCACCATGAACCAGAACCCAAGCCAGTTGTGATTGCCTTTCAAGCGAGACCATAGGGACGGCTCACTGTGATCGAGCACGGCCCGTGGATTTCATTGCCAAGGTGGCCGCTCTGGTGCGCAGTCCCAGGGTAAACCTGAGTCGCTACCACGGCGTATTCGCTCGGGGCGCACCTTCCGCCTAACAGCACACACCGAGCATTAGTTACGCCAGCACGGCGAGGAAAAGCTGCTCGCAGGAACACAACACAGCAAAGCCAGAACAACGAACAAACCAATCGTCATGTGGCCATGACCAAGTCGCAAAGACTCAAGCGGGTTTTCAACATCAATGTAGAGAGCTGCCGGGTCTGCGGCGGCAAGGCCAGGGTCATTGCCGAAACGCGCGATCGAAGACAAGACGATCATCGACAAGACACTCTCCAGTGGGTGATTTAGTTAGTTCGTGAACAACCATTCTTTCTAGTAACTCACCCATATGCCGTGCAAGACTCTCATTGTACGGATCCAGTAAAAGACGCATCAAATCTGGTTTAGGTACATATCCGGAATGCCCGATTTCCTTCATTCCGCCAGATCGTGCAGCTTCTATTTCAACATCCAGCACCACGTGCAATACGAGCGCTTCCGCTCGATTTGAAACCTCTTCCAGGGGTTTGGCACAAGCATTGCCTGACTCCGCACAAAAGTTAAAAATCAAACTATGCAATTCGATGATGTCAAGAGGGCGATAGAGCGAGAGGAAATCGAACTCTGGTTCCAGCCTATTGTGTCACTCAGTGACTTGAGCATTTCCGGTTTTGAAGGTCTGGTGCGCTGGAACCATCCTGCTGAAGGTGTGCTGGGGCCGGGTTCATTTATAGAGCACGCACTGTCTGATGATTTGTGTGAGGCATTTAACGAGCTAGTTATCATACATGCGATTCGTTTCGCTCAGAGAACTGCTGCATGGCCACAACTGAAGATTTCAATTAACTTTGCCGCCAACGATCTCCTCGAATCGAAAATCCCGGCACGAATTCGAACACACCTTGCAACGCACAATGTATCCGCCAAAAAGATTGCCATCGAAATTACCGAGTGTGACACTATTTTGTACGGTGAAACTGAGAGTGTTTTCAATGAACTATCACAAATGGGTATATCACTTTCAGTAGACGATTTTGGGACAGGCTACGCATCGCTTACTCACGTTAAACATATTCCGCTGAGTACTTTAAAGATAGACAGAAGTTTCGTGCTGGCGATGGAGGAGAGTTCTGAAGATTATCTGATTGTGGAAAACGCGTGCAATCTGGGTAATTCACTACATGTTGATGTAATTGCAGAAGGTATTGAGCGAGCTGAACAACTTGGTATCCTGAAATCTTTCGATTGTACCCATGGGCAGGGTTTCTATTTCTCGCCGGCTGTCCCTGGTGATGAGGCTATCGAAATGCTAGCAAATCGGGATCAGTTTGCAGTACCCCAGCCGGCAAAGCCGGTATCAGGACCGAAATCAGAAGTGCGCCTCGACACTGCTCTGCAATCGTTGGAGGAAATAGTAAATTGCAGTAGCTGTCAAAGCCAGCTGGGACTCGGAATACTCGAGCTGGTTCCGTTAAGTGTTTTTCTGAAATCGGCCAATGGTCGATTTCTATGGTCAAATAGCTATCACAGGTTAATTTCACTAACAAATAACGCAGTTTCCAACCCTGCTGCTCGTGATATACACCCCGTAGAAGAAGCTCAATCGTTCCGTGCCGATGACTTACGGGTGACTTCGACAGGTGAAGCTCTGATTGGTCGCCGCGAACCCTGCACAGTGGCGAATGGGCGCCGAGTGGAGCTGGTGACAACCAAAATTCCTATTTACAACTCAAATGGCTTGATTGTGGGAATATTGGGTTTTTGCAATGACGACGATACAGCATCGACGCTGCATGCGCTGCACCAGAGTGGTAATGCCGAAGATGATAACGGTGGTACGGTTTGCGGGCTTAATAAGGTGGCGTGAAATCAATAACGAATTGCAATGCTCAGCTGTCACGAGACTGTAAAAGATTCTGTGTAAACTCCCATGAAAGTTAAAGGTAAGCGGTAACCCGCTCACCAAACTCAATGCTAAACCGGTTCAGTGCTGCTTTCCAGCTTCTGATGGGCATAGTTCACTTCTTTGATGCTTCCTGTATCGCCAAGAAGCATACCTTCATTACCGACTGATCGGTTGGAAATATCTTACGCTTGCGCGTTGCTTTTCTTATCACGCTGTTGAGCGACTCGATAGCATTAGTGGTATAGATCGCTTTGCGAATATCGGCAGAATAATCAAAGATCGTGATCACGTTGTCCCAGTTGTCGTTCCAGGATTTAACGATCTGGGGGTATTTCTCTGACCATTTCTCGTCAAAGGTCTCCAGTGCTGCCAGGGCAGCTGATTCTGTCTCAGCCTGATAGATCAGTTTCAAGTCAGCGGTGACGGGTTTATAGTTTTTCCACGGCACCAGGCGCAGACTGTTGCGTACCATATGCACGATACACAGCTGGATACGGGTGTCAGGGTACTCGGCAGCAATGGCATCGGGAAAACCCTTGAGCCCATCGACACAGGCGATAAGTTTGTCGTTGAGACCACGGCCTTTGAGTTCGGTCATTACTGATAACCAGAACTTCGCGCCTTCTGTCTCGGCTAACCATAGTCCCAAGAGTTCTTTGTGGCCGTCGAGGTTGACACCGAGTGCAACATAAAGCGATTTGTTGATCACACGCTGATTCTGCCGGATTTTCAATACCAGACAATCCAGATAGACGATCGGATATATCGGCTCAAGTGTACGGTTCTGCCACTGCTGGACTTGATCAATGACCCGGTCGGTGACTTTGGAAATCAGTGAAGCTGAGACATCGGCGTCGTACATCTCTTTGAACGTCGATACAATTACACCTGTCGATAGGCCCTTGGCGTACAGGAACAGGATCTGATCATCCATGCCCGTCAGTCGGGTCTGGCGTTTTTTGACGATTTGCGGTTCGAACGAACCATTGCGGTCACGCGGCGTATCGATGTCGACTTCGCCGTGGTCGCCTTTGAGGGTTTTACGGGATTTACCGATTCGACTGTTGCCTGAACCGTGACCGTTTTGATCGTGCTTGGCGTAACCGAGATACTCATCCATCTCAGCTTCCAAGGCTGTCTCTACGGTGACGTCTCTACGGTGACCTTACGCAGCAACTTGCTGAAATCGTTTCGGTCATCTTCGGTTTTTATATTCTTGGCGATCTCTTTTGCCAGGTCACGTACTGCTTTCTCGTCCACTGGTGATTCCATGATTCAATTCTCACAATAGATTAATATGAATCATGGGCATTTACACAGTTGTATTTAAAGTCTCGCAGATTTGTTTGTGCAGCCGGAATAAACTTTCAACTGCAAACAGTTTGTTTTCTAATTCTCGACCGGGCTTGCCCTCATTGCTTCCTGTCGCGCAGGCGAACTGCCGATGGCTCGCCAGAGTTTCACGTTTTCATAATCAGTGCGATTACCGCCTGGTACCTGGATCGGTGGGGCAGGGTTTTCCAGCTGTTGTTCAAACCGC
>CALFCF010000047.1 GCA_937951345.1 uncultured Granulosicoccaceae bacterium
GATACAAAACATTCCGCTGAGAACGTTGCACAGACACAGCTGACCGGCCAAACCAATAACGATAGTTCTGACGTGGAAAATAAAGCGATCACGCTTGTTGAGTCGGCTTATCAGCATGGTCATACCAACGAACTGACTGAGTTGGAAACCGTCGAATCAGAGCCTATACCCGCGGCAGCGCTCAACGATATCACTGAAACACCGCAAGCCATAAGGATTGCGCCATCAACGCAAGCCTTTGTACCTAATGCCGGGGACATAGGGCCAAACAATTTGCCAGAACAATTGACGCAGGCTCAAATCCGCGATCTACCTGAAATATTTACTGAAGAAATACCCAAGCCAGTTACGTTAAGCGACGGAACAGTCACAGTTATCACAGACACGGCCACTCTTAACGACAAGGGTACGACGGTTATTGTCATCGAAGCCGACGGAACACCGCGTGTGATGACACAGGAAGAGATTGAGCGCTTGCCTCTGGCAAACCTTGAAGATGTTGATGCACAACCAAACACTGAACAGCAGGAAGTTGCGTCGACGACAACCCAGCCAGTTGAACCTACAGCTTCAGCCGCTTTGGATGTATCGCCAGAAACACAGACAGCGCCTGAGCCTGCGGCAGCGGTATTATCTCCACCCTCGTTCCCACAGAATAGAGCTGGACTTTTTGGCGAAGGCACATTGGACTATGGTTACGTTAGTCTCGCACCCACCGGTTATGATTTTGGCGGAAACGGCGCAGAACTCGAAGCCAGCCTTACCAACAACTCCGGTTTGACGTTGATCGCCAATGCGAGTGTTGCTGAAGAATACACCGAGGCATCTATTGGGGCTGGTATTTACTTCAGTCCCTTCTCGGCCGTAAGTACTGACTTCGTCATCGATGCAGGTCTTGAATTCGGCCAGTTTGATCTAGGTATTACCGACCTTGATGACAGCGGTGGTTATGTTCGAGCCTATATCAGATCACGCCCTTTTCGACGTTTCGAACTGACAGGTGGTGGGCGCTATAGCTCTTTTTTCGAAGGTGACACTGTATTTATCGCTACAGGCACCCTTCAGCTGATGCGTAATCTGAACGCTTTCAGCAAAGTCGAGATTGGTGACAACGATCAGTTCAGCCTCGGCATACGCCTTTTTTACTGATTGGCTTCACGACTGAACTATCACTATTGCACACGGTATAACTCTGCAGCATGAAAACTAATTCCTTGCAACAACACACAAACGTATTGCTTACAACAACCAAACGCGTGTCGTTGTCGCTCACCGTACCACTCGTAACGTTAGTCATCGCAGCCTGCGGTGATAGCGATATTCCTGCCTTGCAACGCGACGCGATTATCGATGCACAAGAGCGTATTGCCCAAAGCCAGGCACAGCAAGGCAATGAGGAAGCTGCTGCTGCCCTGCCCGACCCTTTAGAAAATAACCAACAAGGTAGCGATGGCGTTGGCAGCCCCGCTCAGAGTGAAAATGAAGCGCCATCTGATGTTGCTGAAAACGATACTTTTGCCCCTCCTCCGACCATTGACCTGACAGGATTTGAACTGGTTTTCAACGAAACTTTTAACGGCGAATCATTGGATACCGACAACTGGACAACCGCATTCAGATGGGGACCCGATCTGGTTGTTAATGATGAAGAACAATATTATGTTGACGCGTTGAACAATCCGGCTTTCGGCTTCAATCCTTTTAGTCTGGATGGCAGCACATTAACGATTTCAGCAATCAATACACCTGATGAGTTACTGGAATCAGCTAATCAACAACCTTATCTATCTGGCGTTCTGACAACAGCTGATCGATTTGCATTTACCCATGGAATCGTGGAAATGCGCGCGCGCATCCCGGCGGGCACAGGTCTCTGGCCACAATTCTGGATGTTACCTGATGTGTTTGAAGGCCTAAGGCCACAGGTGTTTATCATGGAAGCTCGTGGTGACAGACCGGACACGGTGTTCCATTCGTACAAATATCAAGACAGCAATGATGATCTGCAGACCACCGGCGTGCTGGAATCAACAGGTACTGATTTCTCTGCAGACTTTCATAGCTACGCTGTTCAGTGGAGCCCGGGAGAGTTGGTTTTTTACATTGACGGCACCGAATTTCAGCGCGTTACAACCGAGAATGTAGCGTCACAGGACATGTACATGATTGTCAATCTGGCAGTGGGTGGCTTCTTCGCCGGTTCACCGGATGAAACAACCCCCTTCCCCGCACAGATGGTGATTGACCATGTGCGTGTTTTCCAGCAAACGCAATAACCCGCAACAGCCCGATTAAACTAAACCCCTGCAATTCCAGGGCTGTACCCCTACAGCGCTTTGCATTAGCACCACAAAATTCCCGTGCCTGAGGGTTCTGGATCTCCGGGAACGTTGATAAACCAGGTTCCCGGTTTCATTCCTCCCGTTCCCCCTTCTGGCGCCCGTCTGCACTGACACCATCCTGCCGACCAGGCGAAATCCTGACTGAAGCAGGATCAGTACATTTATACCGCATATTCTATAATTGCGGTATAAGACTAAAAAGTGCTACACAATGCATATTTATACCGCATTTATCAATATGTGCGGTATAATGGTATAGATACTGAATGTCCCCACCGTAAGTAAATCGAAATATAAGCAAATCGAAGTCACAGGAATAGCTAACACGCGGACTCTCTGTTACCTGAGGCAATTACGACCACAATTCACCACCTATCGTCCTTCTTAATGCAAACAAACAGCACCGGCAAAACTCAGGCACCTAACTACCTGCCCGACAGTGTTTCGCTACAGTACAGCGAATTAATGCAGCATTGCGTTCGGCCCCTGTCTGACGGATCAAATCTGTCATTTAAATCAAAAACCATTAACAACAAAACGTATTGGTACCTTTACGTCAGCCTGGGCTCACGCCGTAGTGAACATTACATCGGTGTTGATTCAGACGAAACCCGCTCCCGTATTGAACAGGAGAAAGCCGCCTGGGAAACAACTGCAGATGATCGAAGCCTGCGGGCACGATTGGTCGCTATGCTACTCGCTGGCGGTGCGACACCCACACCGACCCACGAAGGTAAAGTCATGACACTGCTTGAACGTGGCGGATTGTTTCTGGCCGGTGGCGTTGTCGTGGGCACTCTGGCCTTTCGCGCCTATGCCAATATGCTCGGTGTCAAATGGCTAAGTGATCTGCAAACACGCGATATAGATATCGCCACCGAAAATACCTTCCGTGTTGCAGTTGAACAACAACCGGTCAATCTTTCAGATTTACTATTGGAAAGCGGTATGGGATTTCTGGAGGTGCCTGCACTAAACCGAAAATCCGCGTCGACCGAGTTTAAAATACAGGGACAGGAACTGTCTGTTGAGCTACTGACCCCGATGCAGGGCAAGAACAACAGCAAACCCGTCAAAATAGACTCACTCGGCAGCTACGCTGAGCCTGTGCGTTATCTTGACTTTTTACTCGAGGACACACAACCGGCCGTGCTGCTGTTTAAACACGGTGTACTGGTTAATGTGCCAAATCCTGCGCGTTACGCAGTGCATAAGCTGGTTGTCAGCCAACGACGTCCTACCGCCATGAGCGAAAAAATTCGTCGCGACCTCTCACAGGCAAATCAAATACTGACGGTACTTGCAGACATCCGTCCATTTGATACGAGTGAGGCCTTTAAAGCCGCCCGAAACATGGGCAAAAAGTTCGGCAGTCAATTAGATACCGGTCTGGATCTGCTTCCTGAGCAAACCAGGAATCAATTAACGCCCTACCTCTAACCGCTATAAACAACTACCGATACGGCTACTGGCTAGTCGTCAGGTGGTCTTCGTCTAAACAGGATGCAAATTCAAGCGCAAGGTGCAATCGGACTTGACTGCGCAGTGTCATCGGGGTTCGAGTCATTTTGAAAAATCGGATTTGGAGACCCTGACACAAGACAAATATCTGAGCTGTTAAAATCATCGTCCGGTAACAAAAAATCACTGGCTACCGGACCCAGTCCATTTTCGTCACATTCAGAAAACGGATCGTTACCGATTATGTTGCCGGGTAATGAACCGTCAGCAGTCAGATCATTCGAATCAACACCACTTGAGGTCTGTAGACGGGCAGCAGCCAACTCGATCCCGCTTTTTCTGACTTCATTTTGCATTCTGACAGTAGCGACTGAAGATAAAGGGATCCGTCCGGCGTTGTAGTATCGAGCATTCTGCGGATCAAGCGTGGATAAGGTAGAAGTAATCAAACGATTAACAAGAGGAATTTTCAGTTCATAGCCATATTGGCTTCGGATCTTGAGAAGATTCGCATCGTGTAGAGTGACACCAGCACGAATTTCATCATTCTGACTGCGCAAGTGATGGTTCGGAATCTGCAGATCATCGCTGAACACGTCTCTAACAGCCCAGCTATCAAACATTTCTTCAGTTGGATTGATAATTTCAATCCTGGCACCCAGTGGATGAACACCTTCCAGTAATGACGATGATATAGCTTTCGCTGCGCTGACCGAGTCTCCTTTCCCACCATAGATAGGCGCTAGACGAAAGGTAAGTTCCTGCTCCATTGGCTCAAGATCAGCATGACTGACGGCCCCTTTTCTTGCCGCTTCAAACGTTGCATAGTTCAGTATGGATTTTGCGTGATAGAGAAAACCGACCTGCATCGTTCCAAGGCCAAGCGTTAAGAGTACAGGAGCTACAATAAAAAATTCCACCAAAGAAGCACCGCTCTCTTTGTTCCGAAAGATTCTATTCCGAAAGATACTTTCGGATCGAGTTCTTTTATTGTATCTACATGTCAAATAACGAGTCACAAATTGTGTATGCATAGGTTTAAATCCATTCTACAATCACCGTCGCCAGGTTGTACCTAAACAAAGTACTGAAAATAGTGTGCATTTTAACCTGCTCTATTCACGAAGGCGAAAACAGTGATAATGAAAACAAAGCAATTTCCAGTTAGCAAATCAGTTTTAACGTCGCTGTGGGTATTCGCACACTGTTTTCTGTTCACCACCAGTGCCCGTCTCCCGTCGCAGCTCACTCGATTGAGCTCAACCCGTAGATTTCTACGAATTTCGCTCAATCGTGCGACCTGCTTAGCTAGCCAGACTCTGGTGGCGAACCCTTCATGAATAGAGCAGGTCAAGGCGCTCTGT
>CALFCF010000048.1 GCA_937951345.1 uncultured Granulosicoccaceae bacterium
CGATGCGTTCCTGCTCGATGCGTTCCTGCTCGATGCGTTCCTGCTCGATGCGTTCCTGCTCGATGCGTTCCTGCTCGATGCGTTCCTGCTCGATGCGTTCCTGCTCGATGCGTTCCTGCTCAATGCGTTCCTGCTCAATGCGTTCCTGCTCGATGCGCTCCTGCTCAATGCGTTCCTGCTCGATGCGTTCCTGCTCGATGCGCTCCTGCTCAATGCGTTCCTGCTCGATGCGCTCCTGCTCCTCTTTCTGGCGGGCCAGTTCTGCAGCGGTTCGTTGCTGCTCTGCCTCAAGTTCTGCCAACCGTTGTTGCTCAGCAAGTAAGCGTTCGGCTTCCTGTGCTTTTCGTTGTTCGATTTCCGCCTGCAAGCGCTCGGCTTCCTCGCGCAAACGTTCTGCTTCCTGCAGTCTATTCTGCTCCTCCAATCTGGCTTTTTCCTCCGCCTGCTGAATCAGCAGTTGCTCCTCAGTAAGCTGTTCGCGCTCACGTTGAATATTGAGTCGCTCGAGCTCGAGTTGTTGTTGCGCCAACGACAACTGCTCTTCGACACTCAGACGTTGCAGGCGCAACCTCTCCAGTTCAGCCTGGCGATCTTCCAGTTGCTGCTGAGTCAGGAAACTTTCCTGCTCGGCCAGCGCAGCACGTTTCGCCGCTTCTGCCTCTGCGCGCATTGCCTGCAATTCACGCTCACGTTCCAATTCCAGTGCCTGCTGGCGCAACGCTTCCAATCGCGCCCGTTCTTGTTCTGCCTGAGAACGCTGCTCTACCGTCAGCCGTTCCGTCTCTAAAAGTTTGTTTTCAGCCTCTGCATAGGATTCCTCTATCTTGCGCAAGGTAGCCTCGTGTTCTTCACGCTCGCGTTCGCGTTCGGCCAGACGCTCGTCTTCCTGGCGCTGCAAGCGATCAATCTCTGCCTGAATATCCTGCTCGCTGACAATGACACCTTTAACAGTGACCGCATCAGGTTCGGATTGACCGATGGTCGTCTGATCCTGAGACTGACTGAAAGCCAGCCAGGCAAACAGCACCACGTGCAGCAGACCTGAAACGGCCGCAGCAATCGGATACTTTTTGATCAGATCAAACATCTGTCAGGGTTGATCGAGAGAAGGTTCAGTTATCAGATCGATGGCTGAAGCGCCTGCTTGTTTCAGCATGACCATGCCTTCCATGATCTGGCCATAATCCGCATTCGTGTCGCCGGCAACAACCACGCGCCTGTCGGGGTTAATTCGTACAATGGCGCTGACAGTACTCTGTGCTTCGTCGCGTCCGATAGGACTATCAGGATCTTCCGCCAGATTCAGATACCAAAGTCCGTCCCGGTTCACTGTCAAAACCACCGGCTCTTCACTCGACTGACTGGTACTGGACGAAGTTGCCTCAATATCAGCATCTGGCAGATCAATCTCTATCGCTGTGCGCAGTAACGGTGCAGTGATCATGAAAATCACCAGCAATACGAGCATCACGTCGATGTAGGGTACGACATTGATTTCAGCAACCTGGCGGCGAGAGCGGCGGGCAGCCCCACGACGCCTGCTTATATCGGTTGCAGCCATACTCAGTACTCCACCGTTCTTTCGGTTTGATAGCTACTCAAACTGCACCACCCTGCACTTGCTGTCCTCCGTGCCTTATCGCCTGACGCTGCAATACCGTAGCAAACTCATCAGAGAAGTTGTCATATCGATTCAGCAATCTGTCAATTTCTGTTGCGAAACGGTTATAAAAAATCACCGCAGGAATTGCTGCGAACAATCCTATAGCAGTTGCAATCAATGCTTCTGCGATACCCGGCGCCACCATTGCAAGCGTTGCCTGCTGCACGTTTCCTAGAGCAGTAAAAGAATTCATGATGCCCCAGACCGTGCCAAACAAACCGATGTAAGGACTGATCGACCCGACGGTTGCCAGGAATGGAAGGTGTTGCTCCACCACATCGGTTTCGCGCGAAACAGCTATACGCATCGCGCGTGACGATCCATCCATAATCACTTCATCGTTAGCTGTCTTACGCCGCAATCGTCCAAATTCGGAAAAACCAGCTTCAAACACACGCTCCATACCTGACAGTGAACCACGACGGTCAGCCAAGCGCGTGTAAGTGCCGGAAATATCAGCCGAACCCCAGAACTCTTCTTCAAATTCGTCTGCCAGACGACGGGCCTTTCTAAGCTGTTTGCCTTTACCGAAAATGATGGCCCATGACAAAACAGACGCAACAACGAGGATAATCATGACGAGCTGAACAACCGGACTGGCTGCAAGAACCAGATGGGCGAGTGACATTTCGTTGTTCACGTTAATTGCTCTCCGCGATGTACTTGTTTTTCATCATTCGAGTTACAGGCGATCAAATCGTTGTGTGGCCCATGCAATCAAGCCGGCACCAGACGTCAATCCGGAGACCGTATGACATTCAGCAACGGCTGCGGTATTCGGCTAGCTGCCATCGTATCGGCAGCCAGTGTTGCCAGCCTGACATGTCCTTCGACCAGTAATACATCAGGGAGACAGCTACCGGATTCTTCATTGTTATGCTGCTCAGGCGGCTTATCGACTCGAATCACTTGTTGTCGGACGCAAAAGCTGGCCCGTTGGACTGACGTCAGCTCGCAAGTTACTAGCAACTGATCGTTAAATACTGCTGGCCGAATGTAGTCGACCTCCACATGTTTGACGACAATCAAACAGCGGTGTTGCTCAAGCAAGTCGGTTTGCTCGAAACCCAGTTCGCGCAGATACTCGGTTCTCGCGCGTTCCATGAATTTTAAATAGTTGGCGTAATACACGATGCCACCACCGTCGGTGTCTTCGTGATACACACGCACCGTCCACTTGAACTCGTGCAAATCAGCAAGCCTGCGCTGTTTTAACAAGCTTGCAGTATCTCAAAGAATGCCGGGCAAGGCGAACAGAACAGCAACACGGTGTCAGTCAAATAGCCGGCAACCCGTGATACTTTGGGAAAAGCTAGTCTATTGACAACTCCGATTGTCGCGGAGCCGATGACGAGTTATCCACGTTGTCATCTGGAGGATTGTTGTCTGAATATTTATTCAAGGTATCCGGCTGTTTCATGCCAAGGTGACGGTAAGCTGCAGCTGTCGCAGCACGTCCGCGGGGAGTGCGCATCAATAAGCCTTGCTGTATCAGGTAGGGTTCGATCACTTCCTCAATGGTCCCGCTTTCTTCGCCAATGGCAGCAGCAACATTGTCCAACCCGACCGGGCCACCATCAAATTTTTCGATGATACTGCCAAGAAGACGACGATCCTGGGCATCCAGACCAAAGCGGTCTACATGCAGCAGATTAAGAGCAGCATCGGCGACTTTCACATCTATGGCGCCACCGGCTTTTACTTCCGCATAATCACGCACTCGCCTTAGCAGACGGTTTGCAATGCGCGGCGTACCACGGGCGCGGCGGGCGATTTCAGTTGCACCATCCGGTGTGATATCGGCATTCATTAAACGCGCTGAACGCTCCACAATCGCAGCAAGATCTGCCGTAGCGTAAAATTCAAGCCGTTGTACTATGCCAAAACGGTCCCGCAACGGCGACGTCAGTAAACCAGCACGTGTAGTAGCACCAACCAGTGTAAACGGTGGCAGATCCAGC
The DNA here is from genome assembly GCA_937951345.1 of uncultured Granulosicoccaceae bacterium. Taxonomy (GTDB): domain Bacteria; phylum Pseudomonadota; class Gammaproteobacteria; order Granulosicoccales; family Granulosicoccaceae; genus CALFCE01. The sequence continues at coordinate 3,625 of CALFCF010000048.1, forward strand.
TTGATCGAGCGCGCAGCCGGTCCCTCTCCAATCATGATATCGAGTTGAAAATCCTCCATAGCCGGATAAAGCGTTTCCTCGACGATGGCGCCGAGGCGATGAATCTCATCTATGAACAGCACATCATTCGGTTCGAGGTTTGTCAGCATGGCGGCAAGATCACCCGGTCGCTCCAACACCGGGCCGGACGTGTGGCGAATGGCCACACCCAATTCGTTGGCAATAATGTTCGCCAGTGTGGTCTTACCCAGACCAGGAGGACCGAACACCAGGCAGTGATCCAGCGCTTCACCCCGCTGGCGGGCGGCAGCAATAAAAATTTCCATCTGCTCGGCAACTGCCGGCTGGCCACGATAATCATCCAGGTGCTTCGGACGCATAGCGCGTTCCTGCGGATCATCATCGAGTGCAGTCGGCGTTATCAGGCGGTCGTTTGGATCAGTCACCGGAAAAGTCCTTAATGGCTAACGAATAACACAGGCTAAGCACCTGCCTTCGTGGTTACGGAGACGGTACTTCTAAGTGCTGCTTTGATGATTGTCTCGACAACGGCTTGTGATGTTACCTGTTTAACCGCAGCGTCGACCAGACGTGTTGACTCCGCCGGCTTGTAGCCCAGTGCAACCAGCGCGTCGATTGCCTGAGATCGATTGTCCTGCAGTCGGGCACCAGAACCACCACCCGTCTCTTCGTCTGTTGCACCTTGAGTGTCAGATGAGGCAGCCGGGAGTAAGCTGCCAGGCTTAAGTTTATCCTGCAGTTCAACAATTAAGCGTTCAGCAGTTTTTTTACCGACACCCGGTATGCGTATCAGCGACGCTACATCCTTTCGCTCCATTGTCAGCATAAACTCCTGACTACTCATGCTTGAAAGTATGGCCAGCGCGACTTTCGCACCAACACCATTAACTTTGAGCAACTGGCGGAACAACTGCCGCTCGATTTCGCTGGAAAATCCGTATAAAAGTTGTGCATCCTCACGCACAACCATGTGCACCAAAAGAACTGTTTTCTCACCCACCGCCGGCAATTCGTAAAACGTCGACATGGGTACTTCGAGCTCATAACCGACACCGGCTACATCAACCAGAATCTCGGGTGGTACTTTACTTAATACTGCACCAGCAATTCGTCCGATCAACAGTGTGCTCCTGTTTGAATGCAATCCGTGGCGATTGGATTTTGAGTCATGTTTGTCTACCTTACAGGGACACTACGCCAACGGCGTGATCTGCGTTTGCGCCCTGACATCGAATTCGAACCGCTCGAGCGACACCTGGCATGGGCATGACACAAAGCAATCGCTAACGCGTCTGCCGCATCACTCTGGGGCGGCTCCTCCAGGTTAAGTAAGCGAACAACCATACCGCCTACCTGCTGTTTATCTGCATTACCACTACCGGTTACCGCCTGTTTGACCAATCGGGGAGAATATTCGTGCACCGGTAGTTGGCGATTAACCAATGCCGCCACCGCAGCACCACGCGCATGCCCAAGTTTCAGTGCGGACTGCGCATTGTGGCTGACAAAGACCTGTTCGATAGCCACCTCGTCGGGTAAGTACTGCGCAACAAGCTCGTCTAACAGTGTATACAGGTTGCCCATACGGCTATTGAAGTCTGAAGAATCACTTGCTTTCGCCAATGCCCAGTGACCGTGAGCGACATGGAAATCACGTATACCATCGGTTTTTATTAAACCGTATCCGGTAGACACGGAACCCGGATCAATTCCAAGCACTGTCAGCACAGAAAATACCCGGTTATCCTCATAGGGTTAGCCGATGACCTTAATGGTCGTCGCCAAAGTGCACCGCACAGGTTGCTATACAAACGCTTCAGCCGGTATATCTGCGTTGGTGTAGACGTTCTGAACATCATCAAGATCCTCCAGAGCATCGGTGAGTTTCATCAGTTTCTGTGACTGCTCAACATCAAGTGCCACTTCTGTTGAAGCTTGCATTGTCACTTCAGCATGAACCGGTTCCAGGCCGGCATCTATCAAAGCGGTTTTCAGATCAATAAAATTCTCTTCCGATGTTGAAACTTCGATAGATCCGTCTTCCCCTGTGATCACATCATCTGCACCCGCTTCCAATGCAGCCTCCATGATTGAATCCTCATCTGCACCGGACGGGTAGTTGATCAATCCAACCTTTTCAAACAGGTAAGCAACCGAACCTACAGCACCGAGATTGCCACCGTGTTTGCTGAAAGCATGTTTGATTTCAGATACCGTTCGATTTTTGTTGTCGGTCATAGTGTCTACCATAATGGCTACACCATTGACGCCGTACCCCTCGTAGCGGTTTTCCTCATACTGAACATTTTCGAGCTCACCCGCACCTTTTTTGATGGCACGCTCTATCGTGTCCTTGGCCATATTTGCACCCAGTGCCTTATCGACAGCAAGGCGCAAGCGCGGATTAGATACGGGATCCGAACCGCCCATCTTCGCAGCTACGTTAATTTCACGTATCAGCTTGGTAAAAAGTTTGCCACGTTTGGCATCCTGTGCACCTTTTCGGTGTTGTATGTTGGCCCACTTACTATGACCTGCCATGCGGTTTTCTACCTGTATTTAATCTGCCTTTGAATATAGCCGACATGATACCACCGGATAGCACCGGGCTTTTAAACCGGGTTACCGGCTGACGATCGGTTTCGGATAATTAATCACGGGTTGCTGCCAGAAACCGGGATACCCAATCGATGCAGTCTGAGTCATAGAGGAGTGCTGCATGGGTAACAGCAATCCGGTGGATTTCGCTTTCGATACCGCCACTATTAGGGGGTAGTGCCTCCTGCAACGTCACCAGACCGTCTCCAGCCGGCAAATTGCGGTTCAGCATAAGTGACAGAATGGATTTGCGGGTCCCGGCAACCAGTGCATGCGGCAAATCAATATGAAAAGACGGCTGGTCCCCGGTTAGGCCACGACGCAGAGATGCCCCCAGCAAGAAACGCCAGAAAGAACCCAGTCGTGTCGACAACAGATGGTCGGCCATTACCGAGCCTGTTAACGGGCAACCGAGAAAAACCAGGGACACGAAGCGTATCCGGCGCGATGCAGCCGACTGCTCAAGCAGATGCAACAGCACCACTCCACCAAAACTATGAGCAATCAGCTGCACTTGAGGGGCATCCAATGTGTCAATGTAGTCACCCAGATCGCGAGCTGAATGCTCAGCCGTTTGTCTGAGGTGCCCGTAGGACTTTATTGATACTTGAAAACCCTGTTTTTTAAAATGGCGTTGAAAACGCCAGAATGTCCAAGCGGGTGATAACAGGCCTGTGACCAGGATCAGGTGCGGCCGATTGGGGTGGTTTGCATCCATCGGTGTTCCGGCTTTGCAAAATTTATGTAGCGATATCCTTCCCGTACAGGCAACAGGATTTCATCGATCAACGGCTTTGCCTAACTTTCAGACCGGGCAGAAGGAGCAAAACGGGGAGCAACAAAACGCTCTATCGCCTGTCGGTTGGTTGCAGACCAACACCTATCAATTGCCTCGTTCAGTGTTAACCATCGACTGTCCAGGTGCTCAGCATTGTTCAGAACGATGGTTTGACAGGTCGCAAGTCGGGCAAGAAACACATGCTCCTTGTTGCGCGTCGTACCCGGTGGATAGCGGTAACGCCACTGCTCACGAATAATGAAACTGTCACTAAACTGACAATCGATCAGATCGATGCCCGGCTCACCGACGTCAATACCGGTCTCTTCAAACAGCTCACGGGCAGCCGTGTCTGCAGGCTCCTCCCCGGGATCTAGACTGCCGGTAACAGACTGCCAAAAATCAGGATCGTCAGCTCGTTGCAAAACCAACACCCGCCCTTCAACCGTAAAGATGACAACCAGAACCGATTCCGGTCGCTTGTAGTGTTGAGCTGGGGTAGTTGAAGGCTCCACTGATACCGGTTTACTGCCGCATGTATTCCTTAAGCCGGCTCAGTAGATGTTGATGGTTTGCGTTGTCGCAGAGACAACTCACGCAACTGTTTGTCACCTACCTGTCCCGGCGCACCTGTTAACAGACAGCTGGCCGATTGGGTTTTCGGAAACGCCATAACATCGCGTATAGAATCTGCGCCACTCATCAACATCACCAGCCGATCAATACCAAATGCAATACCACCGTGTGGAGGTGCGCCGAATTTAAGTGCAGTTAACAGGAATCCGAATTTCTCATCGGCTTCTTCAGGACCTATACCCAGCACATCGAGCGCAGCCTGCTGCAAGTCACAGTCGTGTATACGAATAGAACCACCGCCAAGCTCAGTACCGTTCAGTACCATATCGTAGGCGCGTGAAAGACTTGCACCGGGATTGTTACGCAACTCTTCAGGTTCGAGTGTCGACGGTGATGTAAATGGATGGTGTATAGCCTGCCAGCGTTTTTCACGCTTGTCATACTCAAACATCGGAAAATCAATAACCCATAGCGGTTGCCATTCATCGCGTATCAAATTCATGTCCGCTGCAACCGAAAGTCGTAACGCGCCCAGTGCATCATTGACAACATCAGTTGTATCTGCACCAAAAAATATCAAATCACCGGTTTGCGCACCAGTGGAGGTGAGGATCGTTTCTATAACATCGTCATCAAAAAATTTAATGATGGGCGATTGCAATCCTTCCCGACCCGCAGCTACATCGTTGCACTTGATGTAGGCCAGCCCCTTAGCGCCATAGCGGGAGACGTAGTCGGTATAGTCATCAATTTCCTTGCGACTTAATCGACTACCACCCGGGACACATAAAGCTGCAACACGTCCGTCATCACTGTTGGCAGGGCCGGAAAAGACTTTAAAATCAACCGGCTTCATAGCATCTGACAAATCCGTCAGTTCCATGTCGACACGCAAATCCGGTTTATCAGAGCCGTATCGCGACATGGCTTCTGCGTAAGTCATGCGCGGAAACGGATCGGGCAACTCTACACCGGCTTGCTCACGAAACAGCGAGCGCATCATGGATTCAGTCATCTGCATGATGTCTTCTTCCGAGACAAACGCCATTTCAATATCCAGTTGCGAGAATTCAGGCTGCCGGTCTGCCCGAAGATCCTCATCACGAAAGCAGCGTGCGATCTGATAGTAACGATCCATGCCGCTCATCATCAGTAGCTGCTTGAACAATTGCGGGGATTGCGGCAAAGCGAAAAAATTACCACCGTGGGTTCGGCTCGGCACCAGATAATCACGCGCGCCCTCCGGTGTAGCGCGGGTAAGAATCGGTGTTTCAATATCCAGGAACCCTTCAGCATCAAGAAACGAGCGCAATCGACTGATGATGGCAGAGCGCATGCGAATGCGTTTTTGCATTTCATCGCGACGTAAATCGACATATCGATAACGCATGCGATGCTCTTCACTGACGTCCGTATCGTCAAGTTGAAACGGTGGTGTTTCAGAGCGGTTCAGAATTTCCAGACCCTGGCCCAGTACTTCGACCTCCCCGGTAGCCATATCCGGATTGACCGTCCCTTCCGGCCGGTGGCGTACCTTGCCGTTAACCCGCAGCACGAATTCATTGCGTAACTGTTCAGCGAGCGCGAAAATCTCAGCTCGATCCGGATCAAAAACCACCTGAACCAGCCCGGTGTGATCACGCAAATCAACGAAAATCACGCCGCCATGGTCGCGACGCCTGTGGACCCAGCCACAAAAGGTAACCTGCTGATCAAGGTTGTCTGCGGTAACAGAACCGCAGTAATGAGTTCTCATAGGGAATTCCGGCGTATTATCGTAAGATCGGACAAATTATCAGGACGGTGCGAAGCGATCAGACCAGGCTACAGCTGGTCTTACGGCAGTGAAAAACAGGGTAATAGCAGGGTAAAAGCATGCCTGCGAGTACGCTTGCCATGAATTGTGCTACATAAATTCAGCTATCGAACCGGCAACAGTTTGTCAAAGTACCAATTGTAGTGAGTAATCGCCAGCATCACCACAGCAAAACCCCGATAAAGCAGAGCCACTCTTGCCTGGATTCGGACAGAGTGATTTGCAAAGCCCCGGTAATAACATCAAATAAAATTTAAATTCAGCATGAAACGCTATCAAATATACGGTGTAGGAAACGCTCTGGTCGATTTTGAATTCCAGGTCAGCGAGCAAAACCTCGAAACCATGCAAATCGACAAAGGTGTCATGACCTTGATTGATGAAGCCGGTCACAATTCGCTGATCTCAAGTCTGTCCTCGCAACAGGCTCACAGAGCCAGTGGTGGTTCAGCTGCCAATACCATCATTGCCGCTGCTCAGCTCGGAGCGAACACCTACTACTCATGCAAAGTAGCGAACGATGAAGCCGGCGACTTCTATATTGAAGATTTGAAAAACGCAGGTGTGCATAGCAATCTGCTGGATGGTGCACGTGAAAGTGGCATAACAGGCAAATGCATCGTTATGGTGACGCCAGATGCTGATCGCACCATGAATACCTTTCTGGGAATCACCAGTCAGTTTGGTGAAAAAGAACTCGATCCGTCCGCTATAGCCGACTCTGACTACCTCTACATAGAAGGGTATCTGGTCGCTGAAGAAGGTGCTCGGCAAGCAGCGATTAAAGCGCGTGAAATTGCCCGGGCCAGCGATGTCAAGGTGGCCATCACACTATCAGATCCCAACATGGTGCAGTTTTTTAAAGACGGGCTTTTAGCCATGGCGGGTGAAAAGCCGGATCTCGTGTTTGCCAATCTGTCAGAAGCGCAGCTGATGTTCGACTGCGACACTGTTGCGGACTGTGTTGCCGGTATGCAGAAGTTTGCCCATCAGTTTGCGATAACACTGGGGCCGGACGGCGCGATTGTGTACGACGGACAAAACACAATTGAAGTATCTGCTCCACCAGTAACCGCAGTGGATACCAATGGCGCAGGTGATATGTTCGCCGGCGTCTTTCTACACGGTTTAACGCACGGCAAAGATTATAAAACCTGCGGTGAAATGGCGAGCCGGGCAGCTTCAACCCTGGTTACGCGCAATGGACCACGACTCGATCAACAGTCGCTAGTCACTGCGGTTGGGTGAGACTGGCTAAATGACGGCATTCAAGCGATCGGTAAGTAATCGAACCCTTGAATAAAGAGATTCTGCAAGAAATCGCCTACTTGCGTTTTACTGCTCCGAAATCTGATGTCTTTTGTAGTCTGTGAGAAATATAGAGCCGTAAAAGGATCAAGCTATCCGCCTTGAAACATCTCAAACCTTCGCCAGTGTTGCACAATAAGTACACGTAATTGCAGGGAAGCCCATAATGTGCACTGGAACCGCTGTTCCGGTCTATTCCCTGCAAGATTGTTGCGATCTTATCGCTCGCTTACAACCGTTGATCTTCCAGAGATTTCCTGATGCAACACTCTGCCGAACACAATTCGCTGTTAATAGACAGCATCCTCGGTAGCCTGCCCGAACGCTACGCTAACGACAGTTCAGACGCTCTCGAAAAATTCATCGCACGATATTATCGGCAAACGGCGGAGAACGACTTTTCGTCTTCAACACCGGAAGATTTTGGCGGAGCTGCAATATCTCACTGGCAACTAATGCAACGCCGACGTCCCGGTGAAACACTTGTCCGGGTGTTCAATCCGCGAGTGGAACAGCACGGTTGGCAATCTGCTCACACGGTTGTTGAGATTGTGGCGGACGACATGCCCTATCTGGTCAACTCTGTCACTATGGCCATAACACATGCCGGTTCGAATATTCACCTGACTGTTCACCCGATTCTACAAATACAGCGCGACAGCACGGGGAGTTACGTCGCACTCGATTGTGGCGACGAAAAAGGAAGTGGCACAAAGAAATCGAAATCAGGTAAAGACAAGGCAATTAACACATTCGCTGAATCCCTGGTTCACCTGCAGATTGATCGTTTGGTTGATGAAGATCAGATCATCACGCTACAGGAAAAAATTAATCGCACAATTTTCCAGGTAAGCACTGTCTACGAGGATTCTCAGAAGCTCGCAAAGCAACCGCTCAACATGGCGAAACTCCTTGAGAGTCAGCTTGATCTGGACGATCAGGCAAACTCGATGCTGGAACTACTCAACTGGTTGGATGGAAGCCATTTTCATGTATTTGGAGCCGGCGAATTCAAACAGAGAAAGCAAACAGCTCAACAGATATCGGATTTTAAACTTGTAAAAGGTTCGGCACTCGGACTGCTACGCGGCGACGATAGATTTGATGGGCTTGACCCGGCAGCAGTTCTGGGTGAACACATTGTGACAAACAACAGGGATGGCGAAGTACCTCCACTGGTATGCATAAGCAAAGCGAGCGTACGCTCGCCGCTGAATCGACCGGAAACACTGGATGTAATCAGCTGCCGCTCACCGGACGGTAAGCAAGTCGTCACGATGGTCGGACTATTCACCCAGAGCATGAATAATCGTGAAACCGGCTTCATACCTGTGCTGCGTGAAAAAACGCAACAAGTCCTCGAGTCATCAGGTTACGAGTTAGGAACACACGACGGCAAATCACTTTCCGATACGCTGGAAAATCTGCCACGCGATTTGTTGTTTCAGGCACATCCGGATGAAATACTGACGATCGCTCGTGGCATCGTCAATCTGCAGGAACGTCAGCGTATAAAGCTATTTGGCAGCCTGGCTTCCGGCGGCCGCTACTACAACTGTCTGGTTTACATTCCCAGGGATAACTACGGCAAGGAAATAAGAATCCGGATCCAAAGTATTCTGCAGTCAGAGCTATCTGGTGTTAGTTGTGATTTCGGCGTACGATTTTCTTCACAACGCACGCTAGCCAGACTACATTTCGTCATACACCTTGATCACGTAGCATCTGAACAACCCGATTGGGAGCGTATCGAACAGCGCATCGTACAGGCGAGTATTTCCTGGGAGAATCGGCTACACGAGGCTCTGCTGGCAAAATACGATGAAGATGAAGCCAATCGCTTGTTTGATATATACAGCAGCGGATTTCCATCAAACTACAAAGAAGATTATTCCGCACAGATAGCCCGTGCAGATATCTCATTCATCGAGACAAAAGCTATCGGCGACCAACCGGTTATGAGCTTCTACCGTCACCTGCTCGCTGACGTAGCAACGGTAAATTTCAAAATTTTCTCGCCCGATGAGCACATAGCACTCTCAGATGTAATTCCAATAATAGAAAATATGGGTTTACGTGTTGATGCTGAGCACCCGTTCTCGATCAAACGCAAGAATGCCGGCATTATCTGGATACATGAATTCACAGCACAACACATTGATGGCCAGTACATAGATCCTGCGAACTCCAGCGAACACATGGAGCATGCTTTCCAACGTATCTGGGCGGGCGACGTTGAAGATGACCAGTTTAACCGGCTAATGCTGGTTTGCGATCTTGACTGGCGGCAAATTATTATTTTGCGAAGTTACTGCAAGTACCTTTTACAAATAAAAAACCCGTTCTCCCAAGACTATATTGTCAGCAGCCTGGCTAACAATGCCGGTATCACACGCTTGCTGGTTGAGTTGTTCGAATCTCGTTTCGACCCTGAGACCAAAACCAACAAAGCGTCAGCCACCACCGATACAGATTCCGTCAATGCCAAGGATCTTGAGAAACGTATCGAGAAATTACTCGGCGATGTCGAAAGTCTCGATGAAGACAGAATTCTACGTGCCTACCTGAATCTGATTACCAGTACGATGCGCACCAATCATTACTGCATCACTGACGACGGACAGCATTTGCCTTATGTGTCTTTCAAATTCGACAGTCGTACAATTGATCAACTACCGCTGCCACGGCCCCGTTTCGAAATTTTCGTTTATTCGCCACGTGTAGAAGGCATTCATTTGCGTGGAGGCAAAGTTGCTCGCGGAGGGCTTCGCTGGTCAGACAGACGTGAAGATTTTCGTACAGAAGTGCTCGGACTTATGAAAGCACAGATGGTCAAAAATGCGGTTATTGTCCCTGTCGGCTCAAAAGGCGGTTTTTATGTAAAACGGCCACCAGAGAACGGCAATCGCGATGATGTGCTCGCTGAGGGAATCGCGTGTTATCAAACGTTTCTGCGTGGTCTGCTGGATATTACTGACAACCTGGACGGAGATACAGTCACGCCACCCGACAGAGTCGTTCGTTACGATGAAGACGATCCCTATCTGGTCGTGGCAGCGGATAAAGGCACGGCAACATTTTCGGACTATGCCAATGAAGTGGCTGAAGACTATGGTTTCTGGTTGGGTGATGCGTTCGCATCCGGTGGCTCTGCCGGATACGACCATAAAAAAATGGGCATTACGGCACGTGGCGCATGGGAATCTGTCAAACGGCATTTTCGCGAATTAGGCAAAGATATCCAGAACGAGCCATTTACAACTGTGGGTATCGGTGACATGGCAGGTGATGTTTTTGGTAACGGCATGCTTCTGTCACCTCACACACAACTCGTTGCAGCATTCAATCATTTGCACATCTTTATAGATCCGGTTCCGGATTGTGAATCCAGCTACGCTGAGCGTGAACGGCTGTTCAAACTGCCACGCTCATCCTGGGAGGACTACAACACATCAATAATTTCCGAGGGTGGCGGAGTCTTTTCACGTAAAAGCAAACGCATTGAACTTTCACCTCAGGCTTGCAACGCGCTGGGAATAGAATTTACTGATAGCGTTGCCATGACGCCTACTCAGTTAATCAATTCAATACTGAAAGCACCGGTAGATCTTCTGTGGAACGGCGGCATTGGTACATATATAAAGGCTAACGCTGAATCCCACCTTGAAGCACATGACCGTGCAAACGATGCGGTACGTGTCGATGGCAATCAATTGCGCGCCAAAGTTATCGGAGAAGGTGGAAACCTCGGTGCTACCCAACTCGGGCGAATAGAATTTGCGCGTAACGGCGGCCGTGTGAACACCGACGCTATTGACAACTCGGCCGGTGTCGATTGTTCGGACCACGAGGTTAATATAAAGGTACTGTTAAACAGTGTCGTTAGCAACGGCGATTTAACCGGCAAACATCGCAATACCCTTTTGTCAGATATGACTGACGAAGTTGCCGATCTCGTGCTGAAAGACAACTATCTGCAAACCCAGTGCATCAGTCATATATTGGCTGAAGCAGCCGATCAACTGGAAGAACATGCGCGTTTTATTAATCATCTTGAAGAGAAAGCGCTACTTGATCGTGAAATCGAGTTCTTGCCTGGCAAAGAGGAAGTCGCAGAACGTTTGGCTGCCAGAGACGGCCTAACGTCACCCGAAATATCTGTTCTTGTCTCGTACAGCAAGATGACACTATACGATGACCTTTTAAACTCGAGTTTGCCTGACGAGGAATACCTGTTCAAACAACTTAAGGATTATTTCCCGGCACAACTCGGCGAGCGATTTCTTGAACAAATGTCAGTGCACAGACTCCGCCGTGAGATAGTAGCCACTGTAATCACAAATGAAATTGTCAATCGACTAGGTCCAACATGCCTGCACAGATTTAACGAAGAGCTCGGCGCAAGCGCGGCAGAGTGCGCAACTGCGTTTATAGCAGTGTGTGAGCTTTTTAAAATTCAAAAACTCTGGCAACAAATCGAAGCCCTCGACAACCAAATCGACGCAAGCATACAAGCGACTATGCACCGATTGACGCGCGGTCTGGTCGAGCGAACGATGCACTGGATATTGAGATCAAGGCGCGAGTCCCGGACTATTGCTGAACTGATTTCTCACTTTCAAGCTGGCATCAGCGACTTGGTTCATAGCATGCCGGAATGTCTGGCAAGCGTTAACCGAACCACACTTGATGAGCGCTGTGATTACTTCTCCAATGCTGGTGTACCTGCAGATACTGCGATGAATGTTGCGCGGGTTGTACCCCTGTCAAGCGCGCTCGACATAGTCGAGATAAGCAGTTCACTTGGCGCCCCTATCGATTCAGTAGCCGCAATCTACTTTGAGTTGGGTGTGTACCTGAACCTTCAGTGGTTACGCGATGAAATTGCAGAATTGAACGTACGCACCCACTGGCACAAGCTTGCCAAATCAGAATTGCGAAGCGATCTGCACTACCAGCAACGTTACCTAAGCGCCGAAGTTCTCGCAACAACCGAACCGAATGCGGACCCCGAAAAACGTATCGGCATCTGGGCCAACGGTAGCCAGGCGGCTGTCAGGAAGTACAACGAGCTTATCAACGAGTTGAAAGCCAGTAGCAGTGTTGACTTTGCAATGCTGTCTCTCGCAGTGAACGAAGTGCATAAGCTATTGAGTTCCGACCGACCTATAGCATCGCCGGGTAAACAAGACGAATCGTAATACGGCTTTAAAGCGGCAGTACTTCGATAGGTTTTATCGTCGGATACGACATTGTATGACTGTGCAAGTGCTGCGTTAGCCCCAGCTGTGGCTAACATATCCAGTTGATTGATTATGGCTCGCCCCTCTATTACAACAAAAAACGAGCATGCACCCGCTTTCTGAGTGGGTCCATAGTTTTCCGAAAAGTACAGTCGTACTTCATAAGGTTCCGGGATAACGGGAATGTTCCACTGCACTGGTGGTTTGGCAAGAGAGTATGGTTGTCGAAATTTTTTTAGCCATAAACAAATTGCCATGCGTGCTACCACCTGGCTTTATAACTTCGACGGCCAAATGTGACGGTCTTTAAACGGTTGCGACAGACATAGACAACCACCTTAAATTGTCCAGGTGTAGACTTTTTCCTCTACAATCGAAGACACGCCACCATGCAAGCGGATGTTGAATAATGAAAAACTACGAATCCATTCATTTTGATCTGGCAGAAAACGGTATTGCTCGTTTGACACTGAACCGCCCGGACAAACTAAACAGTTTGACCGAAGACATGTTCGTGGAAATCAGGGATGCTCTGATGCAAGTTCAAACAACCGCAGGCACTCGTTGTCTGGTAATAACCGGGGCGGGTCGAGGCTTTTGTGCAGGACAGGATCTGGGCGATCTCGACTTCTCCAACCTCTCTGATACGGTCGAGAAAAACTACAATCCTCTGGTACGTACACTGACATCGCTTGATATGCCGGTAATCGCTGCAGTTAACGGTGTAGCCGCAGGAGCTGGTGCCAACATCGCACTTTGTTGCGACATCGTGGTTGCAGCACGCTCTGCGAGTTTTGTGCAATCGTTTTCGCAAATAGGTCTTGTACCGGACGCAGGAGGCACTTGGTCACTGCCGCGTTTGATTGGTGGCCCGCGCGCTATGGGTCTGGCAATGTTGGGCAATAAACTCAGTGCAGAACAGGCATTTGACTGGGGTATGATCTGGCAGTGCGTCGATGATGAAATGCTGACTGAAAAGGTGGATCAACTGGCATTGCATTTCGCGAGTGCTCCGACTGTTGGCATTGCTTTCACGAAAAAGCTGATCCGTAATAGCTGGGATAAATCACTCGATCAACAACTAGATCTCGAACGCGATTTTCAAAGTGCTGCCAGTCAAACAACGGATTTCAAGGAGGGTGTCGACGCGTTTCTGGAAAAACGTCATCCCCGGTTTAAAGGCGAGTAACAGTACAGGCCGCAACCCTCACCAATGCCAAAGGCACTTCGCGACAGGCAGGATTCTCCAATTCACCGCCCACAGGGTATTTTGTGCACTGTTCCCAGGACTGGTGCAGGGGTTGCATTGTTCTTACAAAGATTGTCGTAGGCGGGCCGTGGCGTGTCGTCAGTGGAGAACTTGATCACTGACAAGGGTTAACCGCTGCTGTCTAATAAGATTGCCATTGACCCGGCCGGATTGCTGTACCAGACTAATTTGGCCACCAGGCTGGCATACAAGCAGGTTTGCTCTGTAACCGTGAGACACAAGTCTAACTGTTATCCAGAGCGCAATCAGTTTTAACAAAGGGCGGATACCATGTCTGAAGAACAATACGACGACGAAGAGGACATCATTCTCTCCGAGCTCAATGATGACGAGCTGGTTGAACAGATGCACGATGACCTCTACAACGGACTGAAAGACGAAATTGTAGAAGGAACTAACATCCTGCTGGAACAACGTGGTTGGGGTGCAGACAAAGTCCTGAACGACGCACTTGTCGAAGGCATGCGCATCGTAGGTATTGATTTCCGCGACGGCATCCTGTTCGTACCCGAAGTACTGATGGCAGCTAATGCCATGAAGGGCGGCATGGCCATTCTGCGCCCGTTGCTGGCAGACACTGGTGCCCCGCCAATTGGTAAAGTGGTCATCGGCACAGTCAAAGGTGACATCCATGATATTGGCAAAAATCTGGTTGGGATGATGCTTGAAGGTGCTGGTTTTGAAGTTATCGACCTCGGCATTAACAATCCGGTTGAAGACTACCTTGCAGCTCTTGAAGAACATAAGCCTGATATTCTTGGAATGTCCGCATTGCTGACGACCACGATGCCTTACATGAAGGTCGTTATTGATACGCTTAAGGAGCAAGGCATACGCGATGACTTTATCGTGCTTGTCGGTGGTGCGCCGCTCAACGAAGAGTTCGGTGAAGCTGTCGGGGCCGATGCGTATTGTCGAGATGCGGCAGTTGCAGTCGAAACTGCTAAATCACTGGTGGACGCGCGCCGCGCTGCCGCCAGCTAACGAGCACTGCACACCGAATGCCGGACTGGAAACCGACCGGCGTTGCCAAACCAGCACTATCGGGACTGAGCAACTGCGTAATCGAAACAACTGTGCAGTTAATTCGCTTGGGTGGTGCTACACCCAACGAGATCTGGAGGGTCAAGTGAAACGTGCTCTCGTACTGGGTTGCGGTGCCATTGCCCACGAGTTGGTTGCCGTTTTACGTGCTAACCAGTGGGAGCACATAGATATCCAGTGCCTACCCGCCATCTGGCACAACACACCCGACAAAATTGTTCCCGGACTGCGTGAAAAGGTTGAGCAGCACGCCGCCGACTACGAACGCATATTCATAGCGTACGGTGACTGCGGTACCGGCGGAAAGCTTGACGCGTTTATTGATGAGCAGCGTGAGAAAGGTATAGCTCAGCTGGAGCGCCTGCCGGGTGACCACTGCTATGCGTTTTTCAGTGGTGTTGAAGAATTTAATCGCGTCGCAGGCGATGAAATCGGCACCTTCTACCTGACCGACTACCTGGCAGCTCATTTTGAGCGCTTAATACTGGATGATCTGGGTATCACAAAACACCCCGAGCTACTGCCCATGTACTTCGGTAACTACACACGCCTTGTGTATCTGTCCCAACAGCCCACTGACGAACTGATCGAAAAGGCCAAATCGGCGGCAACGCAACTGGAATTGACGTTTGAGCATATACATACCGGCCTCAAACCGTTCGATAATGCGCTCCAAGGCATCCGTATCGTCGCGAGCTGAGTACGAATAGAATTCGTACAATCAGCAATTCGCCCCGAACGGTTATCTGTATGCTTGACTGAGCTTTCGCTGATCAGCAATTTGACAGGTATAAGTCGGGAAACAAATAAGGAAAAATTCCTATGGCCAAACTGGTTGTTATTTACTGGCGCGATATACCCTCACAGGTGATCGTTAAGGCTGGTCGAAAAAGTGCCAAAGTCATGCTCAGCGAACGCTTTCAGGTCGCGATCGACCGCGCAGCAATGCGTGCCGGTGCCGGCACCTCGGACGCCTACATGGCTGACTGGGAGCGTAAGGAAGAAGCCGTTGAGGGCGATATCAATGAAATTGCCAATCAGAAAGCGCAGGCGCTCGAAAGTCAGTTCAACGAGGAGAGCCTCGAAAAACTGACGAAGGCCAAAGGACTCCTGTCCGACTGCAACCCGACCTGAACTGCAGGTTACGTCAATATTAATGCAGTTCTCCTGACCAGCACCGCCCGCCCTAAGTCACACGGTTAGATCGAACCCAACACCAGGGACAATCTTAGTAACATTTGCGAAACTAATATGACAGACACAATTGTAAGCTCGGCTACCCGCGAACACATCATCGGCGACAACCACCCGTTCACGATCATTGGTGAGCGAATTAATCCAACCGGACGAAAAATACTTGCCGAGGAAATGAAAAACGGTGACTTCAGTCGGGTGGAAGCCGATGCGCTGGCACAAGTGCAGGCTGGTGCACAGATGCTGGATGTCAATGCGGGTATCCCGCTGGCTGACGAACCGGCCCTTCTTGCTCAGGCCATAGAGCTGGTGCAGTCCATTACTGATGTACCGATATCGATTGACTCCTCCATCATCGACGCACTGGAACGCGGCCTGTCTGTTTACAAAGGTAAGGCGCTGGTCAATTCGGTTACCGGTGAAGACGAAAGCCTCGACCGTGTACTGCCGCTGGTGGCTAAACACGGTGCTGCGGTGGTTGCGATCTCCAATGACGAGACCGGAATCTCTGAAGATCCTGAAGTACGATTCGCAGTAGCCAAAAAGATCGTCGAGCGCGCTGCCGACTATGGCATATCTACCAGCGATGTTGTCATCGACCCGCTGGTCATGCCGATCGGAGCAATGGCAACAGCCGGCCGACAAGTATTCGATATATTGCATCGCATACGCACAGAGCTAAAGTGCAACACCACCTGTGGTGCATCCAATATCAGTTTCGGGTTGCCGCAGCGTAACGGCATCAATGGTGCGTTCCTGAGTATGGCGATGGCAGCTGGTATGACTTCGTCCATAACCAATCCGATTCACGAAGAAGTTATGCGCTCGATCATGGCGGCCGACGTGTTGATGGGCAATGATAAGGATTGCCTCAACTGGATTCGAAAATACCGCGAACCAGCAGCCGAAGGCGAAGGTGCGCGCGGTCGACGCCCTTCACGTCGCAGACGCAGCTAGTCAGCATCTGCAACGGTTCAACGACTGGACGCAGTAGCCACAGGGCAAACAAGCAGAGTTAAATGCATGAATCAGCGAGATAACCCAAAGCCAACTGATTCCCCACAATCTGGCAGTGATCAGGCCCATGTGGTCTTTACGCCAAGTGGCAAACGAGGTGACTTTCCGTTCGGAACACCCGTACTTGATGCGGCACGCAAGCTTGGTGTTGATCTTGACTCAGTCTGTGGTGGACGGGGTATCTGTGGTCGTTGTCAGATATTGTGCAGTGAAGGAGAATTTTCCAAGCACGGTATCACCAGCACGCAGGCGCATCTGACTGCCTACGCAGAAGTTGAGGAACGCTACGAGCGCATCAAGGGTGCCATGAAAACCGGGCGTCGCCTCGGTTGTCAGGCCAAATTGCAGGGTGACGTTGTTATCGATGTTCCGGAAGACAGTCAGGTTCATCGCCAGGTCATTCGTAAAGCTGCCGATCATGTAGACGTCAAACTCGATCCAACCGTGCGACTTTACTACGTTGAAGTCGAACAACCCGATATGCATGATCCGTCCGGCGACCTTCGTCGTCTGAAAAAGGCGTTGGCAACGGAATGGGGACTGGACAATCTGGATTGCGAATCCAATCTATTCGGCAACCTGCAAAAAATACTGCGCGAAGGTGAATGGAAAGCCACAGTAGCTGTATATGACCCGGCGGCACGTACTGCCGATCAGACAGAAACCAGCGACAACCTGACGGCTTATGATAAACCCCGCATCATCAGCGTGTGGCCAGGATTCCACGACAGAATTTACGGTGTCGCCATCGACGTCGGCTCGACAACCATTGCAGCGCATCTTTGCAGTCTGACAGATGGCGAGGTACTCGCCAGCAGCGGCGCAATGAACCCGCAAATCCGCTTCGGTGAAGATCTAATGAGCCGCGTTTCGTACGTGATGATGAATCCTGGTGGTGACACTGAGATGACGAACGCGGTACGTGAAGCGATCAACGAATTGTTAGTCGTTGTTTGCACTGAAGTAGCCAGTACTGTTGAAGGCCATGAACAGGCATCAATCAACGACATTCTGGATCTGACATTTGTCGCCAATCCGGTGATGCATCACCTGCTTTTGGGAATCGACCCTGTCGAACTTGGTGGCGCACCGTTCGCACTTGCATTCGATGAGTCTGCGTCGTTAAGGGCTGCTGAAATGGGCATCGCGGCCAACCTGAACGCCAGAGCCTACGTCCTGCCTTGCATTGCCGGGCATGTGGGCGCTGATACCGCCGGTGTCATGCTGGCCGAGCAACCCCATTTGCTTGACGATATCAGCCTGCTTGTTGATGTCGGTACCAATGCCGAGATTGTGCTTGGAAACCGGGAACGGATGGTGGCTTGTTCCAGCCCGACCGGCCCGGCCTTTGAAGGTGCACAAATCAGCGGTGGACAGCGCGCCGCACCCGGCGCTATAGAGCGAATTCGTATCGATCCTGAAACACTGGAGCCGAAATTCAGCGTTATTGGATCCGAACTCTGGTCGAATGATGAAGGTTTTGAAGAATCCGTCAACAATATCGGTGTGACCGGGATTTGCGGTTCCGGCATCATCGAAGCGATCGCCGAGATGTTCCTTGCCGGCATTATCGACACTGACGGTGTTATAGATGGTGCAATGGCTGCAAAAAGCGAACGCATTTTGGCGGATGGCCGGACGTTCTCCTATCTGCTGCATGATGGTGATGTCAGAATAATAATCTCGCAGAACGATGTGCGTCAGATCCAACTCGCCAAAGCCGCGCTCTATGCAGGCGTAAAACTTCTGATGGATCGTCTCGGTATAGAAAAAGTACAACGCATCAGACTTGCCGGTGCGTTTGGCAGCCACATAGACGTCAAATACGCGATGGTGCTAGGACTCATACCCGATTGCGTGCTTGAGCAGGTGACCTCAGCGGGTAATGCTGCCGGAAACGGTGCACGGATTGCGTTGATGAATGCAAACTCGCGCCGGGAAGTGGAATCACTGGTACATAATGTAGAGAAAATCGAAACCGCGGTTGAACCGAAATTTCAGGAACACTTTGTTCTGGCAATGGCCTTCCCGCATAAGTCAGATGAATTCACTGAATTAGGCAAGGTGGTCAATTTGCCGGAGCGGAAATCCACTAGTGACGCCGGACGTGAGCGAAGCAGGAAGTCACGCCGCAGAAAACGCGCAGGCTAGTAACCCGCAAGCAATCCAAAGCATAAAAATAGAAAATAAATTTTAAACCACGTTTTGCAATTTCCCGTTACCTAATAGTTGCAGCTTGCGGGTTACTAAAAGCCATCTCAAAATCGATCGGGGACGCCGAGTCCTGCACGCTGATCCTGCGTTGTGTACCGTTCTGCGCTGCTCATTTGCTGCGTGTAAACTGCGCTGCTCGAACGCCACACGCCTTGGCTGAGCACGCAATCTCAATTTTGAGATGCCTTCTACTTTTTGATGCTTTGGTAATTTCTATTGTGCAGCAAGTAAAGCCTCAAATTTCTTATCAGCGGTTTTTATGTACCCGGCAATGTTTTTAGACCAGGCTTTCTGTATGCGCGCATCGTAATTCAGATAAAGTTTGTCATCTACGATCTGCCATTGATCGGGTTCAATTTTAACAACATAGTCATTGGCAATACCGTAAGCACAATAGCCACCATACTGCGGTGCATATTTCTCAGGCGCTGCAACAAACAATTCTTTATGCTCTTCGCTTGAGAACTGCCAGGTAGCACCCTGCCACTGTGTTGTAATGTTTGCGCTACCTTCAACAGCCTTACCTTCAGTAAAGTATGCGACAGTGTCGTAGCCACGAATAGCAATTCCATTGTGTTTGAATTTTCCAAACACACCTTCTTTATCCAGTGTGTTAATTTCAGGCGCACCGGCATAGGCTATTCCACTGAATACAGATAACACCAGAAGCAGTGTCACTACAACTGAGGCTACAGCTGAGGCTGAGGCTGCAACTGAAGCTGGAACTGAAACTCGACGCAATGATGTGGAATCAGAAACTATTTTTTTTGTATAAGTTGTTGCTGAAAACATGAAAATTCTCCCTGGCAGGATCACAAATCTGCAACCCGTTAATTTCTTTCAATATTTGCAAATAGGACTGATCCTGCAGCCCTTTGTTCCAGACTAAACGCGACGTAACTGCAGCTTTGATGAGAATTTCTGTGAAAAAATTCACTTTGATCGATCGATTGTTTTTGCTGAGTGCTGCTACACTGCCGTTGGCTGTAACCAATTGTGCGAACGTGGTGCCCAGGGATTAGAATATTACTATCAGTAACCGACGAGGCCAGAGAACAATCATGTCAAATGCCATACAGAGATTCTTCGACGCCTGGGAGCTCGGGGCTGCCGACGCACGGGCAGAGAAGATCACCAGTGCAGTGACCAACACCGTGCGTTACGACGACCCGCGCACACCTGATACTGTTGTGGGTGTCGATGCTTTGTGTGAGTACGTCGGCATGTTCAGTGCCAACGCACCCGGGTGGTCTGCAAAGGTTGTAGGGACAGACACAACAGCAGGCTTGACCCGTGCAACGGTGGCGTTCGGTGGTTTAGGGCCGGACGGCAAGGAAATGATTCAACACGGACAGTATTTTATAGAAATGGATGACGAGTTGATTACGCGTATGGTGGGTTTTGTCGGCACTGGTAGCGCATAGGTATCAATGACTCCGTAAAGCAGCCAACCACGCAGTAAAAACTAACAGCGATTAACGCTGCGATTAATGCTGCGATTAATACTGGCTTCGGATACTGGCTTAGGAAATCACAATATCAGCACCACAAGAAACCGGTCGTAAACAACGACCGGTTTACCTACCGATCAGGCTTAACTGCCAGACTTACCAACCAGTGGCTTGTTTAACCGCTTGCCCGAGTTGAGCCGGAGAACGAGTGATTGTCGCACCTGCAGCTTCAAGCGCTGCAAATTTGTCATCCGCAGTACCCTTGCCACCGGCGATGATCGCACCGGCATGCCCCATACGTTTACCCGGCGGTGCAGTGACACCGGCAATATAGGCAGCAACAGGCTTTGACACGTCACTTTTGATGAACTCAGCCGCCTCTTCTTCAGCAGTACCACCGATCTCGCCCACCATCAGTATGGCTTCGGTCGCCGGATCATCCTGGAACAATCCCAGAGCATCAATAAAGCTGGTGCCGGGGATAGGGTCACCGCCAATTCCGATACAGGTAGTTTGACCGTATCCAAGATCCGATGTCTGTTTAACACATTCATAAGTCAGTGTGCCCGAACGGGAAACGATCCCTACTTTACCTGCTGTGTGAATCATGCCCGGCATAATACCGATCTTGCATTCACCGGGGGTAATAACGCCCGGGCAGTTCGGACCAACCAGACGTACACCGTTTTGCTGGACTGCGATCTTCGCTTCCAACATGTCAAGCGTAGGTATGCCTTCGGTGATACACACAATTAAAGGTACACCAGCTTCAGCAGCTTCGATAATCGAATCTTTACAAAAAGCAGCAGGTACATAAATAACGCTGGCATTTGCACCAGTGTCATCGACAGCGTTTTTTACCGTATTGAAAACCGGCAACCCCAGATGTGTCGTACCACCTTTTCCCGGCGTGACACCACCGACCATCTTGGTGCCGTATTCGATCGCCTGTTCAGTGTGGAAGGTGCCCTGATCACCTGTCATACCCTGACAAATTACACGGGAGTTGTTATCAACAAGCACGCTCATGATGCATCTCCTACCGCAGCTACCGCCTTGTTGGCTGCATCTCCCAGATCACTGGCTGAAATCAAATTAAGTCCACTTTTGTCGAGCAGCTCTATTCCTTCTTTGGCCTTAGTGCCTTCAAGTCGCACCACAACCGGAACTTCAATACCGACATCCGCAACCGCACCGATAATACCGTCGGCAATCAGGTCGCAACGCACGATACCACCGAAAATATTGACCAGTATGGCTTTGACATCCGGGTCTGACAGAATAATTTTCAGTGCCTCTTCGACACGTTCTTTGGTAGCACCGCCACCGACATCAAGAAAGTTCGCCGGTTGTCCACCACTTAATTTGATGATATCCATAGTCGCCATCGCAAGACCGGCGCCATTGACCATGCAACCGATGTTTCCTTCAAGAGCAACATAATTTAGATCCCATTCAGACGCGCGTAACTCGCGTTCATCTTCCTGACTCTTATCTCGCAGTTCAGTAAGATCCGAGTGTCGATACAATGCATTACCGTCAATGTTGATCTTGCCATCGAGACACAACAGATCGCCCCCGCCAGTGATCACTAGCGGATTGATTTCTACAAGTGCCAGATCTTTCTCAACAAACAATTTGCACAGTCCGCCCAACAACTTACCGAACTGCTTCATCTGTTCTTTGTTGAAACCCAGACCAAATGCCAGCTCACGCGCCTGATAGGGCATCAGGCCAACCATCGGATTGAGTGTTGCTTTGAGAATCTTCTCCGGCGTTTCATGCGCCACTTTCTCGATATCAACACCTCCTTCGGTCGATGCCATAATGACAACGCGTTGAGAAGCACGATCGATGACGGCACCCAAATACAGCTCTTCAGCAATATCACAGGTTTCCTCAACCAGCATAAAATTGATCGGCTGCCCGTTAGCGTCTGTCTGATAGGTCACCAGGTTGGTGCCCAGCATGCCCGCAGCATAATCGCGTGCCTCATCAGCGTTATCCACTAGTTTGACACCGCCCGCCTTACCGCGACCACCGGCATGCACCTGTGCCTTTACCACAACGGTAGAAGTCGACAATTTACCCATAGCATCGACCACATCATCAGCCGTGGTGGCGACAATACTCTCAGGCACCGGCATGCCATAGCTCTTGAATAGCGCTTTGGCCTGGTACTCATGCAGATTCATTCAGTTCTCCATTTAGAAAATTCGAAAGCACAGAGCGCAGGCGCGCTCCACCCAAAAAAAGATTAAGCGTTAATGGTACAACAGTGGAACGATCGACGGGGTAACATCTGCGCAAGGAAACTCCGGCAGCCACTGATGTGGCCGCCGGACTGACTTTCAGAACGAACAGTTGAGCGAGGGTCAGGCAGGTACCGCGGCTTCAGCAGGTTCAATCGCGACCGCGCAATACTTGAATTCGGGAATCTTGCCGTAGGGGTCCAGCGAATCGTTAGTTAGCAGGTTAGCCGCTGCCTCGTGGTAGCAAAACGGGATAAATATCTCACCGCTCGACAGGCCGTTATCGATACGTGCCGTGGCGGTAATTTTTCCGCGACGTGATTTCACCGTGACTCGCTCACCAGCAGCTATTGATAGTCGCGTCATGTCATCCTGATTCATCGTAATGACAGCACCGGGTTCTACTGCATCAAGTACTCGAGAGCGTCGAGTCATTGATCCGGTGTGCCAGTGCTCTAGCTGGCGGCCGGTCATCAGTACGAACGGATAATCACTATCGATCGTTTCATCCGCACGGATTAACAAGGATGGCACCAGTTTGGCGCGACCACTAGGCGTCGGGAATGTTTCCTGGAATACCACAGGCTGACCGGGATCATCAGCATCTGCACAAGGATAGGTAACCGAGTGGTTTTCCTGCAAGCGGTCCCAGCTGATACCGGTAATGCTCGGCATGGCCTGACGCATTTCTTCGTAGACCTCTGAAATATCCTTGTAGTCCCAGTTCAGACCCAGACCATTGGCGATAGCTTCGATGATACGGAAGTCCTGTCGACATTCACCGGGCATATCCACTGCGCGACGCCCCATTTGCACACGGCGATCGGTGTTGGTCACTGTGCCGTCTTTCTCAGCCCAGGCAGAGGCCGGCAAAATCACATCAGCATAAGCTGCCGTCTCGGTCAGAAACAGATCCTGAACCACCAGGTGAGACAAGGTTGCCAGCGCTTCACGCGCGTGATTAAGGTTCGGGTCAGACATGGCCGGGTTTTCACCCATGATGTACATGCCGTGGATCTGTCCTTCCAGGACTGCATCCATAATTTCAACGACTGTGAGGCCGGGTTTATCATCGAGCGTAGTCTTCCAGAATGATTCGAAGTGCGCCTTGGCGTCCGGGTTATCAACGCGACGATAGTCCGGATACATCATCGGGATCAGACCGGCATCAGAGGCGCCTTGCACGTTGTTCTGTCCACGCAGTGGATGCAATCCTGTGCCCGGGCGACCGATCTGGCCGGAAATCATGCACAGGGATATCAGACATCGGGCGTTGTCAGTGCCGTGCACGTGTTGCGATACACCCATACCCCAGAAAATCATCGAGCCGCTGGAACGAGCGAACAAACGTGCGACGTCACGTAACACCTCAGCCTTGATACCGCACACAGCTTCCATCTTTTCAGGGCTGAATTCTTTCAGGTGTTCAGCCAGTTCCTCATAACCTTCAGTGCGTGCCTGCACAAATTGCCGGTCAACCAGGTCTTCATCGATGATCGTGTGCATGATCGCATTGAGCATGGCGACATCGGTGTCCGGACGGAATTGCAGCATGTAGTCAGCATGACGTGACAACTCTGTCTGACGCGGATCCATCACGATCAGCTTTTTCCCAGCCTTTGCTGCATTTTTGAAAAATGTTGCGGCGACCGGGTGGTTGCCGGTCGGGTTAGCGCCGATTACAACAATTACCTCAGCGTTGCTGACATCAGCGACCTGATTCGATACTGCACCGGACCCGACACCTTCAAGCAATGCGGCAACACTTGAGGCGTGACACAGGCGCGTACAGTGATCAACGTTGTTGCTGCCAAAACCCGTGCGCACCAGCTTTTGGAATAGGTACGCTTCCTCGTTACTGCCTTTTGCTGAGCCGAAGCCAGCGAGCCCGGTCGGGCCGTGATTCGATTTGATGTCTTTCAAACCGCTGATGGCAAGTTCCAGTGCTTCATCCCAGGACGCTTCACGAAACATTTTCGATGGATCAGCCCGATCGAAAAACTCATTCATGCCTTTGGCGACACCTTCCTTGCGGATCAGTGGCTTTGTCAAACGCTCCGGGTGGTTCAGGTAGTCAAAACCGTAGCGACCTTTCACACACAGGCGATTTTGATTCGCCGGCCCGTCACGTCCTTCAACAAAGGCGATTTTGTTGTCACGTACATGGTAGGTAAGTAAACAACCGACACCACAGTACGGGCAGACCGAATCCACTTTCTTTTCAATTTTCTGTACACCGGCCTCTTCAGCCGGCATCAGCGCACCAGTTGGACAAGCTTGCACACATTCACCACAGGCAACGCAGGAACTCGCGCCCATGTCATCACCTAGATCGAAAACGATCTGCGCATGACTGCCACGCATCGCCATACCGATTACGTCGTTAACCTGTTCTTCACGACAAGCGCGAACACAGCGCGTACATTGAATACAAGCATCCAGATTAACGGCAATGGCCGGGTGTGATAAATCTGACACCGGTTGATGGCGTGGTGCAAAGCGGGGCTTACCGACATCAAGTTTTTCAGACCAGAAATCAAGCTCCGAGCGCTTCGTGTATTCATTTTCAACAACGTCAGACTGCAGCAGTTCCAACACCATGCGCTGCGACTTTAGCGAACGTTCGTTTGCCGTGTGAACCTTCATACCGTCAACAGGCTTGCGCACACACGATGGTTGCAGCGTGCGTTCACCTTCAATTTCCACAACACAGGCGCGGCAATTGCCATCCGCTCGCATGCCTTCTTTAAAGCACAGGTGCGGAATTTTGACCTTGTTGCGTTTTGCGGCCTGTAGGATGGTTTCATCTGCGTGAGCCTCAACGGACTGACCGTTAAGCTCGAATGTCACCATCGGCGCTATATCATCTGCACGCCTTGCCATTAACCTTCTCCTTCCGCGTTATCGCTACTGATGCAGAAGCTGCTTATGCTTATCGGCGATTCAACATCGGCATCAGTGTCAGCTTTCTCCGATATTCCGAGCTCCTGTGGAAAATACTTAATCACACAACGTAAAGGATTCGGTGCCGCCTGACCCAGACCACAAATGGACGCATCCTCCATCACTGTGGCCAGATCCTCGAGTTTTTCAATGTCCCAATCGGCTTCTGCCATCAGCGCAACCGCTTTCTCAGTGCCGACGCGGCAGGGTGTGCATTGACCGCAGGACTCGTGAGCAAAGAACTTCATTGAGGTTAATGCAGCCTGTTTTGCAGAATCTTTGTCAGATAAAACCACAATCGCAGCAGAGCCAATAAAACAGCCGTATTCCTGCAGTGTGTCGAAATCAAGCGGCACATCACCGAGCGATGCCGGCAAGATGCCACCAGATGCACCTCCGGGGAAGTACCCGTAGAAATCATGGCCATCAAGCATACCGCCACAATATTCGTCTATCAGTTCACGCATTGAAATACCTGCCGGTGCAAAGTGCACCCCGGGATTCTTTACTCGCCCGGATACCGAAAAACTGCGCATGCCGGTTCTGCCATTACGCCCTTCACCAGTGAACCACTCGTGGCCCTTTTCGATGAGATCCCGGATCCAATAGAGCGTTTCAAAATTGTGTTCAAGTGTCGGACGACCGAACAGACCAACCTGCGCAACAAACGGGGGACGCAAACGCGGCAAACCGCGCTTACCCTCGATTGATTCAATCATCGCTGACTCCTCGCCACAGATGTAGGCACCTGCACCGCGACGCAACTCGATCGATGGCAGAGCAAACGGTGGGTTAGCTGTCAGTTTTGCCAGTTCCTGTTCAAGGATTTCCCGCCCCAGTGCATATTCGTCGCGTGTATACACCCAAATCTTATCAATACCGACGACTGCAGCCGCGATCAGCATGCCCTCAAAAAACCGGTGTGGATCGCGTTCAATGTAGTGGCGGTCTTTGAATGTACCGGGCTCGCCTTCATCAATGTTGACAGCCATAAATCGCGGCGCATCCATGCCGGAAACTATTTCCCATTTCATGCCTGCCGGAAATCCTGCACCACCCAGGCCGCGCAGACCACTGTCTTTGAGCAGGGAAATAATTTCTTCACGCTTACGCTCGCCACTTTGACAAGCTTTGGCAAGCGCATAACCGCCATCTGACAGATAAGCATCCAGACCGATATGGCGCATCGGGTTATCCGGAATGATTTTTTTGTTTTGGACTTGTGATGTAACCGACTTGACGGTTGCTTTATCGACAGTATTAAAACCTACGACCGCGGCAGGCGCTTCTGCACAACGACCGATGCACGGTACTGGTTGAATACGCACACTGTCACCAAGCGCCTTGGTTAAACCGGCAATCAGCTCGGAGCTGCCCGCAAGTTCACAACTGACGGAATCACATACTCTGACTGTCAGTTCAGGTGGCGCCTCATCACGTTCAGTCACAACATCAAAGTGATGATAAAAAGTCGCTACTTCGTACACTTCAGCTGGAGCGAGTTTCATCTCGTGCGCGAGCGCCACCAGGTGGACAGCGGACAGATGTCCGTACGCATCCTGAATACGATGCAGATGTTCTATCAAAAGATCACGTTGACGCGATGCATCGCCGAGCAGATCCCGCACCTGCATCAACGCATTGATATCTACCAGACGCCCTTTGCCCTGCCCTTTTTTACGGCGGTGCTTTTTACGAATATCTGCAGGCGCTGTTGCCATTAGTAGTGATCTCCAGGAGAACTTGGTAATTCCATGAATTACGGTGAATCAGAACAAACCTTCAATGACACCGTCTGAATTCATTTTTATGCGGTTAGCTGCAGGTTCACGTGGCAGTCCGGGCATGGTCATGATGTCGCCGCAGACAACAACTACAAATCCGGCACCGGCAGACAATCGCACTTCCCGCACAGGCAACACATGATCTGTCGGTGCGCCTTTCGCATTAGGATCATCTGAAAAGCTGTATTGAGTTTTAGCGATACAGACAGGCAGGTTTCCGAATCCGGCTGCTTCAAGGTCTGCAACCTGAGTACGCGTTTTCTGGTCAACCGCGATATCGCTG
The DNA here is from genome assembly GCA_937951345.1 of uncultured Granulosicoccaceae bacterium. GTDB lineage: Bacteria > Pseudomonadota > Gammaproteobacteria > Granulosicoccales > Granulosicoccaceae > CALFCE01. The sequence continues at coordinate 31,417 of CALFCF010000048.1, forward strand.
GCACGATAGATTTTCGTCGCGATACTGCGTACCTTGTCCAACAATGGCATGTCATCAGGGTATGAGACCTTGAAGTCGGCCTTGCCGCTATCTGCAAGCGCAACAACTTCACGCGCCAGATCTTCTGTTCCTGCGCCCCCTTCAGCCCAGTGGTTGGCATCAATTGCTTTAACACCCAGTCCTTCACACACGTCACGAACAGTTTTCATTTCAGCATCGGTATCAGCTGAAAAGCGATTGATGGCGACTACAACCGGCACACCATATGACTGCACATTCTCTATGTGGCGTGCCAGATTACTGCAGCCATCTTTAACCGCTTGAACGTTTTCATTGGCCAGATCGTCTTTGCCCACACCACCGTGCATTTTCAACGCGCGAATGGTTGCCACAAGCGTCACTGCATCGGGACGTAAACCCGACTGGCGGCATTTGATATCAAAAAACTTCTGCGCACCCAAATCAGCGCCAAAACCGGCTTCAGTCACAACATAGTCTGCAAGCTTCAGCGCTGATGTTGTGGCGATAACCGAGTTACAGCCATGCGCGATATTAGCGAACGGACCACCGTGAATAAATGCAGGATTGTGCTCCAGTGTTTGCACAAGGTTCGGACTAATAGCGTCTTTTAAGAGCACAGCCATCGGCCCCGGTGCCAGTATTTCAGATGCACGAATGGGTTTGCGATCCCGGGTGTAGGCGATAACAATGTTACCCAGACGTTCTGTCAGATCATCGATATCACGCGCCAGACAAAAGATCGCCATGACTTCCGACGCCACCGTAATGTCAAAGCCGTCAGTACGGGGATAACCGTTACCCGGTCCACCGAGTGAGCTCGTTATCTGGCGTAAGGAGCGATCATTCATATCAACAACACGGCGCCAGGCGACACGGCGTGAATCTATACCGGCTTCGTTACCCCAGTAGATATGGTTGTCAAGCAAAGCAGACAGCAGCGCATGCGCTGCTGTGATGGCGTGAAAGTCACCCGTGAAATGCAGGTTTATATCTTCCATTGGAATGACTTGCGCGTAGCCGCCACCTGCTGCGCCACCTTTCATACCGAAACAAGGGCCCAGGCTCGGTTCACGCAAACAAACCATCGCGTTCTTACCAATTCTATTCAATCCGTCTGTCAGCCCAACTGATGTTGTGGTCTTGCCCTCACCAGCCGGTGTCGGTGTGATCGCTGTAACCAGTATCAACTTGCCGTCCGGCTTGTCCTTCAAGGACTTGATGTAGTTCATGTCGACCTTGGCTTTTGTCTGCCCGTAAGGCATCAAGGCTTCGTTGGGGATGCCGAGCTTGTCCGCTATGTCGCCAATCGGTTTGATTTCGGCGGCTTGCGCAATATCGATATCGCTCATTGCTGAAGTGACTCCTTCGAAGTGTGTTTGACAGCCCGGAGCATGCTCCGGGATTGCCCATGTTGGTTTACTGGTACCGGGTGGGTATCAGACGAATGCTTGAATACAGCCGAGCCGCGTCAACGAATAACGCATTGAACTCTGGTATACCAAATTTTAACGTGTATTCCGGACTGACGACAGAGGTATAGCCACCCAAGGGTTACATTGGCTCATATTTGGTAGCGCCCCGTTAGCACTTTCTGCCAGGCACCGCAAATCAGCCCGCAATCATCGCATTTATGACCGTGCATGTTGAGTCTACAACTTACCCGATCACGGCAGGAAACGCCTTAAAACGCGTTTGCAGATCAATTAAGCCACTTGCAATACGATTTTGCCGAAGTGTTGGCTGGATTCCATCAGCCGATGTGCATCAGCCGCCTGCTCGAGTGGCAAAATTTCCGAAATAATCGGCTCGATTGCGCCACGTGCTACGTGCGGCATGACGTTACGGGTAAAACGCTCGATAATGGCTGACTTCTCAGCCACCGGTCGGGAGCGCAAAACCGAACCGAGAATTTGTTGGCGCTTGACCATCATCAACGCCAGATTGATATCCGACTTCGGGCCACCCATGATGCCTATGATCACCAGCCGGCCAGCAACGGCCAGCGATTTAAGATTTTTCTCAAGGTACGGGCCGCCGATATGATCAAGAATGACATCGACACCGCGCTTACCCGTGTGGTTTTTAACTTCTTCAGCGAAATCCTGTTGCCGGTAATCGATAACTTTATGAGCACCCAAATCCCCCACGCGTTCGACTTTACCGGTCGAGGCCGTGACAATTATCTCCGCTTCTGGACGAAGCGCAGAAATTATCTGAATCGCTGACGTATTTACACCGCCACCTCCGCCATGCAAAAGCACGCGTTCCCCGTCACTCAGGTTACCCAATTCAATAACGTTCAGATAAGCCGTAATGTAGGTTTCGCAAAGGCAAGCCCCTTGCTGGAACGAGACAGAATCAGTCAAATGGAAGCAGTGTCCAGCGTGCGCAACCACGTATTCTGCATAACCACCACCTCCGACCAGCGCTGCGACACGATCACCCACAGAAGGCGCCTGCCCATCTTGCACCGACTCACCCACCTCGACAATGGTACCGGCAACTTCCAGCCCCAGGATCTCGGAGTCCCCGGGTGGGGGCGGGTAATTTCCCTGGCGCTGTATGATATCCGGACGGTTTACTGAAGTCGCCTCGACCTTGATCAATACCTGGCCTGGTCCGGCGACTGGTGTCTCTACATCTTCCAGACGCATTTCTTCGGCGCCGCCGAATGCGGCAAGTGTGATAGCTTTCATAATTTAGACTGAGTAAAAGTGTGCACTGTGGACACCACGGAAGCCGCGAAATTACCGTGCACTGTTTAACAGCTTCGCCAGCTTAACGCGGAAATTCGTTTATGGCGTGTTTGCGTTGTGATCGGGTTGCAATCGTTGAGCAACTCCGCTCGATCAGCGGCTGCACCGGTAACTGAAGTCCCCGTCCAATAAGACGAACCTGTTTCCGTGACCTGGTTCGAAAATACATCTGTTTACCAAATGAATTTGCTATTTTTCCACATCGAACAACAACCTGCCAGCCATGCCACCGTACCATTGTCGGATGAGATTTGAAGCACTCGAAGTACAATTTCGCCAAATGACCGCATGGACACGCGGGCTGCTGGAGTGGACGACAAAGCCTCTGCGTTACGGTGACAGCTTGAAACTACAAAAGGCTGCGAAAGCACAACTAACATGTACTGTACAAAGTGTCACAGCCAGTGATCTGCGCCGTCAGTCCAGGCCATTACGCGCCCGGCAAAGTTTAGCTGTAGTGCCAACCGCAAAACAGGTATCTGTGCAACAGGCGACTGCCAGCATCACCAACGCTGCTCCGGCTTTAAAAACGCTTGATAAATTTGTAGGCACTAAAAAAACCTACAATGGGCCCGAGCGTCGATCAAAGACCAATCGACGAACATTCACACCACACACATTCTGGAATTGCCTGCTTAAACCCAGGCGATTTAGCGGACGCAGACGCAGCGACAAGCGTTACCCGTTGATGGATGCGTTCGATACTTCAGCTATGTTTTTAGCTGTTACCCTGGTATTGCTATCACTGACAGACGCTTTTTTAACACTTAATATCCTTGCCGGTGGCGGACGCGAAGTAAACCCCGTCATGAACTACATGCTCGGATTCGGAACACTGGTTTTTGTAAGTAGCAAGATGTTGATGACAGCTGTACCAATCGCCGCATTGACAGCCGCAGGTAACTTAATCATTTTCAATTGCGTGCGGGTCAGAACGGTGACGGCCATTCTGGTTGGCATGTATGCAGGTCTGATTGTTTACGAGCTGCTGATTCTCTCAATGATACGCTAGCGCGAACGATGCCCTTGGCATCATCGCAGAATCCATCATCGCCCTGTCCTGTAGTCGGAGAATCTAAGGTCGATTCGAATGTATTGGATACACAGCAATCACGTCGCTTAATCTACAAAAAAGTCTACAAAAAAGGACTACGCAAACGAACAAGGGTCAAACGTAAACAGTCTGACCCTGTTATAGAGAAAATTGTTGAGAAAATTTTCTAACGCTGATGAATATCTGTCGCAGGTGTTTTCGCTTTTTGCATATTTGCCTGCACATTCGAGCGGTTGATTGAAGGATGCGTTGTTCTGCGCAGTGGACTAACTCGTCCAGATGTATCGGCCACACGCCCCTTTTTACCGGCTGCCGCTTCAGTCGTAGATTTCCCGGTTGCAGATTTAGTGCCGCTGCGCCTGGCCGGGGTAGTGGTGTCATCCAGCAAACCGGCAGCCCGTCGACGCTCATCTCGTGGTGGAACAGAAAACGTATCACGATAGCACTTGCTGAAATGTGGAGCAGAAACAAAACCACAAGCGAGCGCAACATCTACGATAGGTTTGGATGTTTGCAACAACAATTGCCGTGCACGTTCGAGACGCAACTCCAGGTAATATCGAGTCGGCACACAGTTAAGGTAACGTTGGAACAAGCGCTCAAGCTGGCGTCGAGACAGACCAACATGATGCGACAACTCATCCAGAGTCATCGGTTCTTCGATGTTGGCTTCCATCAGTGACACCGCTTCTGCAAGTTTCGGTTGGCTCGTTCCGATGCGTTGTGTCAACGGTACACGTTGGCGGTCATGTTGATCTCGAATGCGTTCGCACATGAACTGCTCTGATATGGCCGTTGCCAATTCTGCACCGTTCTGACGGCGTATCTCGTGCAACATCATGTCAATTGGCGCTGTTCCTCCAGCGCATGTGTAACGGTCACGATCTATTTCAAACAGTTCCGGTGAAATGACCAAATGCGGGAATTCTTCACGTGCACTGGCTATGTTCTCCCAATGAATAGTGAAGCGGTAACCATCCAGCAATCCCGCGCGGGCAAGTACGTAACTGCCAGTACACACCGCACCCAGTACTATCTGAGTCTTGGCCAGGCTACGTAACCAGTTGATGGGAATTTCGGTGTCGAGCTTATGAATGTGAATACCACCGCAAACAATTACTGCATCGAATGCATCAACGTTTTCAACAGCTGCAATCGAATAGTCTGGAGATATTTCAAGACCATTACTGCAAGTAATCGGCGCACCGGATTCTCCGATAGTCGCCCAGCTATATAAGGGTTCACCGCTTAGCTGATTAGCCATGCGAAACGGTTCGATCGCCGATGTAAACGCAAGCAGCGAAAAATTATCCAGTAACAGGAAACCGATTCGAACGGCTTGATTCTCAGATTTCTTGGATATCAAGTTAATACCACCAGGGAGGGTATGAGTTCGGGTTACTAAACTACGACATGCACCCGCCCACTGACAAGCGGTTTATTTTGCGTTTGTGTGCGGGTTTTACTTTATTCTGGCATCAAATGACGGTATTAACGGTGATTTGCTAAGAAAATGATTGATTAATCAAGTAATTGAGGCGGGTCTGAACTACAAAACACCAAATTGCAGTACGATTTGTTCAACAGCGATTCAACAGCCATGACACACAATATTACTTACAGACCACCAATGACGCCGACTATTTGACGCCTGATTTTCGCTTGATTTACGCGCTAAATTAAGCATTGTGCAGATGATATCTGCCTTTGTTTATCATTGATGTTGCTGTTTATGTTGTTGTTTAAGTTTGAGCCACATTGCGTGAACCCCGATGTTGCAAGAAACCTGAAGGTTAAAGCACGAACCATTTATCACTTCTGATCAACCTGGATAGTTTCTCCGGAGTATTTGTTTTCGAAGATATCTGTTGTTGATCTAGCCTACTCTATTCACGAAGGCCCTTCATGAATAGAGCAGGCTAGACGTTTGAGTCAGAGGATTGTTTTTAAACGATTGCTTGGCAACACTGTTCGATCCTTCGTTCAACAGTATGCGTCAGTAGCGGAAATCAATAGTTAGCATCCGGCGTTTCGCTTTTTTTCCTTGCCACAAATTCAGTTAACGCGTCATCAACTGCAGCATCGAGAGGCGGTGCTTGATATTCATCCAGGGATTTCTTCCACAGAGTATGCGCGCGCTTCATCGCATCCTTTGATCCTTCAGATTCCCATTGCTCAAAACTATTATTATCAGCAATCGACGATCGATAAAAGGCTGTTTCAAAGTTACGCTGTGTATGATCGCATCCGAGAAAATGCTGTCCCGGCCCTACATCCTGCAATGCATCCATAGCCTGCCCATTTTCAGAAAGATCTACACCGTTGAGCAACACACCGATCATTCCGGCCTGATCGCTGTCCATCATGAACTTCTCGTAGCCCATAACCAAACCACCTTCCAGCCAACCCGCTGTGTGTAACATGAAGTTCACTCCGGCCAGGGCTGCGGACTGCAACGTATTGGCGCTTTCGTAGGCAGCCTGAGCATCAGGGACTTTTGAAGAACACAAACCACCACCACTACGATAAGGGACACCCAGACGTCTTGCCAATGCGGCTGTGATGTACATGACCATCGATGGCTCAGGTGTACCAAATGTTGGCGCACCACTTTGCATGGATACGGCACTGGAGAAAGTTCCGAAAACAACTGGAGCACCCGGCTTGATCAGTTGCACAAGCGCCATTCCAGCCATGGCCTCTGCCAATATCTGTGTGCAGGTACCCGCCACCGTAACCGGTGACATGGCGCCAGAGAGAATAAACGGTGAAACAACGCACGCCTGGTTGTTAGCTGCATACACTTTTGCCGCACCCAACATCGTATCGTCGAAGGTCATTGGCGAGTTGGCGTTAATGAGACTCGTCATGACAGTTTTTGGTTCGTTGGTTACAGGGTCAACAAAGTCGTCGCCAAAAGCTAACTTTGCCATGTCGATACTATCCTGCGCACGTTCAGGCGCAGTTACCGATCCCATAAACGGTTTATCCGAGTACCGAAGATGGGCATCGATCATATCGAGATGGCGCTTGTTAACCGGCAGATCAACCGGCTCACAAAGCGTTCCACCGGAATGATGCAAATGCGGCGATTGGTAAGCGAGTTTTACAAAATTACGAAAGTCTTCAATCGTGGCGTAGCGACGCCCACCGTCAAGATCACGAACAAAAGGCGGACCATAGGCAGGCACCAAAACAACATTCGGCCCACCGATTTGAACTGACTTTTCAGGATTGCGTGCATGTTGCGTATAGATAGCCGGAGCATTGTCTGTGATTAATTTTCGACACAGACCTTTCGGGAAACGCACACGTTCACCATTAACATCAGCCCCGGCATCACGCCACATTTGCAACACTTCAGCATCATCACGGAATTCAATACCGATTTCTTCAAGGACACGATCTGCATTGCTCTCGATAAGAGTCAACTGCTCTTCATCGAGAATACTGAATACCGGTATCTTTCTTTTAATGTAAGGCTGGGCCTTGACTGCAGAGCTGCGCGCCGCTCGTTTTGCTTCCCTTGCACTGCCACGACGCCGACTGCGTCGTTTCGCATTCAAATCAGTTACATTATTGGTTCCGTCTGTGGACATAATGGAGTCAGTCGTTTCCTAATGTCGTTGCTTATAAGTGTCAGCAACGACTTGTGATAGTCGTCTCAGGTTGATCACACCCGGTGCAGGCGTTTAGCAGTCGAAATCAACGAAATATCTAAAGTCGACCAGCCATGCTGCACTCAGATCCGGACTACAAGCGTTTACCGGTCATTTAGAGGTTTACCAGAGTGCGGTTACACGCTAGCAAAAAGAGACAGTGCGCAGTTGGACCTACTCGACTTGTTTTTAACTCTGGCAGCCGCCACCCGGGGGAAGATAAGCGGCTGTGCTCAGCGGGAATAGAGGAGAACAGTAGTTAACAGGTACAAACGGCCGTGATACCGCCGCTATCGAGATTAGCTATTCATACAAACAAACGCAGGTTCGCACCAGTTCTTCCTGCATATCAGTCTGAATGCGCCGGTAATTATTCTGCCTTACAGCAGCAATAGCTTGCTCCGGTTGCATACCCATCTCAACGAGAATACGAGCAGCCATCATGCCCGTGCGACCGAGACCCGCGTAGCAATGAAAAACAATACGTTCACCAATACGCAGTGCATGGCGGATAAGTTCACCCTCTTCAGCCCACGCATCTTCAAATGCCTGATCCGGAATACTCATGTCAACAATAGGAAGCTGGCGCCATCTGATACCTTGTGCACGCACGAGATCAGGTAGTTCCTGCAGTCGAGCTGCTTCAAGTTCATGCGGCTCAAGAAAACACACGACGCCATTCGCACTCCAGTCGACCAGTTCCTGAACATCAATCGCAAGATTTTTTTTGTTTGGAGGCTGCGTCGATCCGATTCGAATACCGGGGCAGGCAACCAGTCCCATGCTACCCACGTATCCGGGCACACTTACCGTGTCAATCGGGTTCGGATTATTTTTACCCAGACCAAGAATCATGCATCTATCCGTTGAGTATTGCTGTGATTTTTCGGATGTAAAAGTAGTTGTCAGCCAATTTTTACCGAGGGACTGATAGTTTCTATCAGTGTTTAATCTGCGTATATCGGGTTTGTTTTGGAAAATAGTCTTCACAACCGCCTTCACGACAAACATCCGCAGTCGCACAATGCAGTCCGCCACCAAAGGGATAAGCATCGCGAAAGTCAATCGGAATAACATTCATACCCAGTTTATCCATTTGATCCATCTGGCGCGTTTCGCTTGCCTCAACAATCACAGTTTTATGGTCCACGACCAGGCAATTCATCGAAAGCCAGACACTCGAATAACACAAAGGCGGTGGAGAATTGTGCACGGGGCGAGCCGCATCAACAATCTCCCAGTCGTTGTCGTTAAATATAGCGCGTTGTTTATCCGGCAATGGTCTGTCCGGATTATTGATAATCAAGCCGGGGCGTAACGGAACAAACGTCGCGTCGATATGAATAGGATAAGGGTCGCCGGGAAAGTTAACGGCATGTATTCGCAGATCCGGAAAATGTCGCTGCAACCACTCCATCGCACGACGGTTGGTGGTCAGGCCGTGCTGACAAAATAGATCCTTCCCCATACGACAGATGTCCGCAGCATCAAACAGTATCTCGCGTTCATTTGTGACGAAATTCAATTCTGCCGTTCGTTTCAATCGTTCCGCTTCGGTTATCTCATCAAAATAGCCCGCTTTGTAAGATGCATCCGACAATCGGGGGCGTGGAGCCTGCTCCCAACGAAAATCAGGATCTTCATCAAAATAACGCGACAACAAGGGTTCATACGCCAGATACTCGAAGTAGCGGCAGCGAAATGACATGGCGGCCAGCAAAATTTCATTGCCGACGGTCAAAAGTACATCACGCGGCGGCATACATCCGAACATGGAGCCTGTTTGAAAGTCAGGAGTGATAACAGCCTGATTCCATTGCAGGGGTGTTGGGCGATCTACCTTTACTCCAAGCTCGCTCAATATTGCCGCCAGCTTGTCGAGCTGCTCGTTAGCTTTTTCAACGGTTTCCAGTGGCCGTGGCCCCCACATCCCGCGCATATCGCTGTCTTCGGGTACCTTGGCTTCAGAGCAGGGTTCATTTGGGGGAATACAGGTATGATCAGCCCGCCCCACGATGACATGCTTTAACGGGTCAAAATCGTTCCACGAGGATACTTTTGTGGTGCTGCCTTCCTGAGCGTTTACAGACGTATTCACAGTTTAAGACTCCGGCTAGTGCAAACGCGCTGCATCGGAATATTCTACAGCGCATATCTGGAAGCCGGCATGTTGCCCCAGTGTTCAATAAGCTGCAACCGGTAACGTCGCATATACTCCAGGTTGAGTCAGTTACCGGCTCCGTAAGCACTATCGCTGAAGTGCACGTTGCCACGCAGCGTAGGAAGGCTTGGCGATATAACGATCAGTAAACATCAGCGGCCGATTTGCAGCGCGCCAGGAATACCGGTCCGTAAAACCCCAGCTTTGTATGGCCTTGCAGGCGGGTTGCTCAAGGCAAAGCAGCATCACCCGTTCATATATTTCAGCTTGTTGTTCAAGCTGATCAGGGGCAGTCATCGCAACATCGAATTCAGTTATGTAAATGTCCAGCCCAAGATCGGCAAAACGCTGGAAATTTATCCTTACCTCATCATATTGATCAAAGTCTGTCCACAGGTGCATTTGAAACCCGACACCGTCAATGGGTGTGCCATTCGCCAGTTCGCGCCTCAGCAGGTTGTACATACCATCAGCTTTAGCACCAAACCACGACACATCAAACTCGTTGTAAATCAACTCGGCATCCGGGTCACGTTGACGCGCACGGATGAACGCTCTACTGATATACGAATCACCCATCGCCTGGTACCAGACAGACTCTCTGAACGAACCGTCTTCCTCCAGTGCTTCGTTAACAACATCCCAGATACGTACCTTACCGCGGTAGCGTGACACCACAGCGTCAATGTGTTCATTCATGATGACTTCTGCTTCATCAAGATTCATGAACTGCACCCATCCAGGCAACTGGGCATGCCAGACAAGAGTATGCCCATGCAACACCATACCGTGCTCAATAGCATAGTCAGCAAGCGCATCGGCATCTTCAAATCTGAATCGCCCGCGCTCAGGTTGTATCCAGCCCCACTTTTGCGAGTTTTCAGGAGTAAGCATATTGAATTCCTGACCGGCCATTTCCAGATAAAGGTCGGCATCAGCAAGCTGAAAGGATTGCAACATTGCCGCAAAACCAACCAGCACTCCACGCTCTTCAGCCAGCGTACGCAATCGTTCGCCCGAACGCAGTACGGATGATGGCTCAACAACGGAAATCTGCAGTCGATGATCATCTCTCAACGAAGGATCACGGATATCCACCGCCAGAAAATCAACAAAATGTGGATTGTCAGTATCGCCAATTTCAGTTATATCATCTCGATCAGTTCGCCAGAACAACGTTCGCGTGCCGTCACCATTATCGTCAAAGGTGGCACCCGGAGGCGGATTAAGCACAGATAATCTGGGCACATCACCATCCGGGTCGACAGGCTGTACTCGCTGTCGCAAGAGATCGCCAGCTCGAATCACCGGATTATGTATACCGTTTATCACCGGCGGGAAATTAAAGCCTCCACGGTTTTCAACAGTTATACGTACAGACTGTTGTGCTCGAAGACTATCGTCTCTGGCATCTATTGCCGTAAACGTTATCCAGTGAATTCCTTCATCTGCTGGAAACGGGCTCCACCTAAAAGTACGTGTACCATCGAAATTATCAGTGAATGTTGATCGAAAAGGCAGACGATCCGGAAACATACCCGGGACATCACCATCCGGATCACGCGGCGCTACAACAAAATCCAACGATTGGCCGATCGCTACTGTTTGATGCTCCAGCGGTTCAAAATAGGGTGCACGATTGCCAGTATTTACCTGGACCGACTCGTTTGCCGATGGTTGTTGCGTAAACTGTGCAGGCGGCGAATCCTGCTGAACACTTTGTGCACCATCAGGGTTACGAACAGATATAAGCAATTCAATCTGTGAACGTAGTGAATTACGCTGCGCATCTATAGCAACAATCACCACGCGAAAATCCCCCAACTGCCACGGAAGTGGTGTCCAGTCAAAACTGTAACTACCATTTCCCTGATGTTGAAAAGAAGCACCGGAAGGAAGGGCATGGGCAACTAACGACGGAGGTTGTCCGTCACGATCCGATCCGATGACTGGTACATTCAACGATTGTCCGCCTGTTCCGGTAACGCTGGTCGAAGCAATACGGATTTCTGGTGAAAAATTACCTGCCACCTGAAACGCATTACCAGTTGCTACCGGCAAATTTGGAGTTTGACCCACTTGATTGTTCGACGACGGAACAACGGTTACAAATACGTTCTGGCTATAACGAAGACTGGCATCCAACGCGTCTATGGCAACAAACAACAAACGAGTTTCACCAAGTTGGTCACCACGGGGAAACCAACGGAAGGTACGACTGCCATCGCGATTATCGACAAACTCGGCCCCTTGAGGAACAGGGTCAGCAAACATGCCAGGTACCTGCCCGTCAGGATCTACTGGCCTAATGACAATTTCGAGTGTTTCACCGATCCGCACTGTTGGATTGGAAATTACATCAAAACGGGGAGGTGAGTTCGCATACGCATTCTGTGTTAAAACGAACAACGCCAAACCAAAATACAAGCACACAGAAACACATGCCGACTTTCGGCGGAACACAATGCTATCTACTGCGAAACACCGGAAATATTTTGAAAAACACAAAGTCACAATCGTTCTTCGTTTTTTCACCCGTTTTATCGTCACCCGTTTCACCACTAAACTTATTTGCCTACACATGATGTTCATTTGTATCCTACCGGGACAACGCCACACGTAATTTCTGATCATTGACATAATTCCGGTCACTAAGCGAATACCAAAACTAATTGATTTAAAATCGATTTCTATCTTAGGTGCGTATTTTTACAGTAAGGCGGACAGCATTACAGGGGCAGGACGGGAATTTTTACACCGAAAAGAACATTACTACAGACATTGATTTGACACCGATGCGCGTTTTTCAAACGAGACAAGAAGAGATCAATCTCGTACGACACATCTGCGCTGCGACATACACGTCAGCATTAAACAGATTGCATCGAATCTCTTGAAACGTACCTGCAAACAGTGTCAATTCTGTGGCTGTATACTTGTAATATCTAAACAGTTGGAATTTGGATGTTAAACAAGAACATTACGCCGAACCTGATCGCCATAGGGATCATCGCATTGAGCTTTGCATTACCTTCACCGGCATCGGAAATTGTAAGAACAACGGGTTTGTTCGCGCTGTCCGGTGCGCTAACCAACTGGTTAGCCATCCACATGCTGTTCGAAAAAGTGCCGGGGCTTTATGGGTCCGGTGTTGTACCACTGCATTTTGAAGAATTCAAAAAAGGCATTCTCGTACTGGTCACCAAACATCTGTTCAGTGACAAAGTCGTGGAATCAACTCTGGCATCGGGCGAAACGCTGTCAGACAACAACACGAATTTCGATGCCGAGCCCTTTATACAGGGGCTGGATCTCGACAGCGCCTACGACCAACTCAAAATGACCATTATGGAATCGTCTTTTGGTGCCATGCTCGGAATGGTCGGTGGCGCCGAGGCTTTGGAACCCATGCGTGGCCCCTTCAAGAATCGTATGGAGAAATTTCTGATTGAGACCACCCGATCAGATGCTTTTCAAAAAGCCATCAAGGCACAGGTACATAGCATGGCCGGCAGCGACAGCTTTAAAGAAAAGGTCGCTAAAGTTGTCGAGAATCGCCTGGAAGAACTAACACCGGAGATGGTGAAAGATATCGTTCAGGAAATGATAAGACAACATCTCGGCTGGTTGGTGGTCTGGGGCGCTGTTTTTGGCGGGTTGATAGGTTTACTTACTGCGGTTATTTTTTAGGGAACCTCTGATTTATCGCCACCGTTGCCAGCGCTGCGTTGAAATTCGACTCAAGATACTCATGTATTACGCATTAAGTGAGCAGCGCAGAACGGCACACAACAAAGAATCAGCGTGCAGGATCGAATTTGAGAGGGGCTCTAGTTTCTGTTTGTCACCGCCAGAGATTCAGGTCGACAACGTTCACACCTGTAGATTATTTCGCTGCCGTCATCAGCCTTGAACGCGAGCTTAAGCCAACGCCAATCTTCGTCGTACCACACACTGGCCTTAAATCCTTTTGTATATTGGAAACGATAAGCATTGACAACGACCCCGCCTTCCAATTCCACTTTTTCAACACCTGTATTTTCCGGCTTACCCCGATACACACGGCCATGTAATGGATGATAGACAAGCCGGGCTTGTAACACGCCCGGATGCCAGTGATTTACAACATGGTCCGGCAATGCATAAGTCTTTGGATTCGATTGATCTTTTTTAACGGTCCAGCGATTGTTATCCTCATTCGCGCGGATAACCTTCTCTGCCTTACGATTGTCTTTAATTCGCGTCTCAACCGATAACAACTTACCGTCTCGCCAGATTTCGCTGGCTGTATACTGATAACGATACATCGTTATCCCAAGTGCACTAACAGCCAAACTTGATTCTACATGTACGACTTGTTCAGTGTCATTCCAGTCAAAACTCAGTTGATGCTGACCGATTGGTTTGCCATTTCTGTAAACCCGGTATGTTGCATCTTCGCCATATATACTTTGTGGCTCATGACTAAATACGGCAGGCAGGTTATTGGTTACCGCTGCAAATGTAGAATCGGCTGCATAGCTGTTTGTACAAACAAGCAGGTTCGCTGCCAGCAGAGCTCTAACTTGCAAGCAACGCAATACGCCACTTATCCCATTCATCCAGGCACCACCCTTAAACACCAGGACTTGTAGTAAAAAATATAAAGCGTCAAATCAATCCAACACACCCCACCCTATCTTGCCCGCAGAGGTGTCTCTTCGAACTCAATACCCTTCCAGCCTGTTTTTATAAATTGGCGGATATTCTGGTGATTATTCGCATCAGGATTTTTAAGGACATCCGCACGATAATATGCACCAAAGCAGGCAAGTGTTTGCTGTTGGTCAAGATCATGTAATCGCGCAAAAGCAAATATTTTACAGCTACCAGTATTTTGTCCTGCAGGGTTAAATAAGGCGTCGTTTCGAAAACCGGTTGGGGTAAAATCATACAACGTGTTAATCAATGCAATTGTATCTGTAAACTCAATAAGCTCCGGAGACGTGGCTAGTCGCTCCATAAACAATTCAAGATCCACGGTCTTACCTGCAACTTTGTCATTCATTTATATATTTACCACTATATTAAAAATATCGTGTATGAAATTCCTGTAGGGAAATTCTGATAAGCAGCTTCTAAAGCAATTCCGTCGTCTTTCGCGGCTAATGTACCTACTACACCATTTCAGTCAAAAGCATGGAAAAACAATCCGCATCGACGATAGACATTCATGCACACATAGTACCGTACTGCGAACGGCTGACGAGTAATAGCGAGTTAATTAATGTTGTAAGTAATGCGGCATTTGTGCTCGCAGTAGTGATCTGTTTACCAATCATCAGCCGCATGGTTTCGGCTTTGCGAGCGGGTAAATTACCACCAGGACTGAGCTTGATGTTACCGGCTATCATTTGTCTGCCGCTTATGATTGCCGCTGGCAGCGCGCTCTTTCACGCAAGTCCTTCCCATCTGACTCACATGTTGGATATCATCCCCGTTGCTTTTTTTGCCCTATGCACTGTTTTGCTGTTTATACATTTGGCTGGAACGAACAGAGCCAGAATTGCTACAACGATGCTTGGCTGGATCATTGCCACTGCACTGGCTGCACAGTGGCCTGAGCTGCTGGCTCACTCTTTGTTCTATGTGCCAACAGCAATTCTGTTGATACTGTTGGCTTTGCCGGGTAATGCTGTCGTGGATAAGGCATACCTGACAACAGGTGATCACGCTTTGTTATCTGGTGTAGCCGTAACATTTACGATGGCATTGGTGTTCCGCGCGCTTGATCTGACGCTTTGCCGTCTTGATATTTCCGATGGAATAATCGCTGAACAGTACGGCACACATTGGTTGTGGCATCTACTGACTGCTGCAAGCTGCGCACTAAGCATGCAGTTAATCATCCGTATGGCGCTTAGAAAATCTGAACACTCTTACGTCAGATAATCATGGTTTTTCTTTGCTTTCCCAATGCCGAAAGCTTTGTCTTACGCAAATCGATAGCGTCTACTGCTGCGATCGCGCACATATTAACGATACCACGCACCGTTACAGACTCGGTTACCACGTGCGCCGGACGTGCCATACCCATTAACATTGGACCGACGGTAACGCCGTCTCCAACAACTTTGATCATGTTATAGGCGATATTGGCTGCATCAAGGTTTGGCATAACCAGTAGATTAGCGCTTCCAGAATATGTGGCATTCGGGAAAATTCTCTGACGGGTGAACTCGTCCAGCGCAGCATCTGCGTGCATCTCTCCTTCAACAGGAAGATTCGGGTGTTTTTCCTTTAGTCGCGCGCGTGTTTCGCGCATTTTAGTTGCACTGTCGTTGTTACGGCTACCGAAGTTAGAATGCGACAGCAAACCCACTTTGGGTTCAAGTCCAAATCGGCGCACCATCTCAATCGCCATTTCTGTCGTCTCTATCAATTCGTCAGCTGACGGATTTACCGAAACATGAGTGTCTGTCAAAAAGTAAGTTCCCTTATCCATAATGAGCATCATCAATGCTGAACAGTCGACGACATCCTCACGCAGCCCGACGATATCGCACAAATAGCGTAAATGACGTGCATAAGCACCCTGCGCTCCGCAGACCAGCGCATCAGCTTCGCCGTGACGCAGCATCAATGCGCCCAAGGCGGTTGGACGAGTGCGAATAACATTTTGCGCATATTCCGGAGATACACCACTACGCTCCATCAACTCCAGATACAACTGCACATGTCGATCAAAGTCAGCGTTATTCGTCGGATCAAATACTTCGAAGCCTTCACCGATCACAAGCCGCAGACCTAATTCCCGAATCTTCTGTTCAATCGTATCTTTGCGACCGAGCAATACAGGGTGACAAATCGCATCATCAACAAGTATCTGTACTGCGTTTAGAACACGTGTGGATTCACCCTCTGCGATTAATACACGCTGCCTCTGTTCACGTGCTCTATCGAACACTGGTTTCATGATCAGACCAGAACGGAAGACGAATTCTTCAAGCTGATGTTCGTAAGCTTCAAAATCTTTGATCGGGCGCGTGGCTGCTCCGGAATCCATGGCCGCTTTTGCAACACGCATCGGTACTTCAGTCATTAAGCGTGGGTCAAACGGTTTGGGTATCAGGTATTCGCGACCGAAACGCATCGGATCGCCGCCATAAGCATCACGAACTACTTCAGATGATTCACGGCGGGCAATTTCTGCAATGGCATCAACACAGGCGAGTTGCATCTGAATATTAATTTCCACCGCACCAACATCCAGCGCACCGCGAAACAGGAACGGAAAGCATAGAACGTTGTTGACCTGATTTGGATAATCTGAACGACCAGTAGCAACGATGGCGTCGTCACGAGCGGCGTGTACGGCTTCCGGTGTAATCTCAGGTACCGGGTTGGCCAAGGCCAATATGAACGGATTGGCGGCCATGCGCTTGACCTGTTCACCGGACAACACATCAGGGGCCGACAAACCCAAAAACACATCTGCACCGTCAATAACGTCGTCCAGCGTTCTGGCATCTGTTGCTTGCGCATAACAATTCTTGTACTCATCCATCAGTACTTCACGACCTTCATACACGAGACCTTCTATATCAAGCACAAAGATGTTCTTTCTATTAACTCCGAGCTCAGTCAGTAGATTAAGACAGGCGAGTGCAGCCGCTCCGGCACCGGAACAAACCAGCTTGATATCACCCGGTTCTTTACCTGCCAATTGCAAACCATTTCGAATGGCCGCGGCGACTACGATAGCGGTTCCATGCTGATCATCATGGAAGACCGGGATGTTCATGCGTTTGCGAAGTTCCTTTTCAATTAAAAAGCATTCCGGTGCTTTAATGTCTTCGAGATTGATACCGCCAAAAGTAGAACCCAGGAGAGAAACGGCTTCGATAAACTGCTGCGGGTCGCTCGTATCCAGCTCGAGATCAAACACATCAACATTGGCGAACTTCTTAAACAGAACTGCTTTGCCTTCCATCACCGGCTTCGACGCAAGTGCACCAATGTCCCCGAGGCCCAGCACTGCCGAACCATTAGTAATTACGCCAACCAGATTACTGCGCGCGGTGAGTTCAGCAGCTGTTTGTGGTTGCTCGACAATTGCATTACAGGCGGCGGCAACACCGGGAGAGTAGGCCAGCGCGAGATCTCGCTGATTGACCATTTTTTTTGTCGCACTAATCTCAAGCTTGCCGGGCTTGGGCAATCGGTGATATTCAAGCGCAGCTTCAAGCAAACCGTCATCAGACATGCTTGTCTCCGGCGAGTTGAGGATCGAGAAGGCCTCGCTTTATCGCACGATTAAACGCGCTGGTTACAGCTTTTAGTGAGGCAGTAACAATATTCGAGTGAAGTGCTGCACCATAACGAGTAACCGAATTACCAGCCTGTATTTCTACATAGCAAGCTGATTTCGCATCCTCGCCTTTATCAGTGGCATGCTGGTTGTAATCAACAACACGGAACTCAACATCAAACATACGGTTGATCGCATCAACATAGGCTGCAATCGGTCCGTTACCACGCCCTTCTATCTCAATACGCTGACTGTGGAACTGCACGACCGCCTGCAAATCGCGCATTTCACTGTCACTATCTACCGCTTGGCTGGTGTGTTCAATAAAGGTTAATGGTGAATCAGCTGATATAAATTCGCTATCAAATGCATTCCAGATTGCTTCCGATGTGACTTCTGCACCGGTTTCTTCACTCAGCTGTTGTACTGTCTGGCTGAATTCAATTTGTAAGCGCCGCGGAAGTTCGAGTCCGTGGTCTTCACGCATAAGGAATGCAGTGCCACCTTTTCCCGACTGGCTGTTAACACGAATAACAGCCTCATAACTTCGACCCAGATCCAACGGATCAATTGGTAGGTACGGAACATCCCAGTATTCATCCTGGCGCGATTCGCGTTCAGCAAGGCCTTTGTTGATCGCGTCCTGATGCGATCCGGAGAACGCGGTGAACACCAAGTCTCCGGCATAAGGGTGGCGTTCGTGAATGGGCAGGTTATTACAATAAGCTACCGTTCGCATCACACTGAATATGTCAGAAAAATCCAGCCCCGGCTCAATGCCCTGACTGAACATGTTCATTGCCAGAGTCACGATATCTACATTACCGGTACGCTCACCATTGCCGAACAATGTACCTTCAACACGATCTGCTCCTGCCATCAAAGCCAGCTCGGTTGCTGCAACCGCCGAACCACGATCATTGTGCGGATGCAAACTCAAACTAACCGCATCTCGGTTGGACAATTGACCGAGAAACCATTCAATCTGGTCTGCGTACACATTCGGCGTTGCCATTTCAACTGTCGCCGGTAAGTTCAGAATTACTTGTCGTTCCGGTGTCGGCTCCCAAACCTCATTAACGGCCTCACATACTTCTAATGCATAGTCGAGTTCTGTGCCGGTAAAGCTTTCCGGCGAATATTGAAATACCCATTCAGTGTCTGTTTGTTTCTCAGCATGCTCCTTAACGACTTTCGCACCATCGACTGCGATTTGTTTGACCCCTGCACGATCCATTCGAAATACAACACGTCGCTGCACAGTGGATGTCGAGTTATACAAATGTAAGATGGCACGCTTGGCACCTTTCAGCGATTCAAAGGTGCGAGCAATTAATTCCGGTCGAGCCTGTGTGAGTACCTGCACTGTCACATCATCAGGTATCAAATCGTTGTCAATCAGGTGACGTACAAAGTCGAACTCGGTGCTGGACGCTGCCGGAAAACCAACTTCAATTTCCTTGAAACCGATTTCTACCAGTAGGTTGTACATGCGCAGTTTGCGCTCATGTCCCATCGGATCAATGAGCGCCTGGTTGCCGTCGCGTAAGTCAACACTGCACCAGGTCGGGGCCTTTTCAATCTGGCGACCGGGCCAGCTGCGATTGGGCAGATCTATCGGCGGAAACGGTCTGTATTTACTGCTTGCGGCAACCTTCATGACATGTTTCCCGGTGCAGCCACGGTCTGGCTGCCTCTGCAAGTATTTGGTCTAAAAATGTTATTGGCTATGTAGAGCATAGTAAGAAATGTCCTGTAATCGATCACATCACCCTCGATGGTTCGAGGCCAGAAAACCAGGTACAACCTGATACGGATTATTGGTAACCCGACGCTTCGAATGAATCTGGAGGCTGGATGTTTACAGGCAGGAACGTTATTAAAGTTGCTACCGAGGCAGTAGCCGGCCGGAATCAGACGAGGGCCGGGCTTGTAAGTCGTAGGAGCAGGAGATCGATTGGAGCAGAGGGGCAGCCACAGCAAACCAGCCTTGACTGCAAGGCTCGGTTTTGCACGCTCAGCGCGAAATGAAATTCACTACCCATAAGATGAGGGTAAACCGCGTATATCACTTCGTCAAGGCTGATTGCACGGTAAATGAAGTAACTTTTCCTCCACCACCTCGTTTTCGGCTCACTCTGTATTCTGGTCCCGCAACATCGGGCGAAATGTTGATTCGAGACCATTCAGCTTGATTTCGTATACCAGAGCCATCTGGCGCCCGAGCCGGCCGGCCGGAAAACCCTGACCTTTGAACCAGACAATATAAGGTTCGGGCAGATCAAGTAGCGCCGTACCGGCAAACTTGCCGAACGGCATTTTCTGATTGATTGCGTCAATCAGCTCGCGGTGATCTTTATCGGAGAAATCAGCCATTGCAGGAATTCTGGGTCCCGGCGAGGGTATTGCCGGTTACGAATCATCATTGTACAGTCATACCTTCTTACAGTTTGGGGTGTGTCTATGCGTCTGGTCGGTCCCTACCTTTTTATATTCGTGGGTGTAATCGTAGGATTACTCACCACACGATTGTTCTCCAAGAATCCGCTACGCTACCTGCCAAACGTAGTTGCAGGTGTGGTTGGGTCATTCGCAGGGTTGTTAATCCGTGATGTGATGGATATTACATTCGGCGGTAAACTCAGCGGCGCGCTACTGGCCGCATTTCTCGGCGCGCTGGTGTTGACCGTTGCGGTTAATCTGATTTATGAAATTCTGTTTGCACGGAAGTAATCAGACTGCTCGATCAGATGTATTTTTCGATGCGTTCGAAACAGTTGCAGTGTTTGAAACAGCTGTAGTTTAACTGCTGAACTAAATAGTTAGCCAGGGACAATCGATCCCTCGAACTGTCCGAAGTAGTCGTTTATTCGGGAAACAAGCCAGCGCAGGCTCATAGGCTTCTCGACAAACTCAGTTTGCTGAGCGCTCTTCAGTATCTCAGGGAGGTCACTGTGCGAGTCTTCGCCTAGCAGAAAAACCACTGGTGATTCAGTACCGAAATCGCGGTGGATATATTGCGCCAGTTCACAGCCACTCATCACCGGCATATCAACATCAGCAATGACGATATCAAAGTTGCTGCTAACGCCTGCGTCATCAGTATAGTTTTTCAACAAGCTGAGCGCAATTTCACCACTCAATGCGGTTTCAACAGCAAACCCGTTGCGTTCAAGGTTAAGTTTGATAACACGCAGTACATGCGCTTCGTCATCTACTAGCAGTATGCGTTTCACTGGAACACCGCCCTCTTTTGTGATCGAGACGTTTGTTATCGAGACGTTTGTGATCGAGACGTAAGTCCGAACATAAGTCACAAGTCCCGCTACTGAAGTAACGGCATCAGAAATGTCTAAATATAATTCACAGAGAGAACTTTACGGAGCAGTCAACAAAACACGTACAAATCGCTAGATAGAGTGTGCGCCGGCAGTAGTTTTATCGTCGAAACCCGACGATTTGTAACGTGCTTATCAGATAGTCACTGTTTTCATCGGGTTCAGGATGTTTTCCGGATCCATGGCCTGTTTAATTGCCTGCATCATCGCTACCGCCTCGTCACCATGCTCCAGGCGAAGGTACTTGAGCTTACCGGTACCGACGCCATGTTCACCCGTACAAGTACCACCCATCTCGATCGCTTTCTCCACCATCAGCGCGTTGATTCGGTACACCTCATCGGTTTGAGTTTTATCGTCGGGGTCTATGCAGAAAATCATATGGAAGTTGCCATCACCGGCATGGCCGATAATGTGTGATTCGAGAAAGCTGCTTTCGAGTTTTTCGCGAACATAGTGAATAATCTCCGCCAGCTTCGAAATCGGTACACAAACGTCACTGGTGAAACCTTCTTTGCCCGGGTATTTTGCCAGTATGGCCCAATACGCATCATGCCGTGCCTGCCACAAATGATTGCGATCCTCTTCGCGCCGGGCACGCTCCAAATCGCTGCCGCCAAATTCAGCAGCAATCTCTGAGAACAAGTCAGTCTGCTCCTCAACGTAATTTTCCGTACCGTGAAATTCCAGAAAAAGGGTATCTCTCACCGGATAATCGGTTTTCGAATAGTCGTTGATAGCATCAATGTAGGTTGAATCCACAAGCTCGATACGCGCAACCGGAATACCCATCTGGATTGTGCCGATAACAGTTTGAATAGCGCTGTCCAGATCCGGGAATGTCGCCCTGGCCGCCATCATCGCTTCCGGTAACCCATGGAGCTTTAACGCCACATCGGTGATCACACCAAGCGTTCCTTCGGAACCAACGAGTAAGCGGGTCAAGTCATAACCGGCAGATGATTTTCGTGCGCGCCCACCGGTGCGCACCACCTCACCCGCTGCATTCACAAATGTCAGGCCGATGACATTATCTTTCATCGTGCCGTAACGCACAGCATTGGTGCCGGACGCGCGGGTCGCCGTCATACCGCCAATAGTGGCGTCCGCGCCCGGGTCTATCGGAAAAAACAAACCGGTATCGCGGATGAATGTATTAAGTGCTTTGCGGGTTACACCGGCCTGCACACGACAATCCATATCTTCAGCATTGACCTCAAGTACCGCATTCATGCGTGTCAGATCGATGCTGACACCGCCGAGCGGCGCCAGAGTATGTCCCTCAAGGCTGGTACCGACGCCAAACGGGATGACCGGCACCTTGTGTTCATGGCACAAAGTCATAATGCGTGATACTTCCCCCGTGTCATCCGGATAGCACACACAGTCAGGCAATTCCGGGGGGTGCCAGGACTCGCCCTTGCCGTGCGCATGCAAAACCGCCTCAGATGTGCTGCAGCGCTGGCCCAGCATGTCCTTTAAAGCATCGACTACCGCACTGATACTGTTACTGGTCGGTCTCACATTCATGTTGTTCACTGGCAATCCTATCTCGTTTCAAACCTCCGGCAGGCTTGAGTTTACCACCTTCAATTGAGGTAATAACGGCCTGCCATGCGTACTGGTCACAATTCTGATTGCACTCCTACCAGCTGAGGCATAATCTTCCAGTCTGGCGCTCGAAAAGCAGGAGATTGATCATGGCAACGCCCGCTTCACAGATGGACTCTTTGGCTGACAAAGACAAACGCTATTCGCTTCACCCTTACACCAATCTGAATGCTCATCAAAACAACGGGCCCATCATCATCGAAGAGGGCGACGGTGTGTATGTCCGCGATGAAGCCGGCAACCGGATGATAGAAGGCATGTCGGGGTTGTGGTGCGCTGGACTCGGGTTTAGCCAGCAACGTTTGGTTGACGCGGCGTGCCGGCAGATGCAAAAGATGCCTTACACGCATTTGTTTACTCACCGCGCAAACGTACCGTCGATTGAGCTGGCTGAACGACTTATAAACATTGCACCTGAGAGCATTTCACGCGCCTATTTTGTCAACTCCGGATCCGAGGCTGTCGACAGCGCGATAAAAATGGTCTGGTATTACAACAATGCCATTGGTAAGCCAGAGAAAAAGAAGTTCATCGCACGCAAGCGCGCCTACCATGGCATCACTGTCGCGTCCGGCAGCCTCACCGGTTTGCCCTACGTGCAGGATGGATTCGATCTACCACGCATCGATGTCATCCATACCGAAACCCCGCACTATTACCGCGGCGCCAACCCCGGTGAGTCGGAGGAAGACTTTGCCACACGGCTGGCTGACACACTGGAGCAGGACATCATTGCGGCTGGCCCTGAAACTGTCGCTGCATATATCGCAGAACCGGTTATGGGTGCCGGTGGTGTACTCGTCCCGCCAGCAACCTATTTCGAAAAAGTCCAGGCGGTACTGAAAAAATACGACATTCTGTTTATCGCTGATGAAGTGATTTGCGGTTTTGGTCGCACTGGCAACATGTGGGGAAGCGAAACTTACAATATCAAGCCCGATATGATGACGATCGCCAAGCAACTGTCAGCAGCCTATTTACCCATTGGAGCCGTGTTACTAAGTGAGGAGATTTATCAGGGACTCGCCAAACTATCGGATGAACTGGGTATGTTCGGAACGGGTAACACTTATGGCGGACACCCGGTCGCTGCAGCAGTCGCTGTTGAAACACTGAAAATTTATGAAGAAATGGATCTCGTTAAAGTTGTCAGAGAACGCTCGACTCGATTTGCAGAACGAATTGAAGCGTTACAGAATCACGCGCTGGTTGGTGAGTGCAGGCAGGTCGGATTGATTGGCGCAATCGAACTGGTACGCGACAAAGCATCCAAGGAGCAATTCCCGGTCGGCGATAAAGTTGCATTTCAGGTCGCCAATGCAGCCCGTCAACATGGCGTAATTTTGCGCGCAACGCCTGGCGACGGCGTCGCTTTCTGCCCACCCATGATTATCACTGACGACCAAATCGACGAAATGTTTGACGGTGTACAGGCAGCGCTGGACGATATCCGCAATCACGTGAGCTGATAAACCGAGGAACTAAATGCTGATTTCAATCTGACAGCTGTTGTGTACGCAAAGAAACAACCCTGGGTCGCCTATCCGGTAGCCGGCGTGTCAAGGCGGATGCTCGATAGAGCCAATGGTCAGGTCAGCAAATGATAGTGCCCGTGTCTGGGTAAAGGCCGATCACCTTAAACAGATCAGCGAGCAGAATCGATTTTGAGAGGACTTCTACTGATTGATGATATTTGCCCACGCCGCATCGGCAGCCGCTATATATTCGTTCACATCATCAGCCTTGAGCCAGCGCGTCCGTCCTTTCTTGGCATAAAAAAGATACAACTGATCACCAACAATTTCCCAGACCTTTCCGTTCGTTTTTAACAGGCCCTTACCCAGACTCAACGCATTTGCACAGTGTCCGTTATAGGCAGGCTTGTATTTTTCAGGATCAGCTGCAAAAAGATCAGCACTCTCTTTGGATCCGAATCGCCATTTGGCACCGAGATGTTCAACAACAAAGGTTTTGTCACCTTTGGCTGCTTTATCCTGCGGTGCACGTTCGAGACTATGATAGGCAACCGCGTCGTGCCCACCGATCGCAAGGCCTTTTTTGGCAGCGACAGGTTCTGCCGCATGAGTCAGACCGCATACAGTCACCAGGGCCAGTACCGACACCATAGTAAGTACACGGCCAAAAAACAGGCTTAGCACCTGAAAAGGAGTACGGTAGACAGTCATGATATTAATCCTCGTATTATCGATGGGTCGCTGAACACTGAGCAATTTACCAATTACTTACATACATAGACCGTATGACATGTACATTGGTTCTCGAGACAGCCGCGAAAAACCTTATTCACAGTAGAATATCAAATCTCAGGGCGCCTGACCGGTGACAAAATCACCAAATTAACGAACTGAAACATCTGTATATTGTGAATTGCAGTTTGCAGAAATAGCCTCGGCATCCCACCTTGTTCAGGGGCGATTCAGTTATTCAGCAAAATAACGCAAATACCTATTCTTCCCGACATCAGGAAATTGCCATGGATAATCCCGATAAGTGAAAAGAGTTGCCAGAGCAGCACTCGACGATTTTGTCGATAACAACAAGATCGTCAGCGCGCTTGTCTTTATGCTGATCTCCACCGTACTGTTGTCCAGCATGCACACAATGGTCAGATACCTGACTGCAGAAATGCACCCCTTTGTCGTTGTGTTTTTTCGCAACCTGTTCGGCTTGATTGCGGTTGTACCACTTCTTCTGCGCAGCGGCCCCGGCATATTGGTAACGCAGCAACCGAAAATTTACGTCGCTCGCGTGGCCGTAGGTATTGTCGCAATGATGTCGTGGTTCTACGCACTGTCAAAAGTCCCGATACCCAATGCCACAGCGTTGAGTTTCAGTTCAACCATATTCGCGACGCTGGCCGCATGGTTTTTCCTGAAGGAAACCATGCGGATCAGACGCTGGCTCGCCATTATAGTCGGGCTACTCGGAGTGCTTGTTGTGTTACAGCCGGGGCTTGAGGGATTCAACCGTTATGCACTTCTGGCAACTCTGGCAGCGATGGCCTGGGGAATCGGCATTGCATTCGTTAAAAAGTTAGCCACAACCGATAGCACCCTTAGTATCGTCGCATTAATGTCCTGTGGCATGACACTGATTTCTATCTGGCCTGCACTTTTTGTCTGGCAGTGGCCGTCGCTTAATCAATTGGGATGGTTATTTCTGGTTGGATGTTTTGCTTCAGGCGGGCACTATTTCATGACGTCTGCACTCAGGCTTGCCGACACGGCAATAGTTATGTCAGTGGATTTCTCACGCCTCATATGGACAGCTATTATGGGTTATCTTTTCTTTGGTGATGTCTTGAGCAACCATACAGCACTTGGTGCACTGATAATTTTTGCCAGCGCCTGGTACATCATTTTTCGGGAAGCTCGATTAAGCAAATAAGAGAACCGGCAACCATAGAGTAAAGAACTAAAAACACACGTTACAATTTAACGATCAGTAATATTTTTTTAACCTGAATAGCAACTAACTTCTGCCAAGATAGCCGTTTTAGCACTAATCTTGATGAAGTGCGGTTGTTAGCCAGCTCGAATAGAGAAATGACTACCTACTGCTCTTTTTACCGACTTCTATTCATCGATTTCTATTCATCGACTTTATCAATGTTCTGATGACGGTATTTTTCAAACATTTGTAGCTCCCAGGGCCTGATCGCCAGCAAAAGAGTTGTACCACGGCGTTTATGAGGTGGCGTATTTTTATCGTATCTCTTGTGCGACTCAAACTCGCGAGCAAACCGACGCATGTTTTCATGAAACGCCTCGATATTCTCGAGCGACATCCAGGCATTGATAACAAGTCTTAACTCACCGCTACCGGTAAAATTTGATTGCAAAAAACCACCTTGTAGCTTCTCTTCGTAGAATGACTGTATCGGGCCATTGCGTATCCATTCAAAATCCGGTGACAGCAGTAGCCGGGCTTCATTGCCGGGTTGCAGCTCTATGATTTTCATTCGGTCCAAGGCGCTTAGATGGCGCTGGGCCAAATGTTTGTCGAGCTCATAGGTTTCCATCACTCGCTTGAAAGTCCAGCCGTAAATGATATGAGCCGCGATAAGAAATAGTTTCTCATCGCTGACAAGCGTTTCTTCCTGCTCCCAGCTCAAGGCCCGCATTTGCTTGCGATCACGGAAACAACGCTCTGTCAGCGCAGCGATATCAAGCTCTACCAGTCCGCAGATACGCTCAAGACGGGATAGACTCATGTCTTGATCACGAAACAGACGTTTGACACTGGATTCCGATACTTCCAGAGCCTCACTGACATCCTTGTAGGTTACGCCATTGGACTTGAGCTCGTGCTTTAGTTGATCCAGAAGCTCAGCTGCCAGCGCCATGGTTTTCTCCTTCGTCAAAGAAATGTTGCCAAATACAATTCAGCGAGCTAAAAGTTTAGACTTACATTCGAATAAGGGAAATAGCAGCTGTTTGATCCGAAAATTGGTCGGTCAGCAATATTTATGACTGAGATTGCCCTTTTTCGTAATCCTTGTTTGTGCATTATGGGTGCAGGCGTTAGCTGCAGCACCCCGTAATCAGCCTGTTTTATCAAAATACCATCGGTACACCGCATCAGACAGCCCACTCTCATGGTCCGTACCCCAAAAATCATTGCACATCGTGGTAGTGCCATTCTTGCACCTGAAAACACACGCAATGCTTTCGATCTGGCCATCTCCCTGCAAGCAGACCGACTGGAAGCCGATGTCCGTACCAGTAGTGATGGTGTTCCGGTAATTTTCCATGATGCACGTCTTAATCGAATCACCAATGGCAGCGGTTATGTCAGTGATCACACTGTCTCTAAACTAAAAACTCTGGATGCTGCCTGGCACTTTCGCGACTTCAACAATCAATCACTGCGTAACAAAAAAATAGAAATTCTGACACTGACCGAACTTTTATCTGAATACGCAGACATTCCGATTCACTTGGAAATTAAGCATCCGAACCCAGAGTTCGCACAAACAATCGCTGCCGAAATCAACAAATACCGACAGAAAGACAACATAGTCGTGGCCAGTTTTCATGATGAAGTTATTCATAGCCTTCGTAAGATCGCACCTGACATTCCGACCGCAGCTACTCGCGATGAAACTCAGGACCTGTACGCCTCTCGTCGCCGGCTATCCCGCTGGACAAATTACCTGCACGAATATTTTTTCGACCGTCATTCACTGTCTAACAACAAAACAATTGCCTACCAGACATTGCAAATTCCTACAGAGGTGAATTTCGGTCCTTTCTCTATTGATCTTGCCGAGCAAAAATTTATCCAACACATTCACAGACACAATCTGACTGTCGGTTACTGGACAATCAACGATGCTCATAGCATGCGTCAACTAGCGGATAAAGGCGCAGATGCTCTGGTGACAGACCGGGTCGATATAGCACGGGAACTATTCAAGTAAATCCGGCTAAATCTGACAATGTCACAAAGGTAAAATGGCCTCGAATGTGCAACCTTGAGCGGCAGATAAATAGACGTAACCGTTATCAACACAGGTACCAGCGGAGTCAAGATGACCAAAAGTTCCCGTACACGTCGCGGAAAAGCCCGTGCCCGCAAAGTTGCCGCAAAATCCGGTAATACTGCGAGCAATACTACCAACGCTTTGGCAACAGATCCGGGCGATGCAACCGAAAGCAGGCTAACACTCACCAACATTGACAAACGCTACCTGATCGGATTCGCCGTACTGTCGTTTCTGATTACAGCACTCTACTGGTGGTTGGGTGGTAGAAATCTATTTGTTTTTCCAGCTATTTTCTGTTTGTCAGTCGGTGCACGTAAATACTGGAGCGGCCCCGTAAGACGTTTTGCAGACAAAAGCTAAAGCGGAATTCAATAGTGAATAGCCGCTGAAGAGGTACTGCCTAACCGGCGACAACCGTTAGTCGCAGTTTTTTGCGGTAGATGCAGGCGATCGCTGTTGTCCAGAAAACGGTTATCAAGAACGCATCTGGAGCGGAAATATCTAAAGCGTATTTTTAATGTATTTAAATACGTTTTATCCAGACAGCCGTATCATGAAACACTGCACCGCCATTGGGCTTACCCGGCTCAGGCGATATCAGTGTGTTAATGCCCAGCTCAATCTCATCGTTTGATTGATTGGCATTGCGGTCAAATTCACTGATTGGCCAGAGACTTTCACAAATCACCGTACCCCGTTGCAAGCCTTCGAATACTTCAGCCCGAATGCGTACCGTACCCTGATCATTCCCTACTTTCAGCAAATCACCTTCCTCGATACCATACTCCGATGCATCCAGTGGATGAATTTTCAAGCGTGGTGACTTTTCCATCCGCCTGGATGACGCAGTTTCAGTAAATGATGTATTCAGAAACTGCCGTGCGGGTGCAGCAACAAGACGGAAAGGCTTATCCCGGGTGGGCATGTCAATGGATTCCCAGTGGTCCGGTAAATCCGGCATACCCTGCCAGTCAGAACCTTCACGCGACCAGTCCGGTTGGAAATGAAAGCGGCCATCAGGTGTAGCGAATCCATTCAGAAAATTGGCTTCCTCAAAAGGCAAAGCAACATCATGCCAACGCTCTCGATCGAGTGTTTCGCTGTCAGGGTATCCCGACTTTGCCAACATGCCATCCATGAGTTCACGATCGGACATATGATCAGCTTCACTGTCACATCCCATACGCGTTAGTAAATCAGAAACAACTGAGTGGTTGGTACGGCAGTCACCGGCAACATTTATTAAAGGTCGAGTAACCTGAAAATAAGTGTGTGCACCCGCCTGATACATGTCATCGTGCTCAAGAAAAGTTGTGGCAGGTAAAACAATATCTGCCAGCTGAGCCGTTTCTGTCATGAATTGCTCATGCACTACAGTGAACAGATCTTCTCGCAAAAAACCACGATAGACCGCTCGACTTTCCGGCGCTACAACCACCGGATTGGTATTTTGTATGAAAAGCGCTTTAACCGGTGGACCACCTTGCAGATCACGCGGATTGCCATTGAGTATTTGCCCAATACGCGACTGATCAAACACACGTGTTCCTGCAGGTCGATCTGTGGCCTGATTCAGCGTGGTATCAAGCCCGTATAGTTGTCCTTGGCTGTACAAAGCACCACCGCCTTTCTCCTGCCATGCACCGGTTATTGCCGGTAAACACGTTGCAGCATGCATATTGGTCGCGCCGTTTCGCGATCGCGAGAAACCATAACCGAGACGCATAAAGGCGCGCTTGCTACTACCGTAGGTTCGTGCAAACTGAACAATTTCATCTTCCGTCAGGCCGGTGATCGGCGCCGCCCAGGCTGGTGTTTTGTTGCGAAAATGCTGTTCGACACGTTCATCAAAATCGGTGTGACGTGCCATGTAGTCACGATCAGCCAATCCCTCTGCCAGCAGCACATGTGCAACAGCACAAGCTAACGCGCCATCAGTTCCGGGCTTCAACATTAAATGTTGATCGGCTTTCTCAGCAGTTCCTGTTCGATAGGGGTCAATCACAATCAGTTTGGCGTTGTTGTGTCGACGCGCCTGAGACACGTGATGCATAACATTGACCTGTGTGCTGACCGGATTACAACCCCAAACAACAATCACATCACTGTGACGCATCAATCGCGAATCACTACCCCGTTTAGCGCCAATCCCTACTCTGTATCCAGCATCTGCCAGGGTGATGCAAAAAGTGGCGTGTTGTTGCGAGGTGCCGAGAAGATTGCGCATCCGTTGAATACTGTCGCGCTGCACCAACCCCATGGTGCCCGCATAGTGATAAGGCCAAAGCGCTTGCGCACCATGTTCACTAATGATGTCGCCAAAGCGTTGTGTAATTTCATCCAGCGCTTCGTCCCAACCAACCGGTTCAAACGCCGACCGATCTGCAAGCACGTCAGCATAAGAACCATAACCAGGTGATAGTTTTTTAGGAACACCAGCCTTTCGACGCAGCGGCTGTAACAAACGATCCGGGTGATGAACACGCTCGGCATAGCGAGACACCTTGGCACAGATAACACCTTCGGTGTAATCATTGTCTTTGGCGCCGTAAACTCGACCGATGGTGTTTTCATCCTTGATTTCGACATCCAGCGCACACGTACTGGGACAATCATGCGGACAGGTCGAACGCTTACGTGGCAGTCGAGGTGCTCGTGAGCCTTCTGGACTCGTAGCTGCCGTCATGCTACCAACACGCGTTGAAGAAATTTATACTTAGCAAGCATCGTCGAACCCCTGTTTGCCTTTTTGCTAAAAAATTTTGGTACTAACCAGCCGTCCAACCACCGTCTATCATTAACGACGAGCCGGTAATTAGACCCGACGCATCCGAAGCCAGAAAAACAACCGGGCCCATGATGTCTTCAAGTTCACCCAGGCGGTCGAGCTTTATCTTGGACATGATCCATTCTACGCGCTCAGGATTGGTTAAGGTTGACTCGGTTAACGGTGTACGAATAAACGTTGGACAAATTGTATTGACTCGAATGCCGTGCTTGCCCACCTCAATCGCCAGTGCACGAGTCCAGCCCTCGACTGCAAACTTCGATGCACAGTAAACCGAACGGTCCACACCACCAATATGCCCCATCTGCGACGAGGTTGTTATGATCGAGCCACCACGTCCCTGCTCTATCATCTTACGGGTCACTAACTGCGCCATGCGGTACGCGCCACGTAAATTGACATCCATGACCGCGTCGAAATCTTCAAGCTCTGTTTCCAACATCGGTCCGTGGCGTGCGATACCTGCATTGTTAACCAAAATATCTATCTCAGGTACATCGTTAACCACAGCATCGATCGATTCCGGTTTTGACATATCAAGCGCTACGGATGACGCGACCGGCAAGTGTTTTCCAGATGTATCAGTTTCCGACAGACGCAGGTTGATAGCGTCGACAGCTGCTGCCAGATCATCGGTGCTACGAGCTGCCAGAATGACACGCGCACCAGCTTCTGCCAGTGCGACTGCGGCAGCCAGACCGATACCCCGGCTCGCACCGGTTATCAATGCGGTACGACCATCAAGGCGAAAGGAAGGCGTTTGTGGCAATTTCATGTAGGAAGCTACTTATCTTAAATGAATAGTTATTTTTAACACGGTATGCACCTGCAGTGCTTCGAGCATACAACAGTTACGTGCTCTCAAATCAACCTTTATCTTTTACAGGCTCAGCGGCGGTTGCATAAGGGATGTTGCGCCCACCGTATCGTCTAACCCGTACATTCGCCTGCTCGGCATGTCCGGCAAAGCCTTCAAGCATACACAAGCGCGAGCAGTACTCACCCAGCATCGCCGCAGCCTCATCGCTATTGACCCTCTGATACGTGTGCGTCTTGATAAACTTGCCCACCCATAGACCCCCGGTGTAGCGACCAGCCCGCCGGGTTGGTAGCGTGTGATTGGTTCCGATGACCTTGTCGCCGTAAGCAACATTGGTTCGTGGCCCCAAAAACAATGCACCGTAGTTGGTCATGTTCTCTAAAAAATAGTCCGGATCAGCAGTCATTACCTGCACATGCTCGAACGCCAGCTCATCGGCAACAGCAACCATCTCATCCGTGCTTTCGCAGACGATGACTTCGCCGTAATCACGCCACGCAACCCGAGCGATATCAGCAGTAGGTAAGATGTCCAGCAAACGATCGACTTCCTGCAGCGTTTCGTTTGCAAGACTGGCAGATGTCGTCAACAACACTGCCGGAGACGTCGGACCGTGCTCGGCCTGGCCGAGCAAATCGGTTGCACAGATCTCTGCGTCAACAGTGTCATCAGCAATAACAAGTGTTTCAGTCGGACCGGCAAACAAATCGATACCTACGCGACCATATAGCTGCCGCTTGGCTTCCGCCACGAAGGCGTTACCCGGACCCACCAGCATATCAACCGGTTTAACCGTTTCGGTGCCCAGAGCCATCGCAGCAACCGCCTGCGTGCCACCCAACACAAGAATTTCGTCAGCACCGCCGAGATGCATCGCTGTAACAATCGCCGGATGCGGTTCACCTTGAAATGGGGGTGCAGAGGCGATAATGCGTTTGACACCAGCTACACGCGCCGTGACAACACTCATATGCGCCGAAGCTACCATTGGATACTTTCCGCCCGGCACATAGCAACCTACCGCATTAACGGGAATATTACGATGACCCAGTATCACACCCGGCAGGGTCTCAACTTCCAGGTCCTTTAATGTGTTTTTTTGTTGTTCTGCAAACGCACGAACCTGTTCCTGAGCAAACTGGATATCATCCAGATCCCGCTTGGATACTTTTTTTAGCTGGTATTCGATTTCCTGCTCGGATAGAAAAAATGAAGCAGGCGACCAATTGTCAAATTGCTGCGATAATTCACGAACCGCTGAATCACCATGCTGCTCAACATTTTCGAGTAGTTGTTCAACGGTCTGTCGAACTTTTGCATCGTCTGCAGCACGTTGTCGAGGTGGTTTGCTGGTTTTAAGGTAAGTGGCCAAAACAATGATCCGCCAGTAATGTAAATTCAAATCTGACTAGAGTGGTATAAGCGATATTACCGAAATCCGTGCTGGAATCTGTTTTAACAAATACCCTTAGTCGATTACAAACTCTAGGGAACCTCTGATTTATTGCCTGCGTTGCCAGGGCTGCGTTGAAATTCGGCTCAAAATGCTCATGTATTCGCATACCCTTAGTCGATTACAAACTCTAGCCTATGCGCTGATCGTCGCATCAGTCCCACAGGATATTGTCTTTGTTATCTGCAGCTGACTCGAGCATGGCTAACAACGGTATGGCGCGCGTGGACATAGCTACCGGTGATTCGGCTTCGGAATCATCAGAGCCGATCTTTAGTTCTTCAGCATCCACATCAGGTGTCTCGTTACCCGTGACTTCGAGACTGGCGATCAATTTCTCGCGCGCAGCTTCAATGTCATCTGCCATAATCGCTCCGGGCACCTCACCACTGAGACCCATCATACGCAACAAGGTTTTTGCTATGTTGCCAAACATGGTGATGTCACCATGCGAAGCGGATTTGAATGTGACAAGCATATACTGCCCCTGTGGATTATTCTCTGTGCTCGAGAAGCCGGGTTCTGCGGTACTTTGCACGTTCGCGATTTACAATCAGTGCAACAACTATCATGGCCAACTTTAACACACACGTCTGTGGGGCAACTGCTGGCAGCTGTCTACTAGCCACTCTGTGTCAGCGAGCTGATTTCATTGATACAAACGGCGCCTTCGTGCTCGCTTTTGCCGGGATTATCGGGGGCATCCTGCCAGACATTGATCTTAAATATTCGCATCCGAGCAAAATAGTTTTTACCACACTCGGGTTACTTCTGGCGATGTTGTGGGTATTTGCCACGGGCAGCCGTTTGTCGATTATTGAATTATGGGTGTTCGGACTCCTGGTATTCCTGTTTGTGCGCTACCCACTGTGGGCAATATTCCATCAATTTACGGTGCATAGAGGATCATTTCACTCCATCGCAGCAGCGTTGATGTTTGGCCTCTTTGCGGTTGTTGTGGCAAGTCACATTTTTGATGTGAACGACAGGCTTGCGTGGCTGACTGGAATTTTCGTGGCTAGTGGATACATTCTCCACCTGACGATGGACGAGATTTACAGTGTGGACTTTCTGGGACATCGAATCAAAAAGTCATTTGGAAGCGCATTGAAGCCAGTGGATTTCGATCGACTGATACCAAGCGCACTAATAATACTATTCGCTCTTATCGCCGCACTTTACACACCACCTAGCGATGGATTGATTTCGCAACTGCTGGAAGCCGAAACTTACGCGAAACTAGTCGATGGCTTTCTACCAAATGGTATACCTGACTATCTGGCTAAATTTTTCCCATTGTAGAAAATGGCCACCTGTAAAAAACAAAAAGCGGCCAAAGGCCGCTTATTGTGTTTTCAAAATGTCAGAGTTACTCGCCAAATAAAAGAAGCAACTTAAACCGCAAAAGCAAGAGATCCGACTACATCATATCCCGCTACATAGAAAGGGTATGCGCCTAACGCCTACCCGAATCTCTATGTATCCCGGAGCCTTAGCGTATACCTAACGACTTCAGAGTCTGGTAGGTGAGTCCGCCACGATCAAGATTGTTTTTCAGCTGATATTCTTCGACAGCCAATTCTGTCTGAGAGCCCATCACGCCGTCGATCGAACCAGGATCAAAACCTTCACGCTTTAAAGCGTTTTGCAGGTTTGTAACGATGTCATCAGTCATATTAGTTTCACAAAGTACCGCACGCCACTCCAGACGGGATGGCTCAATCTCGATCCGCTTTGAAACCGTTTTGGTTTTCTCTGGAATCGGAATTCTTCTTTCAGCGGCCGGTGTTAACAGACGACTGACTTTGACGGTATCGTATTGGGCAGGCACCTCCACGACACGAGTAGTGGAAGGGGTCTTTAACACCTGGGTTTTAACCGTGCGGTATTCAGCCGGTGTACCAACATGGCACACTTCGTTGCCAGTGTACTTGGCATTTTCAGCTGCCGATTCCCCCTTTTTCAACCAATAGAAGGCTGCATCAGCAGTTTTGACTCGCGAAGTTACTTCATTAAATTTTGCAGGAACCGGCACACGTTGTTCCGCTGCAGGTTCGATCATGCGCTGAACTTTAACGGTTTTATATACAGCCGGTATGTTGATTGTTTTGGTGCTAGCCGGTTTCTCCAGAACAGTGCGATTCACAGTTTCGAATCGCGCAGGAATTTCAACCAGACACATTATTTCGCCGGTTACGTTATCAATTCTTTCAATCAAACCCCTGCCTTTCTTCCAAATGGTCTTGGCCTGTTCAACCTGTATTTGTTGTTTTTCTGTGCGGTATACCGGCGGCACATCGACAACCTGGGTACCGGCTTCTTTGACAACAATACGTTCTTCAACTGTTTCAAATTTTGCAGGCACGACTGAGATGGTCTCGCTGCTGGGTTTAACAAGCACCTGTTGAGTTTGAGTTTTGTATTCTGCGGGTGTGAAGTATTCACGGAAACAAGTACCAATCGGCGTTGCGGCAAGATCAACACCTGATCGCGCAATACCTTCGAGTGCGGACGGACTTGCGGGTTTCGATTTATCAGTACCAACAGACCAAAGTGTTTCCGCCGGTCGAACTTCAACACGCTCTGATGCTTCTTCGAACACTGCAGCTACGCTAGTGATCTGTTGACTGGCTTCTTTGACAACGACGGTTTGTTCAACTGTTTCGTATTTGGCGGGAATGACTTCAATCCGTTCCGAAGCCTCCTGCACAATAACTGTTTCTTCCTGAGTTGTATATTTCGCAGGAACAACAACTTTCGCATAACACTCACCGGCTCTCGCATCAGGCAAGGTTTGTGTGTTGTCGATTGTCTGAGCACCTGCAGAACCTGAAAAAAGTGCTCCGAGCACTGCAGCAGTTAATGTAGAGGTAGGTATCAATGTACGCATTCGTGCGTTACTCCTTTCATATCTTTCGTGATCGCAGGTTGACGATGCCTATTAGTTGAACAGAACCTTTGTTCTACAGAACTTCGAAATACCTGTTCAAAAGATTCTGATGCGAATCAGGCAACTCGCTAACGATCAGATTGTTTGTTTGAAAATGATCAAACTGTGGTAGCCGATACAGATCGTTGATTGTTGTTGTGCGCAAGGATACAACAATTTTACTTACTGAATCCGTCTGGTTTCAATCGTTCATTGTTAATTAACAATAAAGCCATAAACTTGACGCGGTTGCGCGATAAAGAATGCCTGTTTATCAACACGAGAGACTTGGAATCTCCCAAAGGTCGCTAAGTGCGCGATTTTATTGACACATAACGCGGGGGTAAGGAGCACGGCAAAAAGCAGTCCCGGTGCCAACGGTGTAATTGCTGGCGGGCAAACACCACAGCTTTGCTTGTGTGTACCTCAGCAGCGCTTGCGAGGTGAAGGTATAAAGCAACTAGGTAAAGCTGGCAGCGGAACGTTCGATGAGCCGCCACAGATAATCTGCGTACGACCAACGCACCTGAATCGACCAGCCATCGAGCGAACCGGAATCGGCATCTGTTGTATGCAACGGCAGTAGTAAAACTGCAGCGTTACCGATTCTGGTTTGAGCGCACACGTTCGCTGTTTTAGCTACACGGGTTAGATCCAACGGACATCCCCGAGCGAGTATGTCAGATGCATGTTTTCCAGTGAGTTCAAAAACTGTGTAGTAGTCAGTGACATCGACCAAAGCTGTATGTGACTGTTGTAACCTGTCTTCAAGCTGCTCATACCATTGCTGCCAGCGTGGATCACCTGGAGCACAGTTGGCACGAAGCAGCCACTCATCGGGCCCGAGCCAGATCGCCAGGCCATGCTCAAATGAGGCAACAGAGTTAGGGCTGTCAGGTAACGTCAATCCGGTATCGCGCAAACGTTCAACCGTTCCTGCATCCGACAGGTCACAACGTAATATTGCTTTGCCGCACCATTGCAATTCATGCAGCTCACCGTCTGCAAGCGCATGCTTACGACCTGCCAGTGGAAGTTGGGCACTAGGCATTGTCATGCAGACGATCTCCAGCAGGATCAAAAAATACGGTATCAGCCAGTTTCGCCGCGATGACTTTGCCATCCATCAGACGAACATTTACTGCCTCTCCCTTGCGCTTTATACCATCCTCGACCAAAGCAAGTGCTATTGAACGACCAACATTCGGGCTGAAGTAGCTGGACGTGATATGACCGATCGTGTTCATCGGCGGCGCATCCAGAACTTCACTGACCAGATGCGAACCTTCAGGTAACACCTCTTGTGGATTATCAGTGAGAACCCCGACAAGTTGACGTCTACCTGCACGGGCTGTATCACTACGGGACAACGAACGCTTACCAAGAAAATCAGCTTTCTTGTTGTTTATGATCCAGGCCATGTCCAAATCGTAGGGTGTCACTGTGCCATCGGTATCCTGGCCGGCGATTATGAAGCCTTTTTCAGCACGCAACACGTGCATGGTTTCAGTGCCATAGACACACAAATCAAACTCGCGGCCAGCGTCCACCAAAGCCTGCCACAACTGTAAACCGAAGCGTGCCGGTACGTTTATCTCGAAAGACATTTCACCGGTAAAACTGATCCTGAATACACGCGCCGGAATGCCGGCAACTTGCGCTTCTGTACAGGACATGTGAGGTAGATCGGCTGGATTAAAAGAAGTACCTGTGAGCTTGCCGAGTACTGCTGCGGCCTTGGGACCGTTAAGCGCAGCAACCGCCCACTGCTCAGTTACGCTGGTGCAATAGACTTTTTTATCCGGCCATTCTGTTTGCAGCCACTCTTCGAGCCAACCCATAACCCGAGCGGCGCCTCCGGTTGTTGTCGTCATGTGGTAACGGTTTTCACCAATGCGCGTAGTGACACCATCATCAAACACCATACCGTGCTCGTTTAACATCAAACCATATCGGCATTTACCAATGCCCAGTTTTTGCCATCCGTTGGTGTAGATCATTTCCAGGAACCAGGCACTGTCAGCACCCTGGATATCAATTTTGCCAAGTGTCGAGGCGTCAACCATGCCGACAGACTCGCGAACCTGTAAACATTCACGCTGCACAGCCTGATGCATGGTTTCACCTTTGTTCGGAAAATACCACGGGCGTTTCCAGTCACCAACATCTTCAAATACTGCACCATGTTCAACATGCCACGCATGCATCGGTGTGGTACGTTCCTGTAGAAACAAGTCGTTAGTGTACTGTCCTGCAACAGTGCCAAAGGTCACCGGCGTATAAGGCGGCCGGAATGTTGTGAAACCGACCTCGGGAATACTTGAGTTACGCAACTCAGCCATAACCGCCAAAGCATTCACATTGGATGTCTTACCTTGATCGGTTCCCATACCGGTTGTCGTGTAGCGCTTAAGATGCTCGACAGATTCATAACCTTCTCGCGCGGCAAGATGTATATCAGCAACCGTCACATCATTTTGTAAATCATGGAAGTGTTTGCGAGGGCCGCGACCAATGGCATGTTCAGTCGGGACAGTCCAGATTATGTCATCAAGGAAACAAATACCGTCGCCGGTTGCGGGCACTACATCAGGAACTTCTATTGCCGCACCTTCGGTAGCAACAATACCAGAGGCTATCGCAGCGTCAGTTCCAGCGACAATTCCTTCACTGATGCATGCTTGCGCGGCAAACTCACCGTTACAAGCGCCAGCGGAAAAATGCGGATTCATAGCATGCAGATCGTCATCCGCAGCGAATGGACGCGGTACAAAGCTCTGTATCTCCGGGTTGAAATCAAGTTTGCCACGCGACTGGCTGTGCAAGTGAACAGTCGGATTCCAGCCACCACTGACTGCTACAACTTCACAATCTATTGTTTCAACAAGACCGCTCAATGATTGTTTTGTCGCATCAAGCTGACTGACACGAACGGAGCGTATACCCTGGCGTCCATTCACACCCACCACGGCGCTGTTTGTAAGCAGTCTTATGCCCTGCGAACGCAACTCCATAGCCAGAGGGTTGCTTTCAAGGGATTGCTCACTACGCAAATCTACAACGACCACGCGCGCGCCCGCATTGTGCGCATCGATTGCAGTAGCATACGCGCTGTCATTATTAGTAAATACCACCAGACGATTTGCCGGTAAGACTGCGTACCGGTTTATATAAGCACGAACCGCACTGGCAAGCATGACGCCGGGACGATCATTGTCGGCAAATAACAGGGGCCGCTCGATAGAACCTGTTGCAAGCACCACCTGCTTTGCACGAACCTTCCAGAACCGTTGTCGAATATTGCCTGATATGCGATCAGCAAGCGGTGTGTCGTCGTTAATTCTTTCTGATGCAGTAATGTAGTTGTAATCCAGATACGCTGTTGCTGTTGTATTGAGGAGCACACGCACATTCGGCAGTTCGCGGAGTGCTTCGACCTCATCCGCTGCCCACGTATCTGAAGTCTTGCCGGCGATACGCCCACAATTGTAGAGCGAGGTTCCACCCGCTTGATTTTGCTCGTCAACTAAAATAACTCGAGCACCAAGTTGCGCAGCTGATCGCGCTGCCGACAAACCTGCGACCCCAGCACCAACAACCAGCACATCGCAATGCGCATAAACCTGCTCATAACGTTCAGGGTCGGCAACTTCAGGGGATTTACCAAGACCCGCTGCACGACGAATGTATTTCTCATAGGTCATCCACAGCGAAGCAGGCCACATAAATGTTTTATAGTAAAAGCCTGCTGGCAGGAAGCGTGAAACCAGTGAATTTACAGCACCCACGTCAAAGCCAACCGAAGGAAAGCAATTCTGACTGCGGGCAATCAAGCCCTGATAAAGTTGCACTTGCGTCGCACGCGTATTGGGTTCTGAGAAACCACCTTCTTCAAGTTGCACCAACGCGTTGGGTTCTTCGGGGCCCGCTGTGAATATTCCACGTGGGCGATGGTATTTGAAACTACGCCCCACCAGACGTACACCGTTGGCCAGAAGTGCTGATGCCAACGTATCACCCGCTACACCCTGATAGACAACTCCATCATAGCGAAACAACACTGACTTTGATGTATCAACGCCGGTGCCGTGCTCGAGCCGGTATGAAGCGACCGGCAAATCAAAAGGCTGAGAATTATTCATTTGGTGCTGTCGTCAGACAGAGTTTCGGGGGGATTTTCGCCCGGCTTGTATGTCGTGTGAATGCGGTCAGTGACTGTATTGCGCACTGCGTTGAACCAGCGCCGACAGCCGAATGCATGCACCCATCGTTCGTAGTTCACACCTTTAGTATTATTGCGAAAGAACACGTAGTCACCCCACTGCTCATCGCTTAACGACGCTGTGTCGGATGGACGCGCAATATGTGCTTCACCGTGACAGGTGAACTCTGTCTGATCTCGCATTCCGCACCACGGACATTCTATGTGTAACACTGAGACTTCCTTTCGTAAGGTTATTAAAGTTCCTGCTGTCAGAATGCAGATTCAGTGTGCGACTGCAGCTGCAGCACCTTCGTCGATCAGCGCGCCCGTATTGAATCTGTCTATAGAGAACGGCGCTGCCTTCGGGTGCATCTCGCCGGAGGCGATTGAATGCGCAAATAAATGTCCGGACCCCGGTGTGCATTTGAATCCACCGGTCCCCCAGCCACAGTTAAAGTACATATTATTGACCGGTGTTTTCGATAAAATCGGGGACCTGTCAACTGTAACATCCACAATACCCCCCCATTGGCGTAGCATCCGCAGCCGCGAAAAAATCGGGAAGAGTTCAAGTAAAGGCCCAACAACATGCTCTATCTGATCAAAGCTACCGCGTTGCGAATAAGAGGTATACGGATCAGATCCCGCACCGACCACAAGTTCGCCCTTATCTGACTGGCTAACGTAAACGTGAATACCATTAGACATAATGACGCAGTCAAGAACAGGTTTGACAGGCTCTGATACCAGCGCCTGTAGCGGATAGGATTCCAGCGGTAATCTAAACCCGGCCATATCAGCCAGTACCGAGCTATTGCCTGCTACTACGCAACCGACTTTGCCAGCTGTAATTCGACCTCTGGAAGTACGCAAAGCTTTGACTGTGTTGTTTTCGATATCAAAGCCCTGCACTTCACAGTTCTGAATGATATCCACACCCAGCTCGTCTGC
Organism: uncultured Granulosicoccaceae bacterium; assembly: GCA_937951345.1. Taxonomy (GTDB): domain Bacteria; phylum Pseudomonadota; class Gammaproteobacteria; order Granulosicoccales; family Granulosicoccaceae; genus CALFCE01. The sequence goes on from CALFCF010000048.1 coordinate 72,961, forward strand.
AGCTCGCGCATAACCCCAGGCAACTGCATCATGCCGGGCGGTTCCACCACGGCGTTGCAGTAACCCACCCATTACCGGATAGCGACAATTGAGATTAATAAACGGCACCATCTCTTTAACTTGCGCCGGAGTCAGGAATTCGGAATCAATACCATTCAGGTAGATAGCATTTCCGCGCCGTCCGATTTCCTGCATATCGTGTACGCTGTGGGCAAGATGCAGAAGCCCACGTTGAGAAAACATGACGTTGTAGTTGAGTTCCTGGCTTAATGATTCCCAGAGCTGCATTGCATGCTCATAAATACCGGCAGATTCATCAAGCAGATAGTTTGAACGAACGATCGTCGTATTACGCCCGGTATTGCCACCACCCAGCCAACCCTTTTCGATCACGGCCACATTGCTGACACCACACTCTTTTGCGAGGTAGTAGGCCGTGGCCAATCCGTGACCACCGCCACCGACAATAACGACATCGTAGTGAGATTTGGGATCAGGGCTGCGCCAGGCACTCTGCCAGTCCTGATGGTAATTCATCGCATTGCGTATCAGGCTGAACAGAGAATACGCGGACATGGAAGCACCCAGCTATGGTTGGAAGGCGAATTCACGGACGCAAGACGCGTCCGATCGCGATGAGTCTAGCTGTGCAAACCGTGTAGAGTTTATCCAGATACGACCGAAAACCGGCGAATTCTTACGCGTGCGACCAACATCGCAAAAAGCAGTGTTAACGGCAAACCCAGCGCCCCGCCTCCGGACGAGCCGGATACCTGATCATCACCCGAACCGTCACCTGGTGGCTCAGGATCTTCTGAGTCATCGGTAACCGGTGGATCATTGCTTACGAGCGGATCTGTTCCTGCCGCAATCTCTGCGCCATCGTCCTGGCCATCACCATCTGAATCCGGAAGAAGCGGATTCGTACCGGCTGCCACCTCTGCCGCATCGTCGAGCGTGTCACCATCTGTGTCTGCATCGATCGGACTGGTGCTGAAGACAGTAACTTCTTCATTGTCATCCAGACCATCGCTGTCTGTATCTGTCTGTAGCGGGTTACTCCCAGCAGCGACTTCAGCAGCATCATCCAGTGTGTCACCATCAGTATCTGCATCAATCGGGCTGGTGCTGTACACATTGACCTCTTCGTTGTCATCCAGACCATCGCTATCAGAGTCAGCTAACAGTGGGTTGGAACCATGCGACTCGATCTCTTGTGCATCCGGGAGAAAATCTTCGTCCGTGTCCGAACTGGCGGGATCGGTCTGATGTTGATCGACCTCTGCACCATCAGTTAGTGAATCTCCGTCGCTATCCGGGTTGTTTACGTCAACACCCAGCTCGACCTCGCGAAAATCGTCAAGACCATCACCATCCGTGTCTGCCAATAACGGGTTGGAATCATGCACATTCACTTCTATACCATCATGCAAACTATCGCCATCCGTGTCCGGGTTGGTGCTGTCAGTTGACCAGATCGAGGCTTCGTCAATATCAGTTAGACCATCACCGTCGGTATCCAGCGGCGCAGCTACACTGTCCAACAGTAAGGCCATTTGATGTTGGTCGTTCTCACCACCACCACCAATGACATCGCTACCGCTAACCACATGCAGCGTATTGTTGATTACACCCGCAACACCTGTATGCGAGGGCACTGCCAGTGGTTGCAACGAACGCCATACGCCCGTATCAGGATTGAATGCTTCAACTTCAGAGTTGGCAGCAGTCTGTCCAGCAACTTCTCCACCAATGTATATGATTTCATCACCAAAGGTTACAACCATTGCACCTGCACGCTGCGTTGGTATGACACTATCTCCGGTGGCCCACTGTCCCGTCGTAAAATCATAAACATCCACAGCCGTAATTGTGTTGACGAAAGGGTTAGGCTGGGTTGATTGACGACCGGAAGCTGCAACGAGCTTGTCACCAACTACCGCTGCAAAAAAATGATCGCGCGCAGTGGGCGCATCTGGTAGCACCTCCCAGGTATCCGCAATAGGATCGTAAACATCGAACCACGGAACAGCACCGCCATTGTGTCCACGTGTATTACCACCAACAATATATATTTTGTCCTGATAAAGCACTGCACCTGCTGAACCGCGCAAACGCTCCGTTGGTATGGTAGACCCTGTTGACCAAACATCGGTTACCAGGTCATAGGTAATGACAGTCGGATGGATTGTCTCATCCGGAAAACAACATTCCAACGCACCTATTGCATAAATTGTGTTATTGAACTCTACCGGTTGAAAGTGATTGATTTCCCAGGGTGGCGTAGCAAGAGCTGTCCATGTGTTGGACGTCTGGTCATAAAACTCGACGGGTCTGAACTGACGACCGCCGAGGGCGTATAGGCGCGAACCAATAACAACCGAGCCTGATTCATGACGTGGCGTAATACGACTATCATCGGCAGTCGACAGTAAGCCGAAGGCTGCATTCTGATCAGCATTCTGCGCAACGGCCAGACCAACAACGGTCGATACAAACAACACAGCTGCAAGAATTGCAGATGTACGATTTTGTGTTCTCATGATGCTCTTTTGCCCGCTACCGAAAGGTACGGCATCGATCCCTCGCTCTGTCCGCACGGATATATGCTCGGCGTATCGGCCGATAGCGGGAGAAATTTCGTCCTCCAGGCAATGAAGCGCACAACACAGGGAAAAATAAGGAAAAAAAAGCGTGAACCGGGCATAGGACACCCGGTGCGTCAATCAGATGGGCGAACCACTATGTTGAAGATGTACTTCGCAAATACGCACAATACTGTGACCGCGTTCCCGTTAAGGCGGTCTAAGGATAGGCAGGTCCGAGGCTAAGCAGGTGTTATCCCACGTAATCGTTCACCGCGACGACGCAGCAGTTCCACAACCGTCAGTAACACAATCGAGAACATGACAAGGACGGTGGCGACAGCGAGTATAGTCGGCGAAATCTGTTCGCGAATGCCTGACCACATCTGACGGGGGATGGTGCGCTGTTCGACGTCGGCTAAAAACAGTACCGCAACAATCTCATCCAGCGAAGTCACAAACGCAAACAACGCACCCGAGATCATGCCGGGTGCAATCAGCGGCATGATAACTTTCCTGAAAGTAGTCCAGCCACTGGCACCTAGATTCTGTGAAGCCCGGATCAACGAACGGTCGAATCCCACCAACGTGGCAGTCACCGTGATAATCACAAACGGCACACCGAGTGTTACGTGGGCAAAAATCACCCCGGCGTAGGTCTTTGCCAGTCCAATGTCAGAGTAGAAAAAGAACATACCGGTTGCAGTAATCACCAACGGTACGATCATCGGCGAAATCAACAGACTGGTGATAAGCGAACGAGCAGGCATTTCAGGTCGGGATAACCCAAGTGCTGCCAAGGTACCCAGCGCAGTTGCGATCAACGTAGATGAGATAGCTATAAAGAACGAATTGCGAGCCGCACGAATCCACTGTCCGTTGTTCCATGTATCCGCCCACCATTTGGCTGAATCTGATTCCAGCGGATTCGCCATGCCATTTGTGAAAATATCCTTGTACCAGCGTAACGAGTAAGCGTCCCGATCGAAACGCATCATTCCTTCGGTAAACGAGAAGTAGGGTTCCGCGTTAAACGACAACGGAATAATAATCAGTACGGGTAGAATTAAAAAAATAAATATTAACGCACACACCAACAGATACAGTGTATGAAGAATTCGTTCACCCAGTGATGCATATGCTGGTAATGCCATAGTCCCGAACCTTTATCTGGATCAACGTTATCCGAACTTGAGGTTATCCACGCCAACGAACTTGTTGTACAACCAATAAAGTACAAGTATCACGAGCAGCAGCAACGTGCCAAGAGCAGCCGCCAGCGACCAGTTCAGTGAACTTTGCATGTGAAAAGCAATAAGATTGGAAATCAACAGACCATCCTGGCCACCAACAAGTGCAGGAGTAATGTAATAGCCGATCGCTAAAATGAATACCAGTAACGTACCTGCTGCAACACCTGGCAGGGTTTGCGGCAAATAAATTTTTCTGAACGAGTAAAACCAGCTACCGCCCATCGAGCGCGCTGCGCGCATGTAACTCGGTGGAATCGTCTTCATCACGGAATAAAGCGGCAGTACCATAAATGGCAACAGAATATGCACCATTGCTATGATGGTACCTGTCTGGTTGTAAATCATTTGAGGACGAAAATCGTCCGGTATGATGTTCGCCCACACCAGCACGTTATTGATAATACCATTGCTCTGCAGTATCGCGATCCAGGCTGTTGTTCTAACAAGCAGCGACGTCCAGAATGGCAACAGAACCATGATCATCAACAGGTTTGATGTCTTTAGCGGTAAAACGGACAGCAGATAAGAAATCGGATAGGCCAGGATCAGGCATATGCTGGTGATCAAGGCGGACAACCACAGGGTGCGCCAGAAGATTTTTACGTAAATCTGCAGCTCTTGTTTTTTTTCAACAATATTGCCGTCTGCATCGTAGGTCCGGTCAATCGCGGCAACATAAAAGCTCGGTGTGTAGTCACTTGCGATTCGCTTCAATGTTTTCCATATCAGCGGGTTTTCCCATTTCTTGTTGAGTTCGAAAAGCGCTTGCTTGTAGGGGCCTTCTTCAATATTTTTGGCTTTGCGGCCGGTTGATTTAAACAGACTGGCCGTGCCGGGAATTTCATAGTTAGTGCGTACAGCGACATTACCGATAGTTTTTCCAACTTCACGGTTTTTACGCGCTGCCTGAAGGTCTTTTACAAAAGCTTCAAAAACACTTTCTTCAGGGTACTCTGACGCCGAGTCATCCCAAGACTTTATCGCGACGGCGAAATTCGGCAATACATTCGATACCGTGGGGTTATGTGCCGAACGCGTCAGCATTTGGCCGATCGGAATGACGAAGGTAACAATCAGAAAAATTAATAAAGGTACCGTCAGAAGAAACGCCTTGATACGTGCACGGCGGGTCGTGCGCGCAAGCTTCTGTTTTAGCGGAATACCGTCGTCTGCCAGAATCTGTTCCGGCGGGTTCGCCGTTGACATACTGTCTGCAGCGGAAACCATAGGTATGCTCAGTCAGTTGAAGAGGAAGAGAAAAACGAGCAACGCTGGATTACCCGTTCAAGAAAGAAAGCAGGCCGAAACAATGCGTTACCGACCTGCTACGAACATGGTGTCAAATCTTGTGTTCAACAGCTTTGCTGGTTGAAACCAGCAAAGCTGTACAGATGAACACAATGGCTTTGAAAACCAGTCAGACTAATCACCACTATATAAGCGATCTGACTTAGTTTGCCAACCAGGCGTTAAAGCGCTCATTCAACTGATCCTGGTTATCAGCCCAGAATTCAAAGTTGTTTTGCAACGCATTTGCCAGGTTAGCTTCTGCGGTCGGCATTTGCGGACCCATATCGATGTCTTTGTTGTGGTACTTACCAACCATCGGACCTGAAGACTTGCGAGCTGGCCCGTATGAAATGTAAGAGGCCTGAGCAGCGAGTTGTTCTGTTGCCGTTGAAAACGCAACAAAGTCCATCGCAGCTTTTTTGTTTGGTGTGCCCTTTGGCACGACCCAAAGATCCAAGTCCCAGATTTGACCGTCCCAAACTATTTCAAACGGCTTATCTTCGCCAGCAACAGCATTAAAGATTCGTCCGTTGTAAGCAGTTGTCATCGCAACTTCGCCGTCAGCCAGCAGCTGTGGCGGCTGTGCGCCAGCTTCCCACCAGACAACTTCATCTTTTATGGAATCAAGCTTGGCAAACGCGCGATCAACGCCTTCGTCAGTTGAAAGCACTGAGTAAACTTCGTCAGCAGCAACACCGTCTGCCATCAGTGCCATCTCGAGATTCGCCTTAGGGTTTTTGCGCAAACCACGCTTGCCGGGGAATTTCGCTGTGTCGAAGAAATCACCGATCGTGCTTGGGCCATTGTCCATTTGGGAGGAATCGTAAGCGAAGATAGTTGACCAGACAATGTTGGCAACTGCACAGTCGTACAACGTACCTGGCAGAAAATCATCAGTTGCTGCAGTGCCGTCAGGCGCAGCGGGCAGTGCACCATGGTCCATCTCTTCGAGCAGACCTTCGTCGCACGCGCGAATGGCGTCAGATAGCTCAACGTCGATAACGTCCCACGTGACGTTACCGGCTTCTACTTGTGCTTTGATTTCTGCGATGCCGCCATTGTAGTCTTCAGATTTGATCTGATTACCAGTCGATGCGATCCAGGGCTTGTGATAAGCCTCGACTTGAGACTTGGTGTAAGCACCACCCCAGGATACGACTGTGATTGAATCCGCAGCTTGAGCAGCGCCAGCTGTTACTGCCAGTGCGATACCTGCAGCTAACGGTGCAAGATTTTTGGTGAGTTTCATAGGTTCCCCCTAATTGGATTGAGCAACTGTAGCGTTGTGCGATCTATCTGAGTGCAAAACCAAAGTGCAGACAACCCTTTCTCATACGTTGCAAACGAAAGGGTTAGCAGATGCAAATGGTTCCTGTTGCAGTTGATTAAACGCAGTCTGGTCACAGCTATTATTTGTTTAACCGGATGCTCCGGAAATATTCGTCCCCACTGCACATTTGCAAAGTTTACAAGGTTCGCAACTTTTGCAATAGCCGCAATGCAGCAGGATTCACGGGGTCTGTTTGCCCAACGTCTGGCTTAATGTCTCGCTTAATATTAAGCCCGGCTGCAGACCTGCACGACAATCCTACCAAATAATGGGTAAATTTCCGTAGACCGTGACACGACTGTAAAGCATGCAGCGCAATAACGACAGATCCGCCGACTGCATTATCCATTTTATGACAAATATTCAGCTGGCATTCAGCAACGGCCAATACTACCGGAGGTGGACGTTCCCTGCATTCCAACGTGAGTCATACGCCGCAGCAGCGAGAGGATTTTCGTATTATTGTGACGCAATCAGCTGGTTTCGCCCTATTACAGCGTAGTCGAGCAGCGCAGCAGGAAAAGAAAACTGCTTAGCCCGACATGGACAGGTGCAGCTGATCCGGTGTCTGCCGAACCAGTTATGAACCGGGTTCAAAGGTCAGATTCAGTAGACACTAACCGCACAGACATAAACCGATCTTAGCCGCTAGCTTGCCAGTGCGCGGCAATCCTCAACCAGCCACCCGATTGACAATTCCGACCCTTCCTGGATTCGGGATGAACCAGCAGAATTCGGGATCTTGACTACAAACTCATCATTACCACAAACCAGCATTCGCGCACGGATGTGGTCACCAAGATAGATCAATTCTTCTACCCTTGCTGAGAAGCGGTTTTTTGATACATCGTTTGAAGGCGTAACGATGACCCTTTCAGGACGCAGGGACAAGGTACACCGCTGCCCTGTTGAAGACACGTCAATCGGTAGTGCCGTGACCATCGAACCGTCGTCCACGCGTACTGTGCATTCATCACGTTGCAAATCGTCAATCACGCCACTGAGTCGATTATTCTCACCGATAAACTGTGCAACGAACGCGTTTTCAGGGCGCTCGTATAAATCCGCCGGTGGTGCCAGTTGCTGTATCACCCCATCATTAAAAACCGCAATACGATTCGACATGGTCAAAGCTTCACTCTGATCATGCGTAACATAAACCACCGTGACACCCAGCTGTTCGTGAATATGTTTAATTTCGTACTGCATTTGTTCACGCAGGTTTTTATCCAGCGCACCCAGAGGTTCATCCATTAGGACAAGATCCGGATCAAACACCAGCGCACGTGCAACGGCAACTCGTTGCTGTTGTCCACCTGAGAGTTGTGCCGGGCGTCGATTTCCAAAGTCTTCCAGTTGCACCATGCCTAGTGCTTTTTTTATTCTGTCCTTGCGCTCACTTGACGACATGCCCCTTACTTCCAGAGGGAAAGCAAGATTTTCCGCCACCGACATATGCGGAAACAGCGCATAGTTCTGGAAAACCATGCCAATACCACGTTTATGCGGCGCGACATTATTGATCGGCTGGCTGTTCAGATAGATTTCTCCACTTGTCGCGGGTTCGAATCCGGCGAGCATCATTAAACACGTCGTTTTACCGGACCCTGATGGACCCAGCATCGTGAGGAATTCACCTTTTTCGACGTCCAGATTCAGGTCTTTGACAACCAGAATTTCACCATCGTAGCTCTTCTGTACATTGGCAAATCGGACCAACGGTTCGCTTGCTGATGAAGCGGCGGGAGGTTGATTGGTCTGTGTTTGGGGCTCACCCACGATGATCTACCTGTTGGAATCTATTTATCGAAAAAATGGTTAAGGTCCAGCACCAGAAGACACCGGAATCAACGCAATGTAATCACACCTTACCTGTATTTGCAGACAAGACGGAGCGCTGTGTCGCATATAACAACATTGCAAACCGAATACAGGTGAAAGGCGCTGACATCAGGCTTTGGACGCTGCATTAGCAGCAAGTCTTGCGATCAGGCTACTGGTATCCCAGCGAGCTCCCCCCATATCCTGAACTTCAGAATAGAATTGATCCACCAGAGCGGTAACAGGCAGGTTTGCTTTGTTATTTCGCGCCTCATCCAAAGCGATCCCCAGATCTTTTCGCATCCAGTCAACTGCAAATCCATGCTCGAACTCACGATCAAGCATGGTGTCGTAGCGGTTCTCCATCTGCCAGGACTGCGCCGCTCCTTTGGAGATAGCATCTATCACAGCACGCGCGTCAAGCCCGGCCTGTTCGGCAAAGTGCAAACCTTCAGACAACCCCTGAACCAGGCCGGCGATGCAAATCTGATTAACCATCTTGGTCAATTGACCGGCACCCACATCACCCATTAGTTTGACAGATTTCGAGTAGTGACCAATTTGAGGTTTAGCTGATTCGAACGTAGCAGCATCACCACCACACATGACCGTCAGTGCGCCGTTCTCAGCACCTGCCTGGCCACCTGATACCGGTGCGTCAATAAAACCACATCCTGCATCAGAGGCGAACTTCGAGATCTCCCTTGCCACGTTCGCTGATGCTGTCGTGTGATCTACAAACACACTACCGCTGCTCATACCCGCCAGTACGCCGTTTTCACCAAGCACCACGGAGCGCAAATCGTTGTCGTTTCCGACGCAGGCCATCACGAACTCGGCACCCTCAGCAGCGGCTTTCGGCGTGTCGCTGGCGCTACCACCGTATTCAGCCACCCATTTTTCGGCTTTAGCCGCCGTGCGGTTATACACACTGACATCGTTGCCGGCCTTCGCCAGATAACCAGCCATTGGAAAGCCCATCACACCCAGACCAATAAACGCTACTTTTGCCATAACTTGTCCTTTGACTTAAATCCGGCGCACCCGCAGCACCGCTCAAACGACATGATCGCCGATCAGTCTGTTCCAGACAAGAATCAGACGAGAACAATAGAGACGATATAAGGCAAAAACGACAAAGGGCTGCCATCTGGCAGCCCTTTGGATGGGACATCTACCCGTTGCCGGGTTAAACGACGGAGTTTACGCAGTAATGTAGCTGCGCAAGGATCGTTTGCGAATCAATCGGGTTACATGTTTTCGTCACGTGACCCGGCCACTACCATTCGGTAGACCAGCGCGCCGATTACAGCACCTACTAACGGCGCTGCCCAGAAAACCCAAACCTGATTCAGAGCAGCTTCGCCTCCTTCACCACCAAACACCATAGATACCAGAGCAGGGCCCGTGCTTCGTGCCGGGTTAACAGATGTATTTGAGACTGGAATCGAAATCAGGTGGATAAGAGTCAGACCCAAACCAATGGCAATCGGTGCAAAACCTGCCGGCGCACGATGATCCGTCGCACCCATGATGATAAACAGGAAGGCAGCTGTCATGACAACCTCTATAAGGATAACGGCAGTCATGCTGTATTTACCGGGTGACGCATCACCGAAACCGTTCGAAGCCAATGTACCGATTTCAGAACCGTTACCTTGAACAATAATGGCAAGCAAAACGGCTGCGCCAATAGCACCGAGCACCTGAGCGATCCAGTAAGGCACCAGCTCCGCCCAAGAGAAACGGCCACCGAAAGCCAGACCCAGCGATACCGCTGGATTGAAGTGACCGCCGGAAACGTGTCCAACCGCGTAAGCCATAGTCAGGACAGTCAGACCAAAGGCAAACGATACGCCGACCAGACCGATGTTGATGCCAATGTCATTGGCAAAAGTAGCTGCAAGCAACGCGCTGCCGCAGCCACCAAGTACAAGCCAGAACGTACCGAACAGTTCTGCCAGTAGTTTGTTGTGTAAACGCATAAGTATTTCTCCTACTTCCTACAAATAAATTTTTTTGGGCTGATAGCTAAATGATGCCGCCAATAGCTAATTATGTATATTGAGCAAAGTGTTTATTGATGTTGCCTGGTACACAACCGGAACAAACCAGCACCAGCTGTCGATGCATCAGCGTTTTATCAGCAGCTAATGGAACAACTGGGACAAGTCCGGCAGTTCAAAACGCACACAAAGGCCAATGTCGACCTAGGGGAGGCAAATCACAAGTGCTTCCTACGAGCGTAGTACGGCGTATTTTAGTTTCAACAAATAATTTTTTGTTTGACAGATGGTGAGCAATTGTTTCCATATGAATGGAGCTTATGCGTCCAGACCAGATGGCCACACGTTACGGCGATTTGATACAGAGATTTGCAAATGCAGACTGCAAATTTAATTGACAGTGTCGGATAAATCGCGATCGGATTATAGGCAGGGTTGAAGCTTGATCAGATTGTTACAAATATGCACAAAAATACCGCTAATGGACGAATGTCAGCGCGCCCAATGCTAGATATTTGACGTCGGTGCAGCATGCAACGACCATGAAAGTCCGTTCAGAACACACAGCAGGGCTGTCTATCGTTTACCAACGGCGATGTCGGTCTGGTGCAATCAACCCGTATTGATATCCTTGAGTGATATCAACAGGACTTAGTAAAAGTGCAGCCTGTTTTTCGCAGGCTGCACCCAACGCTAAACCGCTAAGCAAAACATCACATAACGCAATCAGACGTAGTCTTTGTACTTGTCCAGATGGCGTATTGGTTTTGCCAATGCATCACGACGGAAGGGATCGCCCAGTTCACGGTTACACATCACCTCGACGACGCAGGTTTTACGATCATTCATCTGCATATCAACGGCTTTCTTCAATGCCGGACCGACGTCTTCAAGTTTATCAACGGTGATACCTTCCGCACCCATTGCACGACCCATCCCGGCAAAGCTCTGGCTTTCAAGTTCACCGGCAACGAAGCGTCTGCCGTAGAAGTCGACCTGGTTCTTTTTCTCGGCTCCCCACTGACGATTATGGAAGACCACACCGGTCACAGGAATATCATGCCTGACGGCAGTCATGATTTCAGTCATGCTCATTGCCCAGGCTCCGTCGCCCGCGTATGCAATAGCCGGACGGTCCTGAGCTGCTGTCTTGGCACCAATCATTGTAGGCAGCGAATAGCCACAGTTACCCCAGCTCATCGGGGCAAAGAAACTGCGAGGACGTTCAAAGCGAAGGTAACTGTTAGCCACCGCATTGATGTTACCGATGTCTGTCGAAACCATGACATCAGCAGGCAGCGCTTTTTCAAGTTCGCGCAATACCTGACGTGGTGCCATCCAGTTACCTTCCTCCTGCTCTGCCTCGGCAATCATGTCCTGGCTGAATTCATCTACCTCATGCACCCAGGCATCAAGTTCCTTTTCCCACGCATCTTTTTCCTTTTTAATATTGGCCGCGCGCTCATCCCGCGTACCATCACAGTTCAACGTGCGATCCGAGAGGCGGGCGAGCAATGCTTCTGCTGCCGCACCCGCATCACCACAAATCCCCACAGATATCTTTTTCACCAGACCGAGCATTTTATGATCGGCGTCGATCTGGATGATTTTGGCATCCTTGGGCCAGTAATCCATTCCATGTTGAGGCAAAGTACCGAAAGGTCCAAGCCGCGAACCTAAAGCAATTACAACATCTGCCTGAGAAATCAGTTTCATACCAGCCTTCGAACCCTGATACCCCAGCGGGCCGCACCATTGTGGGTGGCTGGCAGGGAAAGAATCGTTGTGCAGATAACTATTAACGACCGGGCAACCGAGACGCTCAGCCAGCGCTATAGTTTGTTCTACAGCATCACCCTGAACTACTCCACCACCGGACAGAAGTACCGGGAATTTGGCAGTCGCCAGTAAATCAACAGCTTCGTTGAGTGACTTTTCACCACCTGGCCCGCGATCGAGAACTATCGGTTCCGGTATTTCGACATCTATGTCGCCGTAGAAATAATCTCGTGGAATGTTTAGCTGAGTGGGGCCGATTTCAGACATCGCGCGGTCGAAGCAACGAGCCGTGTATTCAGCCATTCGATTGGGGTTGTTGACATGCCCTTGATATTTAACGAACTCCTGGAACATCGGTAGCTGGTGCGCTTCCTGGAATCCACCCAACCCCATCCCCATCGTGCCGGTTTCCGGGGTAATCATCACAACCGGACTGTGCGCCCAGTAGGCTGCGGCAATTGCCGTGACACAGTTACTGATGCCGGGACCGTTCTGCCCTATAACCACACCATGACGCCCGCTGGCTCGGTAGTAGCCGTCAGCCATATGTGCCGCACCCTGCTCATGGACCACGGGAATAAGACGGATACCTGCCGGGGCAAAGATATCCATCGCGTCCATAAAGGCGGAACCCATGATGCCGTAGATTTCGGTGACACCTTGTGCCACCAGAGTTTCAACAAACGCTTCGCTGGGAGTCATTCTTGGCATATTCAAGTCTCCAATAAAAAATTATCTGTAGTACGGCATGTAAAGCCGCTTTTGTAATCCGCTTTTTTAGCAATCTTTGTTGACCAAAATGACTGCCGCTGGTGCCGGAAATCACACGTCGGTGTACGGCCGTAATCTTTAACGAGACCTTACACTGTTTGCAGACACTTTAGAAAGCAGTATAAGCAACCCAAAGTACCAACGTCGGAAGGTTTCTCGGGCCAGCAAGATCAGAAACAATTTTGATTCCGTTTTTTTGGATTGGATCAATATTTAGTTGAACATTGATCGGATTGACAACTGTGTTGCAGGAAGTCTTTACGTATTCACGTGTCTTATATGGTCATAAAGTAAACAACGGGCAGAGTCATTGAGCGATCGCCAACAAAACGCAGACTATTCCATTTTACTGACTATGTCAGCCAGCACACGTATTCCAGGCTCAATACGTTCATCCGGTATTGCCGAAAACCCCATGCGAAAGAAGTGATGAGGTCCATCAATGCTGGCGAAGTAGTTATCACCGGAGTTTATTACTACACCGTGTTGTTTTGCCGCATTTTCAAGATCGGCGGAGCGCAAATGTTTGGGTAGCGCTACCCAGAATGATGAGCCACCAAAGGTCGGCGATTTTGAAGACATCGACAAATGATCTCTCAATGCTGTTTCCATCAGTTGCCAGCGATGCTTGAAAACGCGGGCGAGCTTCAACATCACCGAATCGTGATGACCCAACGCAACGAAATGGCCAACGGTCCGTTGCACATTGGATGGTGGGTGACGATACATCAAACGCCGCAAACTGCGGGCACGACGAATAAGCTCTGGAGGACCAACCATGTACCCTATACGTAACCCTGGAGCCAGAGTCTTGGATAAGCTGCCCACGTAGATAACACGTCCATGGTGATCCAGGCTCTTTAGCGCAGGTGTCGGTTCCCCGACAAAGTTAAGCTCGCTTTCATAGTCGTCCTCTATAACCAGAAAGTCATGTTGATCAGCAGCTTCGAGTAGTTCGTTTCGCTGTGCCAGTGGTAATGTCGTCGTCGTTGGACATTGATGACTGGGGGTCACATAGACAACATCACATTGTTCAATCCGGTCGTCGATGCGAACACCCTGATCACCCACCGGAAAGGGTATTTGGCGACGGGTAAAGAGTGAAAACATATTGCGCGCATCTGCATAGCAAGGATCTTCCATACCTATGGTGCTACCTTGATCAATCAATAATTGAGCGAGCAGGAACAAAGCATTTTGAGCACCAGTTGTAACCAGCAATTGATCCGGGGTTGCCCAGACTCCTCGACGAGGCAATATACGATTGATGATTTGTTCAACCAACAGTTCATCATCGTGGTCTACACGATCCACACTCCATTCGTGAATGGCAGAAACATGTAACGACAACCGACAACTTTCACGCCAGTCATTGACAGGAAAAAGTTCCGGATCAATCTGCCCATAGATAAACGGATACTCATACTCAGACCAGTTAATCGGACGGACGATGTTACGCTGCGCAACCAGATCAACACCCAGATTTGAACCGGCACGAACCTTAGTCTGCCAGTCGACACTATCCACCGCGGATTTACCAAGGGTATCGTTTACACGCGAAACGGCAGAATTGCTCACCCGACCGCTGAGAATTTCAGGATTAACAAAATAGCCTTTGCGTTCCTGCGAAATAAGATAATTCTCATCAATCAAATGTTGATAAGCCAGAACCACCGTGTTGCGTGCGATACCCAGTTGTCTTGCAAGTTCGCGCGATGATGGAAGTGGTACGTCCACAGGTATGTGCCCGTCAAGAATTGCCCGCACAAGATTCTCACGCAGTTGCGCTTGCAAGCTCTGCGATGACTCAGGAGACAGATGAAAAAGCTGGTGCCACATCAAGCCGTCACTTCTCACGGGCATAAACTCTCAGGAGGAAAATGACTCAATAGCCGCCGGCCCTGAACGAGTCGGCTGGTAGTAGTACAGACTAGGACATTTTAGCGCGTTGTGCTGTTGAATATCTGCACCGTCCTACCGAAAAGCTGCAGTAGGGAGGGCCGGGCAAACTCTAGGTTGACTTTTTCCGGTTGAAATTGCTGAAAAAGCCACCGCTAGCAGATCCAGCAGGTTCCGACGCTTGCGTTTCGCTTGTCGTTGCTACATCTCCTGCCTGCAACACATCAACACCCGACTCTTTCTCCATCAAACCCATAATGTCTGCGGTCATATCGGAAATGTCCTGATCAATGTCGCTGTCCTGCAACTCATCGTCATAAAAGTCGAGAGGTGGCGTTGATGATTGTTGCGATCTCGAGGCGGGCTGAAACTCTGTATCGTTGCTGGTAAGAGCAGCCACTATCCCGGCAGATTGGACTGACTCAGCAGCTGACTGCAAATCCGGATTAGTTTGTGAAGAAATACCAGAAGAATTTCTGGCAATAAACCGCTGAGTATTCAGCTCCTCTTTAACCCGTCGCAACTCATCGTCCTGATCAGATAGCTTCTCAGATAGTATCTGGTTACGGCTACGCGCTTCAGCTAGCTCAAGATTACTGGCAACCAGCGTTTCATCAAGTCGGCTGTTCTTAAGTGCTGCCTGCTCTAACCTAATTGCTTCACCATTGAGCCGGGTTATTTCGTTATCAAGGTATGCCGATTTATTTTTTTCTTTTTCGAGATTTGCATTCGTCTGAGCCAGCGTATTTTTAACCGAACGCACCTCTTCAGCGTGCTTTTGATGCAAAGCGTTCTCAGCTCTGATCGCGACAATGCGGCGGGCTATCCAACCAATAATACTTCCCAGTAAAGCTGCTCCCAGCAACGCCAGAAAAATCTGCACGACACTATTCATAATCAATCCCAGTCAAACTCAATTACTGCTAAAGGTCAAAGACACACCCGATGTCGTGTCGTTATTGTTTCTAAGTCTTGTATCACCGAAGCCGGACACAATAACGCGATAAGATTCCAGTCCAAGTCCAGTCAGGTATTCTTTGATTGTATCCGCACGATCGAGGCTCAAATCCAGGTTAGAGGCTGCAGTTGTAAAGACTGATGTATCGACGCCAATGGAGACTTGTACCTCATCATACAGGAACAGAAACTCAAACAGATTGTCCAGTTTGAACCGCTGAATGTCGCTCAAATTTGCCGCTTCATCGACGTAGTTAAAACGGGAAAATTCAACGAGTAAATCACGCGCACCGGGGCGCAGGTCACTTGATAACAACGCTAGCGCCTCGCGAACGGTTGGCGTCGTGATACCAACCTCGTCTGAAGGCGCAAGCGAATCAGTTTCCACCTGCTGCTCCGGCCGCACAGCCGCAGTAAATTGCGCCGTGTTCTCAATTGGCACCACCGCAGCATCTTCAAGTTCAGGCTCAGGCTCAGGTATGGCTGCCTCGTTAGCTGCAGGTGCTTTAGCATCGTCTGCTTCAGGCTCTGCCTGCGCTTCTAATACAGGAACTACAGCCGGTTCAGTTGAAACGGAATCGTTGTCCGCAAAATCTTTGACCTTGGCTTCGCCTGTGGCACCGGAGTCACTATCAGCCGGGGGAGCGGATGCGTCCTGATTTATCTGATCGTCAACAGACGCATCAGAACCAATTTGTTGCGCTGTTACGGATGTTTGCGTTTCCGGATTAATCGAAATCAATGCGGCACCAAGGGTTGTACCAGCAGGCAATGCGCGCTCAAAAACAGCAACAGCAGCGTCTCGAGCCGCCTCGTCAGAGCCCGGCAGACTTACTCCCGTCAAACTGACTGAATTACCACTCGCAAAGAATGTCACCTGACCAAACTGCTGTTTTAGCTGTTCAATAATTTCAGGCAGTGAAGACAGGAAAGGGGTTTCGTAGACTCGCGCACCATATTCAATTTCGCCAATGCTTGTTGCATCATTGAATGACAGTTTTGCGATGGATTCACCAACAACATCTCGCTGCGATTCAGGCAACCTACCGCCAAGTGTAATCTGATCATCCAACACTGAAATAGTCAAAGTAGCATCACCCGGCACATCGATGTCTACAAGGTCAGCTGCTGTATCTAAAGTCAGAGACTGCATCCCGGAGAGTGTATCAAGCAGCAACTGCTTTTCGGATTCACTGCTGACGGTGCCGCTGAGACGTATCCGATCATCGTCGACTGACAGCCGGATGTCCGAGTATTGTTGATCGAGTGCACTTAAAGATTCAGCCAGGTCGAACAACCATTCTCCACCATCATCCACCTGGTTAGTTAATTCAAGTTGGTTTTCAATGGGTTGGGCAGCTACTGCGCGCAGTGCTTTAAGAAACGTCAGTGAAAATTTATCATCTGCCAGTTGCCCTTCGAGGCTGAATACATTGTTGGACAACGTTATATCCAACTTTACAGGATCCGGTTCAGGATCAGGTTGAAGTTCAGGTTCAGGTTCCGCGTCCTGCACTTGTACCGGGATATCCTCTGCATTGGCGTCGACAGTGTCCGGCTGGTTTCCAACCTCTTCGCCTACCAATTGCGTCGCGTTTTTCGTGGGTTGCTCTTCGGGTACATCTGTAGATGTACCGGCGCTCTCACCGGCGTCCTCGGTAGCGTCACTTCTGGAATCGTCGCGAGTGTTCTCTGCCGCGCCTGAATCCTGTACATCAGAAACCGCCTCCCGTGTGTCAACAGGCTGAATTACTTGTGTAACGGTTTCGTTGCCGGCGCCGGCTCCTTCAGTTTCCAACGATGATTTATGAAGTGCAGGAGCAATGAACAGCAAGCTGTACGCTATCAGCAATGCCAAGGCAACACTCGCGATCACCAGACCCAGCCACGATGCAGTTAGATTTACTGAATTTCTACTCACTCAGGTTCCAGTTCATGTTTAAACGAATACAGCGCACAGTTTGCCGGGGACCCTATGATAATCGGGCAATGTGTGATGTGCAGCAACGCATCGTAAATTAGTACCTTTAAGCTTTCACTGCACGGTGTGAGTATCATCAGAATATGAACTGACTCACAATATTCGCTCACTTACCTGAAGACAAACGGATGCTGACAAGCACGGATAGCTACAAAAAAAGGGGTAGCAGAAAAATCATGCTTTCTAGACCAACACAGAGTCTCTCAATAGATTCGTTAAGCAGCAAGCAAAACCTGCGCTCGCTATCTTGCGTACTGCTGGCCCTGTTTTTTGTTATGACTAGCACTTCCTGTGGATGGGTGGATTCCACTGGCAGTAGCAACAACGACGGCAACAACGACGATAAGACAGCCGTTATCTCTAGCGAGCCAGCAACCACTGGAAGCTTTTCGCCTGGATCGACAGCGAACACTGCGGTGAATCTCGCGGATACACGAATCGTTCAGGTCTTCGAGCAAAATACAATTCGGGTAACTCCTGCCATTGGGGACGCATCCACTGCGAGCTATGAGTGGCGTCTGACGGCGAGCGGAATGGGTGATGCCGTTTGCCAGCGTGTTGGTGTTTTCGACAGCAACCTTGCTGTTGACACATTGCAACAAGCTTGTACAGATCAAAACGGCTGCGAGTTAAATTTCATGCAGAGCATCGCTGCGAACGGCCAGTCCGTCTTTGATGTTGTTGTGCCACAACTTCGGGCGCCTGTCAGTCTGGGCTTCGAACTTTTCGCTACACAACAAAACGGCATAACAGCGACTGAAGACTTTACGATTTGTGCTGTTTCCGTAAACGATCCACCAACTGCGGACAATGATATTTTCTCAGTGGTACGTGGACAAACTCTGTCAGTTAACGGAAGCGATATTATAAATTTACTGAGTAACGACAGTGATGATGAAGATATCGCTAATCGCTCGCTAAGCGTACTTACCGACTCGTTCGTTGAACCAACATTGACTAACAATTTTCAACTACGTGCTGACGGTGGGTTTACATACACCGCGCCTGCTTCACTTGCTGCCAATACAACAGATCGGTTCACCTACCAGATAACCGACGGCAACGCGACAAGCCGCGCGACCGTTACTATCCGCGTTATCGCATCAAACCGCCCACCAGCGCTGGTTGCCGACGTGCCTGATCTAACCTTGATTGCCGGGCAGGTTTTGAGTATCGACGACAGCACACTGGATCTGTCTGCGTTCTTCACCGACCCGGACTCAGACTCATTGGTGTTTGCAGTCGCTCAGAGTTCGTTGCCACCCAGCAATAATCTTTCTATCTCAAGTGAAGGACGCGTCGTAGGTCGTGTTACTGACGAAGACATTGGCAACTACACTGTGGAACTAGGTGTTACTGATACCAATGCTATCGCAATCACTACATTCACATTAGCCGTCTTGCCCAAGACAACTCTGGTCAATAATGCTCCACCGACCATAGAACCGGTGGACAGTGTCGTCGTGGCGGCCGGCGAACGCGTGACGATTCAGGTTTCAGCAACTGATCCAGACGGCGATCGTTTGCAATTCATGTTGAACAACGACAGTCCTGATTTTATATCCATTAACCGTAACAACGGCAGAATTACAATTGCAGCAGAGGAACCCGGATTGTTTCGAGCCACTGTTGTTGTGTCCGACGGTGAAAACGAATCGACGACATTGTTCTTTATACGAGTTGCATCAGAAAATAATCAACCGCCACAGGTTGATGACATCAGCAACCTCGTTGTGTCAGGGCCATTCAACTACGATGTAGCTGTCTTTTTTGAAGATCCGGATGGTGACACGATGACCTACAGCGCGATAAACCTGCCGCCGGGACTCAGCATCAGTCCAAGCGGTGTTATCAGTGGTTCCCCGGCCCCTAACAATCTCGGCCCGCATTTTGTTGTAGTTACCGCCGATGACGGTAACCTGGGTATGGCATCCGACGGATTTCTACTCAGAATTATTCAGTAGTGGGGGCGACAAGCTGGCTTTTTGCCGCTTGATTCAGTGCCAGTACGCAGAGTAACTCGAACATCAAATTAGCACCTGCCATGGCAGTTAAACCTGCATGATCAAAGGGTGGCGCGACTTCGACAAGGTCTGCACCCACCGTGTTTAGCCCGGCCAAGCCTCGCAATAGCAATTGCGCCTGCAAGGTGGACAGGCCACCAATTTCCGGGGTACCCGTACCCGGCGCATAAACCGGGTCCAGGCTGTCGATGTCAAAACTGATGTAACACGGATAATCGGCGACGACACGATGCACCTCGGCAAGCACATCTTCAACTCCACGCTTATGTAAATCTTCCATGTAAATTACCCGCATACCGGAGTCATGGCTAAATTTCCATACATCAAGATCATTAACTGAACCTCTGATTCCGATCTGAATTACCCGTTTCGGATCCAATAAACCCTCTTCCACCGCACGACGAAACGGTGCTCCATGGTGAAATTTCGAACCCATGTAGTCATCGCCGGTATCGCAATGCGCATCAATATGAACCATCGCCAGTGGTACATCGTCTGTTAGCGCCCGCAGGATAGGCAGAGAGATCGAATGATCACCACCGATAGCCAACGGGATAACGCCGGCGGCGTTTATGCGTTGAAAATATTCTTCGATGCAGGCATGGCTCGCTTCCAGCTCAAACGGTGACGGTACCCAGGCATCTCCTATATCGGCAACTCGACACAGGGAATGCGGGCTGACACCGGTTGCCTGGTTATGAAGACGCAACAGGCTCGATTGATTTCTGACTTCGCGCGGCCCGTGCCGGGACCCGGGGCGGTTTGTAACGCCACCATCAAAAGGTACACCGACAATGCCTATATCTACGTCCGACAAATCCGTGGTGTACGGGGCTCTAAGAAAAGTAGCAAGACCGGTATAGCGCGGTCGCGCAATCGGATCTGCAAACTCCGGGTAACTCGTGTAGTCGGGGTAGTTGGCGTATTCGGTTTGAGCTGCGCCGCCCGTGGACTGCGGAACATCGTGTTTTACTGATGCGGATTTCCCCGAAGCATTTTTGCTGTTGTCGATTTTCTTACCAGTCATAATAAAACTTATCGTTGCATCCAATTACATCGAGATAAAAGTCGTTTCATCCTTTTGGCGGGCAATCACTGTTCAGGCATTCAAGAATAGTCGCGTGTAGTTCAGTCGATGCTGCGGCGACCACATCGCCACCATCGGTTATCTGTTCACCTGACCAACCGGTGATGATGCCGCCGGCAGCCTCAATAATCGGAATCAGAGCCTGAATGTCATAGGCCTGCAATCCGGTTTCAACGACCGCATCGACCTGCCCTGCGGCGAGCATCGCATAGCCGTAACAATCCGTACCGTAACGACTTATCGATACCCGTTGCTGCAAACGTCTGAATGCTGCCAGTTTACTCCCTACAAACAGATCCGGGCTGGTTGTGCACAAATAAGCTTCAGTCAACTCGGTTTTGCCACTAACCGACAGACTGCTGCTAACGGTATTGCTTTTGAGATACGCACCGAGCGATGAACCGACGAAACGCTCCTCAAGGATTGGCTGATTCATGACACCAGCAACCGTCGAGACTCCGTTGTGGACGGCGACCAACGTTCCCCAGGTTGGCAGCCCGCAAACGAAACCGCGCGTACCGTCAATCGGGTCAATAATCCAGCACAAGCCACTGCTGCCCTGCCGAAAACCAAATTCTTCACCAAACACCGAATCTTCAGGGCGAATTTCTGACAGTTTGTCGCGAATCACCTCTTCAGCTGCCCGATCAGCAAGCGTTACGGGATCAATTTCCGCGCTCGCAGTGGAATCTCGACCCGCACCGCCGCGCTTATTTTGTACCTCAATGGAGGCGCGGAAACAGGGCCGTATAGCGTCCGCTGCCAAATCTGCCAATAGATTTGCATCGCGCAACAATGACTTGAGCTGGGTTTCATTCAGCGCTACAGCTTCACCGGTTTGCCATGTATTGCTCATACATTAACTATCTGTAATGTTTCAATTTAAATGTGACCCCCGAACAACCGGTCCCGACGCCACTGATTCAAGTTAGCCGAGCAGCTATACCGAGTGCAGATTTTTGACACAACCCGGTCACTGAGATGCCAGTCCAGCGCCAATTCGCCCTAGGCCGCAAGGTGCATTTTCGAGTCAAGAAAATTCGACGGAATTCTGTCGTCGGTTCGCGAAAATACGACTCACCAGAGAAGCTAATATCGGCGACTTCTGGAAGCCGACAGATCCTCGCACAAAAGCACTCGACTCCTATACTAAATCTTCGCTGTTCGGCGGGATAGATTCAAAGGCAACTCGATTGATCTTTCGTGATCTTGCGCCCATGGCATAAGGCATTCAAGCGATTACAGCTCCGCACAGTAGTGCGGTGACTGGAACGCTGAAGACAATAAACAAGTAAAATAAAAAACGGCACACGCAACATGATGTACTCGGTAGATAAATATCCAACAGGCAAAGGAATTAAACGCTGGCGACTCTTTACGTCAAGACCGAATCCCGAGATTCCTTTCTCGTCGCAGTGCAAACTATCAGCCCTTACCCGAATCCAACTCGTCACACTATTGGTGCTTATGGCCTGTGCCTTCCTGTCATCGGGCTGCAGCACAACACACTACCAACGCATGATTTACGACGCGCTGCGTCAACAGGATTGCATCATCAATCAACTTGACAGCTTTTGTACACGAACATTTGCGCTCGATTTCTACGATTACACTGCCTTGCGTAACGACTACCTGCGAAGCCTTGTTGATCAACCATTCACCTCTGTTACAGAAAACGATAGCGACTCCAAAGATCTGGTAACAGTCATGCTAAATCCGAACACGTCTCAATAGCGGGGTGCTGAATTGGACCTTCCTAGCGTAATTGCACACCGTGGTGCTTCCGCTGATGCACCTGAAAACACATTGGCTGCTGTCAAGCTGGCAGTCGAGCACGGTGCTACATGGATAGAAATAGATGTAAACATCAGTGCTGACGGCACACTGTTCGTCCACCACGATGATACGCTTGATCGCTGCACCGACGGCACTGGATATCTGGTTGGAACAAAGGATGAAACTCTGATATCACTGGATGCAGGAAGCTGGTTTTCTACACAATTTACCGATGAACCGTTGCCAACTCTCTCAGCGCTTGTCGATCTGCTTAAACCGCACGGCACCGGTGTGAATCTCGAAATCAAAGCCACGCCAGGGGCGGATATCGCATTGGCTGAAAAGGTATGCGACTTCCTCAAGTCACAATGGCCTGAGGAGCTACCAGTACTGGCGTCGAGTTTTAGCCCGTTGGTTCTGGAAGAGTTCAGACGGCAACTTCCTGAACAGCCGCTGGGTTTACTGGTTTGCGCGGTGCCTGCTAACTGGCTGGCATGGATGGAGAGATACTCGTGCGATACATTGCATTGTGCGGAGCACTTTGTAACACCAAATTTTTGCAAAACAGCCCAACAGGCGGGCTACCCGGTTCTATGTTACACAGTCAATGAGGCCAACCGTGCCAGAACACTCTTGGACATGGGCGTGACCAGCATCTTTACAGACCACGCAAAGGCAATGATCGCCGCTATTCAAAGCTAAGGAACCTCTGATTTGTACTTACCAGGTATTCGAGCGCTGGCTTCAAAGATTCAACCCCATCAACCATCCCGGATGATAAATAACGTTTTTCCGGCCGCTTAAACGGCGTAACGTTAAAATTCAACGGTACATCACGACGCGTTATCTGTCTGACAACACTCTGCCATTGAGAAGCCCAACAGCAGCTGTGATCAAACTTTCTGAATATAACGCCGTAGCTATTCGGCTGCTGCATGATCCAGTTTCTGGCAAGCGTTGGAGGGATATTGCCATCGCGCCCACCCATTAGGTGCACCTGTACTATTTGGCGATCGATCGGTGCACGCTTGATAGGATTCAGCGATGTGTATAAGGGTGAGTAGTTGTGAAGCGTTGTCCATGCGTCAGTGTCGAGATTGCCTGCCAGTGTCACTATCGCGCTTGTCTCCTTGATTTGTTCGGCAATCAACATCGCTAACGTCCCACCGCCGCTATGGCCAAACAGGTTAACCCGTTGCACATCAGCACGTTGCATCTCCTCGCGCAACACCTCAACCATACTGTTTACCACCGACGGTGAATAACGACCGGATGTCCAAAGCGTATTGCTGCAGTTTTGTGATTTGGCAAAACCGTTGTAACAAGGCCTGCCGATGTATACAGCAGCATTGTCATCCATACTCATCAGGCGCAGCATTAATGGCTGGCGCGGTGTCGGATCAGAGACAATAAAATAGCGAAAAATCCACGGAAGCCCATCGCCTTCCAGATAAACGTTGAGCGCGCCGCCTTGAGCCGATTGATTGTTTCTGAAGATACGATGGGAAAACCGTGTCGAATTAGCCACGGACTCTTGCATGTGGTTCTGCGCTGCGAATGCCTGTAGGTGGCGCGTCGGCATGCCTCCACAGGCTGTCAGCATCAGCGCCAGTGCTATCAGAAAGAGGCTTCTACAGTACATTGTCGGTTGAATATATCAGGCAAATACATGCATCCGTCAGACGGATATTGCAGGGATTATTATTGTCTGATTGCAAGAGAAGTACATGTGACAAGTTGTGTACACTTATTGTTCCAACGATGGCACGTAACATGAATTTAATAACAGTTACGGTAATTCACAACCGTAACCCCACCGATCTCGTAGAAATACGTCAGGGCATAGTTGTAGGTGTCGATCCGAAGACACTGCAGGACATAACATGAATAAGTCAGTTATCACTGCAGGTATATTAGTCATCGTGCTGGTATTGTGGATGGCGAGCGGTCTGTTTTCTGATCGCGGTGCTGCTGATGCCGACAGCAATGAGAACACCTCCCAGCGCCCGGACAGTTCCGATACTTCAGATGACGCAGAACGTTTGATGAAGGTCGAGACACGGCGCGCAGTAGCATCCCCGACAACCCGCACAATCACGCTTCAGGGTCAGCTCGAACCCATCCGGCGACTGCATCTTACATCACAGGCTTCAGGTGTCGTCGAGTCCCTGCCGCAAACGCGCGGCCAGCGCATCAGCAAGGGCGATTTGCTCGTCAAACTTGAGCTCGGTACGCTTGACTCCGATCTTGCAGAGGCAAATGCTCAGGTTGCGGCGGCACGCAGTGAGCAGCAAGCAGCAGCCAAGCTTCAAGAACGCGGCCTACAATCACAAAATGCACTAACACAAGCCAATGCGGCTCTTGCCGGCGCGGTCGCCACCCGCAACCGCATTCGCCAGCAGATAGCCCATACAGAAATACTGGCGCCATTCAGTGGCATACTAAATGACTCTCCGGTGGAGATTGGCATGCTAGTGGAGCGCGGAGCGGTTGTCGCAGATATCATCGATAACAGTAAGTTCAAGTTGACAGCGACCGTCGCGCAACAAGTCATCAGTCGTATTTCGGTTGGTCAGTCAGTCGAGGCGAAGCTAATAACCGGTGAATCATTAACAGGTACGGTTACGTATATCTCAAGTATCGCGGATGCGAACACTCGCAGTTTTTCAGTCGAGGCCGAACTCGACAATAGTGATCAAACACTGGCAGCCGGTATCAGCGCTTCACTTGTTGTGCCGCTGGAATCAATAGACGCAACGCTAGTGTCACCTTCTGCTCTATCTCTGGGACTCGATGGTGCTATTGGCGTGAAAGTCGTCAATGATTCTTCCGAAGTTGAGTTTTACACTGTCGGCATCATCAGCACAGGCGGCGAAGGAGCCTGGGTTACAGGTGTCCCCGACAATAGCCTCGTGATTACACAAGGACAGGGTTTTGTGAATGCCGGAGAAAAAGTAGAGTCGGTTGAAACTATTGAAACTGATAATTCAGTTGAGGCGACTGAGCCAGATGAGTCAGCCGAAAAGCAGTAACCACTGATGCAAACGGATTTACAGTGAAAGCCATTATTAACGCCGCATTCAGCCGAAACCGCACTGTTTTATTGTTGCTGTCATTTCTATTGATTGCCGGCGCACTTGCCTACAAAACCATACCCAAAGAGTCTAACCCTGACGTTGCGATACCGATCATCTACGTCTCAATGCGTCACGAGGGCATCAGTCCGGAGGATGCCGAACGCTTATTGATTAAACCAATGGAGAAGGAATTCAAGGCGTTGACAGGTGTCAAGGAGATGCGCTCGATTGCCAGTGAGAGTCACGCTTCAGTAATTCTTGAATTCGACGCCGGATTTAACAGCGATACAGCACTTGTCGATGTTCGCGAAAAAACCGATATCGGCAAATCCGAATTACCGGCAGACACAGATGAGCCTGAAGTGCATGAAGTTAACCTGGCATTGTTTCCGGTGGTGACGATCAGTATGTCCGGAGCACTACCGGAACAGGCTCTGCTAAAACTTGCGCGTGATCTGCAGGACAAACTCGAAGCACTCCCGGGTGTCATGAACGCGGAAATCGCCGGCGAGCGGGAAGAATTACTGGAAGTGATCGTCGATCCAGTGATCATGGAAACCTACAATGTTGACATAAACACATTGTTCCAGCTGGTTGCAGAGAACAATTTGTTAATCGCAGCCGGTGCAATCGATACCGGCGCCGGACGTATGGTACTTAAAGTCCCCGGCATCATCGAAGACGTCGACGATATATTAAACATGCCGGTCAAGGTATCAGGTGATGAGGTCATCACATTTAGTGATGTCGCAACGTTGCGCAGAACGTTCAAAGACCCTGCAGGTTTTGCCCGTCTTGATGGTCAGCCGACACTGGCTCTTGAAGTTTCAAAGCGTATTGGTGCAAACATCATTGAAACCATCGACTCAGTCAAAGCCGTTGTCGACGACAACCGCAGTTTATGGCCACCCAACCTGCGCATTGGTATCCATCTCGACCAGTCAAAGGCAACCAAAACCATGTTGTCTGATTTACAGAATAACGTAATCAGTGGTGTTGTTCTGGTCATGATTGTGATCACAGCAGCGCTGGGGCTACGTTCGTCGGTGTTGGTCGGGCTTGCTATTCCTGGTTCATTTCTGGCGGGCATTCTGATCATTCACATCATGGGTTTCACCATGAATGTGATCGTCCTCTTTAGTCTGATTCTTGTCGTCGGCATGCTGGTCGACGGTGCGATTATTGTGGTCGAGCATGCCGACCGGAATATCAATGCAGGCATGTCGCGCCAAAAGGCGTTCGCGGAGAGCTCAAGCCGTATGGCATGGCCGATTATCGCTTCGACATTTACAACCTTGGCTGTATTTGCCCCGTTATTATTCTGGCCAGGATTAATCGGCCAGTTTATGCGCTATATGCCGATCACGGTTCTTACCTGCCTGTTGGCATCACTGACCATGGCATTGGTATTTATACCCGTACTTGGCGGTATTATCGGGCGTAAAACTGAAACCAGCCAACCCAATGGTAGCGCTGACTATCTGTCTGAATTCGATGACGATTCACACAGACGGGGTGGTGCAATACAACGCTTTTACCTGCGCATCCTGTCTCGCTTGCTGTTAAATCCAGCGAAAACCTTTCTCGCCATATTGATCACTACCATAGCTACTTACGTTCTGTACGGTGTGTTTGGTAAAGGTGTCGAGTTCTTCCCCGATATCGAACCGGAAGTACTCATGGTGCAGATACAGGCACGTGGTGATTTGTCGATTTTCGAGAAAGATCAGATCGTGCGCGAAGTTGAAAACCGCTTAATCAGAAATGAAGGAATTGTTTCTGTATACAGTCGATCGTTCGATAGCGCTGATGACAATCTTGCAGCCGACGTCATCGGCACTGTGCAACTTGAGTTGGACGAATGGAATGCACGCCGCAAAGCCAAGGAGTTGATTCCTGAATGGCGCGAAGCCATGGCTGACATTCCCGGCATTCAACTTCAGGTTCGCGCGCTCGAGGGCGGCCCGGACAATGGCAAGCCGATAAACATTCAAGTCAGCTCGCTGAACACAGAGAAAATGTTTCAGGCCACCGATTACATCAGAGGATTGATGAACGACGTGGGTGGATTTTCAGACATGGAAGACGACAGACCCCTACCAGGAGTTGAATGGATACTTGATGTCGACCGGGAACAGGCCGCACGTTACGGTGCCAGTGTGTCACTGCTCGGCAATGTTATTCAACTGGTGACCAACGGCATATTGTTAGCAGAATACCGACCGGAAGATACCTCGGACGAACTTGAAATCCGGGTACGATATCCGATAGAAAGCCGCAGCCTGACGCAGCTCGATGCATTGCGTGTCCCCACCGCCAACGGCATGGTGCCGGTCAGTAACTTTGTTTCGCTGGAGCCTGCACCGCGTACCGGTATCATCCAGCGAGTTGATGGTAACCGCGTGATAACCATTCAATCGGATGTGGCTGAAGGTTTTCTGGCAGATGATATTCTGAAACAGCTGCAACAGAAAATTGCCGATGGACCGAAAGATCCGGAGGTAAGCGTCAAGTTCAAAGGAGAAGCCGCAGAACAACAGGAAACCATGATCTTTCTGGTCACTGCCTTTGTTGTTGCACTGTTCCTGATGACCATCATCCTGTTGACACAGTTCAACAGTTTCTACCAGTCCATGCTGGTTATGAGCGCCATACTGTTCTCGACCGCCGGGGTCCTTATCGGGTTGTTGATCACCGGTCAAACTTTCGGGATCGTGATGGTCGGCATAGGCATCATTGCCCTTGCCGGTATCGTGGTGAACAACAATATCGTACTTATCGATACGTATAACGGCTTTCGTGCCCACGGTGAAAGCGCATTTAATGCTGCTCTTAAAACCGGACAGTTGCGTATGCGACCGGTGCTCCTAACGGCCATCACCACCATACTCGGGCTGATGCCGATGGTACTGGCAATGAACATCAACCTGCCGGGCCGGTCGATAACGTTTGGTGCGCCCTCAACACAGTGGTGGACGCAGCTTGCCAGTGCGATCGCCGGCGGCCTGGCGTTTACGACCTTCCTGACGCTCATTATGACACCGTGCTTATTGGTGCTTGGTGCCAGAACCAGCGCCTGGTTGACTATCAGACGGCATAAGAAAAAGGTGCGGCGCGCAAACAGGAAAAATCATTCGGCTGGCGCTAATAGCGAGTCAGTCAACACGGCTTCTGCCTGACATGAGCGTGGACAAATAGACTTGCCTGAATACATTGCTCAGTTTGAAAATCCTGTGACTGCAACAATCCGGCTATTGCGAAGAAACCCGCTGCATGACATCCGCATAACGCTGACCCATTTCACGTAAAGCTGCGGCACCGAAGTGAATACATGACCCCTCGCCACACGGGTACGCCGGCGGCACCAGATCGTCCGTCAATACGACACCTGTAAACGGCACACGGCTGGCAATCGTTCTGTGCGCATTGTCAACCTGCTGCTTCTCAAGCCCGAAGTTTGCAAAGTCACCACGCGGATCATTTCCGCGGGACATTGTCCCTACTACAAACGGTATGTTGACGTCAGGACCGCGCGCCGAGGAACCACGCCGGTCTACTGCAGCGTTGCTGCGTATGGCACGGATCAGTTCGTCGAGGTTGCCCGCGTAGTTACCGGCACAAAGCGGATTATTGGAGTCTGCTTCACCCTGATGCCAGATAACACCACGAAAAATCCCACCACTCTCGGCGAGCGCAAGTTGCAAACGGGCAAGAGCACGCCGGTAGAGCTCTGTGCCAGCAAATGCCTGGTTATCGCGATCACGGACATTCCATCCAATGTTGTCAAGGATGTCGTTACCGCAAAAGCCTGTTGCAGACCAGGCAGCCGGCACCAGGATAATCTCTTGTGTTGTTAACCCAAGCATCGCTTTCGCGAAACTCAGCCCGAGCCCTATGCGTGTTCCACCTTTACCCAACTGGAAGGGGAAGCGTAATTCGTGCAATGGATCTTCCGCTGGTATCAGACGAGGGGATCCTACAATCGTTGCCGGGTTTTCAAAAGAAATATCGTCGGGATAAAACGACAGATTGTTTGAAGTTACGTTTAGTTGCCGCACGCGGTCCACACGTTCATCCAGTCCACCCACAAACACCTCGCGCTCACCATCAAGACTGAAGCCTTCCATGTTGCTCTGACCGATCAAAAGATAAACATCTGCTGCGCGTACCGGCTGCACACGATAACGAATGTCTGCAATTGGACCATCATCAGCTTCGAGCCGCACTCTGCGTTCGTGAAAGAGCAGAGGTTGATCGCCTATGGGTAAAGACAAACGCAGTACCATTTCCATCTGTCTCTGCCCGGCAGGCATAACAGTCGTTGACAGATTCACTGAAGTCAACGAACCCCTATCGTCATCCAACGGCATGGCACGCAGTTGCAATGTTTGATCTACGCCGGATTCTCGTGTCAGCGATATCGCAATAGAAACAGGCTCACCACCCTCGCGCAATTCAAAAATCTGATCAACGTTGATCGCAGAGATACCACTAGCGCTGTCTGTAGACACCGGGTTGCCCGGAACGGCCCCTACTGCGATGCCCTGCTCTTGAAGTGCAGTGTTGGAGGACGCAGATAATTCACCAGCGCCCAGTGTACGTCCATCCGCGTCGAGCGCTTCAACACGATAGTTGAACTGTCTGCCGGCAATCAGTGATGGCTCAAAAAAGCTTGTGCCGTCGGTCATTGCGACTGGCGTACCATCACGTGTTACCCGGTAGGCTGTCACTGCTTGATCTGCACGATCCCAGAATAATTCAGCGACAGTGGGTGAATAAAATTCCAGCCGCAGTCCTGTAACAGCCAGTGAACCGGAAACGCCGCCGCCATTACTAACAACTGAGCCACCAACTGAGCTAACGCCAGAGCTATCCACTGAACCAGCAGCCAGGACCTGGCCTGGACTAACAGTGAGTTCAAGTTCTGCCGCTGCACTGCTGTTCGCAGGCGCAATTGCCTCGACACGGTAGACGTGCCGGGCATTAGCGCTAAGCCCGTCTTCGTAAAAACTATTGCCAGCGGTCTCGGCTATCAGGCGACGGTCTCTGAAAATTCGATAACCTGAAACAAAATCAGATTGATCAGGTTGCGCAGGATGTCTGTCCCAGAACAATTCAAGCGCAGACGTCGAGTAAATATCTGCTCGAAGTCCGGTGGGAATAGCAGGCACCTCAGCCGCTACGACCATTAGCGGGAACAGTCCACTGACAAGGGCTGTAAAAGCGATTACATAACAACTGCAACAAGTAAGTTTAAGTCGTCGCAACAGCGTCTGCACAATGCCTGTTACCGCAACCAGTAACGAGGTAGACGAGTCGCCAGAAATATTGCCAGACAAACGCATGTCGAAAATCAAAGACCCCGGGTAGTTGCGCAAGCGCACAGGTTGCAGGCTCTTCGCCCGCTAGCTGATCCTGTGATGATCAGCTAGTGTACAGAAAGCCGCCCTGCGGCTGTGCAGATAATTAGAAGCCATCTCAAAATTGATCGGGGACGCCGAGTCGGGGACGCCGAGCCCTGCACGCTGATCCTTCGTTGTGTGCCGTTCTACGCTGCTCAAGCGCCACACGCCTTGCCTAGGCGCACAATCTCAATTTTGAGATGGCTTCCAGGTAATTTTCAAGCAATTAACAGATGCTTGCCAAGTGTTGTAACACGCTGCGACTAATCTGTCGTAACGGGACTGCATGAATAAATAAAGAGTCTTGACAAAGATTTTCCAATTATCGGCGAATCCGGTTAACCAGCGATATCGGACAACAAGACAATTGTGCGGCGAACTAAGGCGAGAATACCGTGAGTCGGTCTGATTGCGTGGGAAACCCAGGCGAACTATCAGACAAGGAGGCAACAACAAATAGCAGGAAAGTGGCGTCCCCTAGGGGACTCGAACCCCTGTTACCGCCGTGAAAGGGCGGTGTCCTAGGCCACTAGACGAAGGGGACGCAGATGAAAAATCGAACGCTATTCTTCTAAGCAGAGCGCGGGATTGTGCCCAATACAGTGGCCTTTTGTCAATACGAGAGTCAATTAAACCAAACAAAAACCAAACAATACAGCTGACGCGGCATAATCAACCGCTATCAAAAACCGCGCAAGGACCCGCTTTACACCAGCAGACACATTGTGCTGACTAACCTTGCTCGGCTGCGGCCAGAAATCGCAAACGGTTGCGACCAGCCTGCTTGGCATTAATTAGTGCGGTCTCAGCTCGCGCCAACATGGTTTCCGGGGTATCGTCATCTACCATTTCAGTAACACCCGCGCTGGCGTTCTGGACGAGTTGTACATTGTCGTAGCTGAAGCATCGATCAATACAGGTTCGCAGCCGCTCAGATACCAATGACGCATCGTCAAAATCGGTTGATACCAGAATCACTACGAAGCGATCTGAATCCAATCGGAAGATTACGTCACCGCTTCGCAGATTATCAGAGAGTGTGTCTGAGACAGCCAGAATTAACTGATCACCTACCTCGTGGCCGTGGCAATCATTGATCTTGTGAAAGTGATCAAGATCAATCATCAGCAATGATAGTGGTTCATAAGCATCGCGTGACAGCAACATTTCACGCGGCAAAAGTTCAGCCAGCGCGATCTCGTTATTTACACGAGTTAGTGGATCCATCCATGATTCAAGCAAAATCGCACGCTCTTTCAAAGCTTCACGCAACGGGTAAAGAAATCCAGGCAACAGGTTCTGCAACTCACGTTTATCACGAGGTGTGACAGGGGTAGCACTCAGCAGCGTCAATTGACCGAGGGATTCACCACCCAAAGTCAGAGCAGTAGATACACTATGCTGGCGCTTGCGGCCTATGTTGATGGATTCAAAATTATCCGGCGTCGAGTACACGAGACCGTCAAAGCTAATAAACGGGGCAAGCTCCGTATAGAAACATTCGAGCAGCAGCCTTAGGTCTGATTTTCGTTCACACATCTGTGCAAAACGAAGCAGGCGCAACTGTTTATCCAGTGCTCGTGCAACCAGACTTTCAGGTTCGCCAACCAGCGACCTGGCAGTCCCCGGCGTGTTATCGATGCTACCGTTCATAGTGTCGTTGGAGCGCTGAATCAGGAATCAATGTGCAGTATTCAGGCGCAAATCCCGTGCCACTAACAGGGAAATGTTGCATATCCGCGCAATGCACGGCATTCACAGCGGCATTACAAAAGAGGTGAGACCGTGTTCAGGTAGATGACCACCAGAAGCGCCAGAAGCGTCAACCCCAGCAGTGACACCGGAAGTAGTGAGATCCCGGTGAACCGCGGCTGCACGTCCGGTGTGTTTCTGAAGTCAACATTTGACCACTCCTGGCGTACCGAACGAACCGTTGTCCCGTCAGAAGTCACTCGTCTGTCAGCATCAATAGGAATGTGATTGTATTGCGGCGCCGTGAATTCAGGTGCTTCACGGTGAGATGCCACAGCATCACGCACCTCAGTACGTTCATCGACATGGCGGTACTTTGCCAGGTATTCGCGCCATCCCTGTTCTGATTCGAGATCCAGCAATTCTTCGGGAATCAATTCAGGTACTTGTGTTACCGGTTCCCACAAATCACCGTCTCGACTGACGCGATCACTATGCCTTACCCGGCCAAGTAACAAATAGCGCCTGATGTCATCTGCAGTGTACGGTCCTTGCAAACGTGCACCCTGCTGCACATACCAGTGATCAGGCAAATCACTATCGTTTGCATGAAAGCCTTTATTGTTGGATAAATCACTCATCTGGCGATCCGAACTGCCTATTGGAAATATGCTTATGGGCGCGTTGCTTAGGATTTTCTATTCGTAAATGTGTGCACATTCAACCTGTTAAACGGTTGTTCAGCGTTGTGTCCATTCAGTTAATCGGTTTTTGAGTCTGACCAGCGCCTGACCGTGGATCTGACAAACTCGCGATTCACTCACACCAAGAATGTCACCAATCTCGCGCAGATTCAGGTCTTCGTCATAGTAAAGTGACATCACCAGACTTTCGCGCTCCGGCAGATTTTTAATTGACTCAGCTAGTGCATCTCGAAATGATGCATATTCGACGTTTTCACTCGGTGTAGCCTCATCGCTCTGAGGTAAAGACATGGTCTCGCCGGTGTTTTCATCGGGCTGATCAAAACTGTATATGTGAGCAGCACTACTCTCTGTCAGGATGGTGTGATAGGAACGTAAATCGAGTCCAAGCTTTTCTGCGACAACAACATCCTTGGCATCACGCCCGGTAGTCTGTTCGATTTCGCGTAGCACCTCTGCCGCTTCTCGGGATTTGCGGTGAACCGAGCGTGGCGTCCAATCAGATCGCCTGATCTCGTCCAGCATCGCACCGCGCACGCGAATACCTGCATAGGTCTCAAAGCTAGCACCTTGTGAGGGGTCATAGTGCCGAGCAGCTTCGAGCAAGCCGATCATCCCAGCTTGAATCAAATCTTCAGCCTGCACACTCGGAGGCAATCGATTCATCAGGTGGAAAGCAATACGTTTAACCAGATTGGCATTGGCAGCTACCAGGCCATCCGGATCAACCGTACCTACTTCGTTGTACATCGCATGTGCATTCATTCAGATTATCTCACCCGTGAGCAGCTTCGTTAGATCAGCCGCTCTAAAAAAAATTCTGGATGACCTTGAGCCGAATCCGGCTTTGGCCATTTCATTATTTTTTCAGCTAGCCTTTGAAAAGATCGAGACGAACGGCTACCTGAATTTGTTTCTGTTAACGCTTTACCGGCTCTGGACGCTTCGGTAATTTCTTCATCAAAAGGAATACACCCACAATATTCAACCAACACATCCAGATATCGATCTGTTTGTCGACAAAGTTCTGAATAAATTTCCAAACCGTGTTGAGATGAATCAACTTTATTTGCCACTACGCGGAACCGACAACACTCTTTGTTACTGCTTAATGTTTTGATAGTGGCAAAGCTATTTTGCATAGATGCAGGCTCATCACAGACAACCAATAAAACTTCTCTGGCGGCATATGTGAAATCAAGCACGGAGCGCGAAATACCGGCTTCGTTATCTATCAACATAATGTCGGCAGCAGTACGCAGCTGACTGAACGAATTGATGATCCCTTGATGTTGAATTTGTGATAGCTGCGACATTTCAGGATTTCCGTGGCAACCGGGTACCAGTGTGATCCCGTAAGGTCCTGTTACACAGATCTCGTTTATGTCTTTTTCGTCGGCTACCAGATCAGCGATATTGAATTTCTGCTTGATATTTAGTGCTGTATCAATGGTTCCCATACTGAGATTTCCATCGAACAACACGACCTGAGCAGTTTGTTGGGCGAGACTCATTGCAAGATTGATGGCAACCGTTGTACGACCATCTCCACCCTTGCCACTGACCACCGACAATGTTTGCACGGGTGGCAAGTTACGCCCTTCCTGACGTAGCGAACTATGCTGCATCGCCGGGTTGTTACTCATACCGCAACCCGCTCACCAATCAGCAAGTACGCAGATGCAGACGAGTGGCTCTCGCTCACCTCGACTTCATACAACGCTGGATTGACAATGAATACCTGCAAGGGTTGTAACTCCCAACTTCGACGTTCTGCACAGATGCGAATACCTTCTCAACAACTGCATCTCTTACAACGCAAACACGATCCATGTCATCTGCTTCTAATGCCGGTCAATTGAGCAAGAGCTACACCATTGGCTAGCCAACAAATGCAGCATCTAACTAAACATATCGAATAACTTTTCTAATTGGGAATTGGTACTCAGTATCGACACCGCTGCGCCAAACCGGTGAGCAAACACACGAAGAATTTCGTTACGTTTAGTGGCATTTACTGCAAAGATGCAGCATCGACCTGACGATCTGGGTTATTCGAATTCAGAGGAAATTCGATGCAAGGAAGGAACTGACAAAAGCTGAGCGCAAAAACCGAATGGTTTGCACGTAGAACAGAACAGTCGATAGATTCTGATACGAAATTTGACATTGCGGCAAATGCTGCCACAAAAAATGTGACGCCTGTATCCAGCTCGACAGAATTGTCGAACCGGATTTTGGCACTACAACTTACAAACTGCAGTATTTTAAATTAGGATACTTCTTCAGGACGTTGGATACCGTATTTTCGCATCTTCTCGACCAATGTCGTACGTCTGATCTTTAAGCGGTTAGCTGCATGAGCCACCACACCCGCACATTCATCAAGCGCCTGCTCTATCAGACTGATCTCTATTTCTGTTAAATGCTGCTTAAGATTGATACCGTCTCGCGGCAACCGCGGTGTATTATTAAGCTCTTTCGCAGGCATACCTGACATCAGGATCGGCATCGCATCCATTAATTCACCGTCCTCCTCGTTGGGATCTTGTATGCCCACATGTGGCACAACCTTGGAAGGCAGATCTGACACATCCACAACCCCATAGGGATGCAGGATTGTCATACGCTCCATCAGGTTGGCAAGCTCTCTAACATTGCCGGGCCAATCGTAGTTGCAAAGCGCCATCATCGCAGCCGGCGTCAGCTTTACGGAAGACTTTTTCTCATGCTCCAAACGCGTTATAAGTTCGTTGACAAGCAAAGGCAGATCTTCAGCACGTGTTTTAAGTGGAGGCATTTCGACCGGAAATACATTTAGTCTGTAATACAGATCTTCTCTAAACGTACCGTCCTCTATTAGCTTCTCAAGATCTCTGTGCGTTGCGGCGACAATTCGCACGTCGCTTTTGACGCTTTTGTTGCTACCGACCCGTTCAAAGGATCGTTCCTGTATTACACGCAACAGTTTTACCTGCATGTTCAAAGGCATATCGCCAATTTCATCCAGAAAGATTGTGCCGCCTTCTGCAAGTTCAAAGCGCCCCTGACGTGTGCCAACTGCACCTGTGAAAGACCCTTTCTCATGACCGAACAATTCTGATTCGAGTAATTCTGACGGAATCGCACCGCAATTGATCGGAACAAAGGGTTTTTTGCGGCGGTTAGAGTAGTAATGGATATTACGCGCCACCACCTCCTTGCCTGTACCGGATTCACCAAGTATCAAAACTGTGGCTTCGGTGGGCGCAACCTGATCAATCATCTTGCGAACGCGAATAATCGCGCGGCTGTTACCAACCAGACTTCTGAAAAGTTCAGGATTGTTGCTGCTTTCTTTAACAGGTTGCGTCGCTGCGGTCCCGCGCACCTCGGCACGATGTATGGCATCGGACAACTCAGCATATTTCAACTCATTTTTCATGCATGCAACAAAGTTGTCTTCGATCTCTTTCTGGCTCATGTCAGCAGGTTGATTACCCAGCATGAGAATTAGTGGCGGGCAGTTCTCATCCTTTTCAGACAGCTTTTGAGCCCAGTCAACAATGCCGTGAAAGTTAGTCACAAAAATAGCGTTATATTCGCCCAGATCATTCAGGCTATTTGCCAACTCATGTGAACTCAGAACCTTGGGCTCATAGTCAATGAACTCAAGTTGATGAGAGAGACGCAGGGATTTTTCTGCATCTGAATCAATAATCAGAACTCTCTTTACTGTCTTCTTCTTTCCCATGATCGAATCCGCTTTGGACGTATACTGGCTTTTCTGTAAATCCAGTAAAAATAATCAGCAAATTGCTTTGCTGTACTTCAAATCTATAAAATGCGGCGGCTGATTTCTGTACAACTAATCAGCTGGAAAAACGGTCGCCATACATTTGTGTGTACAAAAAAGAATAGAAGGGATTTTTTAAAAGACAAAGATTTGACGAGAATCAATCGATATTTAGGGTGGAAATTCTGACGATCAGGGCTATAACTATGGAGGACCGGTCCACTTACCAAATGGGTACGCGACGACAACGTAAAAAGCTTTAGAGGAAAATACCTAATACATCCAAAAAAATTTCCAGTTCAATTGAACGAACAAAAGTTAGTCACCCGGGTCCGAGATACAGTAACCATTAATTTTTAAACTCGTTCGCTATTAAATCGTGCGCTGTATCTCGTTAAGCACCGGAGCTGTGACAAATGTATTGGTATGAAGCAGTAAATTACATAAGACAAACTATCAGCCGTAAACCATTCCAATCAGGCAATAAAATGCCTCGATCACCAATAACAATAAAAATAAATGGTGCGCCAAATCTCATTCAGCAGGATTTGGTGCGTGAGGATGTAGATATGGCTAGATCACGTCGTGCACTGGTGCGCAAAGGCAATGTGACAAGCATTGCCGAGGCCAGACAAAAGCGCGATGCGCAACGTCAAGAACAAGCAGATGCACAGGCAAAAATGCGCATTAGCACACTTGATGAACAGACACGGAAGTTTGATAAAAGTGCAGAGCGAGCGATTGTTCCACCTTCAGATACAACTGAACAGGGCACCGAGAAGAAAACTGAAAAATCCGCCAGAAAAGTCGGCAATCGTACATTCAATCGCGAAAAGGTCGAAGCGATCAAAAAATCGATTGCCAATGGCGAGTACCAAATAAACTACCAACGCGTCGCTGATAGGTTTATCGAGCGGGAATCAGTTGGGTGACCATCGGTTAAACGATCATCCGCCGAATCAGGTGGAATAGTCTGACTGTGGGTCGCGAGTGGACTGCCGCCCGGCTCAATCACTTCTGCGACCAACAGAAGTTGCACCCGTCTACCATGCATCTGACGGGTGCCCAGGACGAATTCCGCACGCGTGTTACCGGCTTCGATTGCAGCGAAGAGTCGCGGAATTTTCTCTGCAATTGAAGCGAGAAACCGTTGTTGTCTGACAGAATCCGGCAATTTTTAACGAAACGTTGACAGCTAACCGTCCGGTTAGTTACTCTCCCCTCTCCTTCGAGATGGGGCTATAGCTCAGCTGGGAGAGCGCTTGCATGGCATGCAAGAGGTCGGCGGTTCGATCCCGCCTAGCTCCACCATATTTCCCAGTAACTTCTTCATACTTGTAACTTCATACATCGGACCGCGAACCGCTCGACCTGGTCGTCGACCTCGGCGGCCGGGATGCCGGATCACGCCGTGTGGCTGGGTAATCAGTTTTTATATATTACTGTTTATATTTACAGTATACACAGATTTCTTGATTAATTGGATCAAATTTCATGTGTTTCTTCGTGACAACTCACTCAAGCAGCCTCATCGACATCACCATTGTGATCAGCAAACGATTTTCTAATTAGCCTCGCGAAAACATCCGCTATCTCTCTATTGGGGCCGTCAGCGACATACATGTTGAGTCGATAGTGCGGTAATTTCGGTAGCCTTGCGCTGGTGTCATTCACCGGCTCCATACCCGGTGCTCTGAATCCATCTATGTCTGCCCTGATACCCAGATCGGCAGCACAGGCAATAGAACCCGAATCAAAATTCTGACCTGACCCGACTGCATTTATCCAACGCATGCCTGCTTTGTCTAAAGCCGCTATGGCCGGTTTAAGAAACAGACAGCTCTAAATTCGAAGGCTATTTTCAAGATAGCAGTGAGAATAACTGCGGTGGATATATACACTCTTGTCCAGATGAGCAGCAGCAGCGGCAATAGCTCGCGAACGGAAAGCACTTTTACAACTTACCGAACGAGAATTGAGCGATATCGGGATAAGCCAGTCACAGGCAGAAGCGCAGGCCAAGCGCGAGTTTTTCGATATTCCAGGCGAACGGTTAACGCAGTATGGATTGCTTAAATAATGGCAGCCATGTCGAAGCAGGCACGCGACACCCCGTGAGTGATAGACTAATTTAATGGTCGATGATAATTTCAGTCAGGGTGCAGCATGGATGCGCGGGAAGATTATGCCTACCAGCGAGGCCGCACTACCGGTAACCGACTGGGGGCTTACT
Organism: uncultured Granulosicoccaceae bacterium; assembly: GCA_937951345.1. GTDB lineage: Bacteria > Pseudomonadota > Gammaproteobacteria > Granulosicoccales > Granulosicoccaceae > CALFCE01. Next base: position 112,403 of record CALFCF010000048.1, read on the forward strand.
CATTCGGATATCACGTACGACGTTGTACACGTATGGGACGGGCGTTTTTTCAGACTGAATGACTATCTGACGCGGTTTGAAAAGAGTATTGCAAGATGTCATTTGCGCATCGACCAGTCCCGGAATGATATCCGGCAGATTCTACACAGCATTGTTGCGCGTTCAGGCTTGACCCGATCCTATGTGTCTATGGTTGCCAGTCGTGGACAACCACGTATTGCAGGTAGCCGCGATCCACGCGACTGTGAAAATCACTTTTACGCCTGGTGCGTGCCGTTTGTTTGGGTATTTGATGAAGCTGTACGTAAGCGCGGTGCACATTTGTACGTTCCCGGCGATATTCGGCGTATCGCTGCAAATGCAGTCAACCCGCTTGCCAAGAACTATCAGTGGGGCGATTTCACGCAAGGGTTATTGCAGGCGAAAGAATCCGGTTTCGACAATACGCTTTTATTGGATTCAGAAGGTCATGTAACAGAAGGACCCGGATTTAACGTTTTTGTCGTTAAAGACGGTCACGCAAAAACAGCGAAAACAGGTGTACTGGAAGGTATCACCCGTAAAGTCACCATGGAGATTTGTAAGCACCATAGCGTAGAAGTATCAGAAATCGACATCAGTCTGAATGATCTTTACGATGCTGATGAAGTGTTTGCTACGACGACCGGCGGCGGGCTGGTATCAATCACACGTATCAACCAGCATACTTTCTCAAACGACAAACCCGGTGAGATGTGCAGCATGCTGCAAAACACCTATTGGCAATGGCACAACAGCGATATGAGTGAAACGGTCGACTACGGCTGACCCGGTATAGGCTGTAAGTCGAGTGGTGCGGGGGTTCATTCGCGCCAATCGATGTCATTGCCGGGTTTGCAGCCGCGGTCGTAACAGCCGCTGTCGTAACGTAACCTGAGTTGCAGCTAAAGCAGCAAAGTAAGTACGACCCTCAAGCGTTAAACGTATCTTTACCTAAGTGCTTATAGACAGGGCAGTGGCTGACGATCGAGGTTCCGGTTAGTACCGCGCCAATCAGGGTCAGTAGAAACCCGAAAAACGAGCCGAAGCCGAGGCTGGCGATGCCTATGGTCATAACAAGCACCCCTGCACCCAGTCGCAGAGTTCTTTCATTAGAGCTGATATTTCTGACGAGATTCATGCGTAATACCCTTGATTATGTGTAATTAATCGATAGGAGAAATCGTAACAGGTATACGGTAACCGCAACACAAGGATTTCGGCAAAATATCTGGCATCTTTTTAAAGAGTTTTGCAATTATCTGCAGTTATGTGCAAGGTTTCGCACGCAGATAAGACGATCGATTGAAATCGGCTCTGGCTAATTGAACTTGATTCCTCAGTTACTGCAGGCACTCATAAAGCTCGATCCGCTAAAATCACGAGCGCTAAAGTCTAAAATGCTGCCATCAGATGCGAGTGCGGCCACAGTGAATACATTGCAGACATTGCGACTGATGAGCTCACCAGAAAAAACAGTATTTTCGACAAAGCCTAGCAGTTCATCATCGACCCTGACTTCAAAGCCAGCAATCTCCACATCATTCGGGTTGTCTACTTGCCATGTCAACAATACAGTCGATGCACCCACAAAGAATGAATGGTTAATATTACTGACACGGACGGCTGGATCAACTCTCGGATTGTTGATCGGTTGTGCTGATGATGTGACAACACCGCTTATTCGGTTAACTAAAATCTCGTTAGAGAATTCACCGCGGTTACCTGCATCATCCACCGTACGTACACGGTAACGGGCCTCATCATTTGGACCAACATTAAGATTAAAAAACAGGCTAATGTTATTTAGTGTTGTGGCTATAAGCTCATCATCACGAAAAACTTCTACCGAAATCTGTGGAAAAACACTGGGCACCCGATTCCAAAACAACTCCACTTGTGTCGAGCTGTAAACCTGGGCTGTCAACTGCAGATTAAAACTGCTAGCCGTGTTTGCATCCACCAATGGACTTGCACCAGGTGGCGCCGGCAGAAAGCCTTCCGATGGACCATCGCCAAAGCAACTGATCGTACCGCTCTCAGCACGAACGCCACATATCGGTGAGTCACCGCCAATCTGAGCACTGCGCTCGATGGAGGACAGCGCGACATCAAACGGGAACTCTTCAATCAACGGATCTGTAGAGAACATCGTCGGTTCGCGAAACGAACAGTCCAGCAGTTGATCCATGCCCAGACCACAGATCGAACCTGTTGTCACAGTCAGATCACTATAGGGCCCGTCGATCGGTGGTGTTATATCTGCAAATTCATTGAGCACAAAGCACTCTATATCACCGTTGCCAGTCAAACCGCAGGCCGACAACCTAGATAGGTCAAGATCAATAAAGGGCCCTTCAACGGGCTGATCAAATACAAATGAATCAACCGTCGACCAGCAATGGATATCACCATTGACATCAATACCACAACTGGCCTCACGCCCGGCATCTACTTTTACAAAGCCACCGGGAACGTCCGGTACATCCAACTGCCCGTTAGTACCAAGCCCCCAGCATTGCACCCTATTATTTTCATCGATCGCGCAGGTATGATTGATACCCGCTGACAGACTGACAACCGGCGCATCGAATTCAGGCACCTGCAACACACCAAAAGCATCCGCCCCCCAACACTCAACACCACCATCCAGCGTGATTCCGCAGGTATGTTGCTGACCGGCCGAAATTTCACGCATTAGCGGCAAATCACCGGGTGGTAGAAAACGGGTTGCAACAGGTGTGGTTGTACATTCAACCTGGCCGGAGGAGTCCAGCGCACAAATATGCTGGGCACCGGGTGCTACCTGTTCAAACGATTGCGCTGTCGCAATTGAATACCAGCAACTTAACAAACACATTGCAAAAATCTTTGTTGGTATTACCAAAATTTTTTTATTGCTTATTTTCAAGCTATTGCTCCATCCTATCAAATACAACAAATCACAAGGTTCAATTAAAGCGGTGTGAACCTTAACCGGGGCAACGAAAAACACGTCGACTGCTCGAATTTAACGAAATCGAACTGAACTCCAATATTTCACCATCTCCTGCAATCGCCGCAATGCTATATACATTGCACTGATTGTTGGTATCGACTTCTCCGGCAAATACTTCTTGTTCAACAAAGTCAATCAGTTGATCGTTCAGGCGAAACTCATAACCTGCTATAGCAACGTTACCAGGGTTCTCGACTTCCCAGAACAGAAATATCTGCGTTCCACTTCCATCAGCTGAACCCCCAAAAAAAGTAGACCTAATATTTGTAATCTGTAGTAGTGAATCTGTACGTGGATTGTCTATCGGTTGTGACTGGCCAACTTCACGCGTTACGCTGTTTACCAGAATTTCATTGGATAGCGGACCCGTGTTACCTGCCTCGTCAACAGTCCTGACACGATAACTGACCTCATCGTTATCACCGACATCACCATTAAAAAAGAAGCTGGCATTGTTCTGCGTTGTTGCAACCAGTTCGTCATCGCGGAACACTTCAACTGAAAGTGGTGGGAAAGCTGTGGGTAAGCGATTCCAGAACAACTCAACTTGTGTCGGGCTATAAACCGATGCGGCCAGCTGCAGAGCAATATTACTTGCGTTGACCGAACCAGCCATCGAAGGGGCACCCGGAGGCGACGGTAAATTTCCATCCTGAGGTCCATCACCAAAACAACTAACCGTACCACTCTCAGCACGTACACCACAGATCGGCGAACCGCCGAACACTATTATTGTGCTGCTTTCAATCGACGAGAATGCAACATCCAACGGATATTGATCAGCCTGGGTATCAAGTGTGAAGTTTGCGGGCGACGCAAACGAGCAATCAAGCAATTGATCCATGCCCAGACCACAAATTGCAGTGGGCGTTACCGTCAAATCAGTGTAAGGACCATTGGTAGGCGGATTCAGATTTCGTAACGCCTGCGAAACGAAGCATTCAATATCACCATTGGCAGTCAATCCACAGGCGTGGAAAATCGAGACATCAAGATCAATGAAAGGACCTACTATCGGTTGATCAAAAACAAACTGTTCGACTGTAGACCAGCAGTGGATTTCGCCAACTGTATCAATACCACAGGTTGCTTCACGGCCAGCGTCTACCTCGACAAACCCACCCGGCACATCCGGTACATTCAATTGTTCATTACTATTTAAGCCCCAGCACTGCGCCTGATTGTTCTGGTCAATCGCGCAGGTGTGATTAAAGCCTGCCGACAGAGCGACTACAGGCGCATCAAATTCAGGCACCCGTAACGCGCCGAACGCATCAACACCCCAGCATTCGACGCCTCCGTCCAATGTAATTCCACAGGAATGCTGCTGACCGACAGCAATGGCACTCATCAGCGGCAAATCATCCGGCGGCAGAAAACGGGTTGCAATAGGCGTGGCTGTGCATTCAACCTGGCCTGAGGTGTCGAGTGCACAAACATGTGCAAAACCTGCGTCTACCTGCTCAAATGACTGGGCTGTTGCTGGTGAGAACACCGCAACAAGAAGAAACGCAGGTACGCAAAGCAATACCCGACAAAGGTCTAAATGCAGATTTATTTTCATAATATGAAGCCGACTGTTTTGTTTATTTAGCGCAGTATCCTACCTTCAAAAACCATTATTTGGGCTTTTTATCCTATAAATTGACAATTGGTAACACGTATCAGGAGATTTCAGAGGACTGGGGACAGCCGATAGTAGATTAACCGCTGCCGCGAAGCCGGGTAGAGGTGCAGTTCAGCAACAATCTACGGTCTGAGCTGATACCACAGCATACCGATCCACTCATGCATAGAGCGATCCATGTTGCTGAGGAAATAGATATCCGGTCGGTACCACGGTGCTTCAAGTACCAGAAAGTCGGTCGGGGCCATGCTGAACGTTGCACCGTGGCGCTCAAGCATCAAGGCCGTACGGGGTAGATGAATCGCTGAACTGGTGACCACAACGCGACTGCCTTCGGTAGTCATCCGGTCACCGGATACAGTTCTGAGATCGGTGCGGGTTTCAATATCGAGGGCTTGTACCGCTGACAGGACTTCGGCCTCCGTATCACGCGTGTGATCAAACAGAATAATCTTTTCGTCCGGTACGCCCAGCTCAGACGCCCACCGCCGTTGCGCTTCTGCGTGACTGATCGGACTTTGAAACGGTGTGCCACTTAGCGCGAGATAAGCGTTTGGTTGTGTCTTCCATAAACGTACACCTTCGGTCACCCGCGATAGTGCAGTCGCCATCAACAATGAATTGTTAGGCGCATCGTCCTTATAGATATGTCCGTTACCTAAAACCAGTATTAGCGCGGTGTCCTCTGGCGCTTTCGGCAGTACCGGGTAGCGGAATTCCAGTTTCGAGACGAAAAAATTGCTGACAGGTGGAAACGATAACACCGTCAGTGCGATGACAAGGGCAAATGCAGCCGCTGCGCAGAGTCGCGTCAATTGTTTTGACCCGACCATACAAATAAACAGCAGGGCAGCCAGTAGCAGAAAAGCGCCGGGCACAATGTGCGTAAAGACCGACACCAGTTTCTTGATCAGAAAACCGTCGATCATCGATAACAGAATCCCGTGTAGGCCGTGTAGGTATAGGCTGTGGAAAGACCCTGTTAATACTGCAGATTAAGTGCCATTAATATATTCGACAGCCGCCTGAATCCGCGAAGCTACTTGTTGCGGTCCAATCAACCAGACGGTTTGTTCCAATGGTGGCGACTTCGTGTTACCGGTCAATGCCACTCTGAGTGGCAGGCCGAGTTTTCCGAAACCGATGCCCATCTCTTCAACGGTTGCTTTTATAGCGGCATCAATCGCGTCAGCGCTCCAGTTACCGGCACGCTCAAGATCAGCAAATTTGATTGCAACCTGCTGCAAAGGCTCTACTGCCTGTTCCTTGAGTTGTTTTTGTGCCGCTTTCGGGTCGTATTCAGCAGGTGCCGCGAAAAAGTAGTGACTTTCGTCCGCCATCTGCTTGAAGGTGTTGCAGCGCTCTTTCTGCAATTCAGCAATGGTCGAAACCATAGCGCTGTCAACAGTGCTTGCATCACCCGTCTGCCCAGTCTGCCCATCTACCGAATCACTTAGAAACTGATTAAACGCTGCACCCAACTGTTTCTCAGATAAACCCAGCATGTGCTGTTGATTAACCCAGTCCAGCTTTTCCTGATTAAAAACCGAACCGGATTTGTTAACAGCCTCAAGTGAAAACAAGCCTTTCAGTTCGTCTATAGAAAATATTTCCTGATCCTTATGCGACCAGCCTAAACGGGCCAGATAGTTGAGCAATCCTTCCGGCAGGTAACCATCATCCTTGTATTGCATGACGCTGACAGCACCATGTCGTTTCGACAGTCGTTTCTTGTCTTCACCGAGAATCATCGGTAGATGCGCATAGGCCGGCAGATCAGCACCCAGTGCTTTTAATATGTTGATTTGACGTGGTGTATTGTTGACGTGATCATCACCACGTATCACGTGCGTGATGTTCATGTCATAGTCGTCAACCACCACCGTCAGATTGTAAGTCGGCGTGCCATCAGATCGCATGATGACCAAATCGTCGAGCTCTGCATTGGCAATTTCAATGCGCCCTTTCACCAGATCATCAATAACCACCGTTCCGTCAAGAGGATTACGAAAGCGCACAACCGGCTTTACACCGGCGGGCGGCTTATCACTCCGGTCACGCCAGAAGCCGTTATAGCGGGGTTTCTGCTTGAGCTTCATTGCGTCATCGCGCATTTGCTGCAACTCCTCGGGTGAGCAGTAACAGTAATAAGCATGTCCTTGTTCCAGCAGACTTGCAACGACCTCTCGATACCGATCGAATCGATCGGTCTGGAAGACAGGGCCTTCATCAGCATCCAGACCGAGCCACTGCATTCCGTCAAGAATCGCCTGTACCGACGCTTCAGTGGATCGCTCGCGATCCGTATCCTCCACGCGCAGCACAAACTCACCACCATGGCATCTTGCGTATAACCAGCAGAACAAAGCGGTTCTTGCCCCGCCGATATGCAAATAGCCTGTCGGGCTGGGGGCAAAACGTGTACGAACGGTCATTATCTGGGCTCGGGGAGAAGAGATGGTACGGGGATAAGTGTAGCAAATGCAGGCATCGAACCCCTGCCCATTCGACATATAATCGAGGCTTTAAACTCGAAGCACTGATAGAGATCGAACAAGTCTGGACCGGGACGCACGATTCTTGCACTTGATCACGCATGAACATACCAGCTGAACTTTCAGAGCATATTAACTTTAGCTGGACATCCTGTGCCTCCACGGATGTCGGCCATATGCGACGCGCTAACGAGGACTCTTTCCTCGACGCGCGCGAGAACGGTCTATGGGTGGTTGCCGATGGCATGGGTGGTCACAGCCGCGGGGATCTGGCCAGCCAGACGATTATTCGTCAATTGGTGGATTTTGCGCCCGGCAATACCGCCGAGGATTCTATCGACGATCTGAAGAGCCGCCTGTATGCAGCTAACACAGCCTGCCGTGACAAAGCGCGCGGCGACGTGATTGGCAGCACCGTAGCAATTTTATTGTCGCAAGGTGGCATGTGTTATTGCCTGTGGGCAGGCGACAGTCGTATCTACCGCCTGCGTGATGATGAGCTGGAGCAGATTACTGAAGATCACAGTCTGGTGCAGGAGCTTTACAAACGCGGTGAAATTTCAGCCAACGATCTGGAAACACATCCTTCATCAAATGTCATAACGCGAGCCATCGGGGTGCACGAAACGCTGGAAGTTGCGGTTGTCGAAGCACCTGTTAAGCCGGGCGACCGATTCCTGGTTTGCAGCGACGGGTTGTTTAAAGACGTGAAAATTGACGAAATAAAAAATTGCCTGGCCGCACCGACTCCGAATCAGGCACTGCGCGACCTGGTTGCACAGGCACTGGCGCGAGGCGGTAGTGATAACGTGACCGCTATTGTCGTACAGGCCGCTTTTAGCTGACCAAGTCTTCGGCTGACCAAGCCTTGCTAACCGATACAGCACTACGCTAGCCTGCTCTATTCATGAAGGGTTCGCCAATTTCAATTGAGCTTAAGTCAGCTTAACCGTCATTAATCTTTTAAATCTGCGAACAGTTAATTTCAAGCCACCTGATCCCGCGGAACACGTTTAGTGAATGTCAGTTCACCATCACTGACATCAACATATACCAGCGAACCTTCTCCATACTCACCACGCAGGATCTCTTCAGCCAACGGGTTCTGGAGATGCTCCTGAATGGCCCGCTTAAGTGGGCGTGCACCGTAGACAGGATCGAACCCGGCATCACCAACCTTATCAAGGGCAGCATCACTCAGCTCAAGATGAATCTGCCTGCTTTCAAGTCGTTTCGCCAGCTGTCGAATTTGTATAGCGCAAATTTTGCGGATATCTTCTTTTGATAATGGTCGAAACACCACCGGTTCATCGATGCGATTGACAAATTCAGGCCTGAATTGCTGAGCGACAATCTCCATCACGGCTTCTTTCATTTTCAGGTAGTTGGCATCACCGGCAAGCTCCTGAATCACATGGCTACCGAGGTTTGACGTCATAACAATTACAGCATTACGAAAGTCTACTGTTCGTCCCTGTCCATCAGTTAGCCGCCCGTCATCAAGCACCTGCAATAAAATATTGAATACATCAGCATGTGCTTTTTCCACTTCATCCAGCAGAATGACCGAGTAGGGTTTGCGCCGAATAGCCTCTGTCAGATAACCCCCTTCTTCGTAACCAACATACCCCGGAGGTGCGCCGATCAGGCGCGCTACGGAGTGCTTTTCCATAAATTCAGACATATCCACGCGCACTAGCGCATCGCGATCGTCAAAAAGAAAATCAGCCAGCGTTTTGGTAAGTTCCGTTTTGCCGACACCGGTAGGACCAAGAAACAGAAACGATCCGATTGGCCGGTTAGGGTCCGACAATCCGGCGCGTGAGCGACGTATCGCATCAGAGACGGCTTCCACCGCTTCAAATTGACCGATGACGTGTTGCGACAACTCTTCTTTCATGCGCAATAATTTTTCCTTTTCGCCTTCAAGCATTTTGCTGACCGGAATGCCGGTCCATTTCGACACCACATCGGCAATCTCATCCGCCGTGACGTTATAACGAAGTAGTTTTAGATCAGCGGTGTCAGCATTTTCGTTGGCCTCCACCAGCTGCTTCTCGAGTTCCGGAATTCGACCGTATTGCAGTTCTGACATTCGCGCCAGGTCACCTGCCCGGCGTGCAGTTTCAAATTCCAGCTTAACGCGTTCGAGCTCTTCCTTTATATGGCTTGAACCCTGTACAGCCGCTTTTTCAGCGTTCCAGATTTCTTCCAGATCAGCGTATTCTTTTTCAAGTTCCTCTAATTGTGCTTCGAGTGCTTCCAGTCGTTGTATAGATGCCGAATCGGTCTCTTGAGCGAGCGCTTCGCGTTCGATTTTCAACTGTATGATTCGACGATCGAGACGATCAAGCTCTTCCGGTTTGGAATCGATTTCCATACGGATGTGCGATCCGGCTTCATCGATTAAATCAATCGCTTTGTCTGGCAATTGACGGTCACTGATGTAACGGTGAGAGAGCGTCGCTGCTGCAACAATGGCAGGATCGGTGATCTCGACCCCGTGGTGCACTTCGTAGCGTTCCTTTAGACCGCGAAGAATGGCAATGGTATGTTCCACCGTTGGTTCTTCAACCAGTATTTTCTGGAAACGGCGTTCCAGTGCTGCATCTTTTTCAACATATTGGCGGTATTCATCCAGTGTAGTTGCCCCGATGCAATGCAGTTCACCGCGTGCCAGGGCGGGCTTGAGCATGTTGCCGGCATCCATCGCACCTTCAGCCGCACCGGCATCAACAATCGTATGAATTTCATCGATGAACAAAATGACCCGGCCTTCCTGCTGTGACAAATCCTTAAGCACTGCCTTCAGGCGTTCTTCGAATTCGCCACGGAATTTTGCACCCGCTATCAGCGATCCCAGATCGAGTGACAATACGCGTTTACCTTTGATACCGTCAGGCACTTCACCATCAACGATGCGTTGCGCCAGGCCTTCAACCAGTGCGGTTTTACCGACTCCCGGCTCACCGATGAACACCGGATTATTCTTGGAACGCCGTTGCAACACCTGTATGGCGCGACGAATTTCATCATCCCGGCCAATGACCGGATCGATCTTGCCCTGTTCTGCGCGTTCGGTCAGATCAATCGTGTATTTATCGAGTGCCTGACGCGTGTCTTCGGCGTTTTGATCATCCACATTTGCACCACCGCGCAATTCGTCAATCGCACTCTCGACCGCTTTAGCGTTGCCGCCGTGTTGTTTAAGTAATTCTGCCAGTGAGTTGTTGTCATCATCCAGTGTCGCCAGAACAAAAAGCTCACTGGCAATGTATTTATCACCCCGCTTACCGGCTTTTTTCTCAGTCAGATTTAGCAATCGTGCCAGCCCGTTGGCTATGTGCAACTGCCCGGCATTGCCTTCGACACGCGCCATCTGATCCAGCGACTTGCCGAGATCAGAACGTAAGGCATTGATATTGACACCCGATTTTGCCAGCAACGGTCTGACACTGGTGCCATCCTGATCGAGCATAGCAACGAGCAAATGTTCTGGCTCGATGAACTGATGATCCATTCCCAGCGCGAGCGATTGCGCCTCTTGTAACGCCAGCTGAAATCGGGATGTCAGTTTGTCCATCCGCATAATCAGGCTCCAAAAATTTGACTGGATTTTGCTGGTCTATCAGCCACTGGAACAAGTGCGTGGCGTAACAAAACCGCGATGTTATAAAAAATGAGGACGTATGAGGCGCATTTCAAGCGCTGGGCAACCACTATCAGTCGCGATTTCGAGAAGTCAGTTCTCGCGAATGATAGCGATCGTTGCCATACGACCGGTGCAACTACCATCGCGTCTGTGAGAGTAGAAGAGTTCCCTGTCGTCATGAGTGCAATTGTTGCCGCCACTTATTTCAGTAATTCCATAGCTCGTCAGTATATAGCGTGCCAAGCCGTACAAATCACATAACCATTTGTTCGCACCGTTTTCACTTGCAGAGATAAGCGAAGACGTCGAGTGGTTACGCTTTGATGTCGGACTATCGGATGGTGTACTGCCTTTTGCACTAACGCCTGTCATTTTCTTATCCCTCGAATCTATCGCGATGACGTTAGAGGTATCGTTAGCCGCCTGTTCACCAACACCGGGTTGGTTAGTGACTGACTGGTACGACCGAGTAATCTGACCAACCGGCCTGAAACACGTTTTCTCACTACCGGGCAAACTCGAAGCGAATGCGTCATAGACATCCTGCCCGACTTCAAAAGCACGCGGGCCGATTGCCGGTCCGAGCCAGGCTGCGATGCTTTTCGGCTGTGCATCCATTGATTCGATTGCTGTTTGCAGAATCCCCGCCGCCATACCACGCCAGCCAGCATGCACCGCAGCGACTTTTTTCTGTTGCGCAGAAAGCGGATTGTGGGCACCGGTTGCCAGCACTACAGGCAAACAGTCGGCCGTTAAAACTGCCAGCGGCAGCAGGCGCTCATTTGTCCAGGCACCATCTGCTTCGATAACAGCATCAGGTTTCGTGGCTGGATTTTTAGCCTTAAGCGAAACACAGGACAAATCAGCAACGGCCTCGACCACATGCGTGCCATGCACCTGTTTCAACCAGTAAGGTTCCTGCTTCAGACTCAGACTCTGACGCAAACGCTGGCGGTTTGTTTGTACGCTTTGAGGATCATCGTCGACATGCAGACCCAGGTTAAACGAGTCATAGGGTGCCTTGCTGACACCGCCAATCCGTGTCGTTGAATACACCTCCACACCGTATCGACCCGACCACGGGGGACACAAATAATGCGGTTCCGGCAAGAGTAGCTCCTGTTTTCTATTCACAAATCGGTTTTCCTACTCAGCAGCATCGTTGTTGACGACTTCAGCACGTACAGCGGTAAGCAACATTTCAAAATCCTCTGGAAGAGGCGCTGAAAAAGTCATAACCCGCCCGTCAGCTGGATGTATAAGGGTCAGACGTTGCGCATGCAAAGCTTGATGCCCGAATTCGCTGACCATATTGCCAACCAGTTCGCTGAATCCGGCAGGTCGACCTCGCCTACCGCCGTAAGTGCGGTCGCCAACCAGCGGGTGATGCTTCGAGGCCAGATGTACCCTGATTTGATGCGTACGACCGGTTTCCAGCCTGACATCAACCAGCGTCAGGGTGCCAAGGTGCTCAGCAACACGAAAGTGCGTGATCGCCGGCTTACCTCCCTGTCGAACCGCCATTTTCAGACGGTCCCTCGGATGTCTGCCAATCGGCGCGTCAATCGTGCCGCCGGCTATCATTTCACCGTAAACCAACGCTGTGTACTCTCGCGACATGCTGCGCGTTTGCAATTGCTCAACCAACGACGAATAGGCACGGCGCGAACACGCCACCACAAAAAGACCCGTGGTGTCTTTATCGAGACGATGCACAATACCGGCACGCGGTAGGTCGCGCAGTGACTCGTTCATATGCAAGAGCCCGTTTTGCACTGTGGAATCCGGATTACCGGCTGCTGGGTGCATAACCAGACTAGCTGGTTTGTTAATCACCAGTAAATCTTCATCCTGATAGACAACATCCAGATCGAGCGGCTGGGCTTCGACATCGGCCGGTATCAGCTCCGGTATTTTATGCAGACGCACGCGTTCTGTGCCTTGAATACGCATCGACGGTGAGGCTGATATTTCTGCGCCTTGACTGTTCATCAGACTGAGATTGCCATCTCGCAACAACGCTACCAGACGGCTGCGCGACAGCCCCGGATACAGCAGCGGTAGTACGCGATCAAGACGTTGACCACGCTGATCTGCGGGCAATTCAAGAATATCGGTAGAAACGGGTTCAGACATACAGCAAACATACTACAACGCTTGATACTAAGGCAGTACCCTGGGATACCTGAGGGCAAAACAGCCCTGCCCGCCTCTGACCACCCACTAAAGTCAAATACGTAACCTTGCCTGCATTCGCTATACTTAGCGTATTCGACATCGGGTAATCCCATGACAGCTATCGGCTACTCCAAACGAACGCATTCTGGCAAGAGCCCGGCCTTGCAGCTCTCCCGGCTGACGGTAATTCTGCTCTTGAGTACATCAGTTTTTATCACGGGATGTCAGAGCATCGCTTCAGTCGCTAAAGGAGGACCACAAGCCAGTGCTGAAGAATTGTACCGCGACGCCAAGCGCAGCCTGCGCAACGGCAACTTTGTCGAGGCGGTAGAGACGTTCGAAACCCTGGGTGCCCTCTACCCATTCGGCAACTTTACACAGCAGGCCCAGCTCGACGTTGCGTATGCTTATTTCAAACAGGATGAATACAACAACGCCATTTCCACCGCTGACCGCTTTATAAAACTTTACCCGCGCAGCAACAGTATTGATTACGCCTATTTTATTAAAGGCCTCGCAAACTACACCCGCGGCAGCTCACCACTGGAACGAATTTTTCCTCGTGACCTGGCGAAAGTAAATCAGTCGTGGTTACGCTCGTCGTTTGCAGACTTCGATACGCTCGTCACCCGGTTCCCGGCGAGTATCTATGTACCCGATGCACTTGAGCGCATGAGCTACCTGCAGGATTCCATGGCTCGCCATGAACTCGAAACCGCACAATATTACTTTGGCCGTGGTGCTATGGTTGCGACCGTTAATCGAATCAAGTTCATGTTGGAACACTACGAAGAGTCACGCCATACCGGCAACGGTCTGGCTTTGATGGCCCGTGCTTATCAGACATTAGGCCATGAAGACCTGAAACGCGATACGTTGCGAGTGCTGGCTTTGAATAACCCCGAGCATCCCGCGCTCGAGAACTTCGACGAGCTGAAAATCAGCGAATAAATAAAATGCATCAGGATCTGTCCTGAGCCGTGGTCTGATCGTTGCAGTATCTCTCTGCAAACCTGATGCAGACTGGTGTAAACACGCCCCCAGTTCGTGTCCAGTGTGCGCCACGTTACGCCTTGCACCTTATTTTTCCTAACACAGCAAGCGCAGCACGGGCGCAAACTGGAAGCAAACTACACGCTGCCATAACGTAACGATCCGTATCGAGTCGTAACGATCATGGATGCAACCAGTCTGTCTCATTGAGTCGTCAATGTGCAGACAGCGTCCATCGTGAGTCAAGATAACCCACAACCCGCACAAACCAGCGGCATCGACCCACGCCGGTCGAGCAAAAGCATACTATTTTTCGCTGACTGGTATGCGCTACGTCTGTTGAATCACTTCCGGCTGTTTCTGCTTACGATGTTCACCGTAACCTTCTATCTGGCCGAGGGTTTCGAGGTATTGGGGAGCCGTGACCCGTCGGTTTACAAATACACGCTGCTTCTATGGAGTGTGCTTGCCGCCGGATTTTATACCGCTATCCGGATGCAACGTCCAAGCCTTGAAGTACAGCTTAACTTGCATGTTTACATCGATATTGCCTGCATCGTAGCGCTGATGTATGCCAGCGGTGGTATACAGAGTTACATTGGAGCGCTATTGATACTGCACATAGCGCTGATCGCTAACTTTATGCGCCCCCGATATGTGCTGTTGTTTGCGGCAATCGCAACCGCATTTTTGTTCGCAGAGGAGTTACTCGCATCATTTATAGTGGGCAAATCAGCAGCTCACCTGACAGAAACAGCAATGCTGGGTATTACGTTGTTCGGTGTTGCCATCATAACCAGCCTGCTACTGAGCCGCCGCCCGGAACACAGTGGAGCGACGCGTATACAACGGCTATCAGATGATCAACTCAAACTATTGCGCGAGCGTATTATTGAAGAAATTGATTCCGGTGTGTTGTATCTGGATGAATTCAATCATGTGCAGTTAATCAATTCGCAGGCCGAAGCACTGTTAATCAATCACCGATTGCAGTTGCCTGCACACATAAGCATGTTATCAGAGCCCATCTGGCAATCACTGCAGCAGTGGCGCAAGAGCCCGCAAGAAGCTGTATCGGCAATTGATCATCCAACACTGCCCACAGAATTGCTGCCCCACTACATACCCATAGATGAGAAAAACCTGCTTATTCGACTGGACGATAACTCCGAAATCACGCAGCGGTTACATCAACTCAAGCAGGCATCGCTGGGCCGTATGTCATCAAGTATTGCACATGAAATCCGCAATCCATTGGGTGCAATATCACATGCTGTGCAACTGTTGGAGGAGTCCGAAAACCTGCACCCGGCTGATCAGGAGCTGTTGTTAATTGCAGAAAAACACACACGCCGTATCAATCGTATCGTTGAAGACGTTATGCAACTGTCGGGCAACACACGCGTTAATGCTGAAGATATTCCAGTGCAGGAGTTTCTGGCAAGTTTCAAAACGCGTTTCGAATCTCAGTCAGATACGCTTCCAGAGAAGCTTTCAATCAATTGCAGCCTACAACTTCAAGCCCATTTCGATCCTCACCATCTGGACCAAATTATCTGGAATCTTTGTTGTAACGCCACGGCACATAATGCAGAACGCACTCTAGTAATTGACATACATGCCTATAACGATGAAGAGGGTCTTGCCGTGATTGATGTCTGTGATAACGGTAGAGGCGTACCCAAAGAGCAGCAAACAATGATCTTCGATCCCTTCTATACAACCGAATCGGGTACCGGTCTGGGCTTGCATATCTGCCGGGAGTTATGCGTTCAGAATAATGCAGCAATTGCCTATATTGACATTTCCAACGGCGCCTGTTTTCGTATAACCATGCCAGCATCCGCTGCCGGAGAGGCATCCAGCGAACCGGGTCACAACAGAGCAGCCTGATATGCCTGCATGTGTACTGATCATTGACGATGAGCCTGACATCCGTGAACTGGTATCACTGACCATATCGCGTATGGGGCTTGACTGTCATACCGCCGCCAACCTTGCAGAAGCCAGTAATCTTCTCGCTAACTACACGTTCGATGCATGTCTGACCGATATGCGACTCCCGGATGGCAATGGTGTCGAATTTATCGAGCAGATCAAACAACACTGTCCTGATCTACCCGTTGCGGTAGTTACCGCGCACGGAGATATGGACGCTGCGGTAGTTGCAATGAAAAATGGCGCTTACGATTTTGTATCGAAACCGGTTGACATAACCCAGCTTCGTACATTGATTACAACAGCAGTGGCACAAAGTGCGCAAACCAGGGCAGCGAACGATGACCGCGTAATACCGGTTGAAGAAAACGTCCCACCTCCTGCACGGCCTGATACAGCAAACACCGCACCCCGGACAGAACATCACATGAGCGGTG
Organism: uncultured Granulosicoccaceae bacterium; assembly: GCA_937951345.1. Taxonomy (GTDB): domain Bacteria; phylum Pseudomonadota; class Gammaproteobacteria; order Granulosicoccales; family Granulosicoccaceae; genus CALFCE01. The sequence continues at coordinate 128,739 of CALFCF010000048.1, forward strand.
AGGAGCGAATAATCGGTGACTCGCAAGCCATACGATCATTAAAGCAAATGATCATCAAACTGGCACGGACTAACGCACCTGTATGGATCAGCGGTGAGTCAGGTACCGGCAAGGAACTGACCGCCCGCTTGATACATGAGAACAGTGCGCGTCACGAGGCACCGTTTATCGCGATCAACTGCGGCGCCATTCCGGCAGAGCTGATGGAGAGCGAATTCTTCGGGCATAAAAAGGGTAGCTTTACCGGCGCGGTTGTCGATCATGAAGGGCTGTTTGCAACAGCTCGCGGCGGCACTTTATTTCTGGATGAAATTGCTGAACTACCCCTGTCAATGCAGGTAAAACTACTACGCGCAATACAGGAAAAATCCATTCGCCCGGTCGGAACGTCAACAGAAATTCCCATTGATGTACGAATATTAAGCGCAAGCCACAAAGATTTGGCCAATGAAGTCTCTGAAGGGCGATTCCGCCACGACTTGTACTATCGCCTGAATGTTATCGGTCTGGTCGTTCCCAGCCTGCGTCAACGACGCAGCGATATTCAGCTGCTTGCAGAACATGTTCTGCAACGTTTAACAACCGACATCGGACAAATTTACAGTCTAAGCGACACAGCTATAGAAAAACTGTCCGCCTATGATTTTCCAGGAAATGTACGCGAGCTTGAAAATATTATCGAACGAACACTGGCGATCGCCGAGACATCAACCATTGATTCAGACGATCTGCAATTCGACAACGCACCGGCAATGCAGACAGATCGCTCTCAAGCAGTTCAAACACAGTCGCCTACCAGCAATCATTTAAACAACAAAAGAATTGCAGAACAGACAAGCGAAAAAACAAAAATTATCGAATCACTCGAGCGCAATCGCTGGAACCGCAAAGCTGCTGCGCAGGAATTAGGTTTAACTTACAGACAGCTGCGCTACCGCATAGAGCAGCTGGGACTGGACACAGATCAAAAATAATAAAACCGGCCCGTCAGTTTTCAAACACGCGAACCTCATCACACACAATTGCCCAAACGGTGAAAAACGCGGCAACAAGTGACAAAGCGATTGTCAACTGTTGCCAATACATAGGCACATTGTCACCTGTTGTGTCGAGATTGTGTCATTTATTTCAGGACCATATGCGCGAAAGTGCTTGATTTGTAAGATATTTCTGGATGCAACTTAACGCGCCAGTAAATTGGCACACGATCTGCAATTAAATGGCTGCACCGGTCGGACGATATCCAACCCGATAGGTTTGCAAAACTACAAATCTATTTGTAATTCAATCTCTGGAGAGAAACTAAATGGTTAAGCAACAAAAAGGTTTTACCCTTATCGAACTCATGATCGTAATCGCGATCATCGGTATTCTGGCTGCTGTAGCTGTTCCTCAGTATGGTCAGTACACAAAGCGTGCTAAGTTCTCTGAAGTTGTAACTCAGACTGCTGCTACCAAAACTGCTGTAACTCTGTGCTTCCAGGAAGAAGGTGGACTGGGTACTTGTAATGGTGACGGCGCTGCTGGTAGCTACGCTGGTATCCCTGCTGACGTTGCTGCACCTGGTGTTGGTCTGGTGAACGCTATGACTACCGCTGCTGGCGTAATCAGCGCTACTGGTCACGCAACTGAGCTGAATGGCGACACTTACATCCTGACTCCTACAGCTAATGCTACTAACACTCAGCTGACTTGGGCTGTTACTGGTACTTGTGTTGCTGCAAACCTTTGTAAGGACTAATTGCAGTCAGGTAGAAACTCAACGTGAGTATTTCTTAACGTAGAGTAAAACCAGATGAACGGGCCTTCGGGTCCGTTCATTTACCATTTAAAAAGCAAAAAGCCAAATTTCTACAGCCATATTTTCATCCCTACCAAGGACAGCGAGTGGTCAAATGATATTGCAAATTAACCAAGACAACGAAAAAGGTTTCACGTTAATTGAATTGATGATAGTCATCGCTATCATTGGCATCCTTGCAGCCGTTGCGGTTCCTCAGTACGGCCAATACACACAAAAAGCAAAATTCGTTGAAGTGATTAATCGAACGGCTAACTACAAAACCGGTGTATCACTTTGTGCACAGGAATCAGGTGGCTTGACGAACTGCACGCCGGGCTCAGACTTCAATATTCCACCTGACGTGAGCAACGATGGCGCCATCGCAAGCCTGACTACTCTACAGGGGATTATCAGCGTAACCAGCAACGCTAATATCGGCGGTCATACCTACACGCTAACCCCGACCTTAGTGCAAGACAACGTCACCTGGGCTGTCACAGGCACCTGTCTGAACGTTGGATACTGCAAAAATTAGGAAGACCCCTGTAGTCTAAGCAGACACTGGAACCCTAGCCAAGATACTGCCTGGCGTTGTATCAGATTGAACATCACTTCATAACAGGCACTTAAATGCCGACAGTTTTTCTGATTACGTCGTCACGCACTTAATATTTTAAGTGCAATCTTACCTACCCAAAATCAAGTAATTGCAATATTTTCGGCTTCAAACCGAAAACACCGTCTATTCACTCAATGTTGGTAAGCAAATGCCAACAGCACGAACCGTCCGCAAACAGACACACATGCGGAAGTAACCTGCAGTCTTTGTTGCGATAAGCATTTGGCAAATGCTTCACACCCTCCGACTCACACAGTCAGTCCGCTCAAGAAGTTGCACTTTTTGCCGATTCTCTATTCGAGAAACATTGCAATTCACTGCGCCTATTTATTTACCGGACTGAAAGAGTGAGCAATCCAATAACAGAATCAAATCACAACCTGAGCGGCCTGCCGAGGCAATTAGTGGCATTGGGCATGCTCTCGGAAGATGATGCTAATTCAGCTGTCGAAACGGCTGCTTCCAAAAAATCCGACTTTTTGACAGTTGCTGTCAGCGAGTTCGAACTGGACCCAAGACGCGTTGCACAGTCAATAGGTGCAGAATTCGGTTTACCGATATTTGATATCTCATCACTGGATGCGGAAACCTTACCGCACCAGTATTTGAGTGAGGAATTGCTTGGTAGCACTAACGCTGTGCCGATCGCACAGCGTGG